>JBFWOF010000018.1:0-102474 GCA_050250665.1 Lysobacterales bacterium | reverse complement strand
CCACAAATCCGCCGGGCAGCGACAGATGTTCACGGGCGAAGGCCTGGCGGATGTCGCGCGCATCGACATTGAAGGCCGCCATCCGCGCCAGATCGACTTCGACGCGGATGGTACGGTCGCGGCGGCCGCCGAGCAGCACCTGACCGACGCCATCGATGGTTTCCAGACGCTTCTTGATGGTGTTGCGGGCGTACTGATTCAGCTGCTGCAGCGTGCGGTCGCCCTGCAGCGACAGCCACAACACCGGATCGGCCCCGAACTCGACCTTGGCGACCACCGGCGGATCGGCCTCGTCCGGCAAGCGTCGCAGGATGGTGTTGACCTTGGCCTGGACCTCGTTGAAGGCCACGTCGATGTTCTTCGACAGATCGAACTGCAGGATCACCTGCGACACCCCGGGCTGTGAGGTCGAGGCGACGAAGTCGATGCCGGGGATGGCATTGACCGCACTCTCGATCACGCCGGTCACGCTGGTGTCGACGATGTCCGGATTGGCGCCGGGTAGCACCGTCACCACCGAGACCAGAGGGAATTCGACCTGCGGATAGCGATCGACGCCGATGCGCTGATAGCCGATCAGGCCAAACAGCACCAGCACGATGCTGAGCATCGCGGCGAACACATGACGGCGGATCGATAGCGAAGGCAGAGACATGGGTCAGAGGCGGGAAAAAGGGAAAGGGGAAAGGGAAAAGGGGGAAATCAAGAGCGGGCGTGCGGCCATCGTGGAAGGATCAGGGCGGCCTGTTCGGATAGCTGACACGGGAGATCTGCCATGAATCCATATCGCTGGTTGTTGATGCGTCATTGCGAGGAGCGCAGCGACGAAGCAATCCAGCGCCTTTGAAACAGCGCGTCCGGATTGCATCGCCCCGTTCGCGGTGAGCGCCATATTTTCCAAACCGGGATTCCGGTCGCCCGCCCCCAAAGCACGGGGGGAGGGGAGCACCCGGGGGCGGGCGACCAGAAAGCTTGAATGTTGCCGGCGTGCGCGCTGACCTTCGGGCCTGCCGGTGGCGGCGCGCGTCATCGCCTATTCCTCGCGCACCTGCACCAGCGCGCCATCGGTCAGAAAACCGGCGCCCTTGACCGCGACGCGCTGGCCGGGATCAAGCCCGTTCAGCACTTCCACATAGCTGCCGGTGCGCACCCCCACCGAGATCGGGGTCGCCTTGACGGTGCTGCCGTCCAGCACATAAACCAGTTCGCCGGCCGGACGCAGCACCAGGGATTCGATGGGAATGGTCAGCGCTTCGGGGCGGGCATCGAGAATGACCTCACCGACCACGCTGCCACCGGGCTTCCAGTTGCCCGGATTGGGAAAGGCGACGATGGCCTCGATGGCGCGATTGTCGCGGCCGACAATGGGCCGCAGTTCGTTGATCTGGCCATCCACGGTGGTGTCCGGCTGATCGGGCAGCACCAGACGGACCTGCTGTCCGACCTGGATGCGCCCGAGGAAGGTCTCGGGGAAGGGCAGGACGGCGCGCAGTGCCGAGGCTGCGGCCAGTTCGATCACTGGATCGCCGCTGCGTACCAGATCGCCAACGGCCACGCGGCGCTGCTGGACGATGCCGGCGATCGGCGCCTTGATCGTGGTCATCCGCAGCGCCCATTGCGCCTGCTCCACTGCAGCCTTGGCCTCGTTGACCTGGGCGACGGCGGCATCGGCGGCGGCGCGGGCATCGTCGAGTGCGCCCTGCGAGACCGCACCGCTGCTGCGCAGGTCGACCAGTCTGGCCAGCGAGGTCTGGGTATTGTCGCGCTGGACTTCGGCGCGGCGCAGCGAAGCGCGCGCCGATTTCAGCGCCAGTTGCTGCACTTCATCGTCGAGTCGCGCCAGCGGCTGGTCCACCGTGACCTTGCTGCCGGCATCGACCAGCAGTTCGATGACGCGGCCGGTGGCTTCGGCTTTCACCAAAGGCAACTCCGGCGAGGTGATCACACCGACACTGCGCTCGACATTGGCCACTTCGCGCACCGTGGGCGCCTGCGCCGTGATCGGCGTGCCCCGTGGGGCCGGCTTGGTCTCTTCGCTGTGACAGCCAGCCAGCACCAGCATGGCGCCAGCCAGAATCAGAAAACGCTCCGTTGCGCGCGAACTCATGCCACCACTCCAGAAGTTTCAGCAGGCAGGTTGCGCACCAGCGCACCGTGCAGGATCAGATCGGACACGCGCTCGGCCAGCAGGCAACCATCGGCACCGAAAGCCATGTCCGGAATCGCCCTGAGCGTCGGTGCCGCCAGGAAGCCGAAGACATCGACCGCTACCAGCGTCAACGCCAGCACCGCCGGCTCCACATCGGCGCGCAACTCGCCCGAGGCCTGTCCCGAGGCCACCAGTTCCAGCAGCCGCTGCCTGGCATCGCCAAAGATCTCGCGGGCAATCTCCGGTCCGTGCTGGCCCTCGCCGAAAAGCTCGCGCAGCAACAGTCGGGTTTGCGGTTCACGCTCGCGCAGACGACGCGAATGCCAGACCACGAACAGGCGGATGCGCTCAGCCAGCGTTGGCGCGCTGCGTGTGAGTTCTGCCAGCTCCTTGGGAAAATCCGCCGCCGCGTGCTTCAGCGCTGCCAGGTACAGATCATCCTTGTTGGCGAAGTGATGAAAGATGTTGGCCTTGCTGACCTGTGCCGCAGTGGCCAGATCGTTCATGGACACGCCGGCGAAACCGCGGGCGGCAAACAGCCGCACGGCCTCGTCGAGGATGCGGTCCATGGCACTGCGGTCGGAGGATTCAGACATGACCGCATGTTACTGACCGATTGGTCGGTCAGTCAATGAGGCGCGATGAGGTTGGTGTCAAGGATTGTCCATGGGGCGAGGATGGGGCACGGGAAAAGCCAAAAGGAGTTCGGGCCATGAACCCCGGGCGTCATTGCGACCCCGGACTTGATCCGGGGGAAGCAATCCAGACGCATTTCCGCACAAGCGCTGGATTGCTTCGTCGCTACGCTCCTCGCAATGACGCCGCGAGATCCTGCCCCCTGCCCCCTGCCCCTCATTTGCAAACCATGTTGACTTCGAGCAACTGACCTCTGCCCGCTGCGACCCTTTGCCGCATGGGCGCATCCTATGGGCCTGTGAGCACCTCATCCTTTGCCATCGACGTACCCGACTTGCTGATTGCGCGCATGAAGCGCCGCGATCTGGAGGCTTTCGAGCAGGTTTACCGTCTGTTCGACCGCCCGGTGTACACCCTGGCGCTGCGTCTGCTCGGGAACGAGACCGAGGCCTATGATTTGTTGCAGGACAGTTTTCTGAAGTTGTTCGAGCAGGTCGGCCAGTACCGCAGCGAAGCACCGTTCTGGTCCTGGCTGCGCCGGATCGTGGTCAACACCGCGCTGATGCGCCTGCGCGGACGACGGCCGATGGACGAGCTCGATTCGCTGATGCTCGATCAGCTCAGCGACAACGGCCCGGACCCGATGGACAGCGTCAGCGGCCAGGATCTGAAGCGGGCGATGGGCCAGCTTCCGGCGCTCTCGCGTGCGGTGCTCTGGCTGTACCACGTCGAGGGCTACACCCATGAGGAGATCGCCGACGCCTTCGAACGCACGGTGAGTTTTTCCAAATCGCAGGTGGCACGCGCCAGCGCCCGCCTGCGCATGCTGCTGAACCAGGAGGATGCACAATGGAATCCCGCGTCGATACCAGCTTGAAGCGCAGGCTGCTTGCCCTGCCGCTGGAGACGCCGCCAGCGGACGCTTGGGCGAGTATTCGCGCCAGAATCGAGGCACCGGCCACTTCGCGCCAGCGTCGACGTACACCTTCACCGTGGTGGCTGGCACTGGCTGCCGGCCTGACCGCCATTGCGCTGCTGCCCGGCACGCTGCAACCGCCGGCCGTGGTGACGCCGACGGCTACGGTCGCGGAGGCCCCGGTCAACGCCCTGGTGCAGCGCTCGCAGGCGCTGGAAGCGGAGATACGCAGCCTGCGCGCGGCCAACCCGGCGCTGGCAGAAGCCCAATACCAATGGGAACGCGCGATCGAAAACGACCTCGCCGTCATTGATGTCGGCCTGGCCGAGCGCGGCCCGCGGCAGGCGCAGCTCTGGCGCGAACGCGTGCGCCTGCTCGAAGAACTGAAGACCGCCACACAAATGGATGCCGGCCCGATGCTGCTGCAGGCTCGCCTGGACTGAACCCGCATCGGCGACGGTGAAGGATCACCGTCGATTGCTCCACGCACACAGGCAATGAACGAAAACACGAGTTGGGAGAGACACCGATGAATCGCAAGTTTCAAGGATTGGGGCTGGCGCTGGCCATCGCCCTGGGCAGTGGCAACCTCTGGGCGGCCGATGCCGACAAGGCCGACAACGAGCAGATCCGGCAACAGCTGCGTGAAGCACAGCAGCAACTGGCCGAGGTCGGCAAGCGCGTGGCCGAGCTCTCGGCGCAGGTCGGCGGAGACCCAGCCCGCGTGCAGATGTTCCGCTTCCTCGGCGATCCCGATCGCGCCGTCATCGGCGTGATACTCGGCGAGGGCAACAGCGAGGGCGTCAAGGTGCAGGGCGTCACCCCGGGCGGCCCGGCCGAAAAGGCCGGCCTTCGTCCCGGCGATGTGATCACCGCGGTGCGCGGTGCCCGGGTCAGCGGCGATCAGGCGCAGCTGGCGCTGCGGGAATCGCTGAAGGGCCTGAAAGACGGCGACAAGGTCAAGCTCAGCGTGCGCCGCGACGGCAAGACCTTCGACAGCGAGATCTCGGCGGAGCGTCAGGGCAGCATCGAATTCACGGCGGCGCCGAATGCGCGGGCCTTCTGGTTCGATTCCGGCGATCTGCCGAACATGGCGCCGCTGCCCGAGGGCTTCGACCAGGAAATCGAGACCATCGTCGAACGGGCCCTCGGTGACGGGCCGCACGAGCACATCAACGTCATGACCCGCCTGGGCATGGGCGGCCTGCGCCTGAGCTCGATGAATCCCGGGCTTGGGCACTATTTCGGCGTCAACGAGGGTGCACTGGTACTGGAGATCAACGGTGACGACTACGCCGGCCTGCAGCCCGGCGATGTGATTCTGGAGGTCGATGGCAAGACCGTCAGCGATCCGCGCGAGGCCATGCGTGAACTCGGCAACCACGATGCATCGAGACCGGTGGAAGTGAAAGTGCAACGCGAACGGGTGCCACAGCTGGTGTCGGTCAAGACCCCCGAAAAGCGCCATATGCTGCGCGAAATGATCGCCCCGCCGGCACCGCCGTCGCCCCCCACGCCGCCAGCAACGCCGGCGCCGAGCCGCAGCGACGCTTCGTCGTCCATCTGAACCTCGGCGGCCGCAATCCTCAGCCTTGAGGTCAGGCAGCCCGGCCATCACCCACGCATTGGGGCGCATGGCCAGGCGCTGACCTCAGGGTCGCGTAGCTGCCAAACGGCATAGGGCCGGGGCGATCGCCTCTGCCTAGTCCTGCTCCGGCGCAACCCCAGCCGGCAGCACATTGGTGTCGGGATCGACCGTGATCGCCTCGTACTTGCGATCTTTCGGAGGCTGATCGGTGATGTTCCAGCGGCCCTGATCGTCCTTCCACTTGTACAGGGTCGGATTGGTCGCGGCCGGCTGGACTTGCTCAGGCAGACGCTCGCGCACCGACTCGGGAATGGTCTGTGGCGCGAGCAACCACCAGGCCGCAGCAGCCGCGCCGAGCAGGAGCAGAACCAGAAGCCAACGGCTGGCCCGACCGGACTGCGCCGCGCTGCCCACGCACGATGTCATTGCGCTGGCGGAGATACTGCCGCCTTGTCGCATTCAGCCAGGGCTTCGCGATAACGTGCCAGCAAGGGACCACGTTCTTCCGCTGTCATCGGCCGGGTGCTGCCGTCGTCAGCCTGGATTTCCAGATTGTCCGAGCCGCCTTCGAGATTGCGCACGCTGTCGCGGATGGTCTGGCAGCGCGCCACTTCCTTGGGATCGACTACCGCTTCAGGTTGAGCAGCCTCCTGCGCCGGCCCCCGGCGCAGCTTCAACTCCTCCGCCTGCACCTGCTCGTCAGGCTTGGCCGAATAGTGCACGGTACCGTTCTCGTCGGTCCATTTGTACATCTTGGTCTTGCCCGTCTGCTGCGCCATGGCCGCAGCCGAGAGACCCAGGGAAACCACCAGACAAACCGTCATCCATCGCATCGCACGCCACTCCGAATTGAGTCACCGGGTGAAGCTGCCCCGCCAGTGCGGATTGCCTGGTCGCAACAAAGCGCCGTGGTCAGGGCTACACAGTTATACAATGCGCGCTTCCGGCGGTCGCTATCCGCCATCGCAAAGTTGATCGATGAGCGCACCTGAGCCCGAGAACCGACGTCGCCCGCCCGGCATCTACCTGTTGCCCAACCTGTTGACCACCGGGGCCCTGTTCTCCGGCTTCTATGCCATCGTCGCGGCGATCAACGGCCAGTTCGTGGCGGCGGTGACCGCGGTTTTCGTCGCTGCCCTGTTCGATGGCCTGGATGGCCGTGTGGCCCGCATGACCAATACCCAAAGCGAATTCGGCGTGCAGTACGACAGCCTGTCGGATCTGATCAGCTTTGGCCTGGCACCTGCACTGGTCGTGTACATGTGGGCACTGGCGGGCTTGCGTGAGTACGGCAATTTCACCGGCAAGCTGGGTTGGCTGATCGCCTTCCTCTACACCGCCTGTGCGGCCTTGCGCCTGGCTCGCTTCAATACCCAGGCCGGCCATAGCGACAAGCGTTTCTTCACCGGACTGGCCAGTCCGGCGGCGGCCGGAGCGCTGATGGCCTTCGTCTGGGCCATGGAAAGCTTTGACTTCGTCGGCGGCAGCGTGCGCTGGTTCGCCCTGGTGCTGACCCTGTCGCTGGCCCTGCTGATGGTGTCGCGCGTGCCCTATTTCAGTTTCAAGGTGTGGCCTGAACGGGTACCCTTCTTCTGGATTCTGGTCGTCGTCGTGGCCATCGTGCCCGTAGCCGCGCATCCGCCCTCGGTGCTGTTGATGATCGGGCTGGTCTATGTGGCCAGCGGCCCGGCCATGTGGGCCTGGCGGCGGCTGCGGCGGCGCGGCGCCAATTCGCCGCAGAAACCGGGACCGAGCGTGTGAGCCAGGAGCTGCCAAGCTTGTCGCTGTCCACCAATCTGGCCGGCATCGGCGCGGAGGAGGCGGGCATTCTGGCCGACTTCAGCCACGCCTTTGCGGCCTCGATGGACGTCGGCGAGACCCTCCGGCGTGCCGTTTCGCAGATTGCCGATCACATGAATGCCGAGGCTGCGGCGGTGTTTCTGACCGATCCGCTGACCGGCGATATCGAGTGCCGCGCCTGCGCCGGACCGGTGGATGTGGTCGGACTTCGGGTGCAACGCGGCAAGGGCATCGTCGGCCGGGCGATAGCCGGGAACCGGGTGGAAATGGTGCGCGACACCAGTCTGGACCCGGATTATCTCGGCGATCAGCGCGGCTTTCACACCCGCTCCATCCTGTGCGCGCCCCTGGACTCCGCCGAGGGTGCCATCGGCGCCCTGCAAGTGCTGAACAAGCGCGACGGCGCCCTGTTCGACCAGCACGACGCCAATGTGCTGCGTCTGCTCGCGGTGCCCACCGCGCTGGCACTGAACAATGCCCGCCTGACCCGGGAACTGGTCGAACAGAACCGCATCAAGCGCGAATTCCAGCTGGCGCGGCAGATGCAGAAGACGCTGCTGCCGGCGCGTCGACGCGACTTTCCGGTCACCGCGCTGAATCTGCCGGCGCGCGAGATTTCCGGAGACTTCTACGACTTTTTCGATCTGCCCGACGGTCGTATCGCTTTCTGTGTCGGCGACGTCGCCGGCAAGGGCATGGATGCCGCCCTGCTGATGGTGCGCGCGTCGAGCTGCCTGCGCTGGGCCGGGCGTGACGGCACGCCTCCAGGCGAATGGCTGACCAAGGTCAATCGCGAACTCTGCGAAACTGTCACCCGGGGCATGTTCGTGTGCGCCGTGGCCGGCTACTACGATCCGGCCACCAGTTGCATCGAGATGGCCAATGCCGGCTTCCCACCGCTGCTGCTCAGGCGCGCCGACGAAAGCATGCAGGAGCTGCCAGCCGACGGCCCGCCCTTGGGCATACTCGGTGACTTCGAATACCGTGAGGAACGCGTGGCCCTGGCCGGCGGCAGCCTGTATGCCTTCTCCGATGGCGTGACCGATGTGCGCGGTCCCGAGCGCAGGCCTATCGGCATCGAAGGCGTGCGCGATCTGATCTCGCGCGTCTCCGGGCTGAGCCCGCGTGCCCGAGTGCGCGCCATCGTCGGGCAACTGCGCAAGATGAGCCTGGCTGACGACACCACGCTGATGCTGATCGCGGATGATCGGGCCCCGGCCCGCTACCTCGGCGGACTGGCCGGCTCCAGCGACCCGGAAAACCTGCGGCTGGTGCGGCGCAAGGTCACCGAAGTGCTGACCCAACTCGGCTTTGACGAGAAGCAGCGCCAGACCATGGTGCTGGCGGTCGATGAAGCCGTTGCCAATGTCATCCGCCATGCCTATGGCGGATGCTGCGAAGGCCGGGTGGAACTGTCGGTGTGGCTGGATACCGATGCGGTCCGCTTCGAATTGCGCGACTATGCCGATCCGGTCGATCCCAACCTGATCAAGCCACGCGACCTGTCCGAGTGCCGCCCCGGTGGCCTCGGCATCAATCTGATCGACAGCGTCATGGACCATTGGGTTTTCCGACACCCCGAAGATGGTGAAGGCAACCTGCTGACCATGATCAAACGACTTCCCTGAGTACGCCGCAAGGAGCCCCCACGTGAGTGACGTCAACGACTGCGCTACCGAAGACCATCAAGACATCCGGCTGGTCCGGGTCCGAGGCGAAGTCGATCTGTCCTGGTCGCAGCGCTTGCGCAAAAGCATCCTCGACTCCCTTTCCTCCAGTTCGCACGTCGTCGTCGACCTGTCGGCGGTGACCTACATCGATTCCTCGGGCATCGCCGCCCTGGTCGAGGGCTTCCAGAACGCCCGCGGCAAACGCCAGCGCTTCAGCCTCGTCGCCGTCAGCAAGCCGGTCATCGCCGTGCTCGAACTGGCCCGCCTCGACCGCGTGTTCCCGATCTTTGCCGATCTGGACGAGGCGAGGAAATGAGGGTGGCGAGTGAAACGTCACAGGTCAAACGTCAATCAGGACATCGCCACGCGACCTGCATCGTGAGCCCACTGGATTCTCGATATTCCATTTTACGTTTTACGTTTTACGTTTTACCTGGATTCCCATGACTCCCCTCTACAACGGCATCGTTTCGATCGGCCGCGGCACGGTGCGGATGGTCGATGAACTGGGCTATTTCGGCGCGCTGCTGATCGAGACCTTCTACTTCACCTTTGCCGGCTGGCGGGTCGGGCAACCGCTGCGGGTCAAGGCGGTGTTCGAGCAGATCCGGCAGATCGGCGTCGATGCGGTGCCGATCGTGGCGCTGCTGGCAGTGACCATCGGCCTGTCGCTGGCGATCAACGGTATCGCCCAGCTCGAGCGCTTCGGCGCCGAGAGCGCCATCGTTGTCGGCCTTGGCATCGGCGTCACCCGCGAGTTCGGTCCGCTGATCACCGGCATCGTCATTGCCGGACGCACCGCCTCGGCGCTGGCCGCGCGCCTCGGGTCGATGACGGTATCGCAGGAAGTGGACGCGCTGCGCGTGATCGGTGTGGAACCGGTGCGCTATCTGGCAGCCCCGCCGATGATCGCGGCGCTGATCATGATGCCCTGCCTGACCCTGATTGCCGATTTCTTCGCGATCGTCGGCGGCGCCGTGTTCGCCCTGTCGGCCGTGGACATGAGCCTGTCCGGCTTTCTCTACCAGTGCCTCGTGGTGCTGGAACCCTGGGACATCAATCAGGGCCTGATCAAGAGCGTGGTTTTCGGCGCCCTGATCGTGCTGATCGGCGTCGCCACCGGCTTCTCCGTCACCGGCGGCGCCGAGGGCGTAGGCCGCGCCACCACCCGCGCCGTGGTCCTGAGCATCTGCGCCATCCTGGTCGCGGACATGGTGTTCAGTTTCTTCTTGAATCGGTGAGAATCGGTAAAACGTCAAAGGTCAAACGTCAACAGAAGCGCACCTTGATCCGGTGTTCAGGCGCGCCGACGCCGCTCCCGTTTGGGTAGGTCACGTTGCCCGCGAATGCGGGCTACGTGACGCAAACCCTGTGGGAGCGGCTTCAGCCGCGACTGCGCATCGCGGGACGCAAAATCCATTCCTCGCCGTCCGCCGCAGGCGCTTCGATCGAAGGCGTTCCGCTTCATCGATGTCACGTAGACGTAGACCGCTGCGCGGCAAACGTGACCTACGTTCCGAGACCAACATCGGCAGAGCATTCGCGGCTGAAGCCGCTCCCACAGCGGCACTGACTGCCGCTCAGCCCGCCCAAAATTGACGTTTGACGATTGACGTTTAACGTTTAACGTTTCACCGCTTCCTGCACCACCTCCAGCATCGCCGCCATGCCCACGGCCAGCGCGCCTTCATCGAAGTAGAACTTGGGGGAATGGTTGGACGGCGCCGTGGCCGGGTCCTGGTCCAGCGGGGTGGCGCCGACGAAGAAATAGAAGCCCGGGACTTCTTCGGCGAAGTAGGCGAAGTCCTCGGCCACGGTCGACATCGGAATCTCGATGAGTTGGGTCACGCCCGGAGCGCGGGCGAGTGCGGGGCGCAGGCGTTCGGTCAGGGCCACATCGTTGCGGGTCACCAGCGTGTGCTGGGTGAAGCTGGTTTCGGCGCTGGCGCCGTGGGCGGCCGCGGTGTGTTCGGCGATCTGCTGGATGTCGGCCCAGATGGCGTCGCGCACCGGAATTTCGAAGCTGCGCACGGTGCCGATCAGCTCGACCTGATCGGGGATGATGTTGTAGCGGATACCTCCCTTGATCGCGCCCACCGAGACCACGGCCGGCGAACGGGTGATGTCGACGCGGCGACTGACGATGCTCTGCAGACCATCGACGATGCGCGCGGCCACCAGCACCGGGTCGACCCCCATCCACGGCCGCGAGCCATGAGTTTGCACGCCCTTGACGATGATCCTGAAGCTGTCCGATTCGGCCATGAAGGGACCGGCGCGCACACCCACCGTGCCCACGTGCATGTTCGAGAACACGTGCATGCCCAGCACCGCATCGGGTTTGCGTGGCGGCGCAAAGGCGCCGTCCTTGAGCATCAGCGGGGCGCCGCCCTCCTCGCCTTCAGGCGGACCTTCCTCGGCCGGCTGGAACAGCAGCAGAATCGAGCCCTGCAGCGTGTCTTTCTGCGCCGCCAGCGCACTGGCGATGCCCATCTGCATGGCGGTGTGGGCATCGTGGCCACAGGCGTGCATGACGCCGACCTTCTCGCCGCGGAATTCGGCCTGCGCCTTCGACGCAAAGGGCAGATCGACTTCCTCGGTGACCGGCAGCGCATCAATGTCGGCGCGTATCGCGATCAGCGGGCGTTCGCTGGCGCCGCGCAGGTAAGCGACGACGCCGGTATGGGCTACGCCGGTGCGCACCTCGTAACCGAGCCGGCGCAGGTGTTCGGCGACGATGCCGGCAGTGCGGGTCTCGCGATTGCCCAGTTCCGGATGCTGATGGAAATCGCGGCGCCAGCCGACCACCTGATCGAGCAACTGTGGGCTCAGCGGCGACACGGTTTTATCCTGGGCCGCAGCGGACTCCGCGGCCAACCCGGTGCACAGCAACAGGCCGGTCATCAGCATCGCTATCGCCAATCGCATTACGCGTCTCCTCGATTCATTCAGCGCGAGTGTGCCAGCATTCGCTCCCGGACGTTGCCCCTGGACGGCGACCGCTGACATCGACTCGCGGGATCTTCATGTACGTAGATACACTACCCAGTCTGGCCCGTGAGTACTGGCATGCGCTGGCACACAGCAAGCCCGGGCTGGCCCATGACGAGGCCATACCGCGGGCACGGCTGGAGGTCGGCAAGCTGCGGGTGGACCCGCAGGCGCTGGCGCGTTACCGCAGCTTCGTCGGCAGCGGCGAGGACTTCCCGCTGGCCTACGCCTATGTGCTGGCGCAGCCCGCCCACTTCCATCTGATCAATCAACCGGACTTTCCGGTGCGCTGCGTGGGACTGGTGCATGCCAGCAACCACACCCGTCGCCTCGGCGAGATCGATCCGAATCGGCCGCTGGCGCTGAGCGTCGCCGTCACCGAGGACCATCCGCGTCGGCGCGGTCGCGAGTTCATACTGCATACGGTACTGAGCCAGAACGACCGCGCTGTGATCGACATGGACAGCACCTGCTTCACCCGCGTGCGCGGGGCACCGCGTGGCGACTCGGCCCGACCCAGCGAGGCGCCACTGGTCAATGTCGAGGCCGGCGAACATCTGGCCGATCTGCGCTTCGCGGCGCATTTCGGCCGCCGCTATGCGCGGGTCTCGGGCGACTACAACCCGATTCATCTGGCGGCGTGGCTGGCCCGCCCTTTCGGCTTCCGGCGGGCCATCGCCCATGGCGTGGGCAGCATGGCCCGCATCGAGGCCGAACTCGCACGGCGCAGCGGGGCGACCACCCGCGAGATGGCCATCCGCTTCCGCCGGCCGCTGGAGCTGCCTGGGCACACGGTTCTGCATCGTTGCGCCGACGATCCCGCGGGTTATGTGCTGCTGGATGCCAATGGTCGTGAGCTGCTGAGCGGCATCCGCCGCTGAACCGCATTTTTTTGGCGGGTCTGCTCGCGCGGTTGCGTATCCCTCTGACAAGCGCCTTTGACCCGCCAGGGCGCAACCAGAGGAGCAGCTCGAAATGCAGATCATCCAGCGTGCCATTGTGCGATCCAGCTTTGCCGACATGGCGCCCAAGGCTTCGGACCTGGCGCATGCCTTTTACGAAGAACTGTTTGCACTGGATCCCGGCGTGAAACCGCTCTTCAACAGCGATCCGCACCAGCAAGGGGAGAAGCTGCTGCAGATGATCGGGGCCGCCATCGATCTGCTGGAACAACCGGAACGCCTGAATCTGCTGCTGCAGCAGCTGGGTCGGCGCCACGTCGGCTATGGCGTGCGCCGGGGCCATTACCGGCTGGTCGGGCTGGCACTGGCACGCAGTCTGGAACGGGTCCTCGGCGAGCGCTGCACGGCCGAGGTCAGGCAAGCCTGGATGCGCTTCTGCAGGCTGATCACCCAACAGATGATCGCCGGCGCGGCGGAGCTGCAGGCTGCCGCCTGAGCGCAGCGGCGTGCGGCGGACGCGGTTCTTGACCCACATCAGAGGCAGGCAGGTGGGTGCAGTCCACACTGTGCGGATTCCGGGTCCACGGTCATCCCATGCACGCCACTGCCCAACCACCAGCGCTGCCCCAGGAGTTGCTGCGGCGTCTGCGCCTGGGGCAGGCGCTCAACAGCGCGGATATTCAATCGATGGTCGCCGGCATCAGCGATGGCAGCTGGGGCGACGCCCAGGTCGGCGCGCTGGCGATGGCGATCTGCACGCTCGGCCTCGGCGAGGCTGACACCACCCGGCTGACACTGGCCATGCGCGACAGCGGTCGGGTGCTGGACTGGCATGGCCTGGGTTTTGACCGACCGGTGCTCGACAAGCATTCCACCGGCGGCGTCGGCGATCTGGTCAGCCTGATGCTGGCGCCGATGCTGGCCGCCTGCGGCGCCTACGTGCCGATGCTGTCCGGGCGCGGCCTGGGGCATACCGGCGGCACGCTGGACAAGCTGGAAGCCATTCCGGGCTATCAGGCACAGCCCGATCTGGCCCGGTTTCGACAGGTTGTCCGCGAGACCGGGCTGGCCATCGTCGGTGCCGGTGCCGATCTGGCGCCCGCCGACCGGCGCCTGTATGGCATCCGCGACGTCACCGGCACGGTCGAATCCTTGCCGCTGATCACCGCATCAATATTGTCGAAGAAGCTGGCGGCGGGCACCGACGCGCTGCTGCTGGACATCAAGACCGGGAATGGTGCTTCCATGAGCACGCTGGATCAGTCCCGGTCACTGGCGCGCAGTCTGGTGCAGATTTCGACGCGGGCGGGCCTGCCGGCGCGGGCCTTGATCACCGACATGAGCCAGCCGCTGGCGCCGGCCGTCGGCAATGCCCTGGAGCTGCGCTGCGCGCTGGATTATCTGCGTGGCGACGGGCGACCCGAGCGCCTGCATCGGGTCAATCTGGCGCTGGGCAGCGAGTTGCTCTGCCTCGGTGGTCTGGCCTCCGATCCGATCGAGGCCGAAGAGAAACTGCTGCGCTGCCTGGAAGATGGTTCGGCGGCAGAGCGCTTCGCGCGCATGGTCACGGCGCTGGGCGGGCCATCGGATCTGCTCGACCCGGCAGCGCAGCATCTGCCGGCGGCTGCAGTGGTGGCGCCGGTGTTTGCCGCGAGTGCTGGCAGGGTCAGCGCCATCGACTGCCGCCGCCTGGGCATGCTGGTGGTGGCCCTGGGTGGCGGCCGCACTCAACCCGATCAGTCCATTGACCACGCCGTGGGCCTGAGCGAGGTCGCTGAACTCGGCAGCATGGTTGATGGCGAACATCCGCTGGCCATCGTCCATGCCGGCGATGCGGCTGCGCATGCGCGCGCAGCGGCCGAGTTGCGGCTGGCCTATACCCTGACCCAGGCAGCGCCGACACTGCCGCCCTTGATCTACGAGCGGATCGAATTCCAGACCGGGGAGCTGCCATGCGCCGTGCCTGGCTGATCGTGCTGGATTCACTCGGCATCGGCGCCCTGCCCGATGCCGGGCGCTTTGGCGACACCGGTGCCGATACCCTGGGGCATATCGCCCAATGGTGCGCGCGACCGCTCGCCGAGGGCGGGCGCGGCCGGCCATTGACCCTGCCGAATCTGGTGCGGTTGGGCCTGGCGCAGGCCGCCGCACTGGCCAGCGGCAAGGCCTTGCCCGGATGCGAGGACCCGATCGCCGCGCAAGCCCGCTGGGCCTGCGCCCGCGAGCTCTCCACCGGCAAGGACACCATTTCCGGTCATTGGGAAATGGCCGGAGTACCGGTGCTGTTCGAATGGGGCTATTTCCGCGCAACCGAGCAGTCCTTCCCGGCGGAACTGCTGCAGGCCCTGATCGAAAGCGGCGGCATCGGCGGGGTGCTCGGCAACTGTCATGCCTCCGGCACCGAGATCATCGCCCGCCTCGGCGCCGAACACCTGCGCAGCGGCTGGCCGATCGTCTATACCTCGGCCGATTCAGTGCTGCAGATTGCCGCCCATGAACAGCAATTCGGACTGGAGCGCCTGTACCGGCTGTGCGCGCAGGCCCGGGTGCTGGTCGACCCCTACCGCATCGGTCGGGTCATCGCCCGTCCTTTCAGCGGCAGCGACGCCGCCAGCTTCAAGCGCACGCCGAATCGCCGCGACTACGCCGTTCCGCCGATCGCGCCGACGTTGCTCGATCGTTTGCTGCAGCAGGACGCCGAGGTCATCGGCGTCGGCAAGATCAGCGATATCTTCGCCGGCCAGGGCATCAGCCGCTCGATCAAGGCGCATGGCATCGAAGCGCTGATGACGCAGTCCAGGCAGGCCTTTGACGCCGCGAGCAAGCCGACCCTGGTGTTCACCAATCTGGTCGATTTCGACCAGGAATACGGCCATCGCCGCGATGTCGCCGGCTACGCCGCCGCGCTCGAACACTTCGACAGCCTGTTGCCCAGGGCACTCAGCCAACTGAGCGAGGACGATCTGATCGTGCTCTGCGCCGACCATGGCAACGACCCCACCTGGCCCGGCAGCGATCACACCCGGGAACACATCCCGATCCTGGCCCTGAGTCCGGCACTGACGCCCGGCGGCTGCGGCATCCGCGACAGCTTCGCCGACATCGGCGCCAGTGTGGCTGAATGGTTCGGACTGGCAGCGCCGGCCCACGGGCGCTCGATGCTGAGCCTGGAAAGCGGTCAAAGGTGAAAGGTAAAACGTCAATTTGAACGAGGCCAAGTTGACGTTTCACGTTTTACGTTTGACTTCATCTGCCTCTGTACCACCAATTCCGCCGCCACGTCTCACGCACCAGCCAAGGCCACGCACATGACCACCCCCCATATCGAAGCTCCTGCCGGCGCCTTTGCCGAGACCGTGCTGATGCCGGGCGACCCCTTGCGGGCGCGTTATATCGCCGAGCGTTTTCTCACGGATCCCAAACAGGTCACGGCGGTCCGCAACATGTACGGCTACACCGGCAGCTGGCGCGGCCAGCGGCTGTCGGTGATGGGCAGCGGCATGGGCATACCTTCGTGTTCGATCTACGCCAGCGAGCTGATCGATCAGTACGGGGTCAAGCGCATCGTGCGCATCGGCACCTGCGGCGCCACCGTGGCTGATCTGAACCTGGGTGATCTGGTACTGGCGCTGGGTGCCAGCACCGATTCCAACGTCAATCGCACCCGTTTTGGCGGCTACGATCTGGCCGCGATCGCAGCATGGCCGCTGGCGCGGGCCCTGACCGAGGCGGCAGAGCAACTGCATCGGCCGATACGGGTCGGCAATGTGTTCTCGACCGATCTGTTCTATTCGCCGCAGGCCGATCTGATTCAGATGCTGAGCCGCGCCGGCATCCTCGGCATCGAAATGGAGGCGGCCGGGCTGTACACCGCAGCCGCCGAACGTGGGGCACAGGCAGCGGCGCTGCTGACGGTCTCCGATCACCTCATCAGCGGCGCGCGCATGAGCAGCGACGAGCGCCAGCGCGGTCTGGACCAGATGATCGAAGTGGCGCTGACGGCCATCGCCTGAGAGGCGGACTGCCCCCCTCGCCGCGAAGGCCGCTGCAAGTCACGTGACAGAGACGGCGGCCAGTGGCTAAGATCGAGGGACCAGCGACTCTCACCGGAGTTGCCCGGAGCGGTGATGACCCTGCACCAGGATCTGCTCGACGAGGCGGCCGAGGCCCTGAAAAGCGCCTACGCGCCCTATTCGCAGCTCTATGTGGGCGCCGCGCTGCGCTCGGTCAGCGGCCGCATCTATTCCGGCTGCAACGTCGAGAACGGCTCCTTCAGCATCGGCAACTGCGCCGAGCGTAACGCCATCGCCGCGGCCGTCCGCGCTGAAGGCGCCGCTTTCGCGCTGACCGCCATCGCCATCTGCGCCACCGATCGCGCCAGCCAGGCCCTGCCCATTCCGCCCTGCGGCGCCTGCAGGCAGATGATCCGGGAGTTCGGCGCCAACGCCGAAGTGCTGTTCATGGGCGCCGAGGGCCAGTTGGTTCAGGCGCATATCGATGAGCTGCTGCCGCACGGATTCAGCCTGCCGCTTTGAAGTGGGGCTGTCGGTCGCGACGCAAGGTCGCTCCTACGAGAGACCCCACCCTGCTGTAGGAGCGACCTCGCGTCGCGACCGAGAGCCCCGTCAGCGCGGTGCAGGCTCGGCCCGCGCCTGTTCCACCATCAGATCGACCAGCTGTGGAATGGCCCAGGCCGGCAGATCGTGGCCCATGCGATCGATGATCCGCATCCGCGCCCCCGGAATGACGGCCGCCAGATGATGCGCGGCGCGCACCGGCACCAGCGGATCGGCGGCGCCGTGGATGATCAACGTCGGCGTTCGCACCTCGCGCAGGCGCTGGCTGCGATCGGCATCTGCGGTGATCGCCAGCAATTGGCGCATCGTGCCGTCCGGCCGGTAGGCACGCGCCATGGCGGCACCGAGGCCTCTGCGCAGACGCTCGATCTCGGCCGGCTCGTGGTGCCGACCCAGTTCGGTGAACAGCGCTACGTAGTGATCGACGCGCTGCTCGTGACTGCTGTGTTGCGGCGGCGCCCGCAGCATGCGCTGCAATACCCGCCACTCCGGAAACGGCGCAGCCCGCGGTCCGGCGCTGGACATGATCGAGGTCAGCGTCAGCACACGCTCCGGGGCCAGCAGGGCCAGCTGCTGGCCGATCATGCCGCCCATGCTGGCGCCGGCCACGTGGAAGCGGGCTATACCCAGCGCGTCGGCCAGCGCCAAAGTGTCCGCTGCCATGTCATCCAGCGTGTATGGCGGTCGAATCGGACGGTGCAACAGATAGCGCAGAAAAGCCCGCCGCACGCCCATATGCGCTGCGATGTGGCCGCTGCCGGACAGACCGATATCGCGGTTGTCGAAGGTCAGCACCCGTAAACCTCGGGCCACCAGACCGTCGATCAGTTCCGGTGGCCAGGCCACCCGCTGCATGCCCAGACCCATGATCAGGATCAGCACCGGCCCCTGCTCAGGTCCGTGCCATTCGTAATCGAGGTGCAGACCTCGCGTAGGAAGATCGATGCGCATGGCCCGAGCATGCCATCAGTTCGCCGAGCGTGGGCTCCGGTTCTCGAAGGACCGGACCCACAACAGCGCGGGGCCCAGGTTCCTGGTATGACCCCACAAAAAAAGCCCGGCAATGCCGGGCTTTTTCTGATGCTCTGAAACTCCATCCGGAGCCGCGGAGGCCATGGAGGGCCTCCGCCGCCACGTAGCCTTTGGTGAGGCGCAGAGCGCCGAACCGAAGGCTAATCAGCCTGGAAGGCTGATTAGAAGTCCATGCCACCCATGCCACCACCGCCGTGGTCATGACCGCCATGACCGCCGCCAGCCGATTCCTTCTTCGGGGCTTCGGCCACCATGCACTCGGTGGTGATCATCAGGCCGGCAATCGAGGCTGCATTCTGCAGTGCCGAACGGGTCACCTTGGTCGGATCCAGGATGCCCATCTCGACCATGTCGCCGTATTCGCTGGTCGCGGCGTTGTAGCCATAGTTGCCGGTGCCGCTGGCGACCTGGTTCAACACCACGCTGGGCTCGTCACCGCTGTTGGCGGCGATTTCGCGCAGGGGCGCTTCCATGGCGCGGGCCGCAATCGAAATACCGTGATTCTGGTCTTCGTTGGCACCCTTGATCTGGCGCACTGCAGCCAGACCGCGCACCAGAGCCACGCCACCGCCCGGAACGATGCCTTCCTCGACGGCTGCACGGGTCGCGTGCAGAGCGTCTTCGACGCGAGCCTTCTTTTCCTTCATCTCGACTTCGGTAGCAGCGCCGACCTTGATCACGGCCACACCGCCAGCCAGCTTGGCCACGCGCTCCTGCAGCTTCTCGCGATCGTAGTCGGAGCTGGTTTCTTCAACCTGCGCCTTGATCTGGTCGATGCGAGCCTTGATCGTCTCGGCCTTGCCGGCGCCGTCGATGATCGTGGTGTTTTCCTTCTCGACCACAACGCGCTTGGCCGTGCCCAGATCCTTCAGCGTGGTCTTCTCCAGCGACAGACCCACTTCCTCGCTGATCACCTGACCACCGGTGAGGATGGCCATGTCTTCCAGCATCGCCTTGCGACGGTCACCGAAGCCCGGCGCCTTGACGGCGCAGACCTTGACGATGCCGCGGATGGTGTTGACCACCAGCGTGGCCAGCGCCTCGCCTTCCACTTCCTCGGCGACGATCAGCAGCGGCTTGCCAGCCTTGGCAACGGCTTCCAGCACCGGCAGCAGTTCGCGGACGTTGGAGATCTTCTTGTCGTGCAGCAGGATGAACGGGCTTTCCATCTCCGTCTTCATCGTCTGCTGGTTGTTGATGAAGTACGGCGACAGGTAGCCGCGATCGAACTGCATGCCCTCGACCACGTCGAGTTCGTTGTTCAGGCCCGAGCCTTCCTCAACGGTGATCACGCCTTCCTTGCCGACCTTCTTCATCGCGTCAGCAATGATGGTGCCGATTTCCGGATCGCTGTTGGCCGAGATGGCGCCAACCTGAGCGATTTCCTTGTCGTCCTTGCAGGGCTTGGACAGCGACTTCAGCTGCTCGACGGCAGTCAGCACCGCCTTGTCGATGCCGCGCTTGAGATCCATCGGGTTCATGCCGGCGGCGACCGCCTTCATGCCTTCGCGGATCAGAGCCTGTGCCAGCACGGTGGCGGTCGTGGTGCCATCGCCGGCGATGTCGGAGGTCTTGGAAGCGACTTCCTTGACCATCTGCGCGCCCATGTTCTCGAACTTGTCAGCGAGTTCGATTTCCTTGGCGACGGAGACGCCGTCCTTGGTGATGGTCGGGGCGCCGAAGCTCTTCTCGAGCACGACATTGCGGCCCTTGGGGCCGAGGGTGACCTTGACCGCATTGGCCAGGACGTTCACGCCCTTGACCATGCGGGCACGCGCGTCTTCACTGAAACGGACTTCTTTGGCAGACATTGTCTTAAATCCTTGGAAAATGGAAAAAGGAAAAAGGAAAAGGGGGAGAAGCCAAAGCGCTACTCAGCGACCCTAAGGCCGCTGCAGGCGCTATCAGGCTTCGATCACGCCCATGATGTCTTCTTCGCGCATGACCAGCAGTTCTTCACCGTCGACCTTGACCTCGGTGCCGCTGTACTTGCCGAACAGCACCTTGTCGCCAGCCTTGACCGCGATCGGACGCACGCTGCCGTTCTCGAGGATCTTGCCGTTGCCGGCAGCGATCACTTCACCGCGAACGGGTTTTTCGGTGGCGGAATCGGGAATCACGATACCGCCGGCGCTGACGCGCTCTTCTTCCATGCGCTTGACGATCACACGGTCGTGCAAAGGACGAATTTTCATGGCGTTTGGCCTCTGAATTAGTTGAATCAATGGGTTAACTACAGATCTGTGCCGCGCCCGACCAGAACAAGCGGGGCCGAGTGCGTGACGGGCCAATTGATGGGGGCGGCTTCAAGGACTTTCAAGAGCACCGGGGTGAAACCAGTTGTCGGTTGTCGGTTGTCGGTTGTCGGTTGTGGGTTGTGGGTTGTGGGTTGGTGGTTGGTGGTCAAGTTAAGACCTCCGCTGCCACGCAGACCTGCGGGAGCGGCTTCAGCCGCGAACAGGCACTCGCGCACCGACCATGAACCCGGGTGTGAGGTAGCGCGGCTCCGGCGCGCGGCAGATCGGATTGTGCGCCGGGGTAGGTCGCGCCGGCGGCCGCGGCGTGGCCTGCCGGGCGCCGCGCGCTTGCCATCGCGGCGCAAAGCCCGAGCGGCCGGGCGCGCGGACCCGGCCTACGACACTGCGGCGAGAAAAGGGGCAGAGGGCAACCGGGACTCCCACGAGCACCAACCGACAACCAACACCCAACACCCAACACCCAACATCCAACATCCAACAACCAACCACCAACCGACAACCAACAACCGACAACCAGCAACCAACCTCTACTTCGGCGCATCGATCTTCAGATCGGGCAGATATTCCAGCGTCTGCACCGTTCGTGAGCTCCTGCCCATGGCTGTAGATTCGATTTCCTGGCGCACCGGGCGACCGCTGGCGACATCGACGTAGAGCTTGGTGCTGGAGCTGGATTCGACGCCGACGATGGTCATCGTTTGCTCCATCTGGTAGATTCGGGCCGGATTGCCATCGACGTCCTCGGTACCCAGGGCTTCTACCGAACGCACGCCAGCCTTGGCCTGCTCGATGAAATCCCGACTCAGAAACTGTTTCCCCAGCGCAGCGGTGGCTGCCGGGGCCTGCATCCAGTCCTCGCCCGGCGCCTTCAGCCAGGCGCCTTCCGGAGTCACGACCATGTCACCGGCGGGGCCACCGGTCATGCGCATGCGCCCGGGTAGCACCACCTCGACCACTTGCTGAAACACCTGGTTATTGACGGTGGTTTCGATCCTGGCCCGGTAGGACTTGGCCGCAAACATGGCCTCCCAGGCGGCAAATACTTCGTCCTTGGGTGCGGCCAGCGCGGCGCTGGACACGAGCAAGGTGAGTACGGCGAGGATTCGCGAGACGGTCATGGCTCTGGCATTCCATTGAATTCTTGAGGGTGTGCTGGGCGCAGCGGTGGTCAGACAGCCCCCCGGGGGTGCAATAGCAAACCGGGGTACAACCAAGTCGCCTAAGCGGCGATGATAGCGCCGAGGCGAGCTGCCCCTATGGCCGATGCCCTGGCTCCGGCGCAGCGGGCATGCTCGCACCCATGATGCACTTTGTGGAGACTGGTTCATGACCGCAGCCCTGTGGACGCCGAGCGAGAAGCGCATCGGCGACGCCAATCTGAGTCGATTCATGCGCTTCATCGCCGAGCGCTTCGGTGCCGAAGTGCCGGACTATCCGGCGCTGTATGACTATTCGATCAACCACCCCGACCGCTTCTGGACGGCACTGTGGGAATTCTGCGGCATCCGCGGCCATGGCGATCTGGCGCCCGCCTTCGAGAACTTCGAGGCCATGCCGGGCTGCCGATTCTTCCCCGGAGTCCAGATCAACTTCGCCCAGAATCTGTTGCGCTTCCGCGACGAGCGACTGGCGATCATTGCCCGCGGCGAGGACGGCTCCACGGTCGAACTGAGCTATGCCGAGCTCGCCGAACAGGTGCGCCGGGTGCGCGCCGGCCTGCGCGGTGCCGGTGTCGGCCCGGGCGATCGTGTCGCCGGCTTCGTTCCCAATCGCCCCGAAGCCGTGATCGCAATGCTGGCCACGGCCAGTCTCGGCGCCATCTGGTCCTCGTGCTCGCCGGATTTCGGCATCAATGGCGTGCTCGACCGCTTCGGTCAGATCGAACCCAAGGTGCTGTTCACGGCCGATGGCTATTTTTATGGCGGCAAGCGCTTCGATTGCCTGGAGAAGGTCGCCGGGATCCTGTCGCAACTGCCCAGCGTCGAGCGCGTGGTCGTGTTCCCCTACGCCGGCACCGATCGAGCCCTGTCCAGCGTCGCCCATGCCGTGTCCTGGGACGAGTTCGCGCCGAGCACGCAGGAACTGCTGAGTTTCGAACCCGGCGCCTTCGATCGCCCGCTGTACATCCTCTACAGCTCCGGCACCACCGGCGTACCCAAGTGCATCGTTCACGGCCAGGGCGGCACGCTGATCCAGCATCTCAAGGAACTGGTGCTGCACACCGATCTGCGCCGCGAAGACCGCATCTTCTACTACACCACCTGCGGCTGGATGATGTGGAACTGGCTGGTGTCCAGCCTGGCGGTCGGCGCGACCATGGTGCTGTACGACGGCTCGCCCTTCCATCCGGGCCCGGGCGCGCTCTTCGACATGGTCGACGAACTCGGCATCAGCGTCTTCGGCACCAGCGCCAAGTGGATAGCCGCGGCCGACAAGGCCGGGGTCAAGCCGGCACAGACGCATCAACTGGGCAAGCTGAAGACCATCCTCTCGACCGGCTCGCCGTTGGCGCCGGAGAGCTATGACTATGTCTACCGCGACATCAAGGCCGATGTCCTGCTGGCCTCGATCTCGGGTGGTACCGACATCGTCTCCTGCTTCGCGCTCGGCAACCCGGTGCTGCCGGTCTACCGCGGCGAACTGCAGTGCCGCGGTCTGGGCATGAAGGTCGAGATTCTCGACGATGACGGCAAGCCGCTGCGCGGTGAAGCCGGCGAGCTGGCCTGCACCCGGCCTTTTCCATCGATGCCGGTGGGTTTCTGGAAGGACGAGGATGGCAGCAAATACCATGCTGCCTATTTCGACAAGATCGACAATGTCTGGTGCCACGGCGATCTGGCACTGCTGACTGAGCACGACGGCATCGTCATTCTCGGTCGTTCGGATGCCACCCTGAATCCGGGCGGCGTGCGCATCGGTACCGCCGAGATCTATCGCCAGGTCGAGAAACTGCCCGAAGTGCTGGAATCGATCTGTGTCGCCCAGGATTGGGACAGCGATGTGCGCGTGGTGCTGTTCGTGCGTCTGCGCGAAGGCTTCGCACTGGACGAGGCCATGCAGGCGCGCATCCGCAAGGTGATCCGCGACAACACCACGCCACGCCATGTACCGGCCAAGATTCTGGCGGTACCGGACATTCCGCGCACCATCAGCGGCAAGATCGTCGAACTGGCCGTGCGCAACGTGATCCACGGCAAGCCGGTCAAGAACACCGACGCCCTGGCCAACCCGCAGGCGCTCGACCATTTCCGCGACCGCGAGGAGTTGAGTCAGGCGTGATGTGAGTGTCCGTGGTAGGGCGGAACCCGCGCACGACGTCTCCCGAAATTGCCAAAAGGCTCCGCGCGCGGATTCCGCCGCATTGCACCGCGTTGGTGGAATCCGCCTGCGGGGATTGCGCGCGAAAATCGGGGCTTGGTCGCAGGCGGGCTCCGCGCGCGGATTCCGCCGCATTGCAGGGCGTTGGTGGAATCCGCCCGGGGGGATTGCGCGCGAAAATCGGGACTTGGTCGCGGGCGGGTTCCACCCTATGTCACGCGGGGCACGATATTCTCGGCGCATGAACGATCACTCGAATCCCGTCGCCCTGATCACCGGCGGCGCCAGACGCGTGGGTGCCGCGATTGCCCGGCGGCTGCACCGTGCCGGCTTCGATCTGGCCTTGCACTATCGCAGCTCCGCCGAGGAGGCTCTGGCGCTGCAGGCTGAACTGGAATCGCAACGGCCAGGCAGCGTGCAGATCTTTCAGGCCGATCTCGCCGATCTCGCCGCAACCCAGGCACTGGTCCCGGCGGTCATCGCCCATTTCGGCCGCCTCGATGCGCTGATCAACAACGCCTCCAGCTTCTACCCGACCCCGTTGGGCGAAATCGACAGCAACCAGTTCGACGATCTCTTCGCCACCAACGCCCGCGCGCCGTTGTTTCTGGCCCAGGCCGCCGCCCCGCATCTGCGCGCATCTAAAGGCGCCATCGTCAATCTGGTCGATATCTATGCCGACCGGCCGATCCCGCGCTACCTGCCCTATTGCATGGCCAAAGCCGCCCTGGTGGCTCTCACCTACGGTCTGGCGCGCGAACTCGGCCCGGAGGTACGCGTCAACGCGATCGCCCCTGGCAATATCATCTGGTCCGAGAACCCGGAAAAGGCCGACACCCCGGAAATGGTGCTGCAGCGCACCGCCCTGCAGCGTCAGGGCTCCCCCGAGGATCTGGCCGACGCGGCCCTGTTCCTGATCCGCGATGCCGGCTATGTCACCGGCCAGGTACTGCGCGTGGACGGCGGGCGCTGGCTCAATATCTGAGAGCGGTCTTGGGTTGTCGGGACTCGGGACTCGGGACTCGGGACTCGGGACTCGGGACTCGGGACTCGGGACTCGGGACTCGGGACTCGGGACTCGGGACTCGGGAAAAGGCTACGGGCTTGAGGGCTTCTGTAGGTCCAGACTCGTCTGGACGCTCCTGGCAACGTGCTGGAGAAGCGTCCAGACAAGTCTGGACCTACCAAGGCTCGAAGCTCCTAGCCTTTCCCGTGCCCCGTGCCCCGTGCCCCGTGCCCCCTGCCCCAACAACCAACAACCAACAACCAACAACCAACAACCGACAACCAGAACCCCCCGCTCTTGCATCCGCCCCCGTCCGCCCCCAGACTTCACGTCGTAGAGGGGAGTAGCTTTTCGCGTCACGCCCGTCATCACGTGCGCTACCTGCGCGCCGGGTGTGTCGGCGTATCCGGCCATGGATATGCAAGCGAGACCTCGACCGCACCGCGTGCGCGCTTAGGCTGAATCCTTGATGGATTCGGCCAGCGGGCCGTTGCCGGTCGAGGGGGGTCCTCGTCCTGGTGCGTAGCTGGACTTGAGCGGACGGGGCTCGGCATATGGAATCGATAGGCACCTGGTGGATGTGGGCGGGCTTCACCGTTCTGGTGATCGTCGCGCTGATCGTGGACTTGCTGGTCATGCGCCAGCAGGGCGCGCACCGGGTGTCTTTCCGCGAAGCGCTGCAATGGTCGATGGTCTGGATCGCACTGGCACTGACCTTCAACGCTGCACTCTGGTGGTATCTGCGCGGTGCTGCCGGTCCGGAAATTGCCAACACCAAGGGACTCGAATTCCTGACCGGCTATCTGGTCGAGAAGTCGTTGGCGGTGGACAACATCTTCGTCTTCCTGATGATCTTCAACTTCTTCGCGGTGCCCATCGAGTACCAGAAGCGGGCGCTGATCTGGGGAGTGATCGGGGCCATCGTGCTGCGTGCGCTGATGATCCTGCTGGGTGCATTCCTGATCGCCAAGTTCCACTGGATCTTCTACGTGTTCGGCGCCTTTCTGGTGATCACCGGCATCAAGATGGCCACCGCCGGCGACGACAAGCCTGACCTTGAGCAAAATCCGGTCATACGCTGGGTGCGCATGCACATGAAGATCGCGACCGAGTTCGATGGCGAGAAGATGATCACCATCCGCAACGGGGTGCGCTACGCCACCCCGCTGCTGCTGGTGATCGTGATGATCGGCATCACCGATGTGATCTTCGCGGTGGATTCGATACCCGCGATCTTTGCGATCACGACCGACCCCTTCATCGTGCTGACCAGCAATGTCTTCGCCATCCTGGGCTTGCGGGCGATGTATTTCATGCTGGCCGACATGGCCGACCGCTTTCATTTCCTCAACTACGGCCTGGCCGCGGTGCTCTGTTTCATCGGCATCAAGATGCTGATCATGGATCTCTACAAGATTCCGATCGCCGTCTCGCTGGGCGCCGTGTTCGTGCTGGTGGCCGGATCCATGGTGGCCTCGCTGCTGATTCCAGCCAAACCGGAGCGCACCTAGCATGCAGGTCAGGCTGACCGTAGGTCACGTTGGCGGCGCAGCCGCCTACGTGACACGGCGATGCGCCTAGGTCCGTTGTGGAGACGGCGCATCACCGTGTCACGTAGCCCCTGCGGGGCAACGTGACCTACATTCGTCGGCAGCGAGCTTGAGGACGGGTCGGGTGCCTGCGGGCAACGTGAGCCAGGTTCTCGTCACCCCTACTCTTGGGTTTTCGCCGCGCCCGCCGTGGCGCAGCATAGTCAGGTGATCGGATGTGCCGATCTGGCCGGCGGGAGGGGGCGAACATGACCGATGTCCTGGTGGTGGAAGACGAACCGCGGACGCGCGACCGGCTGGCATCGATCATCGCCGCGCATCCGGACTGGCGACTGCTGGCGCAGGCTGGCAGCCTGCAGGAAGCCCACATCGCCCTGGAATCGGGCTTGCCCGACGTCCTGCTGCTGGATCTCGGCCTGCCCGACGGCAGCGGCCTGTCCCTGCTGGACAGCTTGCGCGCACGCGGCGCAGCCACCGGTACGCTGGTGATTTCGGTACTCGGCGACGAGTCCAGCGTGCTGCGTGCCATCGAACGTGGCGCCGGCGGTTATCTGCTGAAAGACGCCGACGATCGCGCCGTCGTGGCCGCCATCGAACAACTGCTGGCAGGCGGGGCGCCACTGAGCCCGAGCATCGCCGTGCATCTGATGCGTCGGCTGCAGACGCCGCCGCGGGCCAGCAAGGCCGAGATCGAGGGCATCGGTCTCAACGAGCGCGAACTGGAACTGCTGAAGCTGATCGCCAAGGGTCTGTCCTACGAAGAAGTGGGCCAGCTGATGGGGCTGAAGTACAACACCATCACCTCCTATGCCAAGGAGCTCTATCGCAAGCTGCAGGTGCATTCGCGCGCTGAAGCGGTGTTCGAGGCACAGCAGCTGGGATTGGTGGGTACTGCGTGAGGCGGGAAGCCCTGTGGCAGTTGCTGAAGCCAGGCGCGGCGAGCGCCTGGTGGCTGCTGACGCTCGCCTTCGCCCTGCTGTTGCTGAGCACGCGGATAGGCCCGGATCTTATGGCCTACCAGATCACCCAAGCCCAGGAGTTCGGCTGCGATGGCACCGATCTCGGCCCGGTCGGTCTGCCCCGATACGACTGGGGAACCAGTTGCAAGCGGCTGCTGGCCAGCCATCGCCTGGATGGCGAACAGACTTTCGAGCAGTCCTTGCTGGTCAGCGGCATGGGTCGTGACGCGCGCATCTGGATCAATGGCAATCTGTTGCGTGAGTTCGATCCGCACCCGAGTTTCGACAACACCAGTCAGCCCCTGCTGCTGGTGCTGCAACCCGGAATCCTGCATGCCGGCGACAATGAGCTGATCTTTCAGGTGCGCAGCGGCGGCAGCCGCTTCGACCGCAACTATCTGGGCACCGTGCTGCTCGGCCCCAACGAGTTGCTGACCCCGGCCTACCAGCGCATCCAGTTCGCCGGTGTCAACGGCGCGCAGCTGGCGGTGGTGGTCGGACTGGCAATCCTGCTGACGCTGTTGCCGATCGCGCTGATGCGCCCGCGGGAAGCCGGCTATCGCTGGTTTGCGCTGTCGGTGCTGTTCAGCCTGATCTACATCTGGAACATGGGCTGGCCGCTGCGCCCGCTGCCCACGGTGCTCTGGCATCTGACCGCGCATGCGGCGCTGGCCGGGGCCTTGTGGGCCATGCTGCGTTATTCGATGTCCATGGCCGATACGACCTCGCGATTCCGGCTCTGGGTCGATCGGCTGACGATGGCGGCCCTGGTCAGTCTGTGCTTCGCCTCCTTGTTCTCGGGCGGGCTGATCTCCAGCGTGGGCGACGTCATCTATCGCGCCGGCATGATCACGCTGCTGCTGATGCTCACGGTGTTCTGGTGGCAGCTTCGCGACCGCGGCTTTCCGCTGGCACGCTGGCTGGCGGCCGCAGCGGTACTCAACATCGTGCTCGGCGTGGCCGACAGCCTGCGCGTCTGGCAGACCCTGAACGGTTTCATTGCCCCCTATCTGGTGCACTGGGGCATCCTCTATCTGCTGGTGCTGCTGCTGATCGGACAGATCAGGCACATCCTGCAGGCACTGCGCACCGCGGAGCATGCACAGCGTGAGCTGGCGCAGGCGCTGGACCAGCGCAGCCTGGAACTGCAGCAGGAATTCGCGCGCCGCCAGCAGGCCGAACAGGCACGCACGCTGGCCGAGGAGCGCCAGCGCATCATGCGCGACATGCACGACGGTGTCGGCGGTCAGCTGGTGGCGCTGATCGGTCAGGCCGAGCATGGCAAGCTCGACGCTGCCCACCTCAAGCTGCACCTGCGCCGCAGCCTGGACGATCTGCGGCTGATGATCGACTCGCTGGACGACGCCTGTGCCGACCTCGGTGTCGCCCTGGGCATGCTGCGCCAGCGTTTGCAATCCAGTCTCAAGGATCTGCCCATCCAGGTGCGCTGGCAGACCGCGCAATTGCCGGATCTGGCTCCCAGAGCCCCGGACGAGGTGCTCCAGGTGCTGCGTATCGTGCAGGAATCGATCACCAATGCCCTCAAGCACGCACAGTGTCGGCAACTGGAAATCAGCGCCGCCTGGCATCAGGGGTGGCTGGAGATCTGCGTGCAGGACGACGGTGTGGGCCTGCCCCCGGGCGAAACCCACGGCCGCGGCCTGCCCAGCATGCGCCTGCGCGCCGCTGGCATTGGTGCCAGCATCGAGATTGCCTCACAGGCACCGGGCACGCGAGTACGCCTGCGGCTGCCGCAGGCACTGGCGGAGGCTGAGGCCAGCGCGGTGGTCCCCGGTCGCGACGCAAGGTCGCTCCTACAGTAGTGCGGGCGGGCGGTAGTAGCGCGACAATCCGACTGTGGGAGCGGACTCTGTCCGCGATCGCAGTTGCTGAAACCCACTGGGTTCCCGGTCGCGGCTGAAGCCGCTCCCACCGTGAATCTCGTACGCCATTATTTTTTGGGTCACACAAAGGGGACACGGGGCACGGGGCACGGGGAAAGGCCGGCGTCATTGCGAGGAGCGCAGCGACGAAGCAATCCAGTGCCGAAGCCCGCAGCCTTCACCCGTGCCCCTTGCCCCGTGCCCCGTTCCCCTTCTTCACCACAACCGCGGCTCCCGCCGTGCCTACTCCGCCGACGGCTTCTCCGCGGCGCAGCCCCAGGCCTGCAGCATCGCCGCCATCGGCGTGCGTCGGGGAACTGGCTGCGGCTGCTGCCAATGCGCCAGGCAATCTTCGATGTCATCGATCAGGGGCAGACTGAGGCCGCCCTGCCGCAGGCGCCGGAGCTCGGTGTGCAGACGCTCCCGAGACTGGTTGTCAGTGCGGGCAGCGCTGACCCAGGGCGCCAGACCGAGATCCAGGCGCCACAGATCCAGTCGGATCGCCGGTATCGATGCCTGGGTCTGCGCCGGTAGCGTTGTTTGCGCCCAGCGTGGCAGGGGCAACTGCGCGCCCGCCAGCGCATCGGCTTTGGCACTCGGTGGCCTGCATGCCGGAATATCGGTACCACTCAGGCCGCAGAGATCCACTCGCAGCTCGGTCACCCATTCGTGATTGACATCGGCGGGCACCCGATCAAGCAACTGGTGCGCCTGCTCGATTTCCCCGCGCTGCGCGCGGATCAGCGCGACCATGAAACCAGCCATCGGGCCAGAACCCGGCTGTTCGAGGAAAGTGGTGCAGCGGGCTTCCTTGCCGGCGAGGCAGGCAGCTTCTCCCAGGCTGATCTGCGCCGAGACCAGACCGGGATCCAGTTGCAGTGCCCGCTCCAGCCAGGGTTGAGCCTCGTGCGGGTTGCCGTGATAGAGCAGGGCATTGCCCAACCACAGCAGGATCACGCCTTCACCCGGATCCAGGGCCGCGGCTCGCGCCAGTTGCGGAACGGCCAGGTCGTAGCGTTCCTGGTTCATCCAGTACAGCCCGCGCGCGGCGTGGGCCATGCCCAGGTCGGGCGATGCCTGCAGCGCGGCGGTGATCGCCAGATCTGCCTGCTGCAAGGCTTGCGGCAGGCTCGACAAACCATATTCGAAGGCCAGCAGTTGGGCGGTCGCCAGATGCGCCTGGGCCAGTGCGAAATCCGGGCGGCGAGCGACCACGTCGAGCAGACTCGCGCGCGCTTCCCGCACGTCTTCTGCAGTCCTGCGCTTGATCCGTGCCAAAGCGACCAGAAAAGCCTGCATGTCCGCCTCATCCACGGCCAGCTCGGGCGCGGGTCGCGGTCTGGGCACCCGCAACTGACTGCCCACCCACCAGGCCGCCTGCGCACTCCACTCGCGGCGAGCCTGGCGCGGCTGCACCCACTGTTCCATCACCATCCGGGTGCTGTCGCAACGCTGCAGCGCCACGCTGGTGAGCGCGCTCATGGTCGTGAGCTGACGGGACACGGTCAACGCGTGTGTGGGCTGCCCTTTCCCTGCGCAGCCGGCGGGATCGACACCCACCTGCACCTCAGGCAGCGCCCGCAGGCGCGCCAGCAGCAGGGCGCTCAGGCCCTCGATGGCCAGTTCGGCATCGCTCTCGTCCGCCAGTGCTGGCGGCGGCACCAGAGCCAGCGACACCCGTTCGGGCGTCTGTGGCGCACAAGCCGACAGACACAGCGCCAGAACGGCATACAGGCGTCGACTCACGGGCGCACAGTTCCGGATCAGGACGGGATTGGCGCAATTCTGACCGCAGGCTCCCGGCGTGTCGATCAACCAGCCCGGCGCGGCCTTGACACCTGAACCCCAGTTTTGGGGTACACGGCGCGGCCATGCGGCACCCAACATTCCCTCACCGCGCCAGCTCGCGCGCGCTGACGGATTGCCACGATGTCACGGTCCCAGATCTCTTACCGATGGACGCTGCCGAAGTTGGTGCTGTGGCGACCGTTATCCCTGGCCGCGGGCTTGCTTTGCACGACGCCGATGCTGGCAGCCACGTTTGTCGTCGACACCACGGCCGACACGCTCGCTTTGAGTACTTGTACTGCGGCGCCGGGGGACTGTTCCTTGCGCGGCGCCATTTCGGCCAGCAATGCACTGGCCGGCCCTGATGTCATCGAGTTCAACATTCCGACGAGCGAGCCCGGCTGTAGTGCCGTCACCGGCATTTGCCGCATCGAGGTGGCCAGCACGCTGCAGATCTCTCAGGGGCTGACCATCGATGGCTACACCCAACCCGGTGCGCAGCCGAACAGCATTCCCGCGCCTGGTGCCAACAACGCACAGCTGAAGATCGAGATCACCAGCGCCGGTTTCGTCAATCTCGGCGTGGCGCTGTTCGAACTCGTCAACAGCAATGCCAGCCCCTTCAATCTGCTCGGCTTGGCGATCGCCTTGCCGACCTCAGCCATTGTTTCTGGCGGACTGCGCCACGATTACCGCGGCAATTGGTTCTGTGTGGATGCACTGGGCCAGTCGCCGGAATTCAATCAGCCCTGCAGCGCCCTGGGCTTGAGCTTCTTCAATCGCACAATTCAGGTGGGCGGACCGGACCCGGCCGACCGCAACGTGATCGCCGGCGGCGGTCGCGATCTGAGCGGGCAGCCGGGCGGTGGCACCAGCCGCCTGCGCGTCAACAGCATCGTCAGCGAGCGCGGTTCGATCCTGTTGCAGGGCAACCTGATCGGCCTGGCACCGGACGGCATTACACCCCTGCCGATGCGCGATCCCTTCATCGTCCTGACCGGCGACGACGGCTTCGACACCCCGGACATACGCATTCTCGACAACCGCTTTGCCCGCGCCACGGGCAGCTTCAGTGGCGGCTTTGGCGGTGCGCTGCAGTTCTCCGTCAGCCGGACCATGAATGAGACAGCCTTGATCCAGGGCAATGTCTTTGGCCTCGGCGTCGATGGCTCGGTGGTCGGCGTGGAAAAGGACCACATCGAGATCTTCCTCGGCAACAGTTCACGCGTGCCGCGGGTGTTGATCGGCGGACTGGGGGCTGGCGAAGGCAACACCTTCGCCGGCGCCAAGCGTCAGTCCTTCACCGGCATCTCGCTGGGCTCGGCAGTGATTCTCCCCAGCGGGAATGTCAACACCAACATCGAATTCGTTGGCAACCGCATGCTCGGCAACCAGGGCATCGGTCTGGATTTTCCGACCGCGACAGCAGGCGGCGGTGTGGCAGTCGGGCGCACGCCCAACGACGCCGGTGACCCGGATGTCGGCGCCAATCTGCAACAGAATCATCCCAAGATCAGCGCCTACAGCACGGGCGGCAATCAGTTCAGCGTCACCTACCGGGTCGATTCCGACCCGGCCAACAGCGTCTATCCGTTGCGCGTGGATTTCTACAAGGCATTGGGTGACGAGGGCGAGGTTCTGCTCGACAGCGATGTCTACACCTCGGTGAACGCGCAGCAGGACAAGTCGGTCACGCTGAGCATTCCGCCCGGTGTCAGCCTGAGCAACGACGATGTCATCGTCGCCATCGCCACCGACGCCGAGGGCCGCAGCAGCGAGTTCAGTTTCGACACGGTCACGTTGAGCGCCGTCGATACGCCCGATCCACATCCAGCCGGGCTGCCCTTCAACATCGAGGTCACGGCGCTGGCGACCAGCGGTCCGTTCAAGCCCAATGGCATCGTCGATGTCTCGTTGAACACCTCACCCGCCATCACCTGCAGCATCACGCTGAGCCCGACAGCCACCGCCAACACCAGCAGCGGCAGCTGCCAGCTGATCCCGACCCAGACTGGCAACCGCACGCTGACCATCAGCTATCGCACCCTGCAGGGCGCCTTCGGCGATGCCGCCGGCCAGGACGTGGTGATCACCCAGCCCCACGAGGTCACAGTCGCCGGCCCCGAGCAGATCGGATTCAGTCGCTGTCGCCAGAACGTCGTCGAGGGTGAGACCGCACAGATCCGGGTCGAACGCCCCAGTGGCGGCGTCGCCAATGTCAGCGTCGATTTCACCCACACGGCGGGCACGGCCACACCCGGCGATGACTACACGGTGCCCGCTGACCAGTTGCTGCAATGGGCGCCTGGCGATATCGCCGCCAAGGTCATCGACGTCCCGATTGCCGACGACGGCCTGCCCGAGGGCACCGAGAGCTTCCGCGTCAACCTGGGCAATGTCATGGGCGCCGCCGTGCTGCCCTTCGGCCAGCTCGACGTCGAGATCGTCGATGGCCAGAGCGATCAGCGCTTCCGCAACGGCTTTGAAGGACCGGCGTGCCTGCCATGAACTGCCGAGGGTCCGAACCGTGATCGAACGCTCCTGGATCCGTGACCCATAGACGATGACCGATAACCGCAGGCCGCATGACAGCGTCCGGGCTTGCCCAGCAACCTCCCCGCCTACTGGAGACCGCGACCCCATGACTTCCTCGCCCAAGCGCGCGCTTGTTTTAGCCATCGCCCTGCTCGGTGCCGGGCCCGGCCTGGCGGCTTCGTTCGTCTACGAAGGCCGGCTGGATGACTACGGTCAGCCGGCCAACGGCCATTACGATCTGCGCATCGGCGCCTTCAGTGAACGCCACCTCGGTGCGCCGGTGCTGGCACCCACGACCTTCTACGCGGTTCCGGTCGTCGATGGCCAGTTCCGTCTGGAGGTCGAGCTGCCGCTGTCCGAGTCGGACGATGTGTGGATCGAGGCCGCCGTGCGCGAACAGGGCGCCACCGACTTCAGCGCCATCCCCGGCCGCAGCAAGGCGGTGAGCGGCACCATCGGGCAGTGCTGGAGCACGACCGGCGATGCCGGCAGCAATCCAGCCATCAACTTCCTCGGCACGACCGATGCGCAACCGCTGGTATTGCGGACCCGCAATGCCGCCAGCCTGCGCCTGGAGCCCAGCGCCGAGCTGTTCAATACGGTCCCGATCACGGCCAATGTCATCGCCGGCAGCAGCGCCAACTTTGTCACCACTGGAGTGCGCGGAGCGACCATTGCGGGCGGTGGTGTGCCACCGGGTAACAGTGATCCGCTTTTCTCAGGCGAGGCACCCAATAGCGTGACGGATCACTATGGCACCGTCGGCGGAGGCTTCTCGAACCAATCTGGCGACGGCGCCGGAAGCACCTCAGATAGTGCATTCGCAACCGTCGCGGGCGGTCGGATCAACGTCGCTTCCGGGACTCGCAGCACGGTGGGTGGCGGCAGTCTCAATGCCGCGGTCGCAGCGGATTCAAGCGTGTCAGGCGGCTTCTTGAACACGGCGAGCGGCAGCGGCAGCAGCGTGCTCGGAGGCACCGACAACACTGCGAGCGGCGTATTCAGCGTCGCCAGTGGCGCTCAGAACTGCGCTGGCGGCGCATTTTCCTGGGCTGGCGGACAACTCGCCAAGATTCGCCCGGGCACCAGTTCAGGCGCCGTTGGCAGCGGTTGCGTCGGTGTAGCAGCAACGGCGACATCCGGCGGTGACGAAGGCACGTTCGTCTGGTCGGACCAATCCGGTTCGGTTTTCACCTCTAGCGGGCCCAATCAGTTTCTGGTTCGCGCGGTCAATGGCCTGGGGCTCAACACCAACATCCCGACGCCCTCGCACCTGACCATCGGCAAGAACGATGGCTCCAGCAACACGCTGGCGCTGGGCTATCAGGGCGACGTGACACGCTGGCGCATCGGCGGACCCGCCGCCGGTACCGGCGCGGCTTTTGAGGTGCAAACCGGTGGCGATCAGGTGCTGCTGCGCGCCGAAGATGCCGGCTCCAGCGCCCGCGTGGGCATCGCTCGCGATCCCGAGACGAACACGCTGGAAATCGAAGGCAATGCCTCCAAGACCACCTCGGGCAGCTGGCTGGCCAACTCCGATGCGCGCATCAAGACCGAGATCCAGGAGATCGACGACGCGCTGGCACGGCTGCTGCGCCTGCGCCCGGTGACTTTCCGCTACACGGCGGACTATCGCGCCGCCCATCCGGGCATCGCCGATCAGACCTACTACAACGTCATCGCCCAGGAGTTTGCGCAGGTCTTCCCCGAGGCGGTACAGGGTTCGGGCGAATACCTGCCCAACACCGAGCGCTCCGCCGCCAACGAGATCCAGCAGGTCGATGTGCACCCGGCGCTGATCACGACGATCGCCGCCGTGCAGGAGCTGGCGCTGCGGCTGGAAGCCGAGCGCAAGCTGCTCGATGACCAGCTGCAGCAGCTGGCCAGCGACAACGCCACGCTGCGTGAGGCGGCGGCGCGCAACGAAGCCCGGTTGGCGCGACTGGAAGCAATGCTGGCCCCGGGAGGGCACTGAGCATGGCCACTCAGGGAGCGCTGGCGCGAAATGCCAGTCATCGACTGCGCGCGCTGCTGCTGGTCATGCTGGCACCAGGACTGCCAACCACAGCTGCGTTGGCTGGCGAAGTCACCTCCGGGCCGTCGCGGTATCGCGTTGAGGTACAGCTGCGGCCGGTCGAGAGTCGCTATGCCCTTACGGCTGAACTGCGCACGAAATCGCCGCCCGAGCGCGGCCACGACCGCTACACGCTGAAGCAACTCATGTCGCCTGACGCGAGCTGCGAAGCGCCGGGCGACCTCATCTTCGCCGACCAATTCGAGTAGCCGACCATGCGCCTCTTGCCGAAAGCCCTTCGTTGTATCCCGGCCAGTTTGCTGGCCGTCAGTATCAACGCCCTGGCCCAGACCAGCCAGGTCGACAGTCTGACCTACGCCAACCCGGATCAGTTCGGCGCACAGGCGGCGGACAACGACAACAGCGACAACTGCTGCCATCCGCGCATCAGCGACGACGGGCGCCATGTGCTGTTCCTGAGTTTTGCCAGGAACCTCGTGGCTGGCGATCACAACAACAACGTCGACGTGTTCGTGCGTGACCGCACCCTCGGCACTACCCGTCGCGTCAATGTGCGCTCGGACGGCGCCCAGGGCCGCAGTGGCGATGCCGCCTCGGCAGTGGCCGCCGCCATCTCGGCGAACGGCGATCTGGTGGTGTTCTCCTCGCGGCAGTTCGATCTGGTGTCCGGCGACAACAATCTCAGCAGCGATGTGTTCCTGCATCAGGTCTCCACCGGCCTGACCACGCGCCTGGTCCTGGGCATCGGCGGAGCCGAGCCCAACGATGCCGTCCTCAATCCCAGCCTGTCGGGCGACGGCCGCTTTGTGGTGTTCGAATCCGGCGCCAGCAATCTGGCCCCCAATCAATCCAATTTCACCCAGCACGTGTACCTGCTGGACCGCAACAGCGGCGTCATCGAACGCATCAGCGTGACCCCGGGTGGCAACCCTGCTGGCGGCGGCAGCGGCAATGCCACGGTCTCGGATGACGGCCGTTTCGTGGCTTTTGAATCCTCAGCCAACGACCTGGTGGCCACGCCGGGCAATGGCAACGCCCAGCTCTACGTGCGCGATCGCCAGCTCGGTGTCACCACCCGCCTGAGCCAGGTCGCGGGCGTACCCGCCAATCTGCCGGTGCTGCGCAGCGTGATTGCCGGCAACGGCTCGCGCGTGGCCTTCGAGACCGCCGCCACCAATCTCGATGCGGGCGATACAAACGGCGTCGAGGACATCTACGCGGTCAGCGTCGCCACCGGCGTGCTGACCCGGGTCAGCGTCGGCACAGGCGGGGCGCAGACCTCCGATCGCAGCCAGCGCCCGTCGATCTCGCGCAATGGCCAGCGGATCGCCTTCCAGTCGCCCCGCGCGCTGGCGGCCGGTAGCAGCAGTTCCGATCAGATCTACATTCGTGATCTGGATCTGCAGACCACCACGCTGGTGAGCGTGAACAACGCCGGCAACAACGGCAATCAGGACGAGGTCGATGCCAGCCTTTCCGGAAACGGCCAGGTGGTGGCTTTCAACGCCGCCAGCAACGATCTGGTCGGCGGCGACAGCAACAATCTCCGCGACCGCTTCGCACGCGATCTGCTGGGCAACACCACCGAACGCATCAGTCTGGCCGATGCTGCGGGTCCGTTCCCGTCACAGGCCAATGGCGATTCGACCAGCTCGATCCGCGGCCAGCGCCAGCTGTCGGCCGATGCCCGATTTCTGGTGACGGCCACCAGCGCCACCAACCTCGGCTCACTCGACCTGCAGTCCCCGACCACGCAGATCGTGCGCATCGACCGCCAGGGCAATGTGGCCCGCCTGATCAGCGTCGACATCAACGGCAATCAGGCGCTGAGCAGTGCCTTCGATCCCGCCATCAGCAGCGATGGGCGCTTCCTGGTGTTCCGTTCGAATACCACCAATCTGGTGCCCGGCGACAGCAACAACGCCTCCGACATCTTCTGGCTGGACGCCAACGGCGGTGGTCTGGAGCGGGTCAACCTGGGTCCCGGCGGTGTGCAGGGACTGGGAGGCGCCACCACCACGCTGCCCAGCGTCTCCGACGATGGCAACGCCATCGCCTTTGTCTCCAATCAGAACAATCTGGTGACGGGCGATACCAATTCTGCGCAGGACATCTTCGTGCGCGATCGCGGCACCGGCACCACCACGCGGGTCAGTGTCGATTCCTCCGGGGCCCAGGCCAATGGGCTCAGCGATTTCCCGGTGATCTCGGCGAACGGGCGCTTTGTCGTGTACTCATCGCTCGCCAGCAACCTCGTCGCCGGCGATGTCGGTGGCTTCCAGGACATCTTCCGACATGATCGCCAGACCGGCCAGACCTTGTTGATCAGCCAGTCCAGTGGCGGCGTTCAAGGCAACGGCAACAGCTTCATCTCGGCGATCTCGGCCGATGGCAACCGCATCGCCTTCTCTTCGGCGGCCACCAATCTGGTCAGCGGCGACAGCAACGCCCGCACCGACATCTTTGTCCGTGATGTGATTCAGGGCACCACCACGCTGGTGTCGGTCAGCAGTTCCGGCGAACTCGGCAACGGCACCTGCAGCGTGCCCTCGATCAGCGCCGATGGCCAGATCGTCAGCTTCCTCTCCGGCTCCAGCAATCTGGTCGCCGGCGACAGCAACAACCTCAACGATCTGTTCCGCCACGATCTCACCAGCAGCCAGACCACGCGCATGAGCGTCGATCCGGATGGTCGCCAGGTGCGCTCGGGGCAAGCCACCGTCACAGCCGGTCAGGTCAGCCCGGATGGCAGCGTGGTCGCCGTGGAAAGCAATGTCCGGGACTGGCAGCTCGGCACCGGCGTCAGCGGCGCCCGCAGCATCCTGCTGGCCACGCCGGCCACCGTGCAGCTGCCGGACAACCTCTTTGGCAATGGCTTTGAATGAGTACGCCATGGTGATCCCCTGCGCTCCGCCAGGCTGAGCGGAGCCCAGCAAACACTGTTCTGCGCCGTGCGCACCGAAGGCGGATGACGCGGGTTCGGCGCAAGCTCAGATCCCTCCCCTGCCCCGCCTCCCCTACCCCAGTTCATGGGTACACAGCCCGGCGCCTCGCCCGCCAAGATTGCGCCGTCGCCGGGTTGACTTCGGTGGCACCGACTGAGGGCTGCACCGAGTGCTGCTGGCGGAGCCAGAGCGTCTGGCTCAAGCGGCGTTCGCAGGGCGATCTGATCGATCGACGAGGAGACAGAGGGTGAAACTGCGCATTCTTTCCGTGGTCTTCTTCGCCGCCTGGAGTCCCATGCTCCATGCCGGCACCAATCCCGACGCTCCACTCGGCGCCAATCTCAATGCGGTCAATGATTTCAGCGACGAGTTTCCCTTCGTCAACCTGATGAAATCGGCGCGCGACTGGATTCCGGGCAATGCCAACGGTTGTTTTGACTGCCGCAACCCGGGCGGCAACCCGGTGTGTCTGGCACCCAATGCCTGTCCGGTCACGATAAATGTCGACGCTGACGGCTATCCCACCAGCCTGCTGCCGAATCAGGTGCTGACCAGCATTGTCCATGCCGGCGGCACGCCCGGGCGACTGGCGCCAGGCGACTACACGATCCGTTTCGCAGGCCAGGGCACGCTGCAGCTGCTGGGCATGAGCCAGGTCAGTCAGAGCAGCGGCGAGATCGTCGCCAATCTGGCCAGCAGCACCGGCAACAATGTCGGACTGCGCCTGACCGCAACGACGCCCGGCAATCCGCTGCGCGATCTGCAGATCCTGCCGCCGGGTGGAGTCTGCAGCAACGACGACCGACGCAGCTGCGATGCCGGCAATCCCTGCGCTGGCGGCGGCAGCTGCCTGCTTTTCACCAGTCCCGGCGTGGCCGAGGCACAACTGTTTCAGCCGCGCTTCCTGCGCAACTACGAACCCTTCCGGCTACTGCGTTACATGGACTGGATGGAGACCAACAGCTCGCCGGTGGTGAACTTCGCCGACTATCCGACGCCGACCAGCGCCTTCTGGCACCGGGTGCCGCCGCAGATTCTGGCAGCACTGGGCAATCGCCTGCGCAGCGATATCTGGATCAATCTGCCGCATCTGGCCAGCAACGGTTTCATCGACAGCTTTGCCACGGTGCTGCGCGACAACTTCGCCACGGATCGCAGGATCTATCTGGAATACGGCAACGAGAACTGGAACGGCATCTTCTCGCAGAATGTCGAAATTCCGCGGGCCTTCTGTCCCGGCTTTCCCGATATCGCCGCCGGTTGCCAGAACGATGGCATTCCCGGCAATGGCATCGCCTGCGAACGCGATCCCAACACCTTTTCCCTGGGCGCGGCGCAGGCCCCCTGTTTCGAGGCCCTGGTGCGGGCCTGGGGTGACCGCTCGGTCGAGATCTTCGATCGCTTTGCGACCGTCTTTGGCGCCTCGGCCAGCTCTCGATTGCTGCGGGTCATCGCCGCGCAGGCGGCCAATCCGGATCTGGGCCGCCAGGTCATGGCCCGCAACGTCACCGGCCAGAGCTTCACGGTAGCCAGCCGCACCGATGTCTACGCCAGCGCGCCCTATATCGGCACCGAATACTGCACGCCGGACAATGGCATCAATCCGGACAGCAGCCCCGCGGTCTACGCCAATGTCGATGCCTTCCTGGATCATTTTTCGACGGAGGGCATGACCCGCGCCGTGGGCTTCATGACTGGCAGCCGGGCGATGGTCAACAGCAATTTCCCGGGGATGCGGCATGTCGCCTACGAAGGCGGACAGCATCTGGCCGGCATCGCCGGATTCACCTTCAACAACACCTGCAACACGATCTTCGATGCCGCCAATCGCAGCCCGCGCATGCAGACGATCTACCAGACCTACTGGTCCAACTGGCGTCAGAACGGCGACGAGTTCGCGCATTTCTACACCACCGGCCGCTACGGGCCCTTCGGCCGCTGGGGCCTGCTGGAGTTTCAGGATCAGGATCTGCTGACCGCGCCAAAGTATCAGGCGCTGCTCGCTCACAGCGCCGCCTTTCCCTGTCACTGGCCCGCCTGCACCCAGAGCAGCGGCGGTGGCAACAGCAATCCCACGCTGAACTACACGCCGGCCGCAGGCAGCGTGGCCACGCCAGGCAGCGGACCAAGCTTTCCTGGCGGTGCCGCCGGTACCGCCAGCGCCACGATCAGCGTCAGCGCGACCGGCGCCAGCGGCACCGGCAGCACCAGCATCGGCAACTGCCAGATCAGCGGCAGCGGCGCCAGCGCCTTTGGCGCCGTGCAGATCACCCCAGCCGGTGGCGTATTCAACGTGGGCACGAACAGCGGCAATCTGGCACTCAGCTGTCAGCGCGGCGCCTCGGCCACGCAGGCCGTGCTCAGCTGTGATGAAACCGCGCAGGGTGGCGCTCCCGTGGCCCGCGCCTGGTCCCTGACCTGCCCGGCCGCCACCGTGGCCCCAGATGCCATTTTCGACAACGGCTTCGAGGGCAGCGCGCCGCCCACCTGCACGCCCGCCGATGCGCTGGCCGATGGCGGGCTGGAAGCCAGCGATCCCAATACCGGTGCCAGCACCATCTGGACCTCGACCTCGACCAATTTCGGTACCGCCATCTGCCACAGCAATTTCTGCCCCAACGACGGCAACACCGCGCTGCCGCGCAGCGGTGCCTTCTGGGCCTGGTTCGGCGGTGTCAGCAGCGCGGAAACCTCCACGCTGAGTCAGAGCATTGTGCTGCCCAGCGGCGCCCCGCGGCATCTCAACTTCTTCCTGCGGCGCGGCCGTGTCACCGCGCCCTTCGACGCCGAACTGCGGGTCAAGGTCGACGGCAGCACCGTGCGCACCTTCAATGAACCCAGCAGCGCCGAGCCCGACTACATCGCCCGCAGCGTCGATCTCAGCAGCTTCGCCAACGGCCAGAGCCACGTCATCGAGTTCGAGTACATCAATCCCGCCGGCAGCGGCACCTCCAATTTCGTGGTCGACGATCTGAGCGTGATTTGCACGCCCTCGGGGAGCTGATGCGATGGCCGATCCGATCACCTTGTGCAGCACCCGCGGAGACACCCCATGACTCGCAGCTTCAGCCTGATTCGAACTCTGGCCTTGAGCGCGGCCTTGCTGGGCGCATCAACGTTGCTGGCACAGACCAATATTCCGGCGCTCAGTGCACCCAACATCGATCCGGTGCAGGACGGCAGGGTCAATGTGCTGAAGCGCATGAACGATGGGCGCATCCTGGTCGGCGGCAGTTTCCAGCGCCTCGGTGCAGTCGCCGCGAACGGCTGCGGGCGACTGCTGCCCGACGGCTCCGCTGATGCCGCTTTCCAGTGCGCCCATCCCAATGTGGACGGATTCGCCCAGGACAGCAGTGGCCGCGTCTATGCGCTGCGCAGCATCATCGGCGCCGCCGTGCTGGTGCGCCTGCTGGCAGACGGCAGCCTCGATCCCAGCTTTGCTGCGGGTGGCTCGGACGGCACCATCAGCAGCATGGTCATCGTCGATGATCTGATCTACGTCGGCGGCACTTTTGCGACCTTCAATGGCCAGCCACGGTCCCGACTGGCCAGACTCGACCTCAGCGGCGCACTGGATCCGGGCTGGACGCCCACGGCCGACGGCACCGTTTCCAGTCTGCTGGCGCCAGGCGACGGCTTTCTGTACCTCGCTGGCGGCTTCACCACGATCAACGGCAGCGGCCGCGACGGGCTGGCCCGATTGCTGCCGGCGACGGCTGTGCTCGATGCCTGGCACCCGCTGATCACCGGCACTGGCGGTGTCTTTCCGATCACGGCGATGGACACTGACGGCAACCATCTGTACCTGTCCGGCGCGTTCACGGCGGTTCAAGGTCTGCCGCGCGCACGTCTCGCCAAGCTGGGTCTGGATCCAGGCGCGACGGTGGATGCGGACTGGGCGCCGCAGATTCTAAGCGCGCCCACCTCCTCGGGGCCGAGACTGATCAGGGTCATCGACAGTCATGTCTATCTCGGAATAACCACCAGTGGCAACGGCATCACCGTGGGCAGCAATGGCGATACCGCAGCGGGTCGTTTGCTCAGAGTAGGCAGTGGCGGTACGGCGGCGCTGGACCTCAGCTTCAATCCCTTTGCCGATGTCAGCGGCACCGGCAGCAACGGTCCGGTCAGCCTCATCAGCGGCGATGGCGGCGGTCGCTTGTTTGTCGGAGGACAGATTTCGCAACTGTCGCTGGGGGCCATTCGTCTAGGCCTGGCGGCGCTCAACGCCGATGGCAGTGTCGACGGCCTGAGCGCGCTGACGGAAGCTCTGGTGCCTGGGAACGTGGCCAATCTGGCCTTCGATCCGGCCACCGGCAGCGCCTACGTGCAGGGCGATTTCCTCAAGGTCAATGGCGTTCCGCGCCAGGGTCTGATCCGGCTGCTGGCCAGCGGAGCCGTCGATGGCGGCTTTCGGCCAGCACCGACCCGCTACAGCGCCGTCGCCTACGCCAACAACGCCATTTATGCCGCCGATGACGACGCCCGCTTGCTGCGCAAGCTGGATCGACTGACCGGCGATCCGGTACCCGGCTACACGCCTGTTGCCTACAGCAACAGCATCTCGCAGATTCGCATCGAGGGCGATCATGCCTATCTGCTGGGCAATTTTGTGCTCACTGGAATCACCCCGCAGCTGACTCGCATCGCTCGCCTGGAGCTGGCCAGCGACAGCATCGATCAGGCTTTCCGCTTCACCCCCAATGCGGGAGCAGCGATCCTGTTCATGGCCCGCGATGCCGCCAGCAACAGCCTGTTCCTGACCGGAAATTTCAGCACGCTGAATGGCGTTACGGTGAACCGCGTCGTTCGCATCGACAGCAATACCCTGGCCATCGACAGCAACTTCGCCCCGACCGTGCCGGTCATCCCCAGTGCCATGCTCAGCGACGATCTGGGCGGCCTGTGGCTGCATGGTGTGTTCAGCACCATCAACGGCCAGGCCTGTCGTGGTCCGGCGCGCCTGCTCATCGCCACCCAGGGCGGACTCGATCCGGCCTTTTCCTGCAACCGCGGCTTTGTCGGCGGAACCAGCATGGCGCTGGCGCGCGACTCGGTCTACGTCAAGGGCATCAACAGCATCAGCCGCTTCGTGCGCAGCGCCGGCGGCAGCGCCGATCCGGACTGGGTGATTGCCAATCCGCCGTCGGCGCTGGGTCTGACCGTGTTCGGCGATCGACTGTTTGCCCATGGCGATTTCAGCAGCATCGCCGGCGCCAGCCGGCAATCGCTGGCCGCTTTTCCGGTGGTCGAGTACTTCGGCCGCAGCGGTTTTGAATAACAGCCCATCAGGAGCGACCCCATGCGCCTACACCTGGCTTTCGCCACGCTCTGCGGCCTGTTGCTCGGTGCCGCTCCGGTCATTGCCGATGCCAGAACCAGCCTCAGCTATCGCGGCGAACTGCTCGACCGCGGGCAGCCAGCCCATGGCCGCTTCGACCTGCGCTACACCCTGCTGCAGGAAGACGGCACTGCATTTGCTGCGCCGGTGACCCTGTACGACGTGGATATCCAGCAGGGCCGCATTGCGGTCGACGTCGACTTCGGCCTGGATCTGGATCAAGCGCCGCCGCTGAAACTGAAAACCGAAGTTGCCGGGCGCGGCGCTGGCTTCGTGGCCATCGGCAAACCCGAGCGCATCGAGGCGAAATCGACCCTGGTCGGCGTCTGCTGGGATACCCAAGGCAATGCCGGCACCAACGCAGCCACCGATTTCCTCGGCACTACCGACAATCAGCCGCTGGTGCTGCGAGCGGCCAACGAACCTGCCTTGCGGCTGACGGCCGCCAGCAGCTTTCAGCCGGTGAACGGACAGCCGGTGGCGGTCAACGTGAGCTATGGCAGCGGCAGCAACACCATCTCCGGCGTTGGCGGAGTCGTCGGCGGCGGCACGGTTCCGCATCCCAGCAATCCCTTCATCACCTTCACCGGTCTGCCGGCGCTGGCCAATGCAGTCAGCAGCGACTTCGGCATCGTCGCCGGCGGCTATTCCAATCAGGCTGGCGACGGCAGTTTCACCGGCCGCTTCGCGACAGTTTCGGGGGGAGCCGTCAATACCGCCGGCAGTGTAGGCACCACAGTGTCAGGCGGCATCCGCAACACCGCCATGGCCAGTGCCGCCACAGTGACGGGAGGCTCCAACAACACGGCTGCTGGTATCTCCAGTACGGTTGTCGGCGGCGGTGCCAACTGCGCCGGTGGCAGCGTCAGCCTGGCAGCCGGCGCCCGTGCCAAGGTGCGTCCGGGCAATGCGGCCGGGGCATCCACCTGCGCTGCCAATTCCGGTGACGCCGACGGCGATGAGGGTACTTTCCTCTGGTCCGATGTGAGCGGCGCCGTCGATTTCGTGTCCAACGGTCCAAACCGCTTCCTGGTCCGTGCCGACGGCGGTGTCACCTTCCAGCGCCTGATCGGCACTGAATCCAATGCGCGGCGTCATCGAGGCTACTTCAATGTGGTGCAGGGCGATTCCGGAGTGACGACACCGATCACCCCGGCAGCCAATGTCGTCGGCAGTTTCGAGAGCGATGGCGATGCCTTCCTGGTGCTCACTACACCGACCGGGAACAGCCGTGGTCTGATCTTCCGCAGCCCGATCGCCAGCAGCGAAGCCGGAATCAGCTACGCCAATTCCACCAGCGGTCTGCAGTTTACCTCCGGCAACAGCGTGCGCATGACCCTCGCCGGCACCGGTCAGCTGACCCTGAACACGCTCGGCAGCGCCGGCACCACCAGCCTGTGCCGCAACGCCAGCAACCAGATCGCCAGCTGCTCCTCCAGCGCCCGCTACAAGAGCGACATCGAAGATCTGCATCTGGGGCTGGATGCCGTGGCCCGGCTGCGACCGGTGTCCTACACCTGGAAAGACGGCGGCATGGCCGACATCGGCTTCGTCGCCGAGGAAGTCGCCGCGCTGGATGAGCGCCTGGTCACCCGCAACGAACAGGGCCAGGTCGAAGGCGTCAAGTACGAGCGCTTGAGCGCGGTGCTCGCTGGCGCGGTGCAGGAACTGGCGGCGCGCGACAGCCTGCAACAGAGCGAGATCGAAGAGATGCGCAGGGAACTGGCCGAGTTGCGGGCCCTGGTTCAGGGCCAGATCAAGGGAGTGCGCTGAGATGACACGCGCCTTGCTGATCGCCGCAGCCGCTCTGTTGCCGCTACCAACTGCAGCACTCGCTGATGACAACGGTGCCCGTTTTCAAATGCGCGAGGCAAAGGTCGAGACCACAGCGCCGGCCACCAGCAGTGATGGTCGCTACGCGCTGCACGGCCGGGCCCAATGGTCGACGATCGATCCCCCGGTGGGCGCTGCGCGTTTCAGCCTGAAATCCAGCAACGGCACCAGTTGCACAGCCACGGGTGACGCCGTGTTCGCCAACGGCTTTGAATGAGCCCGTCATCCGGAGATGTTGATCATGCGCAAACCCGCTGAAGCGATCCCGTGCTGGGCGTCAGGCAGGCACCGCCACCGTCTGGTGGGCGCATGCCTGTTTGCCCTGGTGGCAGCGCAGGCCTCCGCCCAGACCACCACCACCTCCGGCCCGATCCCCTACACCTCGCCAGCCTCGCGTCCCGCCAGTTTCATCAACACCCCGGTGGTGATCGAGGACTTCGAGGACAGCGTGATCGACCCGCGCATCAACATCTTCCTCGGCGGCACCATCCTTGGCCCGCTCGGCCAAAGCGATTCGGTCGATGGCGATGATGGCTTCATCGATGGCTCGGGCAACCAGGGCCACTGCCTGCTGCGCAATTCGGCCGCCATCGATGTCGTATTCACGACCAACCCCAGAGTCGCCGGTCTGGTCTGGACCGACGGTGGCCAGAACAGTCTGGTGACGGTGACGGCCTTCGCGCCCGACGGCACCCAACTCGCCAGCACCGGCCCGCATGTGCTCGGTGACGGCAACAGTACCGGCAACACCGCCGAGGATCGCTATTTCGGCTTTCGCAACGACGGCGGCATTGGCCGTATCCGCATGCAGACCGACAGCGCCAGCTTCGAGATCGACCATATCCAGTTCAGCAACACGGTGGAGCCGCTGATCATGGGCACCATGGACGACGGCAACCGGGCGATGTTTCTGGCGGCACCCGATGCCGAACTGCCCGGGACCCGGCAGCAGGTCTTCACCCTGCCCTCGAACAATCGTCCGCATGGCGTGGCCTTTCTGGGCACGCGGGCGCTGTATCAGGACTTCATCACGCCGCGCATTTTTGTGGTCGATCCCGGCTTCCCCACGCAGGTCCCACTGATCTCGCTGACCGGACGCAGCCGCGGCAACGGCAGCCTGGCAGTCGATCCGACCCAGCGTTATGCACTGAGCATCGGCGAGAGTGCGGATCAGAACCCGGTCGGCGAGGCCGTGGTCGTTGATTTCGGCCAGCAGCCGCCTCAGGTCAGTCCCATTGCCGGCGGCCTTCGGGTGCTGAGCTTCGTGTCTGAAGCCATCGACTTCGCGCCGGACGGCCGCGCCTTTGTCTGCCATACCGATGGCGTCAGCGTGCTCAGCCCACCCTATCAGAGCATCGACTTCACCATGCCCTTTCCCAGCGTGGTGCAAACACCGTCCATGTGCAGGCTGAGCCGCGACGGCAGCCGATTGTTCGTGACCCGAGTGCTGAGCGAAACCACCGCCATGCCCAACGGTGTGCGCACCACCAGCGCACCTTATTCGGCGACCAGCGTGTTCACGCTGATGCCCGCGCCGCCGGATGTGCAGGGGCTGGGGCCCATGGCGGTGTCACCTGACGGCCAGGCGCTGATCGTCGGTCAGCAATTCCTGTTTCCACCCGACAACGGTACCCGAGCCCGCGCCTTCCTGCTGCGCGCGCCCTTTGACGGACAGACCAGCTACCAGGAACTGACTCTGCCGGCGAGCTCTACCGGGTTGCAATGCACCGACGACGGGGTGCCGATCGACTGCCCCGGCTTCGAGGCCATCGAAGTCAGTCGCGACGGCACGCTGGCGGTGCTCAGCGGCAACAGCGGCGCCGCGGTGAGCAGCAGGGCAGACCGCGTGCCCGCAGTGTTCATCCGCCATCCCTTCAACGATCAGGCGCGTTCCTCGGTGGCCGTGCCCATCGGACCCGCCGGATTCGAGGGGCGCGGAGCGGGTGGCATCGATTTTCAGCCGGACCGGATGTACACCAGCGGCTTTGAATGAGTCGCCGGGCGTCGCGGCATGAACGCTCGACCGCAGGAGCGCCCTCGCGGCGCGAGCAGTGACCTGACGGTGCTGTCCCGTGGCAGGTCAAGGCCAGACTCCGGCGTCATTGCGAGCCACCCGATTTGGTCCGACACTGCCCACGGGCTCTGAACCTGTAGAAACGGTGCATGCCGTCGTGCGTAGCCCGTTGTGCCGCGCAGCGGCTCAGCGGGGCGCATTCGCGTCACCGCCCGGAGAGCGCTGCGCGCACTTCGGGCTACGAAAAGCCGCTTTGCGCCAGTCTCGTGAATTCCACGACTTACGCTACCGGTTCATGGAAGGCGCAAAGAAGCAATCCATAGTCTGCTCGCAAAGCCCTGGATTGCTTCGTCACTGCGTTCCTCGCAATGACGCATCGGTGGATAGGTTCATGAAGAATGATGCGGAGCCTCCACGGCAGCCTTGAGGAGGGACTCGCGCCTGCGCGGCCGCTCTTGATCTCCAGACCAGACCCGACGACGCCGCAGCGCGGCGGTCACTCACTTGCGGAGTCAAATAACACCGTTATATTATGATCCATAACAGTGTTATTAGCCCGATACCGTGCAGACCCGATCAGAACTTGCCGACCAGACGCGCCGCAGCATCCTCGATCAGGCCAGCCAGCTGCTGGCGGAGTCCGGGCCGGATGCGCTGTCGATGCGCAAGTTGTCGCAGCGTATCGGCGCTTCGACCATCGTGCTGTACACCCATTTCCGCGACAAGCAGGCCATCCTCGACGAGCTCTACATCGAGGGTTTCGAGCGTCTGCGCGCCGATCTGGCCAGCTTGCCCGTGCACACCGATCCGATGCATCAGGTGATGGCGCTGGGCCGCGCCTACCACCGTTCGGCGGTGGCCAATCCCACCTATTACCAGCTGATGTTCACCCGCTGCGTGCCGGGATTCGACCCCGCGCCACGGAGCCGCGAAATCAGCAAGCAGGCATTCGCGATCCTGGTCGCCGGTGTCAGACGCTGCATGGACGAGGGCGCCATTCCCGCCGGTGACGCCGCCCAGGTAGCGCATGTGCTGTGGGGCACGCTGCACGGACTGATCAGCCTGGAACTGTTCGGCTATGCGCCCGGCGCCGCCTCGGCCGAGACCCGTCTGGAACACGCCATGCAGGTGATCCGCGACGGCATGCGCCATCCGCAACCGGCGGGATTGGAGCGATGAGGCAATACACGACCATAGGGTGCCACGTTGGGAGCGGCTTCAGCCGCGATCTGCCGCTGTGGGAGCGGCTTCAGCCGCGTAAAGCTGTTGGTGCGCACGCCGTGCGCGGCTGAAGCCGCTCCCACAGAAAGCCCCTCGCTTGACGCAGCCAGCAACGCGCACTTGAACCACGACGACCACAACCCGAATCGGACCCCACCATGATCAACGGCACCCGCTACCACCCTGACATTGCCGCCCAGGCCTTTGATGCCATCGTCATCGGCTCGGGTCTGGGTGGATTGACCTGCGCCGCGCTGCTGGCCAAAACCGGCAAGCGCGTGCTGGTGCTGGAGCGTCATTACACCGCCGGCGGCTTCACCCATTCCTTCAAGCGTCGCGGCTATGAGTGGGATGTGGGCGTGCACTACATCGGCGATGTGCACAAGCCGCACTCACCGATGCGTAGGGTCTTCGACACCATCACCGATGGCCGCTTGCAGTGGGCGAAGATGGACCCGGTCTACGATCGCATGGTGTTTCCGGACGCCACCTACGACTTCCACTCGGGCGTGCGCAACTTCAGGATCGGGCTGCTGCAGCATTTCCCGGATGCCGGCGCGGACATCGACAGCTATCTGGCCCATGTGCGCCGCGCCAGCGGCACGGTGGCCGGGCATTTCGGTCAGCGCCTGCTCCCGGGCATGCTGCAGGGCGCTGCCGGCGCGGCGGTCAGGCGATTGAGTGGCGATTACTTTGGCCGCACCACGCATGAAGTGCTGAGCAGTTGCACCCGCAACCCCAAACTCGCCGCGGTGCTGGCAGGTCAGTGGGGCGACTACGGCGCGCCGCCGAAACAATCGAGTTTTGCCATGCACGCGCTGGTGGCCCAGCATTATCTGGACGGCGCCAACTTCCCGGTCGGCGGCGCCTCGCAGATCGCCGCGCAGGTGATCCCCACCATTGAAGCCAGCGGTGGCGCCGTGCTGGTGAGCGCCGAAGTCGATCAGATCCTGGTGCAGCGCGGCCGTGCCGTCGGCGTGCGCATGCTGAACGGCGACGAGATCCTGTGTCCGCAGGTGATCAGCGCCGCCGGTGTGCACACCACCTGGTCGCGGCTGTTGCCGGCAGAGGCGGCCGCCCAAAACGGCATGCTGGAGAAGGTGCAGGCACTGCCGCGCTCGGTCGGACATTTGGGTCTGTACGTGGGACTCAAGGGCACGCGGACGCAACTGGGCTTGGAACAGGCCAATCTCTGGGTCTATCGCGACTACGATCACGATGCCTCGATCGCGCGTTTTCTGGCCAAACCCAGCCGCGATTTCCCACTGATGTACATCTCCTTTCCCAGCGCCAAGGATCCGGCCTGGGACAGCCACTATCCGGGCAAGTCCACCATCGATGTGATCGCCCCGGCGCCGTGGAGCTGGTTCTCGCACTGGCAGGATCAGCCGTGGAAGAAACGCGGGGCCGACTACGAGGATTTCAAGGCGCAGCTGTCCGAGCGCCTGCTGGACGAGATCTACCGCCACGCCCCCGGGGCGCGCGGGCAGGTCGATTGCTTCGAGCTGTCCACACCGCTGTCGACTGCGCATTTCAGCAACTACGCCGCCGGCGAGCTGTACGGACTGGAACACAGTCCCCACCGTTTCGCGCAGCGCTGGCTGACGCCGAAGACGCCGATCAAGGGTCTGCATCTGACCGGTCAGGACATCCTGTTCTGCGGCGTCGGATCGGCGCTGATGTCGGGCGTGTTCACCGCCGCCACGCTGCTCGGCCCCAAACTGCTGCGGGTGGTGCCCGATCTGCTGGCCGGACGCTCGGCCGGTCTGGCCAGCGCGCTCAAGCGTCTGGTGCCGAAGACACCGGCCACGCCAACTCGCCCTCCGATCGTGCCCGAGGCTCAGCCGCTGTGGTTCGACGCTCGCTGTGTAGCAATCGAGGACCTCACCGACGATTGCAAGGCCTTCCGCTTCAGCTGCGATCGTGCCGATATGCGCCGCTATCGTCCGGGGCAGTTCGTGACCATCGAAGCCGAGATCGACGGCCAGCGCCTGTGCCGTTCCTACACCCTGTCCTCCAGCCCCACCCGGCCCGACACCTTCGAAGTCACGGTCAAGCGCGTGGCCGCCGGTCCGTTTTCCAACTGGATCTGCGATCAGCTGCAGGTGGGCGACGATCTGCGCATGAGCGGACCCTTCGGCGAATTCAGCTGTGCGCCCCGGCCGCGACCGAAACTGCTGTTGCTCTCGGCCGGCAGCGGCATCACGCCGATGCTGTCGATGGCGCGCTGGATCGCCGACAAGCAGGCCGAGGTGGACGTGGTCTTCCTGCACGTGGCCCGACGTCAGTCCGAGCTGATCTTTGCCCGCGAACTCAGGCAGCTGCGCAAGCTGCATGCCGGCACCCGGGTGCGTGTCTCGCTCAGCCAGGAAGCCGAGGACAGCACCTGGCGCGGCGCCCGCGGGCGCCTGAGCGCGACCCTGCTCAAGCGCGCGGCGCCCGATCTGGCCGAGCGCGAGGTCTACCTCTGCGGCCCCGAAGGCTTCATGGACAGCGCCCGCACCCTGCTGGGCGATGCCGGTCTGCCGCCGGTGCAGCTGCATGAAGAGAGTTTCGATGTCAGCTCGGGGGTTTCGGGCAGTGGCGGCAAAGTCGAGTTCAGCGCCTCCGGCAAGACCATCCAGGCCAGCGGCAGCGAATCCCTGCTGGAACTGGCCGAAGCCAGCGGCATCGCCCTGCCCTCAGCCTGCCGCACCGGCCATTGCGGCGAGTGCAAGGTACGCTGCCTATCCGGTCAGATCAGCATGACGGTCAGCGACGGCCTGTCGGCCGAGGAACTGGACCAGGGCTATGTGCTGACCTGCGTCGGTGCGGTCAATGGGGATATCCGGCTGGCGGCTTGATGGACGTCTGGGGCACGGGGCACGGGGCACGGGGCACGGGGCGCGGGGCGCGGGGCGCGGGGCGCGGGGCGCGGGGCGCGGGGCGCGGGGCGCGGGGCGCGGGGCGCGGGGCGCGGGGCGCGGGGCGCGGGGCGCGGGGCGCGGGGAAAAGGCTACAGGCCTTCGGCTTCCGATAGGTTCAGACTTGGCTCGGCGTCATTGCGACCCCGGACTTGATCCGGGGGAAGCAATCCAGAAGCAGGGTTGCAGGATTCTGTATTGCTTCGTCACTGCGTTCTTCTCCATGAACCCATAACGCAAGTCGTTAAATTTAGGAGAGACGTCAATAGCGAGCTTTTTGTAGCCCGAAGTGCACGCAGCACTCTCCGGGCGCTGACGCGAAAAAGCCCCGGTGAGCCGCTACGCGGCACACCGGGCTACGCGCACCAGGCAGGTTCAGTACCCGTGGGCAGTTTCAGGCCGACACAGGTGACTCGCAATAACGCAACCACGCCTAGCCCCCTGAGACCCTGGCGGGCTGGACTCACAATCCGCCGAGATCCACCCTGGTCAGCGCCCAGCAGCCCTGCACGCGCTCGAAATGGTATTGATGGCCATAGACATCGGTATCGCAGGACGACTGAAAGAAATCGCGGCTGTCCAGGCGGGCAGTGGTTGTTTCGCACAGCTCGCCTTCGCTGCCTGCCAGTTCGGCCTCGCGCTCGGGCGTGACCAGCGGAAAGGACTCCAGATCGAGATAGGCGGATCGAGTCACCATGTCCGGTTTGCCGAAGGCCGAGCCGTTTCCAACTGCCAGCGGAAACACGATGCGCGAGGCACGAAACTCGGCGTCCTGCTTGAAGCGCGCAACAAAAGCGGGAAAGGACTCGCGCGGCTCGCACTGCGCTGAAGGTGCCTCCTCGGCGAAGCCCGCGGCAGGCGCAAGGAGCACGGCCAGAAACCACCATCGACGAGCATTATTCATGATTCTCCCTCGAGTCCGAAGCCGATGTATCTGCCTGCGGCCCGGGATGCCGCGCCTACTGGCGCGACCTGGTCCGCACCCAGGCACCTTAGCACTGCACTGGAAAGCGCAGCTGAAAGGGCGGCGGCTGTGCACTTCGCCGCGTCAACCTGACTTCTCGGAAATGAAGCAAGGGTCGGATTTGCCGATCCAGGTCATTTGTACGCTGAGCGGACTACCTGACATTGGGCATCGTCACGTAGGCCCTGCGGGCCAACGTGACCTACGTTTTCCGCGTGGGCCTGCAATCCCGCCCTCGTGCCCTCGTCTACAGCTCCCAGCGGAAGCCCAGGCTCCAGTAGTCCTGTTCGGTGTCGGCGAATCCAAACAGGCGCCGGTAGCTGAGGAATCCGCTCTGGCCGCCGGCGAACTGCATGGCCAGTGACAGCGAGGCTTCACCGTAGCGGGCGTCGACACCGGCGGTGGGCAGCAGGAATTCCCGACTCTGCGGGTCGTTGACGAAACTGCCGCGTATCACCCCGGCCTCGTTCTCGAACTGGGCCACCCAGTAGGCGTCAAACTGCGGCAACAGCACGCCGTGACGCGTGGAAATGGCCCACTGCGAACCGAAACCCAGTCGCGCCAGCCTGGATTGCACTCGCTGCTCCTGCAGAGCCACGGCAAAAGCGTCGCTGCCCTCGACCGCGGTTTCGGCAAAGGCGTCGACATCGAAGCGCGAGTATTCGAATGCCGCCCGCGGCCCGAAACTCCAGTTGCCGCGCTGCCAGTCGAAACCGGCGGAGAGTGTGGCCATCAGCAGCGTCGTGTCCGGTGATCCGCGCAAAACGTCCACGCTGCTGAAGTTCTCCTCGTCGGTCTGGCCGGAGAAGGTCGCGATGCGCGTTTGCTTCAGCCTGCCTTTGCCGTAACCCAGGCTACCGTCGATCCAGCCGCTTGCCAGCGCGCGGCTGAAATACAGATTCAGGGCATTGCTGCGCAGGCCGAGATCACCGCTGTCGCCGCTGAGATCGGCATCGAAGCGATTGCGCGTATAGGCCAGCCCAAACACCCAATCGAGGCCGACGCGCTTGTCGATCCCCAGCAGGTAGGCTGAGGAATCGTTGCTGTAGCCACTCTCGAGTGCGCTCGACTGGCGCTTGCCATCGCCCAATGTCACCGAGGCAAACAGGCCGATACCGCGTCCCAGCAATTCATTGTCCTCGGCCAGATTGGCGGACAGCGGCAGCACGCCGTTGCCACCCAGCAATTGCGAATCGATCAGGGCCACGCCAGCGCCGCCGCCGTGGCGTACGGCCTCAAGCCTGCGACCCAATGCCCCCATCTGCGATCCCGCCAGCATCCGAAAGCCACGACGCTGACTCGAAAACTCTTCGCCAAGCACGCCGCGCAAGCTCTGGATGAGCTGCTGCGCAGCGCCGGTATCACGCAGGGCCAGGCGCAGCAATTGGCAACGCCGATCCAGCTCGCTGCCCGGCGGCGGCCGATTGGTTGCGCACAGCTGACCCAGATTGCTCAGCTGCGAGGCCACCAGCGGATCCGGCACGGTGGCGACGATCTGCTGCAAACGATTCCCGAGCGAGGCCGGATCGTCGTCATCGTCACGGATGAGCAGGTTGAATTCACGTTGTGGACCGGGCTGATAGCAGTCGCTCGGACGCAGCACGATCAGCACGGTTTCGTCCGGCTCCGAAATCTGGTCGTCGATGATCATGATCGGCACGCTGGCCATCATCCCGCCCTCGGGGATGCGCGGCACCGACATGGCCAGACGGAAATCCTCGTCCGGCCGGGCAGTGCCGCCGGCCAGGTCCAGATCGATGCAGACACCGCCAGCCGGAGCCGGCTCATTCAGCCTCAGTTCCACGCGCACCGGCTGCGTCGTGCCCTCGGTGGCGATGGCCCGGTCGACGGTGATGTTGAGCACCGGCATGGCACTGGCGACGCTGGAGCTCAGCAGCAGCACTGAGCCCGCCCACGCGCGCGCGAAACGAATCAGATTCATCGTGGCAGCCTCACTGTCTGACGATCGGTTACGCTCCGATCCTACCCAAGAGGCTGCGCCGACGCACGGGTGCAGCCGACGGCCGGCACGCCGTCTGGTGCCGGCTGCAAGCCGGGCATCGCATCGGCTTCAAGTTCGATCCGCTAGTATCGCGGGCCATTTTGCGCTGCAGACGGCAAGAACCGCCGGATCGAAACACCGCGCAAGACTCCCATCCACACCGCGTTTTCATTGGAAAGACCCATGAAGATTCATCCGCTTGCCATGGTCCTGGGCCTTGCCCTTGCCAACCTCACTGCCGGCGCCCATGCCAGCGACACCACGCCCGCGGCGGCTGCCGCTGCAAAACAGGAGAACAAAGCCATGATCACCACCGCCAGTGGCCTCAAATACGAAGTACTGACCGAAGGCAGCGGCGCCAAGCCGTCGGCCACCGATACGGTCACCGTGCATTACAAGGGCACGCTCACCAACGGCAAGGTCTTCGACAGCTCCTATGATCGCGGTGAGCCGATCAGCTTCGGGCTCAATCAGGTGATCAAGGGCTGGACCGAAGGCCTGCAGCTGATGTCGGTGGGCTCCAAGTACCGACTGACCATTCCTTCTGAGCTGGGCTACGGCGCCGCCGGCGCTGGCGGCGTGATTCCGCCGAACGCGACGCTGATCTTCGAAGTCGAGCTGCTCAAGATCAACTGAGCCTGCACGGCTCAGGGCGAGGATGGGTCCGGTCCAGACTGGGACTCGGGCCCGTCCTGTCCTCTTCCTCGTTCCGGCCGCGCCGCAAGGTCAGACCGGCCCGCGCGTATCAGAACAGCACGCTAGAGTGCCTCGCCGCGCCGGGCGGGCTATCCTTCCGGGCTCACTTTTGCGCGCAGCCCCTAGCCCATGGACAAGAGTTTCGAACCCAAGCCGATCGAGTCCCGCTGGTATCCGCAGTGGGAACAGTCCGGCTATTTCAGTCCCAGCGGGGCCGGTGAGCCCTATTGCATCCAGCTGCCGCCGCCCAACGTCACCGGCACGCTGCATATGGGTCATGCCTTCCAGCAGACGGTGATGGATCTGCTGATCCGCTACCAGCGCATGAGCGGGAAGAACACGCTGTGGCAGTGCGGCACCGATCACGCCGGCATCGCCACGCAGAAGATCGTCGAAAACCAGCTGGCCGCGCAGGGCCAGAGCAAGCATGACCTCGGCCGCGAAGCCTTCATCGCCAAGGTCTGGGACTGGAAGGAGGAATCCGGCTCGACCATCACCCGGCAGATGCGGCGCCTCGGCGCTTCCTGCGACTGGACACGCGAGCGCTTCACCATGGACGCAGGCCTGTCGGCCGCGGTCAAACGCGTGTTCATCGAATGGTATCGCGCCGGCCTGCTCTATCGCGGCAAGCGCCTGGTGCACTGGGATCCGGTGCTCGGCACCGCGGTCTCGGACCTGGAAGTCGAAAACGTCGAGAAGGACGGACACCTGTGGTCGATCCGCTATCCCGCGGCCGAGGGCAGCAACAGCGTGGTGGTGGCTACCACGCGTCCGGAAACCATGCTCGGTGACGTCGCCGTGGCGGTGCACCCCGAAGATGAGCGCTACCAGCACCTGATCGGCAAGATGCTGAAGCTGCCGCTGACCGACCGGGAAATTCCCGTGATCGCCGACGAATACGTCGACCGCGAATTCGGCACCGGCTGCGTCAAGATCACGCCAGCCCACGATTTCAACGACTACCAGATCGGTCAACGCCATCACATCGCGCCGCTGACGATCTTCACGCTCGACGCCAGGGTCAACGACAACGCCCCGGTGGCTTATCAGGGCCTGGACCGCTTTGCCGCCAGAAAACAGGTGCTCGCCGATCTCGAATCTCAGGGACTGCTGGTCGAGACCAAGCCGCACAAGCTGTCGCTGCCGATCAGTCAGCGTTCCGACGCCGTGATCGAGCCCATGCTGACCGATCAGTGGTTCCTCGATCTGACCCGCGACGAACTCCCCGACGGCCGCCCCGGCGGCAAGCGCGCCATCACCGATCCGGCACTGGCCGCCGTCACCGAGGGCCATATCCGCTTCGTCCCGGAAAACTGGAAGACCACCTATGTGCAGTGGCTGACCAACATCCAGGACTGGTGCGTCAGCCGCCAACTGTGGTGGGGCCACCGCATACCGGCGTGGTTCGATGAAGCCGGCAACATCTTCGTCGGCGAAGACGAAGCCGACGCCCGCGCCTTCGGCGACACCACCCCCGTCGGCGCCCTGCGCCAGGACGAGGACGTGCTGGACACCTGGTTCTCGTCGGCCCTGTGGCCGTTTTCTACGTTGGGGTGGCCGGGAGAGCCGGGACTCGGGACTCGGGACTCGGGACTCGGTTCTGCCGCAAGCACTCAGATCGACCGCCGCAGCCACGCTATCGAAGAGCGCGCCCTGGAAGCTGGCCTCAAGCCCGAGTCCCGAGTCCCGAGTCCCGAGTCCCGGCCTGATGGCGAGTCCCGAGTCCCGAGTCCCGAGTCCCGCTCAGCCCAAGCCAACTGGCAATCCGACCAGATCTTCCTCCCCTCCGATGTCCTCGTGACCGGCTTCGACATCATCTTCTTCTGGGTGGCGCGGATGGTCATGGCAACGACCTATTTCGTCGGGCGCCAGGCGGACGGCAGCTACGAGGAGCGCTATGCGCAGCTGAAGGATCGGGTGCCGTTCAAGACCGTCTACATCAACGCCATCGTGCGGGATGCCGAAGGTCAGAAGATGAGCAAGTCCAAGGGCAATACCATCGATCCGCTGGACCTGATCGATGGCATCAGCCTCGAGGATCTGGTGCAAAAGTCCACGTCCAGCCTGCTGATCCCGCAGGTGCGCGAAAAGGTCGAGAAACGCCTGCGCAAGGAATATCCCGACGGCATCAACGCCGTCGGCGCCGACGCCCTGCGCTTCACCTTTGCCGCACTGGCCACCCACGGCCGCACCATCAATTTCGACCTGAAGCGCTGCGAGGGCTACAAGAACTTCTGCAACAAGCTCTGGAATGCCGCGCGCTTCGTGTTGATGAATGTGGGTGAGGCAACGGGACCGGGGACCCGGGACCCAATGGAGCCGGGACCGGGGACCCGGGACCGGGGACCCGGTGTAGAGCAGTCTGTGGTCAATTCGATCGACAGCGCCCTGGATCGAATGGAAGCCGGAATTGCCGCCATTGAGCAACGAGCCGTCGAAGCCGGCCTTTCCCCGGGTCCCGGGTCCCGGGTCCCCGGTCCCGGCTCTTCTGGGTCCCGAGTCCCGAGTCCCGAGTCCCGGCTGTCGGTCCCCGAACGCTGGATCCTCACCGAACTCTCGAAAGCCACCGCGGAATTCCACGCGCAGATCGCCGCGTACCGCTTCGATCTGGCGGCGCAGGCGCTCTATGACTTCGTCTGGAACGAGTACTGCGATTGGTTCCTGGAATTGTGCAAACCGGCGCTGGCCGGCGACGACGCCACCTTGCGGGCGGGTACCCAGGCCACGCTGCTGCGGGTGCTCGATGCGGTGCTGCGCCTGCTGCACCCGATCATCCCCTTCATCACCGAAGAGATCTGGCAGCAGCTGGCGCCGCGTCTGGGGGTGACTGGCGCCACCATCGCCACGCAAGCGCTGCCACAGGCGGCTGATTTCCCGCGCGATGCCGCTGCCGTCGCCGATATCGAATGGCTCAAGGCGGTGCTGACCGGCGTGCGCAAGATTCGCGGCGAGATGAACATCGCGCCCGGCAAGTTGCTGCCGCTGATCTTCAGCGACGGCGGCGCCAGCGATCGGGAGCGCTACAGCCGATTTGCTGCGGCCATCGCCTTCATCGCCCGCCTCGACAGTGCCGCCATGCGCTGGCTGGGTGCCGATGAAGTCGCGCCGGCTTCTGCATCGGCGGTGGTCGGCGAACTCAAGTTGCTGATTCCACTGCTGGGCCTGATCGATGTCGACGCCGAACAGAAGCGCCTGGCCAAGGAAATCGCGCGTCTGGAGGGCGAAATCAAGAAATGCGAGGGCAAGCTCGGCAACGCCAACTTCGTTGCCAACGCCCCCGCCGCGGTGGTCGAGCAGGAAAAGCAGCGGATCGCTGATTTCACGACTGCCATCAAGGGCTTGCGTGAACAGCTGGGCAAGCTCGGGGAATGACTCCCGCTCCCCTGGCACCCTGGAGATGTGGGCAGGCGAATTGGCATCGGCAGCTGCCGGGCCACTTGCTCAAGCACCGCGACGCCAGCTGACCTTGGTCTGCCGATTCCCCTGACAGGGAATCCGGCCGGGCGGCTGAAGAGCCGTCCGACGGGGTGTTTTTGCTTTAACATGTGTGCATCCCACGACGGAAATTCCTCATGGCCAGAGGACGCAGACCAGGCCCCATTCCAGGCTTGGCCCAGCGCGAACGACAGATTCTGGACCTGCTGTACCGGATCGCGCCGGCAACAGCAGCGGAAGTCCAGGAAGCGATGGATCCGCCCCTGACCAACGCCACGATTCGCACCATCCTGAGGGCGCTGGAGGTCAAGGGTTATGTGGGCCACGTGGTCGATGGCAATCGCCATGTGTACACGCCCCGACAGTCGCCGACTGCCGCCGCACGCAAGGCTTTTGACCGGATCGTGTCGACCTTCTTCAGCGGCTCGCTGTCGACCGCCTTCGCACACCTGCTCGACCGCGATGCCGAACGCATGAGCGACCAGGAGTTCGACCAACTGGCCCGGATGATCGAAGAGCAGCGGCAGCGGCGGAGCGAGAAATGACCATGATTCTGGCCAAGCTGACACTGTTGCTGGGCCTGGCGGTTGGCCTTGGCCTGTTCCTGCGTCGTCGCCAACCGGCATTGGGGCACACACTGCTGATGCTGTTGCTGTGCGCAGCGGCCCTGATTTTCACCGTGCCGGTCATGCCGCGTGTCCAGCCCCTGTATTGGGTGATTCCGGCCGAGTTGCCATCCAGCCCGTTGCCCGCGCCGTCGATAGCGCCGGCCATCACCGACAACGGACCCGACGCTTCGCTGACTGAAAGGTCCGATATTCCCGCGCCTGCTGCGACGGCTCCTGCCAGGGAGCATGCCTACGGGTTCTGGCTTTGGCTGGTCGGAGCGGCCGTGCTCGCCCTGGCTTGGGTGCTGGCACTTTGGCGCAGCGCCGTGATCGTGCGTCTGGCTCGCCCACTATCCCGGGCGCAATTGCGGCGACTGGGAATCTGCACGGAGGACAGACTCGCGATACGGGTCAGCGAGATCGCGGACTGCGCCTTTCTCTGGCCCGGTCGACGCGCTGCTGTCATCCTTCCATGTCGATTGCTGAGTGCCAGGCCGGAAGAACTGCGTTCGCTCATCGCGCATGAGCTGACACACTTGCGACGCGGTGACAGCCTTCGCTTCCTGCTGGCGCGTGCGCTGACGCTGTTGCTCTGGTTTCATCCGCTGGCCTGGTGGGCAGAGAGCCTGTCCCGGCAGTGCGCCGAGCTGGCCTGTGACGATGCCGCTGCGGGGACCGATGCGATCGCCCGGGAGAACTACGCCAGTGCATTGCTGCAGCTGGCCCGCAGGGGACCTGCTGCCGCGCGAGGAGTCGGATTCGCGCATCTCGGCGGTGGCTTGCGGTTGCGCATTCGGCAGTTGCTGAATCCGGCCCGCGTCGAATGGAGCCGTCGCAATCGCCTCGCCATGGGGCTGGGCGCCGGCCTTTTCGGCGTCGTTGCCTGGGCGGTGCAGGCCGTGCCGCAGACCACGGTACCGGTGGAGGAACTGGTGGCGGGAATTCAACCCGCCCTGACGCCCCATCGTTTCCGCGTGCTGTCGGCTGACCAGTTGCAGATTGCCACCTTCTATGACGGTGCCGAGACAGGCCAAGCGCGCGTGGAACTGGAGCTCGTCGATCACTCCGGCTCACGCAACGCCTGGCTCGATATCGGTCCCCTGCAGAAATTTGACCATGGTCTGGCCCGACGCCAGGTTCAGCTGCGACCAGGCGTCGTGGCCAGTGGCCGTTTTCGAGTCAGCGGCGTGTATCCGGACGGCATGGTCGACGGCGTTGCGGTAGCGCTGGCACAGGTGAACTCCGAAGGTCTGCTGGATATTCGACGATCCCGGGATACCGGCAATGGGCAGATTCCGAAAACCGTCTGTTCCTGGCCTCTGGCCTTCAGTTCCGAGCGCATCGAAGCGCTGTCCATTTCCACACCGAAATGGGAAATGGACACGCTCTATCGCCTGCTCTGCGGGGCAGACATCGTGGCCGATGGGGTGCATCAGATCTGAACAGCAGCCCGGTCGCCGCCTGTCCACTGGGAATATCGGCTACTCAAAGCCATCCCGGAATATCGCCGGACCCGGGAATTCATAGACCACACCCCGATTGGTGACGCCACCGGACGCGTTCAGATTGACCGGCGCACCAACCAGGACGTTCTCGCCAAAGTAGCGGGCCGTGTAGCCAAACAGATTGTCGGGTGCAGGCGATGGACGGGCGTAGCGATAGACTCGAACCACCGGCGAATTCAGCGGCACATCGAGGTCGAAACCGAAAACGGCACCCAGCGTCGAGGGCAGACCGCCACCCTGCATGTAGCCGATGTCCGTCATCAGTGCCTGGCCGTCGCGCAGATCGACGTCGAAGCCGAACTGGTGCGTATTGAAGAAGTCATCGGGTGAGTAGAGCGATCCGGTCTGCCAACCCGAAGCGCTGCCGGGATCGTAGTCGTAGCTGGACACACCGCCGGTGACCTGCGGGCGATTGGTCCACTTGGCGCCGGGAGCACCGACCAGCGCCTTGTTGCCGCGGGTGCGGTCAATGACCACGCTGAAGCCAAACTTCGCAGCCACGGCAGCATCGTAGATGGAGGGCACGGCCAGCTGCCCCGAGCTCTCCCACTGTTGCGTCGTGGTGTTGAGGCGAAAGACATAGACACGGCCTCGCACGTTTTCCCCTGGCGCGCCGACCAGAAGCATGTCCGCACTCATGTCGACTGCCGCGGCAAAACGCCCGCCCACTTCGGCATTGGCACCTGAGGAGAGTATCTGACCGGCGACCCAGCTGGTTCCATTGAAGCGCCAGAGATGCAGGCGCCCGCGATCGCCATTGTCAAAGGGCACGCCCACCGCCGCAAAATCGCCGAAGATGGCCACGGGTACGACACCTTCCAGGGTACCGGGGGCAGTCAGGGTTGGGGTCAGAATCTGCTGCACAGCGAGAGCCTGATAGACCGTTCCCGCTGGCGGATTGACCTGACCGGTCATGTGGCGATCGCCGAAGCGATCACCCGAAATTCCGAAATAGCCCTGACTCACATCACCACCGGGAGGCGTCACCAGCGTGGTGGCTGCAGTAAAGCTGCCGTCGGGGTTCGACAACTGGCGGACGACGCGCCCGGTGAAGGACGAACCACTGGTGGTCGTCGGCGCGCCCACCAGCACCTGTCTGGGCACGACGGCTGATCGATCAAAGGGAATCAGCATGGCGCCTTGACCGCTGGCGTTGGTGACGCTGAGTTCGTTTTGGACGTTTTCGACCGAGATCGTGACCACGTTCCCGGCACCGGCCGATCCCCAGATGCACAAGGCCAAGCCCGTCGCTGCCAGCCGGACGGCCAGGGAAGGGCCAAAGTTGAACTGTGTTTTTTTACACATTACAGACTCCAGAAAAGACCGCCGAGCGGTCAATGTTATTATTCTAACACTCTGGATCCGAGGTGGAAGCGCTTCACAAACCGCCAGGCCAACCAATGTCTGCCGGGTGCCGAGATCGGCTCGTTGAACACCACATGCCTGACTCTTGCGGGTCCTGCGAATACCCTCGGCGATCCGGGATGAACCGAAAAGCCGAGGGACTTGCAGTGCCCCTGCCTTACTTGGGCATGATCACGCTGTCGATGACGTGGATGACGCCATTGCTGCCGGCAATATCGGTGGCCACGACGTTGGCGCCGTCGACCATGACCTTGCCGCCGTCGACCTTGATCGTGACCTCACCACCCTGCACAGTCTTGGCACCGCTCAGCTTGACCACATCCGCAGCCAGCACTTTGCCCGGCAGCACGTGATAGGTCAGGATGGACGTCAACTTGGCCTTGTTCTCGGGCTTCAGCAAGGTCTCGACCGTACCGGCGGGCAGCTTCTCGAAAGCTGCGTTGGTCGGTGCAAAGACCGTGAACGGACCTTCGCCGCTCAGCGTGTCGACCAGACCCGCGGCCTTGAGTGCGGCTACCAGCGTGGAGAAATCCGGATTGCCGACGGCGATGTCGACCACCGTCTGCTGCTTCATGGCACCACCCTCTTCGTGATGGCCGGCAATGGCCAGCGGAGCAAAGACGAGAGCAGCGCAGGTACCAAGGATCGGAAACAGTTTCATGGGATCAGCCTTGTAGGAAAAAGGGAGCGCATCAATTGCGGCGCGTCACCAGAGTGACGGGTCGGACATGCGCGGCGCGTCTGTTCCTTGTGCAATCGGTCTTGATCTTGGTGAGGCGCGCATTGACATTGATGAGACTGCCGTGAGGGCCAGGCGACCGACAGTTTGGCCCTCGCTGACATCAGAGCCGCCGGAAGCCGATGCCGGCCCGTTATCGCACTGGCATCTCCCAGCCTCCGCCATGCCCGCTGCCCCGTGTCCCGCTGCCCCGTGTCCCGCTGCCCCGTGTCCCCTGTCCCCTGCCCCGTGCCCCGTGCCCCGTGTCCCCTGCCCCGTGCCCCGTGCCCCGTGTCCCCTGTCCCCTGTCCCCTGTCCCCTGCCCCGTGTCCCGTGTCCCGTGTCCCGTGTCCCGTGCCCGTGCCCCGCGCCCCGTGTCCGATTTCACCCCTATAATTGCGTATCCGCCACTCCCGACCGATCGGTCAGTGGCGCAAGCTGTACTCACCCCGGGCAACCGCCCGGAAGTACAGCAAGGAGCACTACCATGAACGCACTTCCTTTCATCGCCGCCACATTGATCGCCCTGGCGGGTTCCGCGCGGGCCGACGACGGCATCGAGGATGCGGGCCCGGTCTTCGTCGCTGGTGGCCAGTACACCGCGGCACTGGAACAGCACAGCGGTCACTGGCGGCTGTTGCCGGTAGACGCGCAGGATCGCGAAGTGGTCAGCAGCTGCGCCCAGCAGGTCTATCTGCCGCGCGGTCTTTGGCTGATCAATAGGGACAGTCACGGGCGAGCCCAGCTGGTCGCCACCTCCGGCACGGCACTGCCGCCGGGTCACCGTGAGCGCATTGCGCTGGTGTCGTGCGAGGCGGCCGGCGCCCATCCCAGTGCCCTGCGTGCTCCGGCAAGTCTGATCGACTGGCTCAGCGACAACGCCGGCGCCGTCCTGGTCGACGAGTGATGTGGATGGAAGCGCCACAGCCTCCGCTGCTGCGCCTCGGCATCCTGGCGCTGGATGGCTGTCTGCTGTCGAGCGTCGCCGGACCCATTGATGCGCTGCAGATTGCCGAGCGAATTGCCAATCTGCGCCAGCCCTCGGCATCGCCACGATTCGTCAGTCATGTACTCAGTGCCCGCGGTCAGAGCCGCGTGCGCACCAGCCATGGCCTGGTGCTGGAGGGCCTGGAGACGGCCGAGGTTCCGCTGGATGTGCTGCTGGTGCCGGGCATCATGGCTGACCAACCGCATGCCTTCTGCGCCCGCGCTGACGACTTTGATCCGGAGATCGACTACCTGCAGCGACGTCGCGCCGACGGCGTGCGGGTGGCCGCTTCCTGCAGCGGCACCTTGCTGCTGGCCAAGAGCGGCTTGCTCGACGGTCGACGGGCGACCACCAGCTGGTGGCTGGGCGCCACCTTCCGCAAGTTCTTTCCGGCCGTGAATCTGGATATCGAGCAGATGCTGGTCGAGGACGAGGGCGTGCTGACCACCGGCGCCGCTACCGCCATCCTGAATCTGGTACTGCGCCTGATCGGGGAAGTGGCCGGAGACGATCTGGCGCAGCAGGTGGGGCGCATGCTGGCCATCGATACCGAACGACAGAGCCAGGCGCCCTACGTCAGCATGGCCATGCTCGAACGTCCGCGCACCTCTCTGGCCGAGAAGGCCGAGCGCTATCTGCGAAACTCGGTGGACGCCGACATCAGCGTCAGTGCCCTGGCCGAACATTGCGGCACCAGCGAACGCAGCCTGCTGCGCCACTTCAAGTCGCACTACGGGGTGACGCCGCTGGAGCACATCCAGCGCCTGCGCGTGGAGCGCGCCAAGGCCCTGCTGGAGACCACGCACCTCAGCTTCGACGAGGTCGTCGAGCGCTGCGGCTACAGCGATGTGTCGAGCTTCCGCAAGCTGTTCAAGCGCGCCACCACCCTGACCCCGGCCGACTACCGCGAGCGCTTCCGCCTCCGCGCCCGGGCCTGAGGGGATGCGTCGTCCCGTTTCGAGGGCCTGCCGGCGGGCCATGAACTTGCCTGCTGTGTGTAGCCCGTTGTGCCGCGCAGCGGCTCAGCGGGGCTCTTCTGCATCACCGCCCGCAGAGCGCTGCGCGCACTTCGGGCTACAAGAGCCGGCACCTTCCGTAATTTGAAAATTCAACAACTTGCGATATGGTTCGTAGACAGCGTAGAGGCGCAATCTGAGGGCCCGACAGGCTCGACCAGAAGGCTCGGTGACTAGGCAGACGGCTACAGTCTGTGAATCTGCACACCCTCGGGCAGTTCGATGTCCACCGCGACGGGCAGGTGGTCGGAGAGCTGGAAGCTAGGCGCCTCGTAACGCAGCGGATGGATATCGTGCGAGATCAGGATGTGGTCGATGGCGCGGTCGGGTTGCCAGGCCGGATAGGTGGCGAGCGCCTGAGGGCCGGGCACCGCCAGGCCGCTGCGTTCCATGAAGCGACGGAAGCCCGGACTGTTGGGCTGACAGTTGAAATCACCCATGACCACACTGTGTCTATAGGGCGAGAGCAGTTCATGCAGGAAATCGAACTGTCGCGCGCGCGCCTGCGAACCCAGCGACAGGTGCGAAATCGCCACCGCCAGTGATTCCCTGCCTTCACCGTACACTGCCAGCAAGGCGCCCCGGCCGGGAATGCGCCCAGGCAGAGGATGGTCTTCGACCAGGGTCGGTTGCGCCCGGCTGAACAGACAGTTGCTGGATTCGGCGATGCGCCCGATACGACGATTGCGTTGCTGCCACCAGTAGGGAAAGGCCGCCAGCTCGGCCAGATACGAGGCCTGGTTCATGAAGCCGGAGCGCAGGCTGCCGCCATCCACTTCCTGCAGCGCGGCGATATCCACCTGCCCCAGCAGCTTGGCCAGCTCCGACAGGTTCTTGTGCTTGCCGGTATCCGGGAGGATATGGCGCCAGCCGCGGGTCAGGTACTCGCGAAACTTGCCCTGCGAGTTGCCGGCGTGGATGTTGAAGCAGAAAAGACGAAGGCGCGCCCGATCCGAGCGCGCCTCCTTCTTGTCATGTTCCCGAGCAACAGTCACCGACTGATTAGCTTCAGCTGCTCGCCTTCTTGGCCGCGCGTTCCTTGGCTACCAGGAAGTCGATCAGCTCGCCGACATTCTGATGACCACCCGCGCTGGACACATCGAAGCGATACTTGCCATCGACGATCACGGTCGGCGTACCGGCCACGCCCCAGCGCGGCACCATGGCCTTGGAACGATTGATCTTGGTATTGACGGCAAAGGAATTGGCCGCGCTCAGGAACTGCTCCTTGGTCACGCCGAACTGCGAGTACCACTCGGCGATATCTTCGATCGAGCGGAAAGGCTTGTGCTCCTTGTGGATCGCGGCGAAGAACTTCTCGTGCGAGGCTTCCAGAATGCCCAGGGTCTCGGCAGCGTAGAAGGCACGGGCGAAAGCCTCGACCGGCTCATTCCAGGCGGCGGGGAATGCCGAGTAGGCCACGTCATCGGCCTTGGTGGCTTTCCACTTTTCCAGGTAGGGCTCAAGGTCGTAGCAGTGCGGACAGGTGTACATGAACACTTCCAGCACTTCGATCTTGTTGCCTGAGCTGGTCGGCTGCGGCGGATCGATGGCGAAGTAGTGCTTGCCCTCCTGGAACTTTTCCAGCGGCTGGGCGCAGGCCGGCAGAGCCAGCAGCATGGCAAACGCAAACAGGGAGCCAATGGCTAGACGCATCGAGTTCTTCCTCAATCAGCTTTCGGGTGGACGCAGACTCTCAGATCACGGATGAAGAAAGCCTTAGCGTTCGACAAGAGGACTCAGGGAGTCGCCGAATGGAGTCCCTGGATGTATGACGCCAGCGCCTCGATCTCGTTATCGCTGAGCTTGGCAGCCACCTGCGACATGATCTTGGCGTGGGCATTGTCGGGATCACCGTAGACCGCGCCATCGCGATAACGCCGCAGAATGTCGGCGCTGTACTGCGCATGCTGTGCGGCAATCGAGGGATAACGCGACAGCGGATTGCCACGGCCGTCGGGACCGTGACAGGCCATGCACGCCGGGATTCCGCGCTTGGCGTCACCGCCGCGATAGATCGGCTGGGCGATGGCGACGAAGGCCTCGTCGGCGATGTCCGGCTTGGCCTGTTGCGCCGAGAAGTAGGCGCCAAGATCAGCCATGTCCTGCTCGGACAGCAGCGTGGCAAAGCCCAGCATGATGGCGTTCTCGCGCTTGCCGCTCTTGAACAGCGCCAACTGCTCGGCAATGTACTGCTCGTGCTGCCCAGCGATCTTCGGATACTGCGGATCGACGCTGTTGCCGTCGACGCCATGGCAGGCGGCACAGACAGCGGCCTTGGCCTCGCCCGCGGTGGCATCACCGCTGACGGCCCAGCCGGGTGTCGCGGCCAGCAGCGCCGCAAAAGCAACAACAGTTGTGAACTTCATCGTCCTCGACCTCGAACGGCAATTTCGGGAAATGATGCACTGTGCCGGCACCGATGGTACGCGGCAGCGCCAAAGCCGCAGGATTCTACACGGGAGCGAGGCCTTAGGCTGCCCTTGGACGGCGATGAATCGTAGCTTCGATCCGGGATTCAGGCTCGCAGCGCGCTCGGGATGACGTAGATTCCAGCTACCGACAGCCTGATAGCGCCCCGATGTCTGCCTCCGAGCCACTGGATACCGAACTGGAACGCCGATTTCGCCGCGCCCGGTTCCTGATGAGCACCCCGGACCACCACAAGCTGCCGGAGGATCTCGGTCGCGAAGTGGCCTTCGCCGGGCGCTCCAACGCGGGAAAATCCAGCGCGATCAACACCATCACCGACCAGAACGGCCTGGCGCGGACCAGCAAGACCCCCGGCCGCACTCAGCAGCTGGTGGTGTTCACGCTGGGAGAATCCGAGCGCCTGATCGATTTGCCCGGCTATGGCTACGCCAAGGTGCCGCAGGACCTCAAACGCGATTGGCACGCTCTGATCGACAATTATGTGCGCGAGCGGCAGGCGCTGTCGGGCATGGTGGTGGTGTCTGACATTCGCCACGCGCTCACGGATTTCGATCAGCAGATGCTGGCCTATTGCCGCGCCCGGCAGCTTCGCTGCGTGCTGCTGCTGAGCAAATCCGACAAGCTCAGTCGGGGAGCGGCGATGGAAACCCGACGGAAGGTACTGCGCGAAATCGAGGACATGGGCGTGCTCACCGAGGTCGTGGTGTTCTCGGCGCACTCCAAGGCCGGACTGGCCGAAGCCCGACGGGCACTGGCAGCGCTGCTGGATCAGCCCGCCGAGCAATAGCCTCATCCCGGTGGGAGCGGATTCATCCGCGACCGGTCCCGCCGCGGATTCCAGGAAAGAGCAGGACGCGAAGGGCGCGAAGGAAAAGCAGCAAGAACAGCAGTGACGATCTTTGATCGGCGTTCGTTCGCGTGGGCCGTGAGGCGGCTTTTGTGAATCCCCATGAACCCATGTCGTACGTTATTGATTCGTCATTGCGAGGAGCGCAGCGACGAAGCAATCCAGTGCGTTTGAAACTGCGCTTCTGGATTGCTTCCCCCGGATCAAGTCCGGGGTCGCAATGACGCCAGGTGGCTGGACCCCAACCTCGCTGCATGCCCAGATCCTGCGGCAGGGTCAGTCCCTTGCCCCTGCCCCTTCTCCCTCCTCCGCTGGTTTCTTGCTAGCCTGCAGGCATTCCGCGCACCGGGAGCATGCTGATGGCGAAATCATGGCCCAATCTGGAGCTGCGCAAGAGTCCGGCGCCCACCACCGGCAAACTGCTGGCCGCGACCTGCCTGGTGCTGGTGGGATTCTTCTGGTTCGTGATGACGCTGGGGATCGCCGAGGAGAGGTTCATCTCACCGGCAATCCTGCCGAGCCCGGCTGAGGTGATCGCGGCCATCCCCAACCTGCTGTTCGAGCGCAACCTCGGCCAGAGTATCGCGGCGACATTGGGTCGGGTACTGGCCGGATTCTCGCTGGCCCTGGTTGTCGGTGTTCCCTTCGGCGTGCTGGCGGCCTCCTGGCGCACGCTGGAAGCCTTTCTGAAACCCATCGTCATTCCGATGAGCAATGTGCCGGTGGCCGCGCTGATACCGCTGACCATTCTCTGGTTCGGGATCGGCGAGTCGCAGAAGATCATGTTCATCTTCGTGGCGGCCGTGCCCTTCGTGTTTGCCACCGCGGCATCGTCCATCCTGGCGGTGCCCGATCGCTATGTCGACACCGCGCGGACCCTCGGCGCCAGCGACCGCCAGATCGTGCTCAAGGTGCTGGTGCCCACCGCCCTGCCCGAGATGTTCCGCGGCCTGCGCGGGCTGTTCGGACTGTCCTTCGGCTACATCATGCTGGCCGAACTGATCAACGCCCCCCATGGCCTCGGCGCCATGCTCAACATCAGCCAGCGCCGCGGCCTGACCGAGCACATCTTCCTGATCCTCGCGATCATCGGCCTGATCGCCTGGGCCATCGATCACGGCCTGGAGTTTCTGGAACGCAAGCTGTTTCCGTACAAGGCGAGGTAGCGGAGCTCTGAATGGGGTCGGCGCGCCGACCCGATCTACCCGGGGCTCGCTCCACTCCATGAACCCATATCGTAAATGGTTGATGCGTCATTGCGAGGAACGCAGTGACGAAGCAATTCAGGAAATCGACGCATGCCCCTGGATTGCTTCCCCCGGATCAAGTCCGGGGTCGCAATGACGCCGGGAGTTCGTGGTCCGTGGGCAGTTTCGCGGCTAAACACGCGGCTCGCAATGACGCCTCGGCGAGTCGGCGAGGTCGAGGCAGGAACGGCGCGGCGAATTGATCCGAAGCGCTGGAATTGGCGGTGAACAGGCAAAATCCAGCCCTGCAGGGGGAACCGATCATGAGCATGGACAAGGCCCGGGGTAGTTGCTTGTGCGGAGCAGTGACCTTCAGCGCCGAACTGCCGCCCAAATGGGTGGCGCATTGCCATTGCTCGCGCTGCCAGCGGGCGCACGGCGCGGCCTTCGTCACCTGGGTGGGCTTCGAGGAAGCGGCGGTTGCAGTGACCGACCCGAACACCCGTCTGCACTGGCATGTTGCCGCTGAAGGCGGACACCGCGCCTTCTGTGGGCACTGCGGCAGCCCGATGTTCTTCAAGTCCCTGCGCTGGGCCGGCGAATTGCACATTGCCCGTGCCCTGTTCATCGACCCGATCGGGCAGGCCCCGATGGCACACGTGAATTTCGACACCCACGTGCCCTGGGTGACCCTGGGCGACGAGCTGCCTCGCAAGCCCAGCCAGGATTCGCAATAGCTCGCCGGTCGCGACGCAAGGTCGCTCCTACGGTGGGAGCGGCTTCAGCCGCGATTGTGCTGGTGGCAAGGCTCGGGTCTGCCGGTCGCGACGCAAGGTCGCTCCTACGTTGGCCCGGCTTCTCGTAGGAGCGCCTTCACGGCGCGACCGCTGACACCTTGGCGCACCACCTTTGTAGCGACGCAAGGTCGCGCCTACGGTGGGAGCGGCTTCAGCCGCGAACGGGCTCTTGGCAAGGCTCGGGTCTGCCGGTCGCGACGCAAGGTCGCTCCTACGTTGGCCCGGCTTCTCGTAGGAGCGCCTTCACGGCGCGACCGCTGACACCTTGGCGCACCACCTTTGTAGCGACGCAAGGTCGCGCCTACGGTGGGAGCGGCTTCGGCCGCGAACGGGCTTTTGGCAAGGCCAGGGTCTGCCGGTCGCGACGCGAGGTCGCTCCTACAGTGGGCTTGGTCACTCGCTGACCCGTGCCATCGCCAGCACGTCGACCAATTGTCCATCGCGGAAGGCGTAGCTGCGCAAACGTCCTTCCTCGACAAATCCATGCTTCCGATAGAGCGCTATGGCGGCCAGATTGTCTGGATAAACCTCCAGCTCCAGCCGGATCATCTGCATCCAGCGCTCGGCGCGCTCGATCATGGCCGCGAGCAGCACGCTGCCGATGCCGCGGCCCTGATTGTCCGGATGCACGGCAAGGCCGATGACGCCGACGTGGCGGCGGCGCGCATTCAGGTTGGGGCGTCCGAGGAAGCCATGACCGACCACCTCGCCATCGATCAGCGCCAGCAGATTGAGGGTATCCGGGTCTGGATTGGCCAGCCGCTCGCGCCACATCGATTCACGCGGGAATGGCAGCTGCAACAGGTTTCCGAACACCTTCGGTGATTCGTACAGCGCCGAGACGGCGGCCGCGTCATCCTGTTCGGCGGCTCTCAGAAACACCGGCGCGCGACGACGAGCCATGGCTCAACGCCCCCGCTCGCGCATCGAGGCGATGAACCAGCGGACCATCAAAGGCCCGCAGATCACCATCAGCACGGCGCCGACGACCATCATCGGGATCGCCAGATTTAGCTCGGCCAGCGGCCGCAGGAACTCGATCTCCGGACTGAAATGGGTAAGCAGGCCCAGGGCCAGCAACAGCGCCGCCAGCGAGTCCAGTGCTATCAGCGGAATGATCAGATTTCGGTTCATGGCTGGCACCTGTGCGGAATTGTGCCCCATGATTGCGCCATCCGGCGGCCGTCGCCAAGGGCCTGGTTGTTGTCGGTTGTCGGTTGTCGGTTATCGGGACTCGGGACTCGGGACTCGGGACTCGGGACTCGGGAGAAGGCTACGGACTTGAGCGAAGTTCAGCCTTTCAACGTAATTGCCCCTTGAAGCTGGCCTCTTGCGCCATCCTGGTGCAGTCTTGCGCCCCTTCAGGTTTCGATGCGGCCGCACCCGAGGTGCGGATCCGCGCAGGAGAGGGTCATGGCGATCTACAACAACGTACTCGAACTGATCGGCAATACGCCGATCGTGCGCTGCCAGCACATGGACACCGGTCCGTGCGAGCTCTATTTCAAGATGGAGTCGATGAATCCGGGCGGTTCGATCAAGGATCGCATCGGTCTGTCGATGATCGAGGACGCCGAGCGCAAGGGGCTGCTGCAGCCCGGCGCGACCATCGTCGAGGGCACCGCCGGCAACACCGGGCTGGCGCTGGCGCTGGTTGCCCAGCAGAAGGGCTATCGCTTGCTGCTGGTGGTTCCGGACAAGATGAGCCGCGAGAAGATCTTCAACCTCAAGGCCATGGGCGCCGAGGTGGTGCTGACGCGCTCGGACGTGACCAAGGGCCATCCCGAGTATTACCAGGACATGGCGCGCCGCATCGCCGAGGAAACGCCGGGCGCTTTCTACATCAACCAGTTCGGCAATCCGTCCAACCCCTATGCCCACGAATTCGGAACCGGCCCGGAAATCTGGCAGCAGATGGGCCACGACATGGACGCCATGGTCTTCGGCGTGGGTTCGGGCGGCACCGTGACCGGATTGTCCAATTTCTTCACCCGGGCTGCACCGCATGTGGACCTGATCCTGGCCGATCCGGTCGGTTCGGTGTTGACCAAGTACGTCAACGAGGGCGTGCTCGAGCCCAGCGGTGGCAGCTGGACGGTCGAAGGCATCGGCGGCGACTATCTGACCGCGATCGCCGACTTCGAACATGTCAAGAAGAGCTATGCCATCAGCGACCGCGAGAGCTTCGAGGTGGCGCGTGAACTGCTGCGCTCGGAGGGCATTCTCGGCGGCAGCTCCACCGGCACCGTGATCGCCGCCGCACTGCGTTACTGCCGCGAGCAGGGTACGCCGAAGAAGGTGGTGGCTTTCGTCTGCGATACCGGCAACAAGTACCTGTCGAAGATGTACAACGACTACTGGATGCGCGACAACGGCTACATCACCCGCGAATCCACCGGCGATCTGCGCGATCTGATCAATCGCCCCTATTCCGATCGCGACACCATTGTCGTGCGCCCGAACGAATCGCTGACGGTCGCCTACCAGCGCATGAAGCTCTATGACGTGTCGCAGCTGCCGGTCATGGACGGCGATCGCATCGTCGGCATCGTCGACGAATCCGATGTGCTGATGAAGGTCTACAACAATCCTTGCGAATTTCAGTGCGCGGTGTCCGAGGCCATGATCACCAACCTGGACATGGTCGATGTGCGCACCGAGATCGAAAGCCTGATGCCGCTGTTCGAAAAAGGTCACGTGGCCATCGTCATGGACGGCGAGCACTTCATCGGCCTGGTCACGCGCATGGATGTGCTCAACTATCTGCGGCGGCGGACTTGAGTCACAGCACCCGCAGCCGCTTCAGCAATCGCCCGGAACTGGCGGCAAAGGCCGTGCGCCCGTGCAGCACGCGCCAGTTGTCGATGATCAGCAGGTCTCCGGCATCCAGCCGCAGGCGTCTCGCCTGTCTGGCAAAGAGCTGCTCGAAGCGCGCCAGCCAGCCGCGCTGCGGCAGTGACAGCGGAACGCCGCGGCGCAGCGCGGCAGATTCAACCTCCTCGGCATTGAAGCGCAGCATGCCCGAAGGCTCGATCGTGACCCGATCGCCACAGGGATAGGGCAGCCGCAGCTGCTCCAGCGCAATCCGTACCTCTCTCGGCACCTGGGCGAGGATTTCTTCGACTGCCAGCAGCAGCGTGTCGCCGCCAGTTTCCGCCGGTTGACAGCAGTGCAGCAGCACCCAGCGTGCCGGCTGCACGCAGAAGCTCTCGTCACTATGCAGGGCGAAGGCCTCACTGCTCGCCGATCGCAGGCTCTTGGCGTACTGATCGAGCACTGGACCTGGCAGCGCTTCAACCCGCTGCACTGCGCCGCTTTCGACCAGACCTGCGCGGTGCGACAGTCCTCGGGTGGAGACCGGCCCCAACTCTGCCGCCATCGCTCGCAACGCGTCGTTGTCGGGGTGCAGGGGTACGCCACTGATCCGTAACGCCCCGGCCGTCCGCAGTTGCTGCGGCCAGTCCGGCGGCGGTGGCCAACTGAGGGCGGCAACTGGTGCTGCCATGGCGGGCCGTTTCTGGTTCATCGCAGACTATCGAAGTTGACGCCAGAAAAGGCCTGGACAAACCAGGCCAGCGCCTTGCCGCGGATGGGTTCGCGCCAGGCCAGATGCACCGGTGCGACCAGCTCGGTCTGTGCCGTGGCCCGCTGCACCAGTCTGCCGCTGCGCAGCGCCGTCGCCGCGACATGTCGCGGCAGATAGCCACAGCCGAGGCCGGCACATAGCGCCGCCACCTTGTAGTTGAAATCGGGGACGGTCATGACCGGCTGGCCCGGCAGCAAACCGGCCGTGCGTCGCGGCATCGAACGCGCCGAATCGGCCACGGCAATGGAGCGGTGGCGGGCGATCTGCGCCGGGAGCAGCGGCTCGGCCACAGCGGCCAGCGGATGCTGCGGCGCTACGCAGAACACGAACTCGATACGGCCCAGCGGCTGCATCCGGATCTCGCGATTGGCCGGGGCTTCGCCCGGCGCACCGACCACCAGATCGGCACGCCCACTCAGCAGCGCCTCCCAACTTCCGGACAGAACCTCATGCCAGAAGCGCAACTGGGTGGGCGCCTTGAGCTGGTCGAAGCCGTGCAGCAGCGGCCAGAGCACGTCGATGGGCACCACGGCATCCACGGCGATCACCAGTTCCGACTCGAATCCCAGCGCGGCCCGTCGCGCCCGTGTCAGGGCGCCGTCCAGCGCCGCGCGCAGATCACGGCCTTCGCGTACCAGCAACTGCGCTGATTCGGTCAGCAAGGCTCGTCCGCTACGGCGATCGACCAGCAACAGGTCCAGCGATTCTTCCAGGCGCCGGACCTGATAGCTGAGCGCCGAGGGCACCTTGCCCAATCGACGCGCGGCCGCGGCCATCGAGCCCTCCGCTTCGATGGCGGTCAGCAGTTCTATCGCCTGCAGATCCAGTGTGGGCTCGTCGTGCATTCAACAAATTTGAACGCTGTCGCGCAGTGGAGGAGATTGGACGGCTTCGAGCCGTCACGCAAGCTGTCTTCACATTGGCGCCGACGGTCTCCGCGTAGCTTGCGGCGGTCAGTGCCCCTCACCTCAACGAATACAGGAACCACCCATGCGCACCTTGATTGCCCTTGCCAGCCTCGCCCTTGCCGCCGGCGCCCACGCCGAGACCCTGAACTACAGCTTCGACAAGGTGCACTCGCAGGTGCATGCCAGCGTCAATCATCTGGGATTCTCCAACAGCACCGCCCGCTTTCATATCAAGGACGGCAGCCTGTCCCTGGATGCCGCGGACTGGAGCACTGCCAAGGTCGACGTCAGTCTGGACGTCGCCGGCATCGACCTCGGTGATGCCACCTGGCGCGAGCACGTGTCGGCGGAAAAGTGGTTCAACACGGCCGTGTATCCGGAAGCACGATTTGTTTCCACCCAGGTGGTCAAGACCGGCGAGCAGACCCTGACCATCAGCGGCGATCTCACGCTCAAGGGCAAGACCCTGCCGGTCACCTTGCAGGCCACGCTGAATCAGGCTGGCCCGCACCCCTTCAGCAAGAAGCCGGCGGTCGGCTTCTCCGCCACGACCCGCTTCAAGCGCTCCGAGTTTGGCATGGCCGAATACGTGCCGGCCGTTAGTGACGAGGTCAGCGTGCGCATCGAGGTCGAGGCATCGGCCGGCTGATCATCGGTACGGCTTTTCGGCGGCACCCGGAAGCTCCCGGGTGTCGCCATGGCATTCATCTGATGATCGAGGGCAAGTCCATGCCGGAAACCGTAGCTGGCACTCCCCCGGAAACGCAGCGTTACGGCCTGGTGGCCATCATCCTGCACTGGCTCATCGCGCTAGCGATCCTGGGCATGCTCGGCGTCGGCTTGTGGATGACCGAACTGAAGAATTCGCCGACCAAGATCGAGGTCTACACCTGGCATAAATGGGTGGGATTGACGGTACTGGCGCTGGCTGCGTTCCGCCTGCTCTGGCGTCTGTACCGCAGGCCACCCGCACCACTGCCTGCGCCAGCCTGGCAGTTGCGCGCCGCAGCCGGCACGCACGGGCTGATGTACCTGCTGATGCTGGCCATGCCGCTGAGCGGCTGGCTGCAGAACTCCGCCTCCGGATTTCCACTGAGCTGGTTCGGCCTGTTCAAGGTACCGGCGCTGATTGCCCGCGATCGCGAGGCCTTCGTCTTCTGGCAGCAGGTGCATGAATGGCTGGCGTGGACGCTGATGGCGGTAATCGCGCTGCATCTGGCGGCTACCATCAAGCACCACTTCATTGACCGCGACAGTACCTTGACGCGCATGCTTCCACGCTTCGGTTCGGGTTCGCGCACCCGGGAACACAAGGATCCATCATGAAACTGCCCCTGTTCGCCCTGATGGTGCTGGCCAGCGTCGGGCTGGCCGATGCTGCTGAATTCAGCTTCAATGCCAGCAACAGCCAGTTGGGCTTCACCGGTGACTACGGCGGCGAGGCCGTGCCCGGCATCTTCAAGCAATTTTCCGGCAAGGCCAGCTTCGACCTGACCCAGCCGCTGGCCACGCGCTTTGTCACCGACATCGAGGTCGGCAGCCTGGACACCGACTACCCCGACCGCGATGACACCCTGCGCGGTCCGGACTTCTTCGACAGCGAGCAGTTCCCGAGCGCACGCTGGGCGTCCACGGGGGATTGCAGCGCTGCCGGCACCCGGCTCAGCTGTCCAGGCACCTTGACGCTCAAGGGCCAGAGCCATCCGGTGCAACTGGATATCAGCCCCAGCGCCGACGGCCGCATCATCGAAGGCAAGGCCCGCTTTTCACGCGGCCAGTTCGGCATCGGCCGCGGCGAGTGGGCCGATCCGGAGACGATTGCCGACGAGGTCGAGGTGCAGTTCAAGCTACAGTTGCGCTGAGGCCCTGCGCGGATCGCGCACAGCCAGGTCGCCGAACATGCTGCCGAGCAAGCTCGGCACTACCAAAGCCTCGTACATCGACACTCTGGTAGAGCGGAGCTTGCTCCAAGACTGTTTGCTTTGGGTAGGTTGGGCTAAGGCCGCAGGCCGTGCCCAACAACGTTGCGCCAGATCGTTGGGCACGGCCTGCGGCCTTAGCCCAACGGTCATGGCTGCGGGCCACTCGCAATCATGAAAGTCGCTGGTGCCATGACCGTTGCATAGGGTTTCTTGCCTAACCCCTCCCCAGCCCTCCCCGAACATCGGGGAGGGAGCGACAGCTCTCGCCTGAACGACTTTCACGGCAACCTACACTGCTCGCCATCACCTATCTAAACAGTATTGGAGCTTGCTCCGCTGCTCTGGCTGGGCTTCTGGCTTTGGCAGCACATCCTGCCGAGCAAGCTCGGCACCACCAGAGCCTCGTACAGCCTCGCTACGGCGGAGCAGAGCTTACCCGCCGTCGCCGCAGCTACCCCATCGTCGGGTACTCGGTGTATCCGGCCGGTCCCGGCGTGTACAGCTTGCTGAAATCCACCGGGGTCAGCTGAGCGCCGGCGCGGAAGCGCTCCACCAGATCGGGGTTGGACAGATAGGCCTTGCCGTAGACCACGGCATCGACAGCACCCGAAGCTACCGCCGCCTGACCGCTTTCGTAATCGTAACCGCCGTTGGCCAGCAGCGTGCCCTTGAAATGCTCGCGCGCAATCACGGCCAGACGCTGCTCGGCAGCGTCCCGGAAATCCCCGTGGCGCAACTCCAGAGCCCCGATCTGCCGCGCATTGAGTTCGCGCGCAAGATAAGCCACCAGCGCTTCCGGATCGGAATCGCGGATGTCGTTGAACGGCACCAGGGGCGAGATCCGTACCGACACCCGACCGGCACCACAGACGGAAATCGCCGCATCCACCGTCTCCAGCAGCAAGCGGGTGCGATTGGCGATGCTGCCGCCATAGGCATCATCGCGGTCATTGACACTGTCGCGCAGGAACTGGTCGAGCAGATAACCATGGGCGCCGTGCAGCTGCACGCCATCGAAGCCGGCCGCCATGGCCCGCTCGGCCGCCGCTCGGAACAGCTCGACGATGCCGGGCAGCTCGGCCAGCGCCAGGCGCCTTGGCACTTCGTAAGCCTGCTCGCCTTCCGGCGTCTGGATGCTGCTGCCGCTGATGGCGCGGTCGGTGCTCGACACCGGTTGCACGCCGCCGTTGAGCAGCGAGTGCGCAGCGCGGCCTGGGTGCCAGAGCTGCACGGCGATGCGTCCGCCGCGGGCATGCACGGCGTCCGTCACCAGCCGCCAGCCGGCCACGCAGTCGTCGTCGTAGAGCCCGCCTTCGCCGGTAAAGGCACAGCCGTCGGCGGCGACCATGGTCGCTTCGGTGAAGATCAGACCGGCCGAGGCCCGTTGCGAGTAGTACTCGGCCATCATGGCGTTGGGAATGTGCGTGCGTCCGGCGCGGGCGCGGGTCAAGGCCGACATCAGGATGCGGTTCGGCAGTTGCAGATCGCCCGCTTTGAGGGGGCTGAACAGATCGACCATGGAGGTACTCCGTCACGTTGGACCAAATCAGCCGCACAGCATGCCTGAGAGCTGCGAGTGCGGAAGGTGAACGCGAGGATGCTGGCGGGCACCTTGCCTTGGCAGGTCCAGACTTGTCTGGACGCTCTCGCCGCGGGAAAACCAAAGCGTCCGGACAAGTCCGGACCTACAGAAGCCAGAGCACCAGCGTCCGGACAAGTCCGGACCTACAGAAGCCAAGGCACCAGCGTCCGGACGCTTTGCCATCATCTGTCTTCGCCGGATCCGACTCCCGCCTCCCTGAAGCGCGGCTGGCCGGAATGCTGCAGCGCGGGTAGAGCCTGAGCGCGGCGAGCGCTATCTTTACGCTTCCTTCGCATTTGCGCGACCCACACCCCATCATGAGCGCCGTTCGCACTGCTGACGCCGGCCAAACGCTGGCGCATGTTCTCGAAGCCCTGAAATCTCTGGTCAGTGGCCCCAAGCTGAAGGAGGCCACGGCTTTTGCCACTCGATTGTTCGAGCACCTTCCGCAGGATGAATTCGACGAGCGCAAGCCCAGCGACTGGGCCGGATTGACGCTGGATCTGCTGCGCTACTTCCGGCACCGCCCGGCGCATTCGGCCAAGGTCCGCGTCTACAACCCGACCCAGGACGAGAACGGCTGGGAGAGCACCCATACGGCGATCCAGATCGTCAATGACGACATGCCCTTCCTGGTCGACACGGTCAGCATGGCCATTGCCCAGGATCACACCCTCACCCATCTGATCATGCATCCGGTGTTCAAGGTCCAGCGCGATCCGGGTGGTCATATTCTCGGTTTCGGGGCTGAAGACGGCGAGCAGTCGGAATCGATCATGCACGTGGAGGTCGATCGCCAGACCGAACCCGGCCGCATCGAAGCGCTGTGCGAACGCATCGAGCGCGCTCTGGCCGATGTCCGAGCCTGTGTGCGCGATTTCACGGCCATGCATCATCGCGCACTGGCTCTGGCCGAAGGCCTGAGTGCCCGTGAGTTGTTGCACGACCCCGAGTACGTGGCCGAGTGTGCCGATTATCTGCGCTGGGTGGCGGACAACCACTTCACCTTGCTCGGTTACCGCGCCTATGAAACCGCCCAGGTCGATGGCACCAACGTGCTGCGCGCCGTGCCCGGCAGTGGCCTGGGCCTCTTGCGTGGCGATGAAACCCAGTTGCCGCTGCGTCCGCTGGCCACACTGGCAGCGCGCGACCTGCCGCCGGACACGCTGCCCGATCTGATCATCCTCTCCAAGACCAATGCGCGCTCGACCGTGCACCATCCTGGATACATGGATTACATCGGCGTGCTGCGCTTCGACGCCAATGGCAATGCCGTCGGCGAAGACCGCTTTCTGGGGCTGTACACGTCCACCGCCTACACCACCCGGCCCAAGGACATCCCGCTGATCCGGACCAAGGTCGACGGGGTTTTCGCGCGCAGCAATCTGCATCGCACCGGTCATGCCGCCAAGCGGCTGCAACACATCCTGGAAACGCTGCCGCGCGACGAACTGTTCCAGTCCAGCGTCGAGGAGCTGTTCGAGACTTCGCTCGGCATCCTCAATCTGCAGGAGCGCCAGCGCACCCGTCTGTTCGTGCGTCGCGACCGCTACGGCCGCTATTTCTCCTGCCTGGTCTACATCCCGCGCGAGCGTTTCACCAGCGAGATCCGCGAGCGCATCGAGCAGTCCCTGAAGCGTGCCTTTGGCGGCGAACGCTATGACTCTTCGGTCGCCGTTTCCGAATCGGTGTTGGCCCGTCTGCACGTGGTGGTCCGGCCCAAGCCCGGCGAGAAACCCGAATACGATGTCCGCGAGATCGAGGCCAAACTGACCCAGATCGTGCGCAACTGGCAGGACGAGTTGCGTGACATCCTGATCCAGAAGCACGGCGAAGAGCGCGGTATCAAGCTCAGCAATCGCTTCGGCAAGGCCTTGCCAATGGGCTATATCGAGGCCGTGACGCCCTGGCTGGCCGCTGCCGATGTCGAGTCCGCTGCACAGCTCAAGGACAGTCAGGACGTACGCCTGCTGTTGTACCGTCCGCGCAAGAAGGCCGATGGCGCGCTGCGCTTCAAGGTGTTCAAGATGGGTTCGCCCATTGCCCTGTCGGATGCGCTGCCGATGCTGGAAAACATGGGCTTGCGGGTCCTCTCCGAGCATCCCTATGAAATGGAAACGCCGGGCATGTCGATCCACATGCAGGATTTCCATGTTGAACCGCTGGTGGCGCTGGGTGAAAACCTGGATCAAGCCCGCGAGCGCTTTCAACAGGGTTTCGAGCAGGTCTGGCGTGGCCACGTGGAGAATGACGGCTTCAACCGTCTGGTCCTGGCGGCAGAGCTGGAAATGCGTGAAGTCGCCATGCTCCGCGGCTATTGCAAGTATCTGCTGCAGACCGGCGTGACCTTCTCGCAGGCCTACATGGAACGCACCCTGGCGGCGCATCCGCTGGTCACGCGCATGCTGGTGGAGCAGTTTGCCGCCCGCTTTGACCCCGAACGCGAAACGCGCAGCGTGGCCGATGCCGCGCGGCGGCGTATGGAGCGCGAATTCGGCGTGCTGCTCGACGACGAAACCCGCGCCAAGCTGCCGCACCTGGCCGGTGACCTGCTGGATGCCTACATCAAGCCGCGCGCCGAGCAACTGAGTGCCATTCATCATGCACTGGGCGCACTGCTGGAACAGGTGTCGAGCCTGGATGACGATCGCATGCTGCGTGCCTTCCGCGACTGCATGCGCGCCACCCTGCGCACCAATTTCTATCAGCGGGTGGACGGCAAGTCCAAGGACTACATCAGCTTCAAGCTCGATTCGAGCAAGGTGCCGGGACTTCCCAAGCCGGTGCCCTTCCGCGAGATCTTCGTCTACTCGCCGCGGGTGGAAGGCGTGCACCTGCGCATGGGCATGGTCGCCCGCGGTGGCTTGCGCTGGTCCGACCGGCGCGAGGACTTCCGCACCGAGGTGCTGGGCCTGATGAAAGCTCAGCAGGTCAAGAACACCGTGATCGTGCCGGTGGGCGCCAAGGGCGGCTTCTACGTCAAACAGCCGCCGGCCGGCAATGATCGCGACGCCATCCTGGCCGAGGGTATCGCCTGCTACCGCACCTTCATCCGCGGCCTGCTCGACGTCACCGACAATATCGTCGATGGCGCCATCGTGCCGCCGGAACGGGTGGTGCGTCATGATCCGGATGATCCGTATCTGGTGGTGGCGGCCGACAAGGGCACGGCCACCTTCTCGGATATCGCCAATGCCCTCAGCCAGGAATACGGTTTCTGGCTGGACGACGGCTTCGCCTCCGGCGGATCCAAGGGCTATGACCACAAGAAGATGGGCATCACCGCCAAGGGCGCCTGGGAAAGCGTCAAGCGCCACTTCCGCGCCATCGGCAAGGACTGCCAGAGCGAGGATTTCACCTGCGTCGGCATCGGTGACATGTCGGGCGACGTATTCGGCAACGGTATGCTGCTGTCACGCAAGATCCGGCTGCTGGCTGCCTTCGACCACCGCCACATCTTCGTGGATCCGAATCCGGACGCCGAGACCAGTTTTGTCGAACGTGAGCGCATGTTCGCCCTGCCGCGCTCGTCCTGGGCCGATTACGACACCAGCCTGATCAGCGCCGGTGGCGGCGTGTTTCCGCGCAGCGCCAAGACCATCACCATCACCCCGGAAATGCGCCTGGCCCTGGGCATTGATGACGATGTGGAGCAGTTGACGCCCAATGAACTGATGCGCGCCATCCTCAAGGCGCCGGCGGAGCTGCTCTGGAATGGCGGCATTGGCGTCTACGTCAAGGCCACCAGCGAAAGCCACAGCGATTGCGGCGATCGCAGCAACAACCAGCTGCGCGTCAATGGCCGCGAACTGCGCTGCCGCATCGTCGGTGAGGGCGGCAATCTCGGCCTGACCCAGCGTGGGCGCATCGAATTCGCCCAGGCTGGCGGCCTGCTCAACACCGACTTCATCGACAACTCGGCCGGTGTCGACACCTCCGATCATGAGGTCAACATCAAGATCCTGCTGAACGCCGCCATCGAGCAGGGACAGCTGACGCTGGAGCAACGCGACCAGCTGCTGGTGGACATGACCGACGAGGTTGAACGTCTGGTGCTGTTCGACAACTATCGTCAGAACCTGGCGATCAGCCTGATGCAGGCCCTGTCGATTCCGCGCCTGGGCTCCAAGCAGCACTTCGTGCGTACGCTGGAGCAGCAAGGCCTGCTCGACCGCGGGCTGGAGTTCCTGCCCACCGATGCCGAGTTCGAGGATCGCAAGCTCAAGGGCCAGGGTCTGACCCGTCCGGAACTGTCGATCCTGCTGTCCTATTCCAAGATCGTGCTCTACCAGCAGTTGCTGGATTCGGATGTACCGGAAGACCCGTATCTGTCCAAGGAGTTGCAGATCTATTTCCCCACGCCGCTGCGCGAGCGTTTTTCCGAGACCATGGAAAAGCACCGCCTGCGACGCGAAATCATCGCCACCCAGGTCACCAACTCCATCGTCAACCGCATGGGTGCCACCTTCATCCTGCGCATGACCGAGGACACTGGCAAGAGCTCGGGTGAGATCGCCAAGGCCTTCACCATTGCCCGCGAGGTGGTCCGCGCCCGTGAGTGGTGGGCGGAGATGGACCTGGCTGCGGATGCCCCGGAGAGGGTCAACATCGACGTCACCCAGGGCATCTGGAATCTGCTGCGCAATCTGACCCGCTGGCTGCTGCAGCTGCCGGTGAGCAAACTGGAGATTGCCGCCAGTGTCGAGCGCTTCGCGCCAGGCTTCGAACAGCTGATCGCGGCGCTCGACGAGGTGCTGCCGGAGAGCTACAAGCTGCGCTACAGCGAGCAGGAAAACGAACTGGTCGGACATGGTTACCCCAAGGCCATGGCTCAGCGCATCAGCGCGCTCGGCGCCCTCAATGCCGCTTTCGACGTGATCGATCTGGCGCACGAGCAGAAGGTCGAAGTGGCAGAAGCAGCCCGCGTCTATTACGACATCGGCGAAGCCCTGCACCTGAAGTGGTTCCAGGATTCGATCGAGTCGCTGCCGGTGCAGGGCCGCTGGCATGCCCACGCGCGCGGCGTGCTGCGCGACGAGCTCTATGCCCAGCGCCGCGCCCTCGCCGCGCAGTTGCTGCATGGCCCGGCACCGAAGAAGGGCGGCCGCGTGCAGAACTGGATCGACGCCGCCGATGGTTCGCTGGCCTACACGCTGGGCATGTTCAAGGAGATCCGCAACCAGGTTTCGCTCGACTACCCGACCATCTCGGTGGCGGTGCGGCGCCTGGCGCAGCTGGTGGCGGCGGGGAAGAGCTGAGCTTGAGCTGCGGCGAACTTGACCGGTGAGAGCGGGCTCTGCCCGCGATCGCCGGTGGGTCGTGGAACGGTCTGTCGCGGATGAATCCGCTCCCACAGTCGGGGCTATGCTGAGCCAGCGCAGTTGGACTGCGCTGCAGTCCGCCTGCAGCTAGACTGAGCACCCGGCAAAGGGATTCCGTGATGCCCGGCCCGAACGATCCAGCCTACACGGCCGCCTTCTTGCGTACCGAAGGCGCTACCGAACCCGGCGACGGCCCGCCGCCTCGGGCTGAAGTTGACGCCGAGCCTGACATCGGCTGGCGTGCCGGCCCCTGGCAGCTGCTGCGACTGCTCGGTCGCGGCGGCATGGGCGCGGTCTATCTGGCCGAACGGGTGGAGCACGATTTCCAGCAGCGGGCTGCGCTCAAGCTGATCAAGCTGGGCATGGATTCAGAAGAAATCCAGCGCCGTTTCGTCAGCGAGCGGCGCATTCTCGCCCGTCTGGAGCACCCCAATATTGCGCGCCTGATCGACGGTGGCGTCGACGCCCGCGGACGGCCGTACTTCGTCATGGAATGGGTCGACGGCCCGCCCCTGATTGAGTATGCGGACAGCCGCCAACTGGACGTGCGCGCCCGCCTGCGGCTGTTTCTCAAGCTTTGCGAGGCGGTGAGCCACGCCCATCGGCAACTGGTAGTTCATCGCGATCTGAAACCCGGCAACATTCTGGTCAACTCCCGCGGCGAGCCCAAGCTGCTCGATTTCGGCATCGCCAAGCTCCTGCAAAGCGATCAGGACAAGGACACCTCGGCCACCGGAGCACGCTTTTTCACCCGCGCCTACGCCGCGCCCGAGCAGATACGCGGCGAGCCGGTCAGCACCGCCACCGATGTCTACGCCCTCGGTGCCGTGCTGTTCGAACTGCTCACCGGCATGGCTCTGCATCGCGCCCGTGCATTGGTGCAGGAGACCCGCGAACTGCTGGTTCGTGCGCGCCGGCAGGCCGGCGATGACGGCCCGGCCGCGATCACGCCGCGGATGCTGGCGGGTGATCTGGCGCTGGTGCTGACCAAGGCCGTGCGCGATGAGCCCAATCGACGCTACGCCAGCGTCGAAGCGCTCGCCGACGATATCCGCGCCTATCTGGACGGACGCCCGGTGCGGGCGCGCCCGGATTCGCTGGGCTACCGCAGCCGCCGCTTCCTGCGTCGCCACTGGATCGGCGTATTGGCCTCCACGGCGGTGCTGGCAGCCATACTGATCGGCAGCGGACTGGCACTGTGGCAGGCCCGGATCGCCCGCGAAGAAGCCCTGCGGGCGGAATCGGTCAGCGCCTTTCTCTCCAGCGTATTCCAGAGCGCCACGCCCGAAGGTGCGGCCGGCAGTGAAATCACCGCGCGCTCGCTGCTGGAACGTGGCGGGCAACGCATCGAGCTGGAACTGGCCGGACAGCCGGCCGTGCAGGCGCGCCTGTATGCCACTCTGGGGCGGGCCTGGTTCTACATCGGTGATTCCGCGCGCGCCGCCGCCATGCTGGAGGCCGGTCGAGCGCGCGTGGATGCCGAAGACTGGCGCACCCAGGCCGCCCTGCTGCGCGATCTGGCCCAGGCCGAACTCGCCACCGGCAAGATCGACCTTGCCCGGACTCACGTCGATCAAGCCCTCGGCGTGATCGACCGCGGCGCCGCCGACAGCGAACTGCAGCAAGCCCGCGTGCTCTCGGTATCCAAGAGTGTCTACGGCGCCGAAGGCCACTACGATCAGGCGCTGGCGCTGGCGCGACAGGTACACGGCGCGCTACAGAATTTGCTCGGCGCCGACGCCGAAGAAACGCTGCAGGCCCTGAATGATCTGGGCACCTGGACGCTGGAGTCCGGCGATGCGGCCGAGGCACTGCCGATCTTCGATCGGGTCATTGCCGGCCGTCGGGCGGCGTCGACGCCGGACCATCCGGAGATGGCGACGGCCATGCACAACCGTCAGCTGGCGCTGTTCAGGCTCGGTCGCCACGATGAGGCCCAGGTCGAAGCCCGTGCCGTGGTCGATCTGCGACGGCGCATCCTGCCACCGAATCACCGTGACCTGGCGCGCAGTCTGGGTTCTCTGGCGACCATCGAATCCAGCCTCGGCGACCTGCAGGAGGCCCGCCGCCTGCGCCGCGAGGGCATCGACATGCTGCGGGCGCAGAAATCCCCGGATCAGCTGCTGCTGGGGCAGGAGCTCACCAACCAGGGTGTGGACGATTACCGCCAGGCCGACCTGGACAGCGCCGCCCGTGATCTGCGCGAGGCCGTCGAGCGGCTGCAACCGCAACTGGGCGCCGAGCATGCCCGCGTGCTCGCCGCACGCAGCTATCTGGCGCTGGTCCAGATCTATCGCGGTGAACTCACCGAGGCTGAGCGTGAGCTGCGCCTGATCAGCGCCATCGAGGACAACCAGCAGCGCGGCGGCGTCAGCCAGCGACTGGCGACCCGTCGCTATCTGGCCCGGACCCTGCGCTGGCAGGGCCGTGCCGCTGACGCCAATCAGATCCTGGAGGCCAGCGCCAGCTGGCTGTATGAACCTGGACTCACCGTCTCGGCGGCGGCGCGCGCCCGCACGCATCTGGAGTGGGCTCTGGGCCTGATCGACACCGGTCAGCTGTCCGCAGCCCGCGAACAGATCGAACAGGCCCGCGCCACCGGCGCCGGGGCCGAAAACGGCTCAGTGGCGGATCGAGCACAGCTGTTGCAGACCGAAGCCCGACTGGCGCTGGCGCGTTCGGACTGGGCCACGGCGCGCACTGCGGCGCAAGCCGCCCTGGCGCTGGTCCGGGGCGAGTTCGAAGACGGCCACTGGGAACTTGCCGAGGCCAGCGCGCTGCTGGCGCTGGCCCGGTTCCGCGAGAACGCCGGCGCAGAGCAACGCGCCGAACTGCAGCAACTGCTGGAGTGGCATGAGCAACATCGCCCATGGCACCCCGATACCGACAAGATGCGCGACGCGCTGCCGACTACAGCGCTGCCAGCACCGCCTCGGCGCTAGACACCTTGAACTCGCCCGGCGCTTCGACGTGCAGATGCGTCACCACCCCATTCTTGGCCACCAGCGCAAAACGCTGACCGCGCACGCCCATGCCGAACTTGCTGGCATCCATTTCCAGACCCATGGCCTTGGCGAAGGCGCCGTTGCCATCGGCCAGCATCATGATCTCTTCCGGCACGCCCTGGCTGTGGCGCCAGGCGTCCATGACGAAGGCATCGTTGACCGCCATGCAGGCCACCGTATCCACGCCCTTGTCCTTCAGCGCAGCCAGCTGATCGACATAACCCGGCAAATGCCGCGCCGAACAGGTCGGCGTGAAGGCACCGGGCACCGAGAACAGCACCACGGTCTTGCCGCCGAACAGCTCGTCGGTGCTGATCTGCTGCACACCGTCCTTGAGATAACTGAGCGTCGCGCTCGGAATACGATCACCGACTTGAATGGTCATGGCTGTGACTCCGTCAAAGGGAGGCTGATTCTAGGCGTTGTGGAGGTGAAGATGGTTGTTGGTTGTTGGTTGTTGGAAGGAGCTGGCTCACGCGGAGGCGCGGAGGTCGCGGAGAAGAGCGCGTGCTGCTTTTGCTTCCTGTGGGGAGTTCCGGTCGCCCCTGGCGGTGCGTTTGTTCGCGCATCAAACCGTGGAAGTAGGTCACGTTGACCCGAAGGGTCTACGTGACAGCTGCGTCAGTCACGTAGGCCGCTTCGCGACCAACGTTACCTACATTAAAATCAAAGACTTGCGGTATGTTTGGTGGGAGCGGACTCTGTCCGCGACGTCGGCTCCACACCGCCCACGGGCCATGAACTCGCCTGCTGCGCGTAGTCTGGTGTGCCGCGCAGCGGCTCACCGGAGCGCGTCGCATCACCGCCCGGAGAGCGCCGCGCGCACTTCGGGCCACCAAAGCCGGATCTAGCCGGACCATGTAAATTCAAAGACTTACGATATAGCTTCATGGAGAGCCACCTGTTTCGGCCCAAAACTGCCCACAGACGCAGCTGTCACGTAGACCCTTCGGGTCAACGTGACCTACCTCGACGGATTGATGTGCAATGAGCGCACCGCGAGGGGCAACCGGGACTCCCACAGAAGCCTGGTTGATCCAGCCCTTCTCCGCGACCTCCGCGCCTCCGCGTGAGCCAGCTCCTTCCGACAACCGACAACCGACAACCAATCTAGTCCCAGCGATCATCCCGAACATAGACCACGCCGTCCTCGATCTGGATCGGGAACACCGCGGTGGGCTCGTAGGCCGGGGCGCACAGGGCCTGCCCGGTGCGCAGATCGAAACGGGCGCCGTGGCGGGGGCATTCAATCTCGTAGCCGCAAATCTGCCCGCCGGTGAGTTCGCCACCATCGTGGGTGCAGACGTCCTCGATGGCGTAGTAGTGGCCTTCGACGTTGACCACCGCCACCTGGGCGCCATCGACATCGATGACGCGCCAGCTACCGGGCACGATCTCGGCGGCGGCGCCGACCTTGACCCAATCACTCATGGTTCACTCCTTGGCGTGGCGGCCCGGCCGGGTCGGCACCGCGCACATCGATATCGGTAGAGGTTCTAAGCCGCCCGGCCAGGGCCCCGGCCAGCGTCGCCCACGGCAGGGTCACGGTCTTGACCCGATTGGGATAGCCGAGCACGCCCAGAAAACAGTTGAAATCGCCCAGGCGCGGATCGACTGCGCGATCCGGGTTGCGAGTGACCAGATCGAGCGCCGCAGCGGCGAGTTCAGTGGCTTCGGTCACGGTCCGGCCTTCGATCAGATCGCCCATGATCGAGGTCGCCGCCAGGGTCAGCGCACTGGCCTCGGCGTCGAAGCCGTAGGCGGCGATGCGCTCGTCCACGATGCGCAGATCCAGCGTCAGGCTGTCGCCGCAGAGCTTGTTGACGCCTTCGGCGCTGAGATCGCGCGCGGCCAGGCGTCCGCGACGGTGCGGCGCGCGGTTGTGTTCCAGCACCACGGTGCGATAGGCGTCGGTCAGTGACATGCGGCCATTCTGCCTTGCTGCGTGTGTCGGGGAAATGTGCGCGTACGGCTGGCTCGGCTTGCCGACGTGGGCTGCCACGCCTTAGGCTGTGTCCACGCTTGCATTCTGGCCGCCCATGCGCCGATTTCTCTACCTAGTCATCATCGCCCTGTGGGCCCAGGCCAGTGCCTGGGCCGGCCCGGCCCCGAGCACCGATCTGCCGGCCGATTCCGGCCCCTGGGTCGTGCGCGCCTATTTCAGCAGCAAGGCGCAGGTGAATGCGCTGGCGCGACGGGTCGAACCCTGGGAAGTGCATCACGATCAGGGCTACCTCGTGGTCGAAGTGCCCAATCGCTACGAATACTCCTTGTTGATCTCGGCTGGTTTCCGGGTTGCGATCGACGATGATCTGACCCAGATCGTGCGCCAGCCGCAGCGCAGTCTGCGCAGCGTGCCAGGCTATGCCTGCTATCGCACCGTCGAAGAGACTTTTGCCAGTCAGGACGCACTGGTCGCCGCCCACCCGACGCTGGCCACGGTCATCGACATTGGCGACTCCTGGGACAAGATCAACCATCCCGGCACCGGCTACGACCTGCGCGTGCTCAAACTCAGCAATTCCGCGATCGCCGGACCCAAACCGCGCGCCTTCATCATGGGCGCGATCCACGCCCGCGAGTACGCCACCGCCGAGACCCTGATGCGTCTGGCCGAGGGCCTGCTGGCCCGCTATGACAGCGATGCCGACGTGCACTGGATGCTCGACCACCACGAGTTGTACATCCTGACCCAGGCCAATCCCGACGGCCGCAAGAAAGCCGAACTGGGCATGTCCTGGCGCAAGAACCTCAACGAAAACTATTGCGGCGCCACCAGTTCCTCGCGCGGCGCCGATCTCAACCGCAACTTTCCTTTCGAGTGGGGCGCCCACGGCGGCTCCAGCGGCGCCGGCTGCGACGAGACCTATCGCGGCGCCAGCGCCGGGTCGGAGCCCGAAGCGACTGCGGTGATCAACTTCCTGCGCAGCATCTTTGTCGATGTGCGCCCGCCCGACCCCAATGTGGCGGCGCCCGAGGACACCAGTGGCGTGTTCATGGATGTTCACAGCTACGGCCGACTGGTGATGTGGCCCTGGGGCTTCACCAACAATGCGGCGCCCAATGGCCCGGCCATGGCGGCCCTGGGCCGGCGCCTGGCCTGGTTCAACAGTTACAACCCGCAGCAGGCGGTGGAGCTCTACGTCACCGATGGTGGCACCAAGGACTTCGCCTACGGCGACCTCGGCATTCCGGGGATGAGCTACGAGATCGGCACGGCTTTCTTCCAGTCCTGTGCCAGCTTCGAAAGCCAGGAACTGAGCGACAACCTGGCCTCCCTGGAATACCTGCTGCGTACCGCGCGCCGGCCTTATCTGGAGCCCTCGGGCCCGTCGATTTCCGGCCTGCTGACGGCGCCGGTCGAAGCGGGCGAGACCATCCGGCTCGTGGGAACGGCTGATGACGCCGCCTTTCAGCAGGGCAACGGGGTCGAGCCCACCCAGAACATCAGCGCAGTCGCGGTGTACCTGGATCAGGGTCCGTGGCAGCCCGGGGCCACGCCGACCGCGCTGGGCACTGCCCTGAACGGCAGTTTTGACAGCCCCTCGGAATTGTTCGTGGCCGAACTGCCGTCCGCAGGGCTGAGTACCGGTCGGCACCTCCTGTACGTGCGCGGCAGCGACAGCGCCAGCACCGGGCCCAGCTACGCCCGCTTCCTGGACGTGGTGGCGGCGGGTACCACCGGCAGACTGGAAGGCAGCGTGCGCGATGCGGTCACAGCGCAGCCGCTGGCAGTGGCCGCCCGGCTGCAACTGGGCGAATTCGGCAGCGCCAGTTCTCCGGCGGCGGCCAGCAGCTACGGCCTGCGGGCACCACCGGGCAGCTACTCGATCACGGCCAGCGCACCGGGTTACGCCAGCAAGACCTTCTCCGGCATCACTCTCAGCGCCGGCCAGACCTCGGTTCAGGACCTCGCCCTGTTTCCGCTCTGCACCGTATTCAGCGATGATGCCAGCGCGGGCCTCGGCAACTTCACGGCCCAATCGCCCTGGGGCCTGAACACCAATCTGTTTGTCAGCGCGCCGGCATCCTTCAGCGACTCTCCATCCGGCAACTACGGCAACAACCTCAATACCTCGCTGACCCTGGTGCCGCTGGACCTGCGCGATGTTGCCGGCACCCGCCTCAAGTTCCAGTCCTGGTGTGATACCGAATCAGGCTACGACTACGGCCGCGTCGAGGTCTCCACCAACGGCAGCAGCTGGACCGAGGTCTGGAGCTGCAATGGCAGTGCCACCTGGAGCGCGGTCAACCTTGACCTGGCGATGCTGGATGGCCAGTCCAGCGCCAACATCCGCTTCCGTTTTACCTCAGACAGCAATGTCACCCGCGATGGCTGGAGCATCGACGATCTCGTCATCGAGGGCAGCGGTACCATCTGCGGTGGCTCACCGAACACCATGTTCGCCAACGGATTTGAGTAAGCGCTGCAGGCGGATTGCGGAATAATCCATCAGGAAAGTGTCGGCGATGGCAGAGCTGCCCGCTCACTGCCGCATTCTTTCTGGACGGGCGCCATAGTGCTGCCTGACAATTCCTGCCACAGCATGTCCGCGAGGTTTCAGAGTTTGTCCACCTACCCGCTGCTTTCGACCATCAACGATCCGAAGGATCTGCGACGCCTGCCACGCGAGAAGCTCGCGGTGGTCGCCGACGAGCTGCGCGCCTTCGTGCTGGAGTCGGTCTCGCAGACGGGCGGGCACCTGTCGTCGAACCTCGGCACGGTGGAACTGGCCATTGCGCTGCACTATGTCTTTGACACGCCGGAAGACCGCCTGATCTGGGATGTCGGTCATCAGAGCTATCCGCACAAGATCCTGACCGGCCGTCGCGAGGCCATGTCCACGCTGCGCCAGCTCGGCGGCATCAGCGGGTTCCCGCGCCGCGAGGAGAGCATTTACGACGCCTTCGGCACCGCCCATTCGAGCACTTCGATCTCGGCCGCCGCCGGCATGGCCCGCGCGGCCGTCATCAAGGGCGAGAAGCGTCACGCAGTTGCCGTGATTGGCGACGGCGCAATGACCGCCGGCATGGCCTTCGAGGCCATGAACAATGCCGGCATCGAGAAGGATCTGCCGCTGATCGTGATCCTCAACGACAACGACATGTCGATCTCACCGCCGGTGGGTGCGCTGAACCGCTATCTGGCGCGCCTGATGAGCGGCCAGTTCTACGCCCACACCAAGAAAGGTATAGGCCGGGTGCTGTCGATGGCGCCGCCAGTGCTGGAACTGGCGCGGCGTTTCGAGGAACACGCCAAGGGCATGGTGGTGCCGGCGACCATGTTCGAAGAATTCGGATTCAACTACATCGGGCCGATCGACGGCCATGATCTGGAATCCCTGGTGCCGACGCTGCGCAACATCATTGCCCGCATTGACGAGGGCGACGGCCCGCAGTTTCTGCACGTGGTCACCCGCAAGGGGCAGGGCTACAAGCTGGCGGAGGCCGACCCGGTGCTCTACCACGGTCCCGGACGCTTCAACCCGGTCGAAGGCATACGCCCGGGCAAGGCTGGCAAGCAGACCTACACCCAGATCTTTGGCGAATGGCTGTGCGACATGGCTGCGGCCGATCCGCGACTGGTCGGAATCACTCCGGCGATGCGCGAAGGCTCGGGCATGGTCGAGTTCGAACAGCGCTTCAAGGCGCGCTATTTCGACGTTGGCATCGCCGAACAGCATGCCGTGACCTTTGCTGGCGGCCTGGCCTGCGAGGGCATGAAGCCGGTGGTGGCGATCTATTCCACCTTCTTGCAGCGCGGCTATGACCAGCTGATCCACGATGTGGCGCTGCAGAATCTGCCCGTCACCTTTGCGCTGGATCGCGCCGGTATCGTGGGCGCCGACGGCCCCACCCACTGTGGCGCCTATGATCTGGCTTATCTGCGCTGCATCCCGAACATGGCGGTGCTGACCCCGGCCGACGAGAACGAATGCCGGCAACTGCTGTCGACCGCTTTCGCCCATCAGGGTCCGGCTGCGGTGCGCTATCCGCGCGGCAGCGGCCCGGGTGTGGAGGTCAAGCGCAGCCTCGACCCGTTGCCCTTCGGGAAGGGCGAGTGGCGTCGGCGCAGCCAGGCCGTGGCCGGTCAGCGCATCGCCATTCTGGCATTCGGCTCGCCGCTGTACGCGGCGCTGGTGGCGGCGGAGCGGGTCGATGCCAGCGTTGCCAACATGCGCTTCGTCAAGCCACTGGACGAAGACCTGCTGCTGGATCTGGCCCGCAATCACGATGCCATCGTCACCGTTGAAGAGGGCTGCATCATGGGCGGCGCGGGAACGGCCTGCCTGGAAGCGCTCGCCGCCCATGGACTGGCGCTGCCGGCCCTGCAGCTGGGACTGCCCGACGAGTTCATCGAACACGGCGATCCGGCACGCCTGCTGGCACTCAACGGACTCGACGCCGACGGCATCGCTGCCGCCATCCGCGCCCGCTTTCCCCAGGGTCGCAGCGTGCGCGCGGCGGCCTGACAGAGCAGACGGCGGCTCTGGAGGGCGTCGCGCTGCGGCGCGGCTTTGCCCGGCTGAAGATCAAGAGCGGCCGCGCAGGCGCGCGTCCCTCGGCAAAGCCGCTCCGACCCGACCAGTTCTCGCAATGCCCACGCGCCGTACCGGCGACAAGGCGCCTGCGATCCATCACCGATTTCCCGACGAAGCCACGCCGACGGTCGCGGCTTTGGCTACACTGGGCACATGTCCGCATCGGCCCACAGTTCATCGGATCTGGAGCACCTGACCGAAGTCTTCGCCACAACGGAGACCGTCGCGGTGATCAGCCGGCTGTCCGACGGATTGATCGTGGCACTGAGTCCAGGCGTGGAAGCGCTGTTCGGGGCACCGCGCTCACGGATGCTCGGGCGAACCGCACTGGAGTTGGGCTTCTGGCCCGGCGCCGAGCAAAGAGACAGCATGCTCAATCTGCTGAGGGAGCGTGGCCTCGCCGTCGGCGAAGCGGTGGCCATACACACACCGACAGGCCGCGACTACGACGGACTGATGACCTGCACCCTGATCACCGTCGACGATGAGCGCTTCATCTTCACGCTGATTCAGGACATCCACGCCCACGACTCGGAAGCCAGGGCGCAGGCCCGCCAGGCAGCCAGTTTCCGCACCCTGATCATGGAATCACAAGTCGGCGTATATCGCCGGCTGATGGATCCTCCCCGCCTCAGCGAAGCCAACCCGGCGCTGGCCAAGATGCTTGGCTATGCCTCACCTGAAGCCTTGCTGGCCGCCAGCGTCGGAATGCCTGCCTTTGACTATGTCGACGCCACCCACGCGCAGACAGTCGCCGCACGTCTGGAGCAAGTCGGTCGTATTACCGATGTGCGCGCAGAATTGCACCGCAAGGACGGCAGCAGCCTTTGGGTCAGCGAGAGTGCAACGGCCCTGCGCGGCTCCGACGGCAGCATCTTGCAGATCGATGGCACACTGATCGATATCACCATCCAGGTGCGGGCCGAACAGGCCCTGTCGCAAAGCGAAGCGCTGTATCGCAATCTGGTCGAAAATTCGCGCGACGGCGTTTTCCTGATGCAACACGGCCGCGTGATCTTCGCCAATGATGCACTGGGCGAGATTCTCGGCTACCGCAGTGAGGAAATGATCGGTGCCAGCTATTTCGACTGGGTGGCTCCGGAGGACATGGCAGCACAGGCTGAGCGCAAGAATGCCCGCGAGTCCGGCTCCAGCGAGACCCAGGAATACGAAATCCATCTGCTCCGGCGCGACGGATCCCGCTGCCTGTGCGCGGTGCGTGCCGGCGCGGTGAACTTCCGCGGCGAACCAGCTTCCATCGGCACCCTGCGCGACATCACCGAGGCCCGCGCGCAACAGGCACGTCTGCAAGCTGCAGAAGAGCGCTACCGACTGCTGTTCAAGCATGCCGTTCTGGGGATGTTCCAGAGCACGCTCGAAGGAGATCTGATCGAAGTCAACGAAGCCATGGCGCGGATGTTCGGCTATGAATCGCCGGAAGCCATGCGCGCGGAGGCGCCCAGCATCCGTCGCCGCTACTCCAATCCTGACATGCGCGACCGCGCACTCAAGACCATCCTGCGCGATGGTCAGATTCTGGGCTGGGAATTCGAGATGCTGCGGCGCAATGGCGAGCATTTCTGGGTGCTGTCGAGCGCCCGCATCGTGCGCCCGCACGCCGATGATCCCGGGCACCTGGAAGGCAGTCTGCTCGATATCAGCGCGCGCCGCGCGGCTGAACAGGAGCTCAAGTTCCTGGCCCATCACGACAGCCTGACCGGTTTGTCCAATCGACGCAGTTTCGAGCTGCAGCTGGTGAGCGCGCTGGAGCGGCTCAGGGCCAGTGACGATGGCCCCTATGGCGTTTTTCTGCTGGATCTCGACCGTTTCAAGGTGGTCAACGACAGTCTGGGGCACGCCGCCGGTGACGAACTGCTGGTGCAGTTCAGCGAACGCCTGCGCTCGGCGATGGATGCGCGCACACTGGTGGCCCGCTACGGTGGCGACGAATTCGCGCTGCTCTGCCGACAATCCCTGGATGCCAGCTCGGCCAAGGCACTCGCCGATCTGGTCCAAAGCATTGCCCGCACCCCGTTCCAGGTGCGCGGCCATCAGGTTTTCAGTGGCGCCTCCATCGGCATCGTGCTGGTCAATCATGCCGACCAGGATCCCGAGAGCATCCTGCGTGATGCCGACACCGCCATGTTCCGCGCCAAGTCCAAGGGCAGCGGTTACGCCTTGTTCGACCAGCGGATGCATGCAGCAGCGCGCGCGCGGCTGGCGCTGGAAACGGATCTGCGCTTTGCCGTCAATCGCGGCGAACTGGTGCCCTATTTCCAGCCGATGTGGAGCCTGCGCGAACAGCGCGTGGTCGGCGTCGAAGCTCTGGTGCGCTGGCAGCATCCGCAGCGGGGTCTGCTGGCGCCAGCGGAGTTTCTGGATGTCGCCGAGGAAACCGGTCTGCTCTCAGCCATCGATCTGCAGATGCTGGAGATGTCCTTGCGGCAGCTGCTCAGCTGGCGGAGCGCCTTTGGCGATCGCGCCCCCAGCCGCCTCAGCGTCAACATCTCCGATCGATTGTTCGCATCGCGAAGCTTCCCCGCCGAGCTGCATCAACTGCTGGAGGCCAGCGGGGCCAATCCGGCGCAACTCCAGCTGGAAATCACCGAAACCGTGTTCCGGGGCGCGCCGGACCGCTTGCGGGGTACGCTGGCGGCCCTGAAATCACTGGGTGTGGGGCTGGTGGTAGACGATTTCGGCACCGGATATTCCTCGCTGGTGTCCTTCTCCGAAGCCGCATTCGACGGTCTGAAGATCGACCGCGGCTTCGTCCATGACCTGGAACACAATCAGCGCCACCGAGCCATCGTCCGCACCATCACCCAGTTCGCCCGCGATCTGGACCTCAGTCTGGTCGCCGAAGGCGTCGAGAACGAAATCCAGGCCAATCTGCTGGCCCAGTTGGGCTGCGATCTGGTTCAGGGCTATCTGTATGCGCCGCCGCTGGCGGCGCCGGTCATGGCCGACTGGTTTCGCGACCCCAGTCCGCGGCGGGGCAGCGCTACCCCCGTCTGAAGGGTCGCAACAAATGCGTCGGCGGCAGTCACCGGGAGCCGGTCGCTGCTGCTAGCATCATCGTTCACAAAGATTTCGCATCGGCATCCCATGGAATTGCTCGGCCTGCTGGCGGTCCTGCTGTTGCTGTACCTGCTGATTGCGCCGGGTCTGGCGTGGGCCATTGCCAATCGCGCCAGCACCCGCGCGGCGCTGGCCGAGCAACAGGCTGAGAGCCAGACCAGGGAGCTGCGCCGCCTTTCCGAACAACTGGCCGATCTGCGCAATCAGCACCTGTTGCTGCAGGCGCGCATCAAGGCCGGCGGGATGCCGGCCGCAGACGCCGACGAACCGGCTGCATCGACGCCGGCGACGGCACCCACTGCTCCCGATCCAGACCTGGCCCCAGCGGCGGCGCGAACACCGCCGACGCCCCAGCGCAGCGCCCCGGGCGAGTTCCGCTTCGATCCGGACGCCTTCGCCGTTCCACCGCCCCCGACGGTCACGCCGACGGCCGAAGCCGCCGATCCGGTGCCGCCCAGCCCTGCAGTGACGGAATCGGCCGCCATCCCGGCTGACCGCAGCCACCTGAGCTGGGATCTGCAGCCGCTGGAGAGCGCTCCGGCGGCGGAGCCGACAGCGCCAGCCGAGCCACCCGCGCCAGCGCGCAGTGCCTGGACCGAAGCGCCGTTGGCCGCTACTGCGACGGCCGACGAATCGGCACCCGAGGAAAAGCCGCGGGTGTGGAAGCCCAAACCGCCGGGAGCGGCACCGCAAGCGCAACCGCAGTCGCCGTCCCGATCGACACGCAGACCCAGCCCACCCCGAAACGTCGATACGCCGATCTCGCTGTGGCTGCGTCAGGCCAAGGGTTGGCTGTTCGGTGGCAATCTGGTCGCCAAGATCGGCCTGATGATCCTGTTCATCGGCGTGGCTTTCCTGCTGCGCCTGGCCTCCAGCTATGTCACCGTGCCGATCGAACTGCGGCTGGCGGCCATCGCTGCTGGCGCCATCGCCCTGCTGGGCTGGGGCTGGCGCATCCGCAGCAGCAGACCGGGCATAGCGCTGCCCACCCAGGGCGCGGCGCTGGCGATCCTGATGCTGGTCACTTTCGGCGCCTTCAAAATCTACCACCTGCTGCCCTCGGGACCGACTTTCGCCCTGCTGCTGGTGCTGGTGGCTTTCACCTGCATCCTGGCGGTTTTGCAGAACGCGTTGTGGCTGGCGGTATTCGGCATCGTCGGCGGCTTTGCCGTGCCGATCCTGACGTCCAGCGGCGGCGGCAGCCACGTTGCCCTGTTCAGCTACTACGCGCTGCTCAACGCCGGCATCCTGGCCATCGCCTGGCAGCGCTCCTGGCGCTCACTGAACCTGCTCGGTTTCCTGTTCACCTTCATCATCGGCACTGCCTGGGGTGTGCAGCGCTACGAGCCCGCGCATTACGCCAGCGCCCAGTTCTTCCTGATCCTGTTCGTACTGTTCTACGTGGCCATCGCGGTGCTCTATGCCTGGCGCCAGTCCACGCAACTCAAACTCTATGTCGACGCCACGCTGGTGTTCGGCGTGCCCACCGTGGCCATGGCCCTGCAATACGGTCTGGTCAAGGACATGGAACTCGGCAGCGCGCTGTCAGCGCTGATCTTCGGACTGTTCTATGCGGCGCTGGCATCGATACTGTGGCGCTGGCGCCAGGGCCATCTGCGCCTGCTGGTCGAGTGCTTCTTTGCCCTGGCCATGGTTTTCGGCACGCTCGCGATTCCGCTGGCCTTCGATGGCCGCTGGACCTCGGCAGCCTGGGCGCTGGAAGGTGCCGGCGTGATCTGGGTCGGCTTGCGACAGCGTCAGCAGCTGGTCTGGCGCTTCGGCATGCTGGTGCAGTTCCTGAGCTGGGCTGCCTTCATCCGCGCCTTGACCGGGCTCGATCCGATCAAAGCGCTGGCCGATCACATCAGCCTGGGCTTCATCCTGCTCGGCGCCACCGGCATGTTCCTGGCGCTGATCTTCCGCAGCCAGAGCGCCCAGGCCGCAGATGACGAGCAAACGGCGCGGACGCGCTTCGGCGGTTATGCCAGTGCCTTCATCAGTATCGCCGTGGTCTGGCTGCTGGCCGGTCTGTGGGTGGAAGTGTGGCTGCGCGTGCACGGCGCGCAGCGCGCCAGCCTGTTCGTGCTCACCGCCATCGCCCTGGTCTTCGGCTTGCAATGGCTGGGCAAGCGCGCCGACTGGCGGGTGCCGAACCTGCTCGCTGGCGCCGTGACCGCGGTGGCCGGGCTGACCTTCCTGGCGTTGATGGCGCGCTACATGGACTGGCGCAATATCAGCGCCTACGCCGAACCCAGCTTTGGCGCGCTGTTGGCCAGCAGCGCGCTGCTGGGCGGCGCTCTGCTCAGCGGTGGTGCGCTGGTATCGGCCTTCGCCTTCAAGCGTCAGGTGCAAGAGCTGGAGGCCGAGGTGCTCGACGCCAGCAGCGCCCTGCGCTCCACCTCGGTATGGTTCCTGCTGGCCCTGTTCTGGTGGTGCGGATTCGCATTGCATGGCGCGGCCCACGCGCTGGCCTGGCTGACGACTCCTGCCGCAGGCGAGCCTGAGCTCTGGTATCGAATTCCGTTCTGGGCCGGCTACAGCATCGGTCTGGCCCTGTCGGCCTGGGGCGCGATGGCGCTGGCTCAGCGCTACGCCTTCCCGCAACGCGACACAGTGCTGCGACTGATCTGGCCCACCCTCACCGCTGCTGCGCTGTGGGCATTCCTGATTCAGGTCTCGCCCGGGGTGCCGGTCGAGCATCTGCTCGATTTCTCCTGGGCCAGCGCCCTGCCGGGCGAGGGCGGGCTGGGCGACGTGCTGCAGGCCTGGCTGGGTGGCCACCTGCTCGGCACGCTGATACTGGTTGTCCTGTGCTGGATGGCATTGCAGCGCCTGCGCGATGAGCGCCGACATCCGGATCTGAGCGAGTCTCAGCGCAGCGCCGCCATCGCGGTCTGGCTGATCGGGCTGACCGTGGCCGTTCAGCTGCTGCTGGTGGACGGACTGGCCGTGGCCAGCACCCAGGCATTATCGGCTCTGGGCGCCAGCAGCCAGCCGCCGCTGGCCTGGCTGAGCTACGCCGATCTGCGCCTGCTGTGGAGCTGCGCCGCGGCCCTCATTGCGCTGCAGCTGATGTTGAAAACCGGCTTCGGCGCCCTGCGCTGGCTCGCGGTCCCGGCCGCCGCCATGCAGGCACTGGCCAGCCTGGCCGTGCTGGCCGGGCTGTATCAGCGCGCCCAGTTGCCGACGCTGGGGACCGGCGCGGCCTTGCTGCTGACCTGGGTGGCCATTGCCCTGTGCGCGCGCCTCTGGCAGCGTGAGCAGCCGATCGACGAACGCAGCCTCAAGTGGCTGCATTTCGGCCGGGTCATTGCCCCCTGGCTGATGCTGGCGCCGCTGGTCTCTCTGAACCTCATGCCCTGGCTGGCGGGTGAACCCGCGGCCTATGTGAATCTGGAAGACGCCGAGTGGGTGGTCGCCGGCATGTGGCCCGATTATCTGGCGGCCTGGGTGTCGCTGGGCGCGCTGTTCCTGGGCCTGCGGCAGGTCCGGACACTGGGCTGGCCGCTGCGTCCACTCGGCGCCTGGTACGGCGAGGTGGTGATTCCGATCGCTGCCTTCTGGGCCACGCTGCTGGCGGTCTACTGGAATCTGCGCCAGGACGGCAGCATGCAGCCGCTGCCCTATCTGCCCATCCTCAATCCGCTGGATCTGACCACCGGCTTTGTGGCCCTGCTGTGGGCTGATCTGTGGCGCATGTACCGTCATCAGATCAGCGCCGAGCGCAGCAAGGAGCTCACGCGCACGGCCATGGCGCTGACATTCGGCTGGCTCAATCTGATGTTGCTGCGCACGGCGGCGCAGTATCTGGGCCTGCCCTACCGTTTTGATCCCCTGTACCAGTCGCAGTTCGTGCAAGCCATGCTGTCGCTGGTATGGACGCTGTGCGCCTTCGGGCTGATGCGCTACGCCGTGCGCAAGCTGTCCAAACCGCTGTGGATGGTCGGCGCCGTGCTGCTGGGCGTGGTCGTGGTCAAGCTGTTCCTGATCGACCTCTCCAACGTCGGCAGCGTCGCCCGGATCGTCTCCTTCATGGGCGTCGGCGGGCTGATGCTGCTGATCGGATATCTGGCGCCGCTGCCACGCGAAGCCGCCGCGGATACGGATGGTGACTGACCCCCAGGCATTCCAGGGCAGTTTGTTGCCAACGCAGGGCCGGGCCCTGCACCTTGCCCTTGCCCCTGTTCATTGAGGCGAATAATCCGTGAGTTCTCGCATTTCTGCTGACAGCGCGCACCCAAGACATCGCGGAAACCGCCCATGAAAGCGCCGATCATCCTTGCCCTGCTTCTGCCTCTGCTGGCCTATGCCGAGCCCCCGCCCATGCATGCACCGACGCCGGACGAGTTCGCGCTGCGGCTGCCGCTCGGCGTCAGCGGCGACAATGGCGTGGTTCAGCTGCAGCTGCCCCTGATCGTCTACCAGAACTCGTGCAGCGCCGATCTGGCCGATCTCCGGGTCTACAACGGCTCCGGCCAGCTGCTGCCCTATGCGCTGTATCGCCCCAGTTACCGCACGCGCATCCAGTCGCGGGAATCGGGCACGCGTTTGTTCCCGATCTACCAGAGCGCGCAACAGCCCGGCAGCGCCGGCGATCTGCAACTCGAGCTGCGCACCGGTCCGGATGGCGCGGTGGTCTCGGTCAGCAGCAAGGGCGCGGTCGCTGCCAGCGGCGAAAAGCTGAGCGCGCTCATCATCGACCTCGGCGCCAGCGAGCGCGGCGAAGTGCTGGAGAGCCTGCGCTTTGAGTTGCCCGAATCGGCGCCGGATTACCGGGCACGTCTCGCCGTCGAACGCAGCGATGATCTGAAGTTCTGGGAGGGCATCGCCAACGGTAGCGTCGACTGGATCAGTTCGGTGGATGCCTCGCAGCGATTGATCAGCGACGGCATCGAGGTCCCGACCGGACAGGGGCGTTATCTGAAGTTGCGCTGGATCGAAGGCGAACCCATCAACTTCGGCGCCGTCCGCGCGCGCTGGCGCAGTTCGACCATCACCATCGACCCGACGCTGGAGCTGGAACTCGACGGCGCGCCCGGCAAGGTCGACGGCGATTTCAGCTATGCCGCCAGTCCGGCCATCGTCGCCACCGCACTCGGCCTGATCCTGCCCGAAGCCAACACCGTACTACCGGTGTCGATTGGTTTCTACCGCGATCAGGGCCAGCGCCAGCCGCGCTGGTGGCTGCAGACCCGCGTCGAGAGCACCTTCTATCGACTGAATCAGAACGGACGCGAGCGTAGCTCCGGTCGCATCAGCATCGCTCCGATGTCGGGCCCGGAGTGGATTGTGCGTCCGCATACGCCCGGACACGCTGCGCCGAAGCTGGTACTGGAATGGCAGCCGCAGACGCTGGTGTTCAATGCCCAGGGCCAGGACTTCCAACTGGCTGTCGGCGCGGCACCCGAGATCTACCGCCGCTGGACCGGCGGTCCGTCGGCGCTGGCACAGGTCGCCCCCGGCTACAGCGCCATCGAGATCGAACAGCTGGAACGCGCCAAGGTGGGCTCGCCGCTGACCGCAGTAGCGCCGCCACCGACCCAGCCTGCGGAAGCGACCGATGATGTCGATCAGGTCCGGCTGCGCCGTTTCATACTCTGGAGCGTGCTCGGTATCGGCGTGATCCTGCTCGGATTCATGAGCTGGCGGCTGTATGGGCAACTGAATGCCGGCGACAAGGCGGACTGAGTTCACCCGCAGAATCAGAACAACGGGCCCATTGCGAGGCGCGACGAGCGTAGCGTGGCGGGACCAAGCAATCCAAGGCTTGGCGGCGGTGCGTCTGTCTTGCTTCGCTGCGCTGCTATCCATGACCTCAGATCGCGCGTAGTTGATTTTCAGGCGTTTGCGATGGTGCTGCGGCCGTAGCGCGGCTCCGGCGCGCGTGGGCTTGGGTGAGCGCCAGCGGCTATTCGCGCCGGCGGCCGCGGCTCCGTAAACCGCAAAGCGCCGGGCGCCTCGCGTGTGTGGCTTGTGGCTTTGTTGACGTCTGTCGACGCGAAGGACCCGGCCTTCTATGAGGGCTTTCCGAACGTCAAGGAATCTGCGGCTCGTTTTGCTTTCCGTTACATGAACTTCCGTTGTCGTTGCGGCGATCCTGTCGTCATCCTCAAGTGATC
>JBFWOF010000017.1:0-105250 GCA_050250665.1 Lysobacterales bacterium | reverse complement strand
GCGCCCGGACGGGGCGACGAACCCGGTCGAAGTGCTGCTCTGGCTACAACCGGGTCCCGGGACCCGGGTCCCGGGTCCCGCGCCTCTGTGACAAGCGCGCCCGGACGTGGCGACATGTCGGGTCGAAGTGCTGCTCTTGCTTCAACCGGGTCCCGGGTCCCGAGTCCCGGGTCCCGGCCCGAACCAGAAACCGCCCTCACCGACCCCCGTGCCTACGAGGCCCTGCACCGGGCGCTGTTGACGGCTTTTGTCACTCAGGTGGCGCGCAAAGATGACAAGGTACGCTACCGCGGGCCGCGGGGGCGGGCGCTGCAGATCTTTCCGGGTTCGGGGCAGGCCAAGTCGGGGCCGAACTGGATTGTGTCGGCGACCTTGCTGGAGACCGAAAAGCTCTACGCGTTGATGGTGGCCCGGATCGAGGCTGGCTGGATCGAAGCGGCTGCCGCGCATCTGAGCAAGCGCCATTGCTATGAGCCGAGCTGGGATGAGAAGGGCGGTCGTGCGGTCGGTTTCGAAGACATCAGCCTGTATGGATTGCCGATCATTCAGCGCCGGCGCATCGCCTACGGCCCGGTGGATCCGGTGGCGGCGCGGCAGCTGTTTCTGCGCCACCAGCTGGTGCGTGGCGAGGGTCCGGCGCGGCATCCGGTGCTGGCGCACAACGCCGCCATGCGTGAGCTGGCTCGGGCCAAGGAAGAGAAGCTGCGTCGACGCGGGCTGCTGAAGGACGAGGAGCAGCTGGCCGAGTGGTTCGAAACTCGCTGCCCGGCGGAGATCATCGACTCCCACGGTTTGCTGCGCTGGCTCAAACAGGCAACGCCGGCCGAGCAGGCGGCCCTGAAGCTGAGCCTCGACGATCTGGTCATCCCCAGCGCGCAGGGCGATGAGGGTTTCGATTTTCCCGATGCGCTGGAAGTGCAGGGCGCACGGCTGTTGCTGGAATATCACTTCGATCCGAACGGCGCCCGCGACGGGGTCACGGCCAGCGTGCCGCTGGCGGTGCTGCTGGGCTTGAGCGAAGCCGAGATCGACTGGCTGGTGCCGGGTTTGCGCGAGGACAAGGCGGCAGCGCTGATCAAGAGCTTGCCCAAGGCCTTGCGTCGGCATGTGGTACCGGCTCCGGACTTCGCCCGCGCCTTCCTCGAAGCGACCAGGCCACGCAGCGCACCCTTTGCAGTCGCGCTGGCAGCCTATCTCAGCCAGGTTGCGGGCATCGATATCCGCGATTCCGATTTCGACCTCGGCAGTCTGCCGGCCTATCTCAGCCTCAATCTGCGCATCGTCGATGAGCACGGCAAGGTGTTGACCGAAGAGCGCGATCTGGCTGCGGTCAAGGAGCGCTTTGCCGAGGCCGCACGCGCCGCCTTCGCCGAGCGTGTCGACGCCGAATTCCAGCGTGACCAGCTCAGCGACTGGCCACTGGACGAGTTGCCGCTGGAAGTCAGCGCCGAGGGCGGCGCGCGCGCCTTTCCGGCCCTGTATGACGACGGTAGCCAGGTCGGCCTGCGCGCCTGTGCCGATGCGGCCGAAGCCATGGCGGCCCATCCGCGCGGCGTACGCCGGCTGGTGTTGATCCAGATCGACGACCAGCTGCGCTACTGGCAGCGACACCTGAAACTGTCGGCCGACGCCCAGATGGCCTACGGCGTGGTCGACAGCATCGAGCGCTTGCGCCGCGATGTGATCGAGGCTGCCGTCGATCGGGTGCTCGCAGACACGCCGCAGAAACCGAAGGCCTCGCCGAAGCCAGAAGCGGCAAAGCCCCGGGCGCAGGATGTGCGCGACTTCAAGGCGCTGGCTGCTGCAGTTCGCAAGCCAATCGTCACCCCTGACGCCAGTAGGAGCGAGCTTGCGTCGCGACCGGCGGGTGCGCATGCCGAAATCGTTGCAAGCGCGGCGCACAGCGGTCGCGACGCGAGGTCGCTCCTACGAGAGCATCCGGGGATTCGTACGCGGGCCGAATTCCAGGCCTTGCTGGCACGGATGCGCCGCGATCTCGGGCCCCAGGTGCAGCAGCTGGCTACGCGCGTCGATGCCGTGCTCAAGGCGATCAAGCAGTTGCGCGCCGAGCTGACGCCGCCCTTGATGGGTTTCGCCACCGCCAATCTGGCCGACGCCCGCGAGCATCTGGACGCGCTGGTGCATCCGGGTTTTGTCGGCGAGGTCGGATTCGAGCGCCTGGAACACTATCCGCGTTATCTGGAAGCGCTGCGATTGCGGGTCGAACGTCTCAAGCGCGATCCAGGCAAGGATCAGGCGCGGCTGCTGGAAGTGCAGCCCTTCTGGCGCGCCTGCCAGCAGCTGATGAAAGCCAGGCCGGACGATCCGGAGGTAGCGGCCTTGCGCTGGTTGATCGAAGAATTCCGGGTGTCACTGTTTGCCCAGGAACTGAAAACCGCCGAACCGGTGTCGGCCAAGCGCGTGGCCAAGCGGGTCGCCGAGCTGGGAGGCTGAGAGCTGCTCTACTGTGGGAGCGGGCTATGCCCGCGATGGCGGCTTGCCCGGTCGCGGATGAATCCCGCAGGGCCCATCGCCTGTAGGAGCGCCCTTGTGGCGCGACCGGTAGCTCGGCGCTTGCGGGCACTGGCAGACGGCGCATGCCGCCGATCAGGGCTTCAACGCGGAGAACGCAGAGGGTCGCAGAGGACACGGAGAGAAGCAAGGCGGATCTGTAGACGCTCTTCTCTGCGTTCTCAGCGTTTCTCTGCGTTCTTTGCGTTCCGCTTCTGATCACAGCTCACCGCGGTTCGCGATCCTGGCCCTTAGACCGAAACACCGCGGTCGCGACGCGAGGTCGCTCCTACCGAGGCCGCTTGATCGCGGATGAATCCGCTCCCACAGGGGGGCGCCTGTCGGCAGGCAATGACACCGGATTTTGTAGGTCCAGACTTGTCTGGACGCTCTTGGTGCATGGTTGCAAAAGCGTCCAGACAAGTCTGGACCTACAAAAGCTCAAGGCTCACAACTTCCCCGTGCCCCGTGCCCCGTGCCCCGCTTCCCTCGCCCTACCGGCAGCCGACCACGCCCTTGCTGGCCTCGAAGCCATGATTGCCGATCACCTGGTAGCGGACTTCGACGCCCGCGCCCAGGCCGGCAGTTTCGAGGGTGCTGCAGATCTGTTCGGCCGACTGTGATCCTGGCCCGATCGCTGATTGCACTGACAGCTGCACCTGGCCATCGCTGCTCCACCAGGCTTCGCGCACGTCGCTCAGGGATTCCAGATCGGCGATCAACTGATCGCGCGCCGGGTCGCCGTCGGCGACCTGGCCGAAGGCAGCGCCGGAGTCGCTTTCCGAGGATGCGCCGCGTGGGCTGAACGGCGCGGCGCGCTCGGCGGTGATGGCATCAGGTGGCGACGGCGGCGCCAGCAATTCGGGTGGCTGTGCCGGTTCGGGCGTTGGTGGCGGCACACTTGCGGCCGGCGCCGCGCGTGCGCGCGCCGAAGGCTGCGGTGAGTCGACCAACAGTTGCCAGGCCAACAGCAGCGCGAGAACGCCGAGTGCCAGTCCACTCAGCAGCGGCAGGCCGATGCGTAGCGTGCGCAGCAGGCTGATGCGGATGCCGGCGCGCCGACGCAGTTCGGGAGCGAGCGCCGGCTCCACCAGGGCCCACAGCCCGGCGCCATCGACCACGCGCAGGCGCTCGCCCCGGGTCGAGCGCTTCAGACTGTCGCTGCAGTGGCCGGCGCTGACCAGAATGCCGCCGGCCACAGCTTCACTGTCGACCGCGTGCATCAGGGACCGGACATGTTCCGACTCGACCTGCTCGTCGCGCCGATGACGGCAATCAACCAACCACACCAGTCCCTCGCTATGGACCCGCAGTCGCGGGCCATCGGCGCTGTCTGCCCGGTTCTGCACCCGGTGACCCTTGTGGGTCCAGGCCCTGGCCAGCAGGTCGGTGAAGCTCTGTGTATCCATCGGTCCGAGCACGCCCAGACCGGCGCGCGCCTCGGGCAGATCCCTCTCCACCCACAGTCGCGCTGCCAGCATCAGCGCGCCTACGGCCAGCGAGGATGACAAAACCAGGGCAAGGAAGGCTGCCACTGCGGGTAGATCCAGCATCGTGGTCGCTGCTCCTATACGGCGGATTTCCGTGTCCAGACCGACACTTGTCTACGCCATTGCCGGCAACTCCTGGCTGAACGGCGGATCGGTCCTGGTGTTCCAATGCACTAGCGCATAGAACTTTGGTCGGTCTGCTCTACTAAAAGGCTTGACAACCCCCACACCCGGACCTGTACCTTTGCTGCCATGCACAACGACTTCACCTCGACCCAGCTGAACTCTGTCCTGACCTCGGTCGGCTCGCTAGTCGTAGTAGTCGTCATTACTGAGCGCCAAGTGCAGGCCGCCTAGCCGTACGGACAGACCCAAGGCCCTGCACTCGGACGAGAAACCGGGGCCCCGAGCAATCGCCCCGGACCGAAGCAGAGCCTCCCAACCCGGAGGTTTCATGCAAAGCGACAACATCAAGGCTTTTCCCGATCGAGCCCCGGCCCGGGCCATGCTGCGCGCCACCGGGCTGAGCACGGCCGATCTGGAAAAGCCTCTGATCGCCGTGGTCAGCACCTTCAGCGATGTCACCCCGTGCAATATGCATTTGCGCGAACTCGCCGCTGCGGTCAAGGATGGCGTGCGCGCCGCCGGCGGTACGCCGATCGAGGGCAACACCATCGTCGTCTCCGACGGCATCAGCATGGGTACTTCAGGCATGCGCGCCAGCCTGGTGTCGCGCGACTGGATTGCAGACACCATCGAACTGTTCGTGCGTGGCCATTCCTTCGATGGCGTGGTGGTGCTCACCGGCTGCGACAAGACCATCCCGGCTGCGGCCATGGCTTTGGGCAGAATCAATATTCCGGGACTGGCGCTCTATGGCGGTTCGATCATGCCGGGTCGCTTCCAGGGCCGCGATGTCACCATCCAGGATGTGTTCGAAGCCGTCGGCGCCTGTGCCGCCGGCAAGATGAGCCATGAGGAGCTGCGTGATCTGGAAGGCAAGGCCTGTCCAGGCGCAGGTGCCTGTGGCGGCCAGTTCACCGCCAATACCATGGCCACGGCCCTGGCCTTTCTGGGCATCGCCAGCATGGATGGCACCGATCTTCCGGCGCTGCATCCGGACAAGCCCGCCGCTGCGCAGGCTGCCGGCCGGGCCGTCATGGATATGGTTCGCTCGGGACTGACCCCGCGTCAGATCATGACTGCGGAAGCCTTCGAGAACGCCATTTCCGCGGTGATGGTCACCGGCGGTTCGACCAATGCCGTGCTGCATCTGCTGGCGATCGCCCGCGAAGTTGGCGTGGCCCTGTCGCTGCAGGATTTCGACCGTCTCAGCCGCAGCACGCCAGTGCTGGCCGATCTCAAGCCAGGCGGCAAATACGCTGCACCGGACATGACCCTGGCCGGCGGACTGCGCCTGGTGGCGCAGCGCCTGAAACAGCAGGGCCGATTGCACAATGGGTTGACCGTCAGCGGTCAGCAGATGCACGCCGAAGCCGATGCGGCGGTCGAACGCGAAAGTCAGAAGGTGCTGCGGCCATGGAGCCAGCCGATCAAGCCCGAGGGTGGCATCGCCATTCTGCGCGGCACGCTCGCGCCTGAAGGCTGTGTGGTCAAGCTGGTAGGCCACGACCGCCGCAAGCACATCGGCCCGGCGCGGGTGTTCGACAATGAGCCCGATGCCTTCGCTGCCGTGCAGGAGGGCCGCATCCAGGCCGGTGACATCATCGTCATCCGCCACGTAGGCCCGGCCGGCGCACCCGGCATGCCGGAAATGCTGGCCGTCACCGCCGCGCTGATGGGCGTGGGTCTGGGCGATTCGGTGGCACTGGTTACCGATGGACGCTTCAGCGGCGCCACCCACGGCTTCATGGTCGGCCACGTCGCTCCGGAAGCCGCCAGAGGCGGGCCCATTGCATTGATCGAAGACGGCGATGTGATCACGCTGGACGTGGACCAGCGCATCCTCGACGTGGCCGCGCCGCTGGCCGATCGCGCCGTCAGCTACGTGCCCAAGGCGCCGACCGAGCTCTACGGTGTGCTCGCCAAATACGCGCAACTGGTGGGATCGGCGTCCGAAGGCGCGCCGACGCATCGAGGGGCGCGTGGGTGAATACGTTGTCAGTGGGCGCCCGGTGGCGCCCACTCCGAGTTTCCTGCAGGTACTCTGCAAGCAGAGGTGAAACGTGAAACGTAAAACGTCAATCAGAGCGCGCTTCGAATTGACGTTTTACGTTTCACGTTTGACTCCTGCTTGCCCCTGACCCCCAACCCCAACCCCGAGGCCCCACCCCATGACCAAACTCTATTCCGATCAAGATGTGCAACCCGAAGCCCTGAAGGGCCAGCGTATCGTCATCCTGGGCTATGGCAGCCAGGGCCGTGCGCAGGCGATGAATCTCAAGGATTCGGGTTTTGACGTGACCATCGCCCTGCGTCCGGGTGGCAAGACCTGGGCTCAGGCCGAGGCCGATGGCTTCAAGCCCAAGGAACCGTCGGTGGCACTAAAAGACGCCAATGTCATCTCCATGCTGCTGCCGGATACCGAACAGCCCAAGGCCTACCAGCAATGGGTGGCGCCGAATCTGAAAGCTGGCACGCTGCTGATGTTTGCCCATGGCTTCAATGTGCATTACGGCACCATCGTTCCGCCCAAGGATGTGGACGTGGCGCTGGTGGCACCGAAGGCACCGGGCAAGCTGGTGCGCCGTCAGTACCAGGAAGGCCGAGGCGTGCCCAGCCTGATCGCCGTTCACCAGGACGCCACTGGCACTGCCAAGGCGCGTGCGCTGGCCTGGGCCTGGGGCGTGGGTTCGGCCCACGCTGGCGTGCTCGAGACCACCTTTGCCGAAGAGACCGAGACCGATCTGTTCGGTGAGCAGGCCGTGCTCTGCGGCGGCGCCACCGAACTGGTCCAGGCCGGATTCGAAACGCTGGTGCAGGCGGGCTATCAGCCGGAAGTGGCCTATTTCGAAGTGCTGCACGAGCTCAAGCTGATCGTCGATCTGCTGTACGAAGGCGGCATGGCACGGATGCACCAGTTCGTCTCCGACACCGCCAAGTACGGCGATTTGACCCGCGGTCCGCGGGTGGTCAACGGCGCTTCACGCAAGGCCATGCGCGAGATCCTCCAGGAAATCCAGGATGGCACCTTCGCCCGCGAGTGGATCGCCGAAAACGCCAACGGCTGCCCCAACTACAAGGCCCTGCTGGAGCGTGACCTGGCGCACCCGATCGAATCGGTCGGCAAGCGCCTGCGTGCGCGCATGAGCTGGCTGCAGGCTGGCGCCCAGGACAAGGCGGCGTAAGTAGCTGGGGCAGGGGGAAAGGGGCAGGGGGCACGGGAAGCTCGGGCTGGGACCAGTCCGAGTCCTCAAGCGTCACTGCCTCTGAATCCTTCGCAATCTGTCGGTCCAGACTTATCTGCACGCTTTTCCGAATCGGACGAAAAGCGTTCGGACAAGTCCAAACCCACAAGAGCCTCAAGCCTCGTAGCCTTTTCCCGTGCCCCGTGCCCGCAACACACCAAGGAACTTCCATGAGCCTGAAAATCTGGATCGACGGTCAATTCCAATCCACCGAAGACGCCAAGGTCAGCGTGCTCAGTCATGCCCTGCACTACGGCACCGGCGTGTTCGAAGGCATCCGCAGCTATCCCACCGCGAATGGGGCCGCGGTATTCCGTCTGCGCGAGCATCTGCTGCGCATGCAGCGTGGCGCCGAGGCGCTGGGCATGAGCTTTGCGCTGGATGCATGTGAGCAGGCAGTGGTCGAAACCCTGCGCGTGAACCAGCAGGCCGAAGCCTATATCCGACCGCTGGCCTGGTATGCCGATGGCGGTCTGGGTCTGGATCTGGGCAAGCAGACGGCGCACCTGATGGTGGCTACCATCGCCTGGTCCAGCCATCTGGGTGGTCACAAGGTGCGGGTCACGGTCTCGCCGATGCGTCGCAACACCGCGCGAGCCATGCCGGCTCTGAAGCTCACCGGTGGCTACACCAATGCCACGATGGCCAAGCTCGAAGCCGCCCGCCGCGGTTTTGACGAGGCCCTGTTCGTCGATGATGCCGGCCAGGTGGTGGAATGCACCGGCGAGAACGTGTTTCTGGTCAAGGACGGCAAGGTCGTGGCTTCCGAGCACCCGGACGCGCTGGGCGGCATCACCCGTCAGACCGCAATCGAGCTTACCGGCGCTGAAGTCCGGCCGGTCAGTCTGGCTGAGCTGAAGGCGGCAGACGAGGTTTTCCTCACTGGCACCTCGGCTGAGATCTGTGCGGTAGAAGCCATCGACGATCGCGTGTACGGCGACAATCCGGTGACCCGCGACTTGTCGGCGCGGTACCAGCGCATCGTCCACGGCGAAGAGCCGAGGTATCGACATTGGTTGACCGAATATGGCTTGGACGCCAAGGCTGGTCGGGTCGCGGCATAGCCAGCCGAATCACCGCAGAAGCAGCGGAGCAAGCGCGAGCAAGCGCCGCTCTACCAGAGCGTTGGTGTACGAGGCTGTTGTAGTGCCGAGCTTGCTCGGCAGGGTGTGCGGCTTTTCTGGGTGGCGGGAAAAGCCAAGGCACAAGCCCGGCAGAAGCAGCGGAGCAAGCTCCGCTCTACCAGAGCGTCGGCATACGAGGCTGTTGTAGTGCTGAGCTTGCTCGGCAGGGTGTGCGGCTTTTCTGGGTGGCGGGAAAAGCCAAGGCACAAGCCCGGCAGAAGCAGCGGAGCAAGCTCCGCTCTACCAGAGCGTCGGCATACGAGGCTGTTGTAGTGCCGAGCTTGCTCGGCAGGGTGTGCGGCTCCTTGTCGCGCCGAAACCGACAAGACGCCAAAGCCCTGCAGAAGCAGCGGAGCAAGCTCCGCTGTACGAAAAGAAAAAGGCGCCGCGTTTCCGCGGCGCCTTGATCAGTCTCCAGACTGTCGATTCAGCTCAGCGCAGCTCGCAGAAGCAGAAGGCGTAGGTGGCCATCGGTCGCTTTTCCCAGCCGTTGAGGATGGCCAGATCGTGATTGAGCTCGCGCGCCATCTGCGGCTGCATCCAGCTCGGCAGCAGGGCGCTGGCGACGCTGGCCTGGATCATCGCGCGGGCCCTTGAGTTCATGCTGACCACGAACTTCTCGAAGCCGGTCAGTTCCTTTTCGACGTAGACCACCTGATAGCCATCGCTGCCCAGATTGGCGCGTTCGGCGGCATTGGCGATGGCGTCCTTGAGACCGCCGAGCTGGTCGACCAGGCCGCGCTCCAGCGCCTGGTTGCCGCTCCACACGCGGCCCTGGGCGATCTCGTCGATTTCCTCCGGCGTCTTGCCGCGATTCTTGGCCACCTTGCCGATGAAGTCCTGATAGCCGGCGTTGATCACCGACTGCAGCACGTCTCCGATGCGCGGATCCAAGGGGCGACGCGGATCCAGTGCCCCGGCCAGCCAGGTTGTGGTCGTGCCTTCGCTGTGCAGACCAAGCTTTTCCATGGTCTGGCTGGCATCGGGGAACAGTCCGAAGATGCCGATCGAGCCGGTGATGGTGCTGGGCTCGGCGTAGATCGTGTCAGAGGTCATCGAGATCCAGTAGCCACCGGAGGCGGCCACGTCACCCATCGACACCACCACCGGCTTGCCGGCGGCGCGGGTCAGCTCCAGCTCGCGGCGGATCAGCTCCGAGTCGAAACCACTGCCGCCGGGCGAATCCACCCGCAACACCACCGCCTTGATGTTCTTGTCTTCGCGGGCCTTGCGCACCAGTTCGCTGGTGCTGCGACCGCCGATCATGCCCTGTGCCTGCTGGCCACCGACGATCTCGCCCTGGGCCACGATCACGCCGATCTGGGTGGCGTCGCCGATCACCGGGATGGCCGGGAAGCGCTTCAGATAGTTGGCGAGATTGATCTGGCGGAAGGTCTCGTTTTCGTCGTCCTTGGCGCCGGAGGCAATCAGCATTTCCCTGAGCTCGTCGGCGGTCTTGAGACCATCGACCAGCTTCTCATCGACGGCCAGCTGGGCCATGTCGCCATTGACGGCGGTAATGCGTTGCGGCAGTTCGTCGATCATCGCGCGCAATTCGGCCGTTTCCAGTCCGCGGGCGGCAGCGATATCGTCGAGGAATACGGTCCAGACGTCCTCCAGCCAGTAACGGTCAGCTTCGCGGGCGGCATCGGAAGGGCCGTCGAGCAGATAGGGCTCGACCGCGCTCTTGAACTTGCCGACGCGGAACACGTGCATCTGCAGGCCGATCTTCTCCAGTGCTGACCGGTAATAGTTGCGATAGCGGCCAAGGCCTTCCAGCAGGGCCATGCCATCGGGATGGATGTAGATCTCGTCGGCGTGGGAGGCGAGGTAATAGGCGCCCTGATCAAGGTAATCGCCGTGGGCCACAACTTTCTTGCCGCTCTTGCGGAAGGCATCCAGGGCACGGCCGACTTCACGCAGCGTGCTGACACCGGCTCCGCCATAGTTGTTCAGACTCAGCAGGATCTGGGTGATGTTGTCGTCCCTGGCGGCTTCGTCGAGCACTTTCAGCAGATCGCGCAGCTGGGTTTCCGGCACCTCGTCTCCCAGCGCCTTGGCCAGCGCCACGTCGGCCGGACTGCCGGAGTACTGCTCGACGATCTCACCCTTGATGTCGAGCACCAGGGTGGTGTTCTGCTGCAGATCCTTGCCGTCCTTGCCGAAAATCGCCATGAACACAAAGATCAGAATCAGCAGAAACACCAGATTCACCACCAGCCGGCGGGTGAAATCGAGTCCATTCCACAAGCCGCCGATCAGGCGGCGCAGGAAGCCGGGGCGCTTTTCAGCCATGCAGTACTCCTAGGGGCTTTGAGTGCGCAAGCCTGCGCACAGTGGCGCCGATCATACGGTTTTGCGGGCGGAAACCGATGTCCCGTTGGTCACGTGAAAATGCTGTCAGCGGCGCTGGGTTTCTATGAGTTGCAGGGCTCAGGGTTCCACGCTCAGCCAGCGTGGCTCGTCGCTTTCGGTCTCCTGCGCCTCGATTCCGCGATGGCGGCCAGCGTTCTTGGCACGGTAAAGCGCCATGTCGGCGCGACCAATGACCAGGTCGATATGCTGGTCTATGCCTTCGGCGGGCGGTCGACAGCGGGTAAAGCCGATCGAGCAATGCACCACGACCCGAAGATCACCGACGATGACCGGCTGGGTACCCACGGCGTTCAACACGGCGCGAACGCGGACATCGGCAGTGCGGCCGGGGTCGTGCGGCAAGACCAGCAGGAATTCCTCACCGCCCCAGCGAATCAACTGCCCAGAGCCCGACTCCAGGCGCTGCAGGCGTGCGGCGATCTCGACCAGTACCGCGTCGCCAACGGCATGCCCGAACTGGTCGTTGATGTGCTTGAAGTGGTCGATATCGATCAGCAACAGCAGTAGCCCACCTTTGGCTTCGCTGTCCCGCAGCCAATCGCCGATGAGGGCATGGAAATAGCGACGGTTCCAGGCACCTGTCAGCGGGTCGGTATTCGATGCCCGCTCCAGCGCTTCGGTGCGGATCGCCACCAGCTGCTCCAGTTCGACGGCACGCGCGGCCAGTGCTCTGGCGCGCACCCGTCCGCCTGCCAGGCCCAGCAGCACCAGCCCCAGGGCTGCCCCCGTCAGCGCCAGCGGGTGCTGCCACCAGGGCGCATCCACGCTGAAGTTGAAGCTCAGCGGACCATGGGCGGTATCTGCTGCGTCCAGCGCACTGACCTCGAAACGATAGTCGCCCGCTGGAATTCTCGGATAGCGACGATCACCATCGGCTGACCACGCGGCCGGCTGCAGGTCCAGACCGACCAATTGGGTGCGATAGCGGATACGATGCTCGTTGCGGAAGGACAGCAGGCGCGGGGCAAAGGCGATCTCGCCATGCTGCGCCGGAATTCGCGCGCCTTCCGCGAGCCGCTGGCCGCCGGTTTCTACCCGTAGCTGCAAGGGAGCAGGATCGGTAGTCCGCACACCGGAATCCGGGTCGAAGACCACCAGACCGCCGGCATTGGCCGCCCACAGCCGTCCGGCATCGTCGACCACGGCATCGCGATTGAATTCCAGCGCCGGCAGCCCGTCATTGAGATCGAAGCGGCGGAAGCCGGCTTCGACACTTCCCAATGAAGGATCAGCCGATTCCAGTCGGCGCACGCCATCGTAGCCAAACAGATAGACGCGCCCCTTGTGGTCCTGTGCGATCTCGTACACCGAGCGCGGCGCGTCGCCGGGCTCGGCCACGGGCGAGCATTCCGGACCGCTGGCGCCCCAGCGCAGGCGCACCGCGCCAGCGCGCGTGCCCAGCCTGATTTCGCCATTGGCCAGGGGCTCGACATCGTAGACCGTGCCATGGGGTGCGCAGGCAGCCGGTAGCAGTTCGATGCGCTCGCCGTCGGTGAGCAGAGCACCTTCGCCGCTGCCGATCAGTACCAGCGTCCCACGCTCGGGTACGTCTGCCAGCGCCATCGAGCGCACCGCCATCTCGGCGTACTCGGGCAGTTCGGCAAACAACCGGCGCACGCCATCGGGACTGATCTCGGCCAATCCATGTCCGGTGCCGGCCCAGATTTTTCCTCGGTACTCGATCAGCGATTCACTGGCGGTGGCCGGCAGACGATCGTGGTCGGCATCAAACTCCCGCCAATGCTGACCATCGTCCAGCAGCACGCCGCGGCTGGTGGCATACCAGTATCGACCCTGAGCATCCATGAGGGCGTCATAGACGACACGGTCACTGTAGGGTTCCGGCAGCAAGCGTTGCCATTGGCCTTCATGGTAGCGAACGGCTCCGCCCAGCGTTCCGGCCCAGAGCCCGCGCTGGCCATCCCGAAAGCGCATCTGACCCACGCCGACGACCACTCTTTGCGGCAGTCCCTGGCGCTCGTCGAAGCTGCGCCAGCGACCCGGCTCCAGGCGCAGGACGCCACTGGAACCGCTGCCCAGCCAGATGATCGGATCCTCGGCGTTGCCGCTCAGCAACAGGGCTTGCAGATAACTGTCCGGCAAGCCGTCGCGCAGCCCGTACCAGCGGAAGCCATCGTCCATCCGGAAGCGTGCCAGGCCACCGCCCCAAAGCGCCGCCAGCATGTCGCCATCGGGTAGCGGCGCGATGGCGAAGACGCCGCCCAGGGGTCGACCGGCCGAGGAGCGCCAGCGCATCAGTTGCTGGCCATCCCACCGGGCCATGCCGCGACCGGTGCCTATCCACAGCCGTCCCAAGCGATCCAGCGCCAGCCCGCGAATGGCGCTGTTGGGCAGGCCTGAGGCCTGGGTCAACCGGAAGGCGCTGCGCTGCGGCTGCCCGGCGGCATCCAGGTCGAAGCGGAACAGTCCATCGACATTGGTGCCGACCCAGAGCGTGCTGCCATCCGGCGTCTGCAGCAGCTGCGCCACCTGCAGGTCGGCGCTGTCCGGCACCATCGAGCAGTGCTGGGACTGACACTGGAATAGCCCATTCGGGGTGCCTACCCAAACGCCGTCGAGGGCACCGGTGATGGCTTCGACGGATCCCAGCGATTGTCCGTCTGGACCCGTCACAGGCGTCAGCACAAAGTCATTCAGCCAGTACAGCCCGGCACTGTCGGTACCCACCCACAAGCCGTCGGCATCGGCCCAAAGGCGATTGACCCATGCGTGCATGGCGGACTGGATGGACACCGGGGTGAAGCGCACACCGTCCCACCGGGCCAGACCGTCCTGAGTGCCCGCGTAGACGTAGCCGTCCGCGGTCCGGGCCAGCGCCAGTACGGTCATCTGCGGCAGCCCCTCGGCGGACCCCAACTGGTGCACGCCCAGACTGTCGAGTTCCACGGTCGTGTCGGCGTCCGGGCCTTCGCGCACGATCAGGTCCGGTGCTGCGATACCGCTGCCGGTGCCGGCGAGCAAACCCAGCAGAACCAGCGCGACTGGTGTGATGGCCCGAAGCGATCGCAGTGAGAGGATCATGAGTCGGATGATATCGTCGCCCGCGTTCGCGCCGGGCAGACCAAACTATCCGGCCATGGCCTGCAGCAGCAGTCCGGTCAGATAGGCGCAGTAGGTGCCCAGCGCATAGCCGAGGACGGCCAGCAGCACGCCGACCGGCGCCAGCGCCGGATGGAAGGCGCTGGCAACCACCGGCGCCGAGGCTGCGCCGCCGATGTTGGCTTGCGAACCCACAGCCATGAAGAACAAGGGTGCGCGAATGAGCTTGGCCACGGTCAGCATCAATGCCGCATGCACGCTGATCCAGATTGCGCCGAGGGCGAACAGCCAGGGTCGATCGAGCAGGGCGCGCAGATCCATGTGCATGCCGATGGTGGCGACCAGCACATAGAGCATCACCGAACCCACTTTCGAGGCGCCGGCGCCTTCCAGGCTGCGGGCTTTGGTGAAACTCAGGCACAGGCCGGCAGTGGTGGCGATGACCGTGATCCAGAAGAAGCGTGAGGTCAGGCTGTAGTCCTGCAGGCGCCATTCCGCCGGCAGGGAGGCAATCCAGTCCACCAGCGGTTCGGCCACGGCGTGCGCCAGCCCGGTCACGCCCAGGCCCAGCGCCATGATCACCATCAGGTCAGACAAGGACGGGATGCGATTGTGCTCGGCCTGGTAGCTCTCGACGCGGCGCTTGAGATCGTCGATGGCAGAGGTGTCGGCGCCGGTCCAGCGGTCGAAGGCCTCGCTGCGGGCAGCCAGGAACAGCAGCACCGCCATCCAGACATTGGCGACCAGCACATCGACGGCCACGAACTGGCCAAACAGCGTGGCGTCGACGCCGAAGACTTCTTTCATCGCCGCCTGGTTGGCGCCGCCGCCGATCCACGATCCGGCCACCGTGGTCATGCCGCGCCAGGTGTCACCGGCGACCGTTTCCGGGTGGATGAATCCCATCAGTCCGAAGGCGATCACGGCTCCCAGCATGACCCCGAAAGTGCCGACCAGAAACATGATCACGGCCTTGGGGCCGAGGCGGACGATCGCCTTGAAATCGATGGCAATGCACAGCAGCACCAGGGCGCTCGGCAGCAGGTAGTCGCGGGCCATCGGATACAGGCCAGAGGCATGGCCATCGATGACCCCGGCCGAATTCAGCAAGGCCGGAATGAAGTAGCACAGCAATATGGCCGGCACCACGCCATAGAACTTCTTCCAGAATCCATCCGGGCGCGCGGAGGTCCAGAACACCGCGCCCAGGATTGCCGCGAGAATGCCGAGGACGACGGCGTCGTTGCTGAACAGGGCGGCAGCGGCTTCCGGGCTTTCAACAGACATCGGCAACTCTCAATGGCACCTGCGATGGCCATAGCCTAGCCGGGATTGCCGGGCGGCGTGCGGCAGATGGCATGTGGTCTTGATGTCGCAGCGGAATCGATCGGCGATCTGCGAAGTCGGACCTGTGGGAGCGGACTCTGTCCGCGATCGGGATCACGACCGGTTGTGGTGGTACGGATTGGTGGGCTAGGGGCCGGATTAGGCTTGGCTGTCACGTAGTCCGCTGCGCGGACAACGTGACCTACGTGGCATGCGTCGGCTCTGTGGGAGCGGACTCTGTCCGCGATCGGGATCACGGCCGACTGTGGTGGTGCGGGTTCGTAGTTCCAGGGCAGGATGAGGTCTGGCTGTCACGTAGTCCGCTGCGCGGACAACGTGACCTACGTGGCATGCGTCGGCTCTGTGGGAGCGGACTCTGTCCGCGATCGGGATCACGATCGGATGTGGTGGTACGGATTGGTGGGATAGGGGCCGGATTAGGTTTGGCTGTCACGTAGTCCGCTGCGCGGACAAGGTGACCTACGTGGCATGCGTCGGCTCTGTGGGAGCGGACTCTGTCCGCGATCGGGATCACGACCGGTTGTGGTGGTGCGGGTTCGTAGTTCCGGGGCGGGATGAGGTTTGGCTGTCACGTAGTCCGCTGCGCGGACAAGGTGACCTACGTGGCATGCGTCGGGCCTGTGGGAGCGGACTCTGTCCGCGATCGGGATCACGACCGGTTGTGGTGGTGCGGGTTCGTAGTTCCGGGGCAGGATGAGGTCTGGCTGTCACGTAGTCCGCTGCGCGGACAACGTGACCTACGTGGGATGCGTCGGCTCGCTTCGCGACCGCTCTGTTGCTTTTCGCCTGAGCCATCCCTGGCGCTGGGCGCCGGCCCGGCCATCCATGGCCGGTCGTTCGTCGCTACAGACGCATGCGTCTCTGTTCGCGCTGCGCGCGACCGCTCCTCACCCTCCTCCTATGGCCTGGACTATTTCTATCCGGTCGTTGGCGGCGACTTCGGTGTCGGGGTGCTGGCTGCGGGGGACGATCTCGCCGTTGCGCTCGATGGCTACCCGGCGTTCACCGTAGCCGGCCAGCTGCAACAGCCCGCCGATGGTGATGCCGGCGGGTACTTCCTTGATTTCGCCGTTCAGGCGGATGGAGATGGGTGCCACGGACATGGGTTTGCGGGCTCCGGATCGGGTGTGTCAGCTTTCGGTGCGGTTGCGGCCGGATCGTTTGGCCACATACAGCTTCTCGTCGGCGCGTTGCAGCAGTTCCGCCGGACTGCTTTCCACGGCCGGCATGGCGGAAGCCACGCCACGACTGATGGTGACGACGCTTGCCGTGGGCGAGTCGACGTGTGACAGGCCCAGCTCGAACACCGCCCGGCCGAGATCGTCGGCTTTGGCACGTGCCCCGTCGGGTGGCGTTTCCGGCAGCAGACAGACAAATTCCTCGCCACCGTATCGGGCCAGCAGATCGGCGGGTCGTCCCAGGCGCGATTTCATCGCCGCGGCGGCGGCCCGCAGGCAGTCGTCACCTGCCTGATGACCATAGTGATCGTTGTAGGCCTTGAAGTGGTCGAGATCGAGCAGGATCAGCGACAGCGGCAATTTGTTGCGACGGCAGCGCAGCCATTCGACCTGCAGACGCTCGTCGAACCAGCGTCGGTTGGCGACGCCGGTCAGGCCGTCATTGAAAGCCAGTGAGCGCAGGATGTCGGTCTGCCGCTTGAGTTCGATCTGGGTGCGGACCCGGGCACGCACCACTGGCGGATTGACCGGCTTGCCGATGAAATCGACAGCACCCACTTCCAGGCCCAGGGTTTCGTCCTCGGTGCTGTCGCGGGCGGTGACAAAGATCACCGGTACATCGCGGGTGGCCGGATCGGCCTTGAGTCGGCGGCAGACCTCAAAGCCATCGATGCCCGGCATCACCACATCCAGCAACACCAGATCGGGCGGACGCCGCTGGCACAGACTGATGGCCTGAGATCCATCGGTGGCCATGGACACGTCGTAGTCACCCTTCAGGATCTGATAGAGCGTCTGGATGTTGGTCGGCTGATCGTCCACCACCAGGATGCGCGGGTGCTCGGCCGGTGGGAGCTCACTCACGGCTTTCCCCTGTGTGGTCTTCAGTCATGGCTTCAAGTGCGGCTTCCACGCGGCGGCAGGCATCCAATGCCGTGGAGAAGTCTAGCCGGCCCAGCGCATCTTCGACATTCCGCAGCGCCGGCAGCAGATCTGCGGTGGCCAATTCGCGCAGTTCGGAGAAATGGTCCAGCGCCGCCATATTGCTGTCGACCAGCGCGACTACCAGCCGGTCCAGGCACTGCACGAAAGCGCTGCTCTCGAAATCTTCCGTGGCGACGGCGTGATCGGCGGCTGGCGCCAGTTCTTCGGCGGCCCGTTCCAGCGCGACGATGGCCTGAGCCAGCGCATCGGCCAGACGATCGCTCAGCCGCTGCAGTTCTTCAGGATCGGTCCCGCGCTTCAGCGCTCGTTCCAGCTGCGAAGACAGCGCCGAGAGCGCCTCGGCACCCAGAGTAGCGGCCACGCCCTTGAGCGTGTGCGCGGCGCGTGCGGCTTCGATCCGGTCACCCTGCGACAGCGCTGTGCGCAATCGACTCACCGATTCTCCCTGTTCCTGCGCAAACAGACGGGCCATTTGCGCATACAAGGTCCGGTGTCCGGCCAGGCGCGCCAGCGCCGGCTCCAGCGCCAGCACCGGCAATTCGTCGTCGGGCAGGCCGGGGCTCGCGCTGGTGCTGCCCGACATCAGTTCCTGGATGGACCCGGGCCGGGCCAGCGCCAACAGCGTCGCCACCAGCGACTGCACATCAATAGGTTTGGCCAGATGCGCGTTCATGCCCGCGGCGCGACTCTGGGCGCGATCTTCGGCGCTGGAGTTGGCCGTCACGGCGATGATCGGCAGCTCGGTCAAGCCCAGGCTGCCACGGATGATCGCAGTGGCCTCGAAGCCATCCATCTGCGGCATCTGGATATCCATCAACACCGCGTGGAAGGCGCCGGGGCGCTCCCGCAACTGGGTGATCGCCTCCTGGCCGTCGCCCGCCACGGCGACAGCCGCGCCTTCGCCGATCAGGATTTCGCGGGCGACGTGGCGATTGATCGGATGGTCTTCGACCAGCAGCACCGACATGCCTTCCAGTGGACGCCGCGCCGACGGCAGGGCAGTGCTGACGCCGTTGTCGGCCAGCGCGGCAGGATGGGCATCGTCCGATCGCCCGAAGGCCAGCTGCACCCGGAATTCGCTGCCCGCACCCGGGCGGCTGTCCACACTCAGACTGCCGCCCATCAGGGTGATCAGCCATTGGGTAATGGGCAGCCCAAGGCCGGTGCCGCCAAAACGGCGCGTCGACGAGGTCTCGGCCTGATAAAAGGGCTCGAAGATCCTCTCCAGTTGGGCATCCTCGATGCCGATGCCGGTATCGCGCACGCACAATTCCATGCTGATGCGATCGCCGGCGCTGTCGAGCAGGCTCATGCGCACTTCGATCTCGCCCTGCTCGGTGAACTTCAGGGCATTGCCGACCAAATTCATCAGCACCTGGCGCAGTCGCAGTGGATCGCCGATCAGGACGGCCGGAATCGCCGGATCGACGAAGGTCTTCAGCGCCAGTGACTTGCTGCGCGCGCCGGGCGCGAACAACGCGGTGATTTCCGCGGTCAGTTCGCTCAGCCGGAACGGTCGCTGCTCGATGGCGATACGGCCGGTCTCGAGCTTGGAGTAGTCGAGCAGATCGTCGAGGATGGCCAGCAGGGCTCGTGCCGCGGCATCGATCTTCTGGGTCTGGTCGCGTTGGACGGCGCTGATCTCGGACTTCTGCAGCAGATAGGTCAGGCCCAGGATCGCCGTCATCGGCGTGCGGATTTCGTGGCTCATGTTGGCCAGGAATTCACTGCGCGCACGATTGGCACGTTCCGCCAGTTCGCGCGCTTCACCGAGGCGCACTTCGGCCAGACGGCGCTCGGTCAGATCCACCAGCAACAGCAGGCTGCGCGTGCCGACTCGGGCGCCGTGCAGATCGAACACCCGGACTTGCTGGTTTGCCGCCAGCAGGCTGAGCTCCAGTTGCAAGGGCGCGCTGGCATCGGTGTCAAGGCGCTGCCAGAGGTTGCGGAAGTTGTCGCAGGCGGCGGCATCCGTGCAGTGTCTGGTCAGCCAGTCTTCCAGCGAAATGCCGGACGCGGGGGGTGAGAAATCGCTGTCGTAGCGGGCGTTGGAGAAGCTCAGTACATCGCCTTCGAAAACCAGGAAGGGCAGCGGCAGATGGTCGACCAGCGCGCGCATCAGGGCGGCACTCTGCTGCAGTTCCAGGGCGATGCGCTTGGCCTCGTGGATATCGCGCACGATCCAGTACAGCGCCGGGCGTCCGGCAAATTCGATGGTCTGGGCGCGGACCTGCACTTCCTTGATGGCGCCATCGCTGGTGCGGTAGCGGGTCTCGAACTCCACTCGACCCTCCGCCAGCACCCGTGCGATATGCCGGATCGAGTCGATCGGGGCGGCATGGGCTTCGTGGTCGCGTACTCTGAGGGCGCCGAACTGCTCCTGGCTGTACCCCAGCATCTGCGCCGCCGCCGGATTGAAGGCCAGCGGCTTCTCGCTGTCCAGATCGACGATCAGCACGGCGTCGGGCGACAGGTCGAACAGCGTGCGATAAAGGCGATCGGCCGGGCTACGGGCATTGCTGCTGCCGTTGTTGGTGACCGGGTCAGCAAAAGCCAGCAGGGCGCCGGAGACGGCGCCGTCCTCGCGGGTGGGGGTGATCGTCGCCCGCAGGCTGGCCGCGTTTGACCCTAGCTGGCAGTTGCCCTCGTAGCGCGGCAGTTCGCCGGCAATGACCGCGCTCACCGGATCCATGCCCGGCTCAGGCCAGCGCAGCAGCGTGCGCAGATCGGCGCCCAGCAGCGCTCCGGGACTCTGTTCCAGATGGCGGGCGAAGGCGCTGTTGGCGAAGCGGATGCGGGCCTGCCCGTCGATGCCTGCCAGACCCTCATCCACGCCCTGCAGCAGCCGACGGTGCAATCCGCGCAGGCGTTTCATCTCGCGCCGCCGCAGCGTGGCGATGAGGCCGGCCAGGCCGGCAACCAGGGCTACCAGCAGCCACAGCAGCAAGCCGAATCGGGCCTGTCGACTCCAGTCGGAGAACACGGATTCCCGATCTCGCGACATCTCCAGCGACCATGGCCGATCGAGCGAGATCAGGGCCGGTTCGACTGCCACGCTGGCGCTGTAGGCATCGGCGGCGGCAGGCTCGGCTGTGCCTGCCGCATAGCTGGCGACCCGCTGGCCGTCGGCATCAAGCAGACTCAGCGAGATACCGTCCTGGACCAGGGGCTTCAGTGCCGTATCGAAATAGGACGGCGCCAGAATCAGGGCAACGACTCCGCTGAAGCTGCCATTCAAGGATCGGCGCGCGCGAGCCACCAGGCGACCACTGGAGGCCAACTCCGCCGGCGGCAGCGTCAGATACAGACGCGCATCGACATCAGCATCAGCCCGCGCCGACCACAGGAATTCCTGCGCACTCAAATCCGCACCGACCTGCTCGGGGCGACTGCTGGCAGCGACGCGGCCCTCGGTATCGATCAGCAGCACCGCGATCAGATCCGACTCCATGCCCGAGATCACCGAGACGATGGCGGCGGCATCCAGCGGATTGGCGGTCAGAGATGAATCCAGCCGGTTCAGCAGCAGCGAGGCTGCCGCCAGCCGTTGGCCGACGCTCTGTGCCGCCAGCGTTGCCGAGGTGCTGATCCGGTCGCGTGCCAGAGACTGCGCCTCGTGGTACTGGCGGCGCAGATCCAGACCGAGCCCGGTGCCGATGATGGCCAGGCCGATGGCCACCAGGGGCCAGGGTGACCACCGGGCCAGTCCGATGCGCCGCAACCATTGGCTGAAACGCGATTGTCCGGGCTGTAGAGAATTATCCATCGCAGCATGCTACCTGTGCGTCAGCTACTGGCGATATGCGCGCCGATCCGTAGAATGAGAGCGGCAAGCGGGTGTAGTTCAATGGTAGAACTGCAGCTTCCCAAGCTGCTAACGTGGGTTCGATTCCCATCACCCGCTCCAGTTTGGTCCTGCCGGTAGCACCGTCTTCGGCGCTGGCCGGTCTCAGACACCAACGCACACGCGGTTTCTGCCCTCGAGCTTGGCCCGATACAGCGCCCTGTCGGCACGGTTGATGCAGCGGTCCAGCGTGTCGAGCCCGGTGAATTCGGCGACGCCGAAACTCATGGTGATGGGCGGAGCGCCGGGATAGAGCGCTTTGCTGGCGATGCTCTCGCGCAAGGCATTGGCACGCGCCTCGGCCTCGGTGATGGTCATATTGGGCCACAGCATCAGGAACTCCTCGCCGCCCCAGCGCCCCGCCGCGTCATGCGACTGCAAGCTGCTCTTCAGCCGCCGCCCCAGTCCCACCAGCACCTGATCGCCCACGGTATGGCCGTTCTGGTCGTTGATGCGCTTGAAGTGATCGACGTCGCCGATGACCACAATGAACGAGTTCTTCTGACGTCGGGCCTGCTCCGAGGCCTGTTCCAGCGCCTCCAGCATGCCGCGCCGGTTCAGCAGTTGCGACATCGTGTCGGTGGCCGCGGCTTCGGCGAGCGCGGCCTCGAGCTGACATCGGGCCTCGATCTCCGAGCGCAGCATGGTGTTGAGTTTTTCCAGTTCGGCACTGCGTTCGCGCACCATTTCCTCGAGCCGGTCGCGCGCCGCCTTGAGCTCGGTGACAGCGCCCTCGCGCTGCGATTGCGACAGCTCCAGCCGCTCCGACATGTCATTCAGCGCGGTGGCCAGATCGGCAAATTCATCGTCGCCGGTCCAAGCCAGCTTCTTGTCCAGCTTGCCCTCGGCAATTTCCCTGAAACGCCCGGCAAATCGACGCAGCACCGCCCGCGCAGACCGGGCCAGCCACAGGCTCATCGCCAAAGCCAGGGCAACGGCGATGACAAAGGACACCGCCGCGTTGGTGCGCAGGGTGGCCAGCTTGTCGGCGATGTCCTCGGCAGCGATATTGAGCGCCAGAAGATAATTGCCGTCGCTGTTCTTGACCTCGGCGACAGCATTGAAGTCGCTGCCCTGGATGACCCGAGCACCTGCGCTGCCGCCGGCAGCGTCAGTCTGGCGTAGCGCGCCGGGCAGGGAATCTCCGGGTGAATAGCCATTCACGGCGCCGAGCGAATCGGCCACCACCATCAGTCGCTGGCCGTCGCGCCGCAGCAGCGTCAGGCGCGTGATCACCCGGTTGCGTTCGGTGATGCTGCGAAAACGCTGCATCAGTTCAGCGTATTCGGGACGGGAAGTGTCTGCGGGCGAGCGTAGATAGCTCCAGTCGCTGAGCTTCATGGCTTCTGCAGCCAGGGTCGCGTTCTCGCTCAGGCGCGTATTCAGCGCATTGCGCAACTCGGCTTCGGCGACCCAATGCAGATACACGCCCAGACTCAAGGCCACCAGCAAGGCCACCAGCAAGTGCGTGTAAAACAGTCTGCGGCCGATGGTCAGACGTCGGCGCGAAAGGCTGGCTGGCGGTGTTGCCCCTGACACGGCTATGCGAACCCGACGTCATGTATGTATGGCGATGATCTTAGAGCCTCAGACCGGTCTGTGCACGAAACGCAGACATGTTCACGTGATCTCTTGTGACGCCGACGGCCGGTCAGCGCGGTTCAAGATGTTTGCGCGGCGTCAACGCCTCGCCTAGTCTCGCCCGATTGGCCGCACCGGGGCGCGGCCACGCACCGGAACTGGGGAGAGCAGCATGCTGGGTCAGATGGCATTCGGGTTGTTGGGATTGGCGGTCCTGATCGGGATCGCCTGGGCGTTTTCCAACAATCGCAGCGCAGTGAACTGGAAACTGGTGCTCACCGGTATCGGCCTGCAGATCGGATTCGCGGCGCTGGTGCTGCTGGTGCCCGGCGGCAAGGATGTGTTCGACAAGCTCGGCCAGGGCTTCGTCAAGATTCTGAGTTTCGTCAATGAAGGTTCGAATTTCATCTTCGGCAGCCTCATGGACACCTCGACCTACGGCTTTATCTTCGCCTTCCAGGTGCTGCCCACGATCATCTTCTTTGCCTCGCTGATGGGCGTGCTGTACTACCTCGGCGTGATGCAGGCCATCGTTCGGGTCATGGCCATGGCCATCACCAAGGTCATGAAGGTGTCCGGCGCCGAGACCACCTCGGTCTGCGCCAGCGTGTTCATCGGTCAGACCGAGGCCCCGCTGACGGTGCGGCCCTACATCGCCAGGATGACCGAGTCGGAACTGCTGACCATGATGATCGGCGGCATGGCCCACATCGCCGGCGGCGTACTGGCGGCCTATGTGGGCATGCTCGGTGGCGGCGATCCGGTACAGAGCGCCTTCTACGCCAAGCATCTGCTGGCGGCCTCGATCATGGCGGCGCCAGCGACGCTGGTCATCGCCAAGATCCTGATCCCCGAAACCGGCCAGCCGCTGACCGGCGGCACGGTCAAGATGGAAGTCGAGCAGACCGCCAGCAACGTCATCGACGCCGCCGCCGGTGGCGCCGCCGACGGCCTGCGTCTGGCGCTGAATATCGGTGCCATGTTGCTGGCCTTCATCGCGCTGATCGCGCTGCTGAACTGGCCGCTGACCTGGATCGGCGAAGTCACCGGCCTGCAGGAAGCGATCGGCAAGCCCACCGACATGGCCTTGATCCTGGGCTATCTGCTGGCACCGCTGGCCTGGATCATCGGGGTGCCCTGGCAGGATGCCACTGTGGTCGGCAGTCTGATCGGACAGAAGATCGTCATCAATGAATTCGTGGCCTATCTGCAACTGGCCGACATCATCAAGAACGGGGTGGATGGCGTCATGTTGACCGATCAGGGCAAGCTGATCGCCACCTATGCGCTCTGTGGCTTCGCCAACTTCTCTTCGATCGCCATCCAGATCGGCGGCATCGGCGGCCTCGCCCCCGAACGTCGCAGCGATCTCGCCCGCTTCGGCATGCGCGCCGTGCTCGGTGGTTCGCTGGCCACCTTCATGACGGCGACCATTGCCGGCGTGTTGACGAGGTTTGGCTGAGGCAACAGCAGTGAAACGTAAAAAGTGAAACGTCAATGGTCACTTCTCGGTTGCCCGGCCATAGCAGATCCGGGCCAGCGACAGCAGGGTCCCGCGTCCAGTTGACGTTTTACGTTTGACTTTTGACTCGCAGCTCCAAGGCGAACGGACTGTTGACCATGCAGAACTCACGATCATCGAAACCCGCTGTCACCATCCTCGGCAGCTACGTCCAGGATCATTGCTGGACGACCGATCGTTTTCCGGCGGTCGGTGAAACCCGGGTCGGCCGTTTTTCCACCGGTCCCGGCGGCAAGGGTTTCAATCAGGCGGTGGCGAGCCATCGTCAAGGCGTGGCAACGCGCTTCATCGGGGCGGTCGGCGCCGATCCGCTGGGTGACACGGCGCGGCGATTCGCCGACAGCGAAGGGCTGGACTGCCTCTGGCAGCAGGTGGAATCACGGCCCACGGCGACCTCCAGCATTGTTGTCGATGGCGCGGGCCGCAATCTGATCGTGGTCGATCTGGCCGCGAATCTGGAACTGGACCCGGCGGTGGCGCAGCAGGTCGAGCGCGGCGCACGTGTGGTTCTGACCCAGCTGGAAACCAGCCTCGCCAGCGTTGCTGCGGCTTTGGCCCGGGCGCGCGAGATCGGTGCGCTGGCTTTTCTGAATCCGGCGCCCATGCATCCGGAGATCACTCCGGAACTGCTGGCGCTGGCCGATCTGATCACGCCCAATGAAACCGAGTTTGCCTTGCTGCTGGCCAGGCTCGGCGTGCCCGACGACGTGTCCCGGCCCTGGGATATCGACGATCTGGATCTGCACGCGCTGTGCCGCACCACCGGCGTGCCTACCGTCGTCATCACGCTGGGAGAGCATGGCTGTTTCGTGTCCCACGGCCGCGAGCATCGCGGCGATGATCGACCCTATTACCGTCTGCCACCCGAAAGCGTGCGCGCCATCGACTCCACCGGTGCCGGCGATGCCTTTTCCGGGGCGTTGGCAGCGGCGCTGGCTTTCGCCGAGGCCGGTGCGCCGTTTCGTGACGCCGTGATTCACGCCAACCGAGTGGCGGCCATGAGCACCGAGAGTGTGGGCACAGCCCCGGCGATGCCGACCCTGGCTCAGGTGCGGGCGCGGTTTGGAAGATGAGAAGCGGGAAAAAGGAAAAGGGAAAAGGGAAGAGCGCGACCTGGGGCGGCTGGTGGCTGCCGCCATGATCGGTCTTCTTCCTCAGGTCACGGCGAGTAGGCCTGACCTTCTGAGGTAGGCGATCAACGCAGCTACTTCGCGAGTGGCGTAGATCGGAAGGCACCACCAAGGCTTGAGCGTCCGAAACCCTGCTTTCCCCTTTTTCCTTTTTCCTTCTTCCCTTTTCCCCTCTTCAGTACTGCCGCTCCATCGTCTTCGGATCCGGACCCGGTGGTTCGCGCGCTATCCAGTAGCTCTGCGCTGATGGATCGAAGCGCCGCCGCATCGGGTCGACGCCGCGGGCGCGGGCGATCAGGGCAATCGGCGTGACCACGCCAAAATAGATCAGGGCCATGATGATCGGGCTGACGATGCGCCCGAGCAGGTGGCCCAGCGCCATCCAGGCGCGGTTGAGCGGCTGTAGCAACTGCGGTGCGACTGTTGCCAACAGCGCAAGAATCAGACTGGCGCCGAGGGCCCAGGGCAGCGTCGGATGCTGGTGGTGCCAGGCCCACAGCGTGACCAGCGCGGCCACTGCGGCCATCAGCCAGCCGAACACGCGGTTGCTGCCCAGAGCAGCGCGATCGCTGTCGTGGGCGCTCTCGATGGCGGTGCCGCGGCGGCGGTTCATGGGTGCAGCCTACGCGGACGGAGTCCACTCCCACAGAAAGCCTTGCCGCCGCTCCTGCGGGAGCGGACTCTGTCCGCGATCAGACTCGCGACCAGCATCCGGTGGGTCCCAACCATCACGCCGGCAGCTTCGCCAACGCCGCATCGATGCGCTTGAGCGCCTCGTTCTTGCCGGCCAGGTAAACCGTGTGATCGATCGACGGACTGACCTGGGTGCCGGTGATGGCCACGCGCAAGGGCTGGGCAACCTTGCCCAGGCCCAGGCCCAGGTTGGTCGCAGCTGCGGCGAGGGCCTCGTGCACGGAAACGGCGCTCCACTCGGTGGCGGCCGCCAGCGCCTCATGCGCGGCCTGCAGGGGCGCGCGCGCTGCTGCCGTGAGATGTTTGGCCACGGCGGCATCGTCGTACTGCGTCAGCGGATCGATCCAGACCCGGGCGCGTTCGGCCATCTCCTTGAGCGTGTGCACGCGCTCGCGCAGACCCACGATCAGATCCTCAGGTGCAGGGCCGCTGTCCGGATCCATGCCCTGCTGCTGCAGATGCCAGCGCAGTTCGGGGGCAATCTCGGCCGGGTCCATGGTCTTCAGATAATGCTGATTGAGCCAGCGCAGCTTCTCGACATCGAAACGGCTGGCCGAGTGATTGACGTCATCGGCGGAGAACAGGGCAATCATCTCGGCGCGCGAGAAGATCTCCTGATCGCCGTAGGACCAGCCTAGACGCACCAGATAATTGAGCAAGGCATTGGGCAGATAGCCGTCTTCGCGATAGCCGAGCACATTGACCGCGCCGTGGCGCTTGCTGAGCTTGGCGCCGTCCGGCCCCAGGATCATTGGCAGATGGGCAAAGCGCGGAACCGCCTGCCCCAGGGCTTCGTAGATATTGATCTGGCGCGGGGTGTTGTTCAGATGATCATCGCCGCGGATGACGTCGGTGATGCGCATGTCGGCATCGTCGACCACCACGCAGAAGTTGTAGGTCGGCGAATCATCCGAGCGCCAGATGATCAGATCGTCGAGTTCGGCATTGTCGAAGATCACCCGGCCGCGCACGCGGTCATCGACCACGACCTCGCCGTGCAGCGGATTCTTGAAGCGGATCACCGGGGTGACGCCGGCTGGCGGAGTCTCGACCCGATCGCGCCAGTAGCCGTTGTAGCGCGGCTTCAGGCCTCGCGCTTCCTGATCGGCGCGCATCGCTTCCAACTCCTCCTTGGTGCACCAGCACTGGTAGGCCTTGCCGGCCGCCAGCAGTTCATGCGCCACCTGCCGGTAACGGTCGAAACGCTGGGTCTGGAAGAAGGGGCCTTCGTCGTGCTCCAGATCCAGCCAGCGCATGCCGTCGATGATCCCGGCGATGGCCGCCTCGGTGGAGCGCTCGCGATCGGTGTCCTCCACCCGCAGCACGAACTGGCCGCCATGACGACGCGCTTCCAGATAGCTGAACAGCGCCGTGCGGGCGCCGCCCACATGCAGAAAGCCGGTGGGACTCGGAGCAAAGCGGGTACGGACCATGGATTCGTCGGGGCTGGTGAAAATGGGGGCGAAGGGTAGCATTTGGACGGGGCAAGGGGCACGGGGCAGGGGGGGCGGGAAAGGGGACAGCGGAAAAGCTGGCACCTTGGCGTCACTGCGAGCCACCTGTTTCGGCCCGAAATTGCCTACGAGCCATGAACTCGCCGTCGTAGGTCATGTTGTCCGCGACAGCGGACTACGTGACATCGAGTTGCGTCACCTCGCTCGCTACGCGAGCAACATGACCTACAACGGCAAATCAACAACTTACGATATGGGTTCATGGAGAGGAACGTAGTGACGAAGCAATCCAGGAACTTGTGGCGCTGCGTCTGGATTGCTTCCACCTTCGTGACGCGTCGGGCCGCAATCGCGGACAGAGCCCGTTCTCACCAAGTACACCGCAAGTCTCTGATTTTAATGTAGGTGCCATCTTGGCCGCGTGGGGGCCTACGTGACTGACGCAGCTGTCACGTAGACCCTTCGGGTCAACGTGACCTACTTCCACGGTTTGATGCGCGAATAAGCGCACCGCCAGGGGCGACCGGGACTCCCACAGGAAGCCAATGCAGCTCGCGCTCTTCTCCGCGCCCTCCGCGTCTCCGCGTGAGCCTGCTCTTTCCAACACCGACACCGACACCAACAACCAACAACCAACAACCAACAACCAACAACCAACAACCAACAACCAACAACCAACAACCAACAACCAACAACCAACAACCAACAACCAATAACCAATAACCAGCCCTTACCCGCGCCAGGCCAGACTCAGGGCTTCGGCGCTGGGCACGATGCGGCTTTCCAGCGCCAGTGCGCAGCGCAGGCCACGGTCGAGCAGGCGGCGATGGGCCTCGGCCATCGATGCAGCGCGCTCTGAGTCGAGCAGGCCGTGACGAGTCAACCAATCCAGCAGCGCGGCGGTTTCGGTCGGTGGTGGTTCCTGATCCCGGCAATGTTGACCTTCGGCCAACAGCTGTTGCTGGGCGATGAATTCGATATCCACCAGTCCGCCATGTCCCTGTTTCAGATCGAAGCGCTCGCTGTTGCTGCGATCCAGCGCCTCGCGCCAGCGCTCGCGCATCTGGCTGACTTCCTGGGCCACGGCGACCGGGTCGCGGACGCGCAGCAAGGTGCGTGTGCGCAGCGACTCGAACTCGGCGCCCAGAGCGGCATCTCCGGCGACAAAGCGCGCCCGCACCAGAGCCTGGTGCTCCCACAGCCAGGCTTCGGAATCCTGGTAGCGGGCGTAGGCTGACAGCGGCGTCACCAGCAGACCCTTGCTGCCATTCGGGCGCAATCGGGCGTCGATCTCGTAGAGCGGGCCGAAGGCGGTCTGCACCGTCAGCAGATGCAGCAGACGCTGCGCGGCCCGGGCCAGATAGCGCTGGCCATCAAGCGCGCGGGCGCCACTGCTTTCGGCGTTCTGCAGCTCCTCGTCGTAGACAAAAACCAGATCCAGATCGGAGCTGAAATTGAGCTCCCGACCACCGAGGCTGCCGTAGCCGATCACGGCCAGGCCGAGTTCGGGATTCAGACCGGGCAGTGCGCCGTGCTGGGCGGCCAGATCGCGCAGGGCAAAACGCAACAGCCTGTCGATGACCAGATCGGCGACATCAGCCAGACCGCTGGCCGTGCGCGCTGCATCGCTGCGACCGTCGAGAAAAGCCAGCGCCAGTTCCAGGCGCGCGCTTTGCTGGAACTGGCGTACGCGTTCCAGCTCGTGCTCGGTGTCGCCGGGATCGACCGCCGCCAGTTCCTGGTCCAGGCGTGCCGCGAATTCCACTTTGCCGGGTGCGCCCACCGCCAGCCGCTGATCGAGCAGGTCATCCAGCAGGATCGGCGATTGCGCCAGCGCGCAGGCCAGCCAGGGGCTGGCGACCAGCAGCCGGTGTACCCGCGCAATCAGCGCCGGGCGCTCGGCCAGCAGGGCCAGATAGCTGGTGCGACCGGCCACCGCGGCGAGCAGATTGACCCAGTGCTCCAGCGCCTGATCCGGACTCTGGCCATCGCGGCAAGCCGCCAGCACCAGCGGCACGATCCGATCGAGTCGGGCGCGGCCGCGCGCACTCATGGCCCGCACGGCCGGCGTCTCCGCCAGCCGATGCAGCGCGCGGGCATCGGCGCTGTCGGGCAGGGCCGGCCTTTCGCCGTTTTGCTCTGCCGATACCGTGAAGCGGCGCCACAGCTGGACATCGCCGTCGTGGCCAGCCGGCAGCGCAGGACCGGTGGAAGCCAGCGGCAGGCAACGTTCGAAGGCCGCGCTGACCAGGGTGCGGTGATAGTCCAGATCGTCCATGAGCGCATCGAAACTGGCGTAGCTCAGGGCCAGCGCATAGCGCTCGCGGAGGTCCGGGTCGTCCGGCAGCACGTGGGTCTGCTCATCGCGATACATCTGCACCCGGTTTTCCAGTCGGCGCAGATAGCAATAGGCCTCGGCCAGGGCCAGGGCCTCGTCGGCAGCGATCACGCCACGTTCTGCCAGCAGGGTCAGCAGTTCCAGGGTGTTGCCGGTGCGCAGGCTGGGATCGCGGCCGCCGCGGATGATCGATTCCAGCTGCACCCGGAATTCGATCTCGCGAATGCCGCCCGGACCGAGTTTCAGATCGTGTTCGCGCTCGCGCCGCCGTACCTCGGCGTCGACCATGGCCTTCAGTTCGCGCAGGCCCTCGAGGGCGGCGTAGTCGAAATAACGGCGCCAGACGAAGGGCCGCAGCCGTTCCAGCAGTTCGCGTCCGGCCGCCAGATCGCCGGCGACCGGTCGCGCCCGCAGCAGCGCAAAGCGCTCCCATTCACGACCTTCGCGCTGGTAGTAATCTTCCATGGCGTCGAAGGACAGGGTCAGGCGACCGGCCGTACCGAAGGGGCGCAGGCGCCAATCGACGCGATAGCCGAATCCTTCTGCGGTGGTCTCGCCGAGCAGGGTGCTGGCGCGTTGCACCAGGCGGGCGAAGAAATCCTCGTTGTCGAGGGCGCGCCGACCATCGGTTTCGCCGGCCCGCGGGAAGGCCGCGATCAGATCGATGTCGCTGGAGAAGTTGAGTTCACGGGAGCCGAGCTTGCCCAGGCCATAGACGATCAGCGACTGGACCACACCGTCTTCGTCACGGGGTTCACCATGGCGCGCCACCAACTCGGCCCGGGCGGCGGCGAAGGCGACCTCAATACAGCGCTCGGCCAGCACCGTGGTGCGTTGCAGCGTGCGCTCGACCGGATCACGCCCGAGCACATCATCGATGATGATCGACAGCGACTCGGCTCTGCGAAACTGGCGCAGGCGGCTGCTGAGATCGGGATCGTCGGCTGCCGGCGGCTGCAATTCCGGGGCCTCGCTGCTGTCGAGCAGCGACAGCAGGGCCGAGCGACGACGCAGCTCCTCGAAGGCAAAGTCACTGGCCAGCAGTACCGCATCCAGCGCAACCGAGGCGTCCGCTGCCTGCAAGCTTTGCCGGCGTTCGGTCAGCCATTCCTGCCAGGTCGCCGGGTAGGAGCTCATGAGCTCAGGCGGCGGCGCTGATGTCGGCGCTGCCCTGATCAGCGGCAAACTGCACCCGCCGGGTCACGCCGCAAACCAGCTCGTAGCCGATGGTGCCAGCCATCTCGGCGACGCGCTCGACCGGCAACTCCGGGCCCCACAACAAGACTTCGCTGCCGATGCCGGCGCCTGGCGCGGTACTGAGGTCGATGGCCAGCAGGTCCATCGATACCCGACCAATCACCATCGCGGTCTGCCCGTCGATCTTGACCGGTGTGCCGCTCGGCGCGTGGCGCGGATAGCCGTCGCCGTAACCGATCGCGGCGATGCCGATGCGCATGGCGTGAGGACAGACATAGGTGCCGCCGTAGCCGACGCGCTCGCCCTCGGCCAGCGTCTGCACGGAGATCAAGCGCGTCGACAGGCTCATCGCCGGTTGCAGGCCCAGATCTCGGCCCATCTTGCGGGCAAAGGTGGACAGGCCGTAGAGCATGCCGCCAGGACGCACCCAATCGCCCTGACTGTCACGGAAGGCTTGCAGCGCGGCCGAATTGGCCAGGCTGCGCTCGCCGGGCAAGCCCTCGATGGCGGCGCTGAACCGTTGCATCTGGGCCTCGGTCTGCTCGCGGTCATTCTCGTCGGCGCAGGCAAAATGGGTCATCCAGCGGATCTCGCCCACCTGCGGCAGCGCCTGCAGGCGCTGGTAGACGCGCTGCGCCTGTTCCGGCGCAAAGCCCAGTCGGTGCATGCCGGTATCGATCTTGACCCACAGGGCCAGGGGTCTGGCCGGTGTTGTCCGTTCCAGCAGGGCCAGCTGGTACTCGTGGTGCAACACGCAATCGATCTGCAGTTCCTGCACCAGCGCCAGATCCTGGGGCTCGTCAAAACCGGAGAGCAGCACGATTCGATGGCCGTGCCCGGCGCGGCGCAGGCGCTCGGCATCGGTCAGTGTGGCCACGCCAAAGGCATCGGCCGTGCTCAGCGCCTGGGCGACCCGCTCCAGACCATGGCCGTAGCCATCGGCCTTGACCACGGCCATGACTCGCGAGCGTGGCGCCAGGGCGCGTACGCGCTGCAGATTGTGGCGCAGCGCATCTAGATGGATGGTGGCGGTGGTCGCGCGCATGATCAGATTCGATGTCGGAATGTCCAGTGTAGCCTTGCCGAGCAAGCGCGGGCATGCAAGGCGTAAGGGGTGGCAATGCGCGGGCGCTGCGGCGGCGCCCGATCGGCCACCCAGTTGACGTCGCGCCCTGCTGGGCTCACGCTTAAGGGATGACTGAATGTAATCCCACACTCTGGAACCCGGCCGCGGGGCAAGCCCGGCCATGCGCATGAATACCGCCGCACAGTACGAAACCGCATCGCCGCTGGAGCTGGCCCTGCGCGACACCGACTATCGCGTTGCGGAGGATGCTGCAGTGGTCTGGTTGATGCACCCGGACTACAACGAGCTGGACACGCTGTCGGCCACGCTGATTGAACGCGACGCCCGACGGCTCGGACATCTGCTCGACCTGCTGCTGCATCTGGAACTGTGCCCCGAGCCGCTGCAGGATCGCGTCTATCGCGTGCTCGACGATCTGCGGGATCGCATCGAGATCGATCATGACCAACCGGCGCCAGAACGCTGGAAGTCGGACCGCTGCTTTGACGCCCAGAGACTGCGCGAACGCCTCGGCGATGGCGAGGTCGGGGCTCGATAGGAAGCTGGCTGGAGTGAGCGTCACCTAGTCCGCTGACGCGGACAACGTGACCTACTTCTGGCTTTGGTAGGTCCAGACTTGTCTGGACGCTCTCGCCCTGGTGCGGACAGCGTGGCCTGCCGACAAGAGTTTCAACGCAGAGAACGCCGAGGGCCGCGGAGAACGCAGAGAGATGGCTCTCCTGTTCCGTTTGGCTGCTCTCCGCGTTCTCTGCGCATCTCAGCGTACTCTGCGTTCCGCTGCTGGCAACATGCCTCCAGAGACCGACATCATCGCTGCGCGATGTGCCCCGCGCCTCTCACCCCGCAAACAGCGTCGCATAGCGCCGCGCTGCGGCTTCGATGTCGGCGCCGCCATAGAGCCCGCCGGCCACGGCAAGGGCGTCGGCGCCCTCGGCGATCAGTTCTGGCGCGTTGTCCGGGGTGATGCCGCCGATGGCGACCAGGGGCAGGCCCAGCGCTCGCGCCTTGCGCAGCAGTATCGGGTGGGCCTCGCGCGTGTTGCTCTTGGTGCTGGAGGGGAAGAAGGCGCCAAAGGCCAGATAACTGGCGCCGGCATCGGCAGCGCGCTGGGCATTGACCACGCTGTCGTAGCAGGAGGCGCCGATGATCGCCAGCGGCCCCAGACGCGCCCGCGCCGCGCTGATGGTGGAATCCAGTTCACCCAGATGCACACCATGCGCCATCAGTTCGAAGGCCAGTTCGACATCGTCGTTGACGATGAATACCGCGCCCAGCTGCCGACAGACCTGGAAGATCGCCCGGCCGCGCTCGGCGCGCTCAGCAGCGCTGGCGGTCTTGTCGCGATATTGCAGCAGCCGGGCGCCGCCACGGATGCAGGCGGCCGCGGCCTCGGTCAGCTGGTCCGGTGCCAGCCAGGTGGTGTCGATCAGCGCATAAAGGCCGCGGATCAGGCTTGGATTCATGGTTTGAAGCTACCTTGCTCGGGGTTTGGCAGAGTTTTGCAGGCGCACCGGTATGCTGTAGCCACAGCGACTGGCCTTGCCGATGATCCAGCGATCACGCCTGCTTATGCCAGAATCCGCGTCCTTTTTTCATTTCCGGGATGATCAACGATGAGCGCAGGGGAACCCACCGACGGCCAGGGGCCGTGGAAGACCTTTGTATGCGTGGTCTGTGGCTTCATTTACGACGAAGCCGCCGGCTGGCCGGCCGAGGGCATCGCCGCCGGCACGCGCTGGGCCGATGTGCCCGATTGGTGGACCTGCCCGGACTGTGGCGTGGGCAAGGCCGATTTCGACATGGTCGAGGCGTGAGCCCGGGGCCCAGCCAGCTTCGCGGAGCCAGCACGTGCTGAGCTCGCTGCTGCTGGCCGGGTTGCTGGTTCAGGTGCAAGAGCCGCGCGATCTGCCGGACACGCGTCTCCCGGCGGTGATCAGCGCGGAGCAAAGGCGGATCGAGCAGCAGCGCCGACCCGACGCGCTGATCGAGCTGGATCTGGCCGATCTGGCGCAGCGACGGCCGTTGCTCGATATCGCCGAGGTACTGAGCGAAATGCCCGGCGTGATCGCGCGACCGCGCAACAACGGAGCCCAGGACACCCAGATCCAGATACGCGGATTCGGCGCGCGCAGTCCCTTTGGCGTGCGCGGGCTGCGGGTGGAATACGACGGCATTCCGGCCACGGCTGCGGATGGGCAGAGCCAGATCAGCCATCTGGACCTGTCTGCCGGGGGTCGAGTCAGTCTGATTCGAGGTCCGTTCGCGGCGCTGTACACCAACGGTGGCGCTTATCTGCGCCTTGACGGTCGCCGCGACGATCTGGCCAGTCCCGATCGCCTCCATCTGGGGCTGGGCAGTTTCGGTCAGCGGCGGGTCGGCTTCGAGCTCAACGCCGGCAACGAGCTGCGCGGCTCGCTGTCCGGGCACCGCTACCGCAGCGAAGGCAGTCGCGAGCACAGCCGGGCCGAACGCACGCTGCTTGCGGCGCGCATGGATTGGGAACCCGATGCGGCCTCGCGCTTGAGCCTGAGCGCGCACCATCAGGATCAGCCGCTGGGCGAGGACCCGCAGACGCTGACCCGGGACGAGTTCGAAGGCGACCGGCAGCTGGCCAATCCCGCTGCACTGCTCTACAACACCCGCAAGAGCACCCGCCAGTCGCAGCTGGGCGCCAGTTACAGTCGCCAGTTCGAGCGTTCGGAATGGAGCTTTTCGGTCTATGCCGGCGAGCGCCAGATCGATCAGTTCCTGAGTGTGCCGCGCGCTGCCCAGGCGCAGCCGGCCAGCGGTGGCGGGGTCATCGATCTGGGGCGTGATTATCATGGCTGGTCGCTGCGCTGGTCGCGACCGGCGCAGCTGGGCTTCGGGCAAGCCGAATTCAGCGCCGAGATCCGCGACGAGCGTCTGCTTGAGGATCGCCTCGGCTTCGAGAACTTCCTTGCCAGCCAGCTGGGTGTGCGTGGCGCGCTGCGTCGGAATGAGCGCAATGACAGCCGGGCGCGCGATGCCATGGTCCGCGTCGATCTGGACACGAGCCCGGCCTGGCGCTGGTCAGCCGGTGTGCGCCGCAGCCTGACCGATTACCAGAGTCTGGATCGCTATATCGTCAGCGGCAATCCCGACGACAGCGGCGAATACGCCAGTTCCGCCACGCTGCCGGTGCTGGGCTTCAGCTATCAGCTGCACCCGCAATGGCTGCTGCACGGCGCGATCGGGCGCACCCAGGAACTGCCCACGCTGGCCGAACTGGCTTATCGCGACGATGCCGGCAGCGGATTCAACCGCGAGCTGCGCCCGGCGCGGGCGCGCCAGGCCGAACTGGGGCTGCGCTACGCCGATGAGCGCGTCAACGCCGAACTGACGAGCTATCAGGTGCAGACCAGCGACGAGATCGTCGTGGCCAGTTCCTCGGGCGGGCGCACCAGCTTCCAGAACGCCAGCGCAACCCGCCGCCGCGGCATCGAATTGTCCGCGCTGTGGCGCTTTTCCGAGCAATGGTCCGTGCGTGGCGTCGGCAACTGGCTTGATGCCCGCTACAGCGCCGGCTACAGCAGCTGCCCACAGCCTCCGTGCGCCGGCATTCCCCGCGAAATAGCGGCGGGACAGCGACTGGCCGGGGTGCCGGCGCGCGGCGCCAACCTGGCCCTGTCGTACCGGCCGCAAGCCGATTTCAGCGCCGGTCTGGAATGGCAAGCGCTGTCGGCAACGCCCGCCAGCGACCGCAACCAGGACCGGGTGCCCGGCTATGCCGTCGGCAGTCTCAGCCTCCAATGGTTGGCACCGCCGGGCAACTGGGGCCGTCCCCGATTCACGCTGCGCGTCGACAATCTGCTCGACCGTCGCTACAGCGCTTCGGTCATCGTCAACGAGGCCTTCGGCCGCTACTTCGAGCCCGCCCCGGCCCGCAGCCTCTGGCTGGGCGTGGATCTGGCGCTGCCGTAGCCTGTCGTTCCGTAGATACCTTGAATCATTTCTGCGTCTTTCGACCCGGCCTCGGGCGGCGTCACCCGAGGGATTCGAGACCCATCGCCCGACGATGGCTGGATGGAAGCACAGTCCGTGGCTACTCAGCCATCTGCGCCGACAGCCACTGGCGCGCCTCATTCCATTCGCGCTGTGCGGTGCGCAGACTGATGTCCAGCGCGTCCGCGGTTTCCTGTTCGCTGAGCCCGGCGAAATAGCGGCATTCGAAGACCCGTGCGCAACGCGGGTGGCGCGCTTCCAGCCGTTTCAGCAGGTCGTCCAGCTCGATCAATGCAACCGCTTCGGCCTGCCGTTCGGAATCGACGGAAGAGAGCGTGTCATGGGCCTGACCGCCGCCGCGCTTTTCGGCCATTCGCTCGCGGGCGTAGTCGCACAGCACCTGACGCATGACCTTGGCCGCCAGATTGAAGAAGTGGTGCTTGGATTCAACCGTGTTCGACGCCGGATCCATGATGCGCAGGTAGCACTCGTGCACCAGGGAGGTGGCGTTCAGCGTGCGCCCCTGCTGTCCCTGGCCTAGTTGCCCTCGCGCCAGCCGCCGCAGATCGTCATAGACCATGGCGATCAGCTGGGCCGAGGCCTCGGCATCGCCCCGCTTGAAGGCCGCGAGCAGTCTGGAGAAATCCTGAGTGTCGATGGGCATGGCCATTCCTCCTGTTCGCAGAGGATAGAAGTTTCGTCGAGCATTGAGTGATCTGCATGTCGATCGGAATCGGACCCTCCGAGCGTGCTCCATCTGAAGGAATTGCGGAACTGCCCGTCGGATCCGGCTGTGACGGGAAGGAAGCCGGTCTGCTACGCGGCGTTTGTTCGCGAGGGGATACCCGACATCGCCGCATTTCACGCCCGCCTGCAAGCTCAGATCGTGCGGGAGGCGGGTCCCCTGCCCCTTGCCCCCCGCCCCATTCTTTCGAAGTCGCAGAATCAATCGCTTGCGGTTTGTTTGCCGAGAGCGCTCAGTACCTGGGCAGCGGCTTGGTCGGACAGCCTTCGGCGCGCCGGCGGGCGGCTTCCGACGTCGAGGTATCACCCAGCGCGTCGCGGGTTTCTGCAATCAGCAGCCAGTTGCGCATGCACCACTCGCCAATCTGCGAGCCCAGATCGTAGCTCTTCATGGCCAGCTTTTCGGCATCGAGGAATTCTCCCTGGCGCAGCAGGGCTTCGGCCTTGAGCTGCCACAGGCGAGGATTTTCGGGCTCGATGGTCAGTGCTTCCTCGATCTGGGCCAGTGCCTTGCCGTGCTCGCCAGCGGCTTCGGCGCTGGCGGCGGCCTCGATCAGCAGTTCCACGGCAGGGTTCTGCAGCGGCGCCACTTCCACCGCCGAAAGGGTGGCACTGGCGACGGTACGCAATTCGGCGACGCGGTCGCGCGCGGGCGGCGGCGGCTCGGCCGGTGGTTCCGGCGGCGGCACGCTGGCGCAGCCGCTCAACAGGAGCAGCGTCAGGCAGGTGTACAGCAGAGCGGACGGAAGCGTGTTCGTGCGGTTCAAGGTGTGCGTATCCATACACGGTCGGCGATGGCCGCCATATCCACTCGGCCGGGCAGACGCCAGCCGCGGAAGGGCGTGTTCTTGCCGCGACTGGCCATCGCGGCGGCATCCAGGGTGTGTTCTGCATGCGGGTCCAGCAGGACAAAATCGGGCGCTGCATCCGGCTCCAGTCTGGGCGCCGGCAGACCCAGGATGACCCGCGGTGCCAGCGCACTGCGGTCGATCCAGTCGGCGTAGGACATCAGCTGCTCGTGGACCAGCTTGAGGCCGAGGCCGAGGAAGCTGTCGAGTCCGGAGGCGCCGGGCTCGGTGGCCGGAAAGGGCTTGAGTTTGGCGTCGGGATCATGCGGCTGGTGATCGCTGCAGACGGCGTCGATCTCGCCGCTGATCAACGCTTCGCGCAGCGCATCGCGGTCATTGCCGGTGCGCAGCGGCGGCAGCAGATGGGCGTCACTGCGGAAGGGCAGCACATCATGCTCGTTCAGGTAGATCTGCTGCATGGCCACATCGGCACTGACCTTGAGCCCGCGCGCCCGCGCCGCCGACAGCAGACTGACGCTGCGCGCGCAGGAGAGCCGGCCGAAATGGGCGCGCACGCCGCTTTCCTCGACCAGCATCAGATCGCGCGAGAGCGCCAGGGTTTCGCTGGTTTCGGGGATGCCGGGCAAGCCTTGCAGCGCCGCGACCCGACCTTCATGGGCGACACCGCCGGCGCCGATATGCGGGTCAACCGGTTGCAGGTGCACGGCCATGTCCAGCGAAGCCGCATACTGGAGGGCGCGTCGCAGCAGATGGCTGTTGCTCAGCGGCTGGCCGATATTGCCGACTGCGATGCAACCGGCCGCGCGCAGCGCGCCGAGTTCAGCCAGGCTGTCTTCGCCCAGGCCGTGGGTGAGCGCGCCGATCACGTGCACCGTGGCGCCGCGGCTGTCGCGTGCCCGGCGCAGGATCAGTTCCACAACGGCGGTGGAGTCGACCACTGGCCGGGTGTCCGGCGGCAGCACCACATGGGTGATGCCATTGACCAGCGCCGCCGTCGCCTCCGAGCGGATGTCGGCCTTGTGCGTGGCGCCGGGCTCGCGCAGGCGCGTGGCCAGATCCACCAGCCCCGGTATCAACCAGCGGCCGCGACCGTCGATACGCTCGGCGCCCCTGCAGCGGGCGGCATCGGGATCCAGCGCCAGCACCTGGCCGGGTGCGAACAGCACATTGGCAATGCGGTCGATGCCCAGATGCGGAAAGCGCACCAGCGCTCCTTCGATCAATATGCGGTTCATGCGCCGAGATCCATCTGTGGCACCTGGGCGCCGAGAATGTGCGACATCACCGCCATGCGCACGGCCAGACCGTTGGACACCTGTTCCAGGATCACCGATTGCGGGCCGTCGGCCACGTCACTGGCGATCTCGACGCCGCGATTCATCGGCCCCGGGTGCATGACCAGGCAATCGGGTTTGGCCAGGGCGAGGCGTTCACGGGTAAGGCCATAGCGGCGGAAATATTCGTTCTCGGAGGGCAGGAAAGCTCCGCGCATGCGCTCGCGCTGCAGCCGCAACATGACGATGACATCGACATCGGCGATGCCGGCATCCATGTCGGTGTAGACGCGCACGCCAAGTTCCTCGATGGCCGGGGGCAGCAAGGTGCGGGGTCCGATGACGCGCAACTCGCCGGCGCCCAGAATGCCGAAGGCGCGCAGTTCCGAGCGCGCCACCCGCGAATGCAGCACATCACCGACGACGGCGATGGTCAAATCTTCGAAGCGAGGCTTGTGGCGGCGAATGGTGTAGGCGTCGAGCAGCGCCTGGGTCGGATGGGCATGGCGGCCGTCGCCGGCGTTGAGCACGGCAACACCGGGCGCCGTGTGTTCGGCGACGAAGTGGGCCGCGCCCGATTCCGGATGACGCACGACGAACATGTCGCAGTGCATGGCCTCCAGCGTCGCCAGCGTGTCCAGCAGGCTCTCGCCCTTGCTGGTCGACGACGAGGCCACATCCAGATTGAGCACATCGGCCGAGAGTCGTTCCGCCGCCAGTTCGAAGGTGGTGCGTGTGCGCGTGGACGGCTCGAAGAACAGATTGATGATGGTCCGACCGCGCAGCAGCGGCAGCTTCTTGTTGCCGCGCAGCGCCACCGAGCGCATTGAGTCGGCCACATCCAGCAGTTCTTCGATCAGCTTGCGCGGCAGCCCGTCCACCGTCAGCAGGTGGCGCAGACGGCCGTCGGCGGTCAGTTGCAGGCTCATGGGCAGGTTCACGAATGGCGGCTCGGCTGTTCCACCAGTTCCAGATACAGCGGCGCCGGACCGCGCAGCTTGATCTGCTGGTCGGGTGGCAGCACCAGTCTGGCGCCGACGGCGCCGGCTTCAATGGGCAGTTCCCGGCCATTGCGGCTGACCAGCACTGCCAGCGTCACACTGGCCGGGCGGCCATAGTCGAAGATCTCGTTCAGCGCGGCGCGGATGGTGCGGCCGGTATAGAGCACGTCGTCCACCAGCAGCAGATGGCGGCCTTCGACATCCCAGGGGATGCGCGAGGGACGCACCGTGGGGTGCATGCCTACGCGGGTGAAGTCGTCGCGGTAGAAGCTGATGTCGAGCTCGCCGATGGCCTCGCTCAAGCCCAGTGCCTCACTCAGGTACTGGGCCAGCCAGACACCGCCGGAATGAATGCCGACGATGCGCGGATCAGCGATGTTGTGCTCGGCAAGGCGGGCACGGGTGCTGGCGAGCAGCGCGGCGAGCAGGGGATCAATGGCCGGCAAGTGCAAGGTAGTCCTCCAGGATCACAGCTGCAGCATGGGCGTCGATGTCGACCGCGTGTTTGCGCCGGGCATTTCCGGCGGCGCGTTCTCCGGCAAAACGGCGCTTGGCCACCTGGGTGGATCCGCGCTCGTCGTGTTGTACCACCGGACGCTGGTAGCGTTGCTCGACGGCCGCCGCAAAACGGCGCGCGCGCTTGCTCATCGGCTGCTCGCCGCCTTCGCGGGTGAGAGGCAGCCCGACCACGATCCCGCCTGGCGCCCATTCGGAAACCATGGCATCCAGCGTCGTCCACATCAGCGCTTCGGGCTGCATCGCCAGCGTTTTCAGCGGTCGGGCGCGTCCGGTCAGTTCATTGCCCACGGCAACGCCCAGATCACGGGTGCCGACATCCAGCGCCAGCCACACGCCGCTGGTCACCGCCGGCTTGGGTGGATCTTCATGCATGCCCGACGTAGTCCGTCAGCAGGCGCATGTCCACACCGGCCAGTTGGGCGGCCGCCAGCCAGCGCGCTTCCAGCGGCGTCTCGAACAGGATCGAGGCGCTCGACGGCACGCTCAGCCAGGAGTTCTCCTTGATCTCGTTCTCCAGCTGGCCGGCGCCCCAGCCGGCATAGCCCAGCGCCACCAGGGCGCGCCTGGGCCCGCGGCCCGCGGCCATGGCCGCGAGCACGTCGCGCGAGGTGGTCACGCAGAGTTCGTCCGAGACCTTGAAGGTCGAATCGTAGCTTTCGCCGGGCTCGTGCACGACAAAGCCACGATCCATCTGCACTGGCCCGCCGGCGTACACCGGCATTTGCGCCAGCCTGGCGTCTTCGGTGGCGATCTCCATCTGCTCCAGCACTTCGCCGAGCCGGTAGTTGCTGAGGCGATTGACGACGATGCCGAGCGCGCCGTCGGCATTGTGCTGGCACAGGAAGGTGACGCCCCTGGAGAAATTGGGATCGTCCAGCCCGGGCATGGCGATCAGCAGATGGTTGGCCAGATAGGATGAGCTAGTCATGGGCTGATTGTAGCGGTCCCGATATGGAGCGGTGCAGTCTGTGGCGTCGATCCTGGCGGCGCCGGGTTCAGTTTCGCGGCTCCGGCAGCGTCGGTCCAGCCAGATTCAGAAGAAAATCGGGTCAACCGATGGCTCTGGCCTGCGTTTTCGCAGAAGCATCCGACCAACGGCATGGCTGGGGGGCGCAACGGAATGCCGTGTCGGTCATCACAGTCGAGAATGCAGGCGCCCGTTCATAATCCGAAGACGGGCCGAATGCCGGGGGCTATATGTGGATGATTCGAAGTTGGTGTGGCGTCGCGCTGACCGCCGTGGCGGCGTTCTGTGCCCAGCCTGTGTACGGCCAGAATACGGGTCTGATCTACCGGGGCAATTTTGAAAATGTCACCGACGCCCCGGCTACCGATGCCGAAGCCGCTCGCTTCCTGACCCAGGCCACCTTCGGACCGACAGTCGCCGAAATTGCGCGCCTGCGTGGCATCGGTTACGGCCAGTGGCTGGAACAGCAGTTGTCGATGCCGTCGGCATTGACCGGACCCTGGCTCGATGGTCTGGTCGCCAATCCCGATTTCTCGCTGAATTCCGGGCACCGGGTGGACCGCTGGTGGGTGCAGGCGGTGTTCGGTGAAGACCAGTTGCGTCAGCGCATGGCCTGGGCGCTCAGCCAGATTCTGGTGACGGCCGATTCCGGCGGTATCGATACCCGCATGATCGCCGAATACGCCGATCTGTTGACCCGCAACGCCTTCGGCAACTACCGCACGCTGCTGGGTGAAGTGACCTTCAGCCCGACCATGGGCCAATGGCTGACCTATGTGCGCAATCGCGCCGCGTACACCACCGGTACCCCGCCGACGACGATTCTGCCGGACGAGAACTATGCGCGCGAAGTCATGCAGCTGTTCTCCTTCGGCCTGATCAAGCGCAACCTCGATTTCAGCCCGCAGCTCTCCGGCGGCAATCCGATTCCGACCTACGACAACACCATCATCGGTTCGCTGGCACGGGTCTTCACCGGTCTGTCCTACGAGCGCACCAACTACACCAGCACCAGCTTCGGCAACAACACCAATCGGGACCTGCTGGCGCCGATGATCTGTTTTCCGATGAACAACCCGCCGAACAACCAGAACTATCTGGCCGGTGGGCGCACCTTCCACGATTTCGCCGGCAAGACGCTGTTCGACGGCATCACCCTGCCGGCAGTGGCCGACTCCCAGGCAGGCTGCGCCCAGGACATCAACGCCGCGCTCGATGCCATCGCCAATCATGCCTCGGTGGCGCCCTTCATCAGCCGCCAGCTGATCCAGCGCTTCGTGACCTCGAATCCCTCGCCGGCCTACATCCAGCGCGTGGCGAGCAGGTTCAACAACAATGGACAGGGCGTGCGCGGCGATCTGGCAGCGGTGATCACGGCCATCCTGATGGATACCGAAGCGCGGTCGGCACCGACCGGCAATTTCGGCAAGCTGCGCGAGCCGGTGCTGCGCCTGACCGCCCTCTGGCGCGGCCTGGATGTGATTCAGGGCCAGCCCGAGCCGCCGCTCAACAGCAATGGCAGCACCAACACCAATGTCGGCAACATCAGCATGTCGATGGGCTTCGACAGCAGCCTGGGCCAGCGTCCCTACAACTCGCCGACGGTCTTCAACTTCTACGAGCCCGATTTCAGGAATCCGGGGGCCATCCAGAATGCCAACCTGTATTCGCCGGAGTTCCAGATCCTGAACGAGTCCACCGTCACCCGGATGAACGACACCATCCAGAACCGGATTGTTGACTGGTATGTGGGCAGCAGCAGCTGCAACACCCTGACCCGTCCCTGCGTGCCCATCGCACCCTATCTGGCGATCATGCAGCAGCCGGGCAATGCGACCACCTACGGTCAGCTGGTGGATGCCCTGAACCTGCGGATGATGGCTGGCGCCATGAGCAGCAGCATGCGCACCGTTCTGATCAACATGTTGAGCAATCAGACTGCGCCCACCACGGACAGCACCCGTATCGACAGGATTCGACAGGTCATGCGCGTGATCGTGGTTTCCCCCGAATTTGCCGTTCAGAAGTAAGGAGATCGCCATGTCCCGCATCCGTCGTGAACAGCGCCGCGATTTCCTCAAGCACTTCTGCGCCACGCTTGCCGGTGGCTCGGCCCTGTCGCTGATTCCGCAACTGCGCCTGATGCAATCGGCGCTGGCGGCAACCCAGGGCGATCCCGGCTACAAGGCGCTGGTGTGTGTGTTTCTCAGTGGTGGCAGTGATTCCTTCAACTGGCTGATTCCGTCCGACAGCACCCGTTACGGTATCTATTCGGCCTCGCGCGGTGGCGTCTACACCGGTGCCAATGGCCCGCTCGGTATTGCCCAGAATGCGCTGCTGCCGGTCAATCTCACCGGGCCGGGCGGTGCGGCCTTGCCGGCCGGAAATACCTACGGTCTGCACCCGGCCTGTGCTGACTGGACCTCGATCGACGACAACGGCAACCAGACCAGCATGCCCGGGCTGCAGTCCTTGACCAATCAGGGCAAGATCGCGTGGCTGGCCAATACCGGCACCCTGGTCGTGCCGCTGACCAAGGCCACCTACAGCAACCCGGCCTTGCCGAAGCCGCCACAGCTGTATTCGCACAATGATCAGACCAATCTGTGGTTCCAGGGCCGCGAGAGTGCCAATTTCGGCTTTGGCTGGGGTGGCCAGGTGGCCGATCTGCTGTTCTCGCAGAACACCCCGATCGTGGGCAGTAATCCGCCGCTGATCATGCCGATGAACGTGTCTTTTTCCGGCAGCAACCGCTTTCAGGTCGGCACTCAGGTCGTGCCCTACCAGATGTCCAGTTGTGGCGATCCGAACGGTGGCAATCCCTTCGCCGGCAGCATTGTCGGCAGCAATTTTGCGAACTGTTCGGGTTCGGACTCGCTGAACAATTTCGCCACCTGCGCAACGGCGACACAGCAGGAGGATCTGGCCCTGTGTAGTCTGCTCGGCGCCAGCGGCACCCTCTTCCAGACCGAACACGCGGCGACCATGAGGCGGGCCATGGATCTGGCAGGCGCCATGTCCAGCAACCTCACCGGCACGCCCAATCCCTCGCTGCTGACCACGCCCTTCCGGGCGCTGGCCGACAATCAGGCCGTGGCCGGCTACAACCTGGCGGCGGACGGCAATAACTCGCTGGCCGAACAGCTGGCGATGGTGGCCCGCCTGATCAAGATGCGCAGCCAGCTGGGGCAGACACGCAACATCTTCTTCGTGTCTTTGGGTGGATTCGATACCCATGCCACGCAGATGCCGGACAACGGCCAGCCGCGCCTGCTGCGCCGCATTTCCCGCGCTCTGGGATCCTTCTATCAGGCCCTGGTGGAAATGGGCGTCGAGAACTCGGTCACGACCTTCACCATGAGCGAATTCTCGCGCACGCTGAATTCCAACGGCGATGGCAGTGATCACGCGTGGGGCGGAACCCAGCTGGTCATGGGCGGTGCCGTGAACGGTGGCAATGCCGCTACCGGGCGTCTGTATGGCACCTTCCCGGATCTGACCTTGAATGGTCCGGACAGCTTCAGCCGCGGCCAGATGATTCCGACCACGGCCATGGATCAGATGGGCGCCACGCTGGCCAGCTGGATGGGTCTGAGCAGCGGACAGGTCAATACGGTATTCCCGAACCTGTCGAATTTTTCCAGTTCCAATCTGGGCTTCGTCTAGCAGGCTCGCCATCGGCGCGCCGGCACTGGCAGAGTTCTGTTGCACGCGCGACCCTCGGTCGCGCGCAGGCTTCTCTGGTGGGCCCAGACTTGTCTGGACGCTTCTGCCGCACTTCGCCAAGAGCGTCCAGACAAGTCTGGACCGACAGATCCCTCAGGTCCGGGGCAAGCGGATTAGCCTTTGCCCGGCCGCACAGTCCCGCGCCCCGGGCCTCAGCGCATCTTGACGTCGCCGGCCACGAACTGCCAGGTACGGGTGATGTGCAGGATGTCGACCTCATCGTCGCTTTTGGGCACCGGGTTGAAGGGTGCCGAGAGTTCGACAATGCGCTGGGCGGCATCGTCCAGCACCGGGTGACCGGAGGAGCGGATCAGATCGATGCGCTCCAGGCTGCCGTCCCTGTTGATGGCTACGGTGAGCACCAGACTGCCATCCAGATTGCGTCGCCGCGCTTCATCGGGATAGTTCAGATTGCCGACCCGTTCCACTCGGGCCACCCATGCCGCCATGTAATTGGCGAAAGCGTATTCGCGGGTATTGGCCGAGATGAACTTGCGCTTCGGTCGCTTGGCGTAGGCTTGCGACTGCCGATCCAGCTCAGAGGCCAGCTTGGCCATCTCCATGCTGCGTTCGACCAGTTCCTCGTCCCGCGGCAACTCGCGCTGCTGGATCTCGTCCCTGGGCGTGACCGGACTGACCTGCAGCGTGGAACTGTCCTGGGTCAGCACCGGTGTGGGTGCCGCCTCGGCTGGAATGGGGGCGGGGCTGGTGGCACGCACCGGCATCGGCGCAATTCCGTCCTCAGGCTTGGGCACCGGTGAGGAAAACATCTGCGTCGGGCGCTTGGCCTCTTCACTGTTGCCACCGCCGGTCTGTGCTGCATTGGCCAGGAAGTCCGCCTTCTCCGGTACCTCCTGGGTGGCTGACTGCACCAGGATGACATCCAGTGCCGGCAGCGCCGAGCCCGGTGGCGCCTCATCGGTGAAGCCGACGCCGAAGATGATCACGGCGTGCACCACTGTGGCAAACAGCAGTGTCAGCGACAGGCGATCGCCAGACCCGATAGGCGCGTTACTCACTTTCGCAGCGTCTCCAGGCGGTCAAACAACATACCTGCAATGTTGATTCCGAACTGCTGGTCAAGTTCGCGGATGCAAGTCGGTGAGGTCACGTTCACTTCGGTCAGATACTTGCCGATGACATCAAGGCCCACAAAAATCAGGCCACGGCGCTGCAATTCCGGTCCCACCTGCTCGCAGATCCAGCGATCATGATCGCTCAGCGGCTGGCCGCGGCCGCTGCCGCCGCGCGCCAGATTGCCGCGGAACTCGCCGGCACGCGGAATCCGCGCCAGTGCGTAGGGCACAGGAACGCCGTCGATCAGCAGGATGCGCTTGTCACCTTCGGTGATTTCCGGGATGTAGCGCTGGATCAGCGCCGCCTGGGTGCCTTCCAGGGTCACGGTTTCGAAGATCACGTTGAGATTCGGGTCGTCCGGACGTACCCGGAAGATCGAGGTTCCGCCCATCGAATCCAGCACCTTGACCACACATTCGCCGAACTCGCGGACGAAAGCGCGCAGGTCGTCCGGCAGCCTGGCCACGAGTGTCGGCGGACAGCACTGCGGAAACAGCGCAGTGAACAACTTCTCGTTGGCGTCGCGTAGTGCCGCCGGGCGATTGACCACGGTCGCGCCCTGCGCCTCGGCCCGGTCCAGTATCTGGGTGTCGTACAGATACTCGGCATTGAACGGTGGGTCCTTGCGCATCAGGATCCAGTCGAAGTGCCCGGCATCATGCAGTTCCGGGGCCGACTGCTCGAACCAGTGGGCCGGATCGTCGAAAACCCGGGTCACCCGCGTGCGCAGCCACGCGCGCCCGTCGCGCAGTCCAAGGTCACGCTGTTCGCAGACATGCACTTCGTAACCGCGGCGCTGGGCTTCCAACAGCATCGCGAAGCTCGAATCCTTGTGAATTTTCAGCTTCTGGATCGGGTCCATCAGCACCGCGAGGCGGCGAAGCATGCGCCAACTCCTTGATACGCTAGGGAATGCCCCTGCAATGCGGCTTGCCTTGCGGGGGGGCTCGCCTATTATGCCTGCGCAGGTGCAAAATCCCCTGTATCGTGAGCGCTGAATTTGGAATCAAAGGCCATTCCATCGAGCTTCGGAATCGAGCAAGCACAAACACTTGCAACGTAATCTTGACATTCGATGGAAGCTTGGCTAAAGAGCTTGCAGGGAGTCCTCCTGATCCGCCCCGGTGTACTCGGGATGGCCAGGGACGCAGATCAGCCGGTGTGAGCCGGCAACGTGCGACCAAGGGTCGCGCCGATTACAAACGTGGCGGAGGTGGGAGTGGACGAGTCGCAAAACAAGGGGAGCCTCGCCGGACTGCGCGTGATGGTGATTGACGACAGCAAGACCATCCGCAGGACTGCCGAAACACTGCTGAAGAAAGAGGGCTGTGACGTGGTCACGGCGACGGACGGATTCGAGGCGCTTGCCAAGATTTCCGACCACCAGCCGCACATCATCTTCGTCGACATCATGATGCCGCGCCTGGATGGCTACCAAACCTGCGCGCTGATCAAGAACAACCAGGTCTTCAAGGGCACGCCCGTGATCATGCTGTCCAGCAAGGACGGCCTGTTCGACAAGGCGCGCGGACGCATCGTCGGTTCGGAACAGTATCTGACCAAACCGTTCACGCGCGAGGAATTGCTCGGCGCGATCCGACGCTACGTCGACACCAAGACAGCAGCAGAGAGCTAGGCGGGGGCGTGCCGACGGGGAGGTCGCATGGCAAGAATTCTGATTGTGGATGACTCGCCCACGGATGTCCGCGTGCTGAGCGGCATGCTGGAGCGCGCCGGCTTCCAGACCCTGTCGGCGTCCAGTGCCGAAGAAGGCATTGCCCGCGCCAGGGAAGAGCATCCCGATCTGATTCTGATGGACGTGATCATGCCCGGCACCAATGGCTTCCAGGCTACACGCACCCTTAGCCGTGACCCGGAAACGTCGACGATTCCGGTCATCATCGTGACCACCAAGAGTATGGAGACCGATCGGATCTGGGGCATGCGTCAGGGTGCGAAGGATTTCGTGACCAAGCCACCGAACGAGCGCGACTTCATTTCACGCATCCAAGCTCTGCTCGCGGGATCCTGAGGAACTATCGATGGTCGATCTGCCGGAAAACGCAGCCCTGAATCCCTTCGAGATCCTGCTCGACTACGAGCGTCGCAGCCTCTCGCACGTGGCCGGTCTGCCGGAGCAGCTGGATGCGCCCGGATTGTGGCGCGCCATTGCCTATCGACTGGGCGATGTGTTTCTGGTCAGCGACATTTCCGAAGTCAACGAAATTCTGATGTTCCCCCAGATTACGCCGGTGCCTGGAACCAAGGCATGGATGTTGGGTATTGCCAATGTGCGCGGCAATCTGGTGACCGTGATTCATCTGCGCGGATTCCTCGAAGGGGAACCCTTCCGCGTGAACGAACGTACCCGGGTGCTCGTTGTGCGCCTTGCCAGTGGTAGCGTAGGGCTGGTGGTGGACGAAGTGCTGGGTCAGCGCAGTTTTGTCGAAGAAAACATGCGCGATATCGAGATGTATGCCGATTCCCCGATCAGTCGTTTTCTCGAAAGCGAATATCGACAGGGGCAATCGACTTGGGGTGTTTTCAGCATGAATGCGCTGATGCGGGCGCAGGATTTCATGCAGGCGGCGGCCTGATAAGGCCGACAATCGGGGTTTGGACGGGACGACAGTGGGGGTCATAGAGCGATGAGTGCGGCAGCCGGTGGTATCCAACAGCGCGAAAGCTCGACCATGCTCGCCATCCTCGTGGTGGTGTTGCTGGTCGGCCTCGTAGGCTTGATTGCGAATTTCTTCTTCGCCAACGTCAACAACAACGAAGACCGAGCGGCAATTGGTCTTTCAACTGACATACGCGTGTACTCGCAGCAGTTGGCGAAGTTCGCGGCTCAGGCAGCCGGCGGTCAGCCAGAAGCCTTCGATGAGTTGTCCGACGTCAAGGGCACCATCCAGTCGCATCTGCGCAAGTTGGAGGAGGGTGACCCGCAGGAAGGCGTGCCATCGATCCGCAAGAACCCCGAGGTCGAAGTTGCACTGAAGGAGGTGAAGGACACCTGGGCGCCGATTCTGCAGGCTTCCGACGTCATTCTCTCGCGCCGTGAGGTGGTCGAGGATCTGAACGCCACGGCGAACGAGTTTCAGGACAAGATTCCGCTGCTGCAGGCTCGCACCGACGAAATGACGCAGCTGCTAGCCACCCGCGGCGCGCCACAGGATCAGATCTACGTCGCCGGCCGCCAGAACACGCTGGCCGATCGTATGCTGCGTCGCCTGAACGAAGTGCTGCAGGGCGGTCAGACCGCGTCGACGGCTGCTGACGGATTCAATCGCGACGCTGCCGTGTTCGGACAGATTCTCGACGCGCTCCAGAACGGCAGTCCTGACCGGGGCATTCGCGCCATCGCCGTACCGGAAGCACGCACCTTGCTGGATGAGGTCTATCAGATCTTCCAGGAACTCGGGCAGTACGTTGAAAGCATCACCACCGGCGCCATCGACTTGATCGACGTGCGCGAGGCGGCGAACACCATCTCGCTGGATTCGGAGCAGCTGCTGCAGGATGCCGAGCAACTGTCGGTCGTGTATGGCGATCAGGCCAACAACCGCACCTTCCCCTCACTGACGGCGGCCATCGGTTCCGGCGCTCTGGCGGCACTGGCATTGATTCTTCTGGCCATCTTGATCTACCGCGATCAGGCTCGTCGCTACAAGATCACGGCCGATCTCAATCAGCGTAACCAGGAAGCTATTTTGCGCCTCCTGGACGAAATGGGATCCTTGGCAGAAGGCGATCTGACGGTAAAGGCAACGGTGACCGAAGACATCACCGGGGCCATCGCCGACTCCATCAACTTCGCCGTCGAAGCACTGCGCAGCCTGGTGACCACCATCAACGAGACCGCGGTGCAGGTAGCCGCGGCAGCCCAGGAAACGCAGGCCACCGCCATGCATCTGGCAGAAGCTGCCGAGCATCAGGCGCAGCAGATCACCTCGGCCTCCGCCGCCATCAACGAAATCGCGGTGTCCATTGACGAGGTGTCGCGCAACTCGGCCGAGAGCGCCGACGTGGCGCAACGCTCAGTGCAGATTGCAGGTAAGGGCGCGGCCATCGTGCGCCAGACGATTCAGGGCATGGACAACATCCGTGACCAGATTCAGGAAACCTCGAAGCGAATCAAACGACTGGGCGAATCGTCCCAGGAAATTGGATCGATCGTGGAACTGATCAACGACATCGCCGAGCAGACCAACATTCTGGCACTGAACGCCGCTATTCAGGCGGCCTCTGCCGGTGAAGCCGGTCGCGGGTTCGCGGTCGTGGCCGACGAAGTGCAGCGACTGGCAGAACGCGCTTCGAACGCAACCAAGCGAATTGAAACGCTGGTGCAGACGATTCAGTCCGACACCAACGAAGCGGTGAGCTCGATGGAGCAGACCACGGCCGAAGTGGTGGCCGGTGCCCGCCTCGCGGAAGACGCGGGTCTGGCGCTGGGTGAGATTGAAAAGGTGTCGAACGATCTGGCCGACCTGATTCAGAACATCTCTCAGGCCGCGCGACAGCAGTCAGCTGCTGCGACCAACATCTCGGCCACCATGAACGTGATTCAGGAAATTACGACCCAGACTTCGGTCGGCGCGAGCCAGACGGCAGAGTCGATTGGAAATCTGGCGCAATTGGCTGCTGACCTTAGACGTTCAGTGGCCGACTTCAAGCTGCCCAACTAGGCTTCAGGGGCAGTTGGTGATCAACAAGGCGAAGCTGCGGGCCCATTGCCGCAGCGCGGGTAGCAGGCGCATGAAGAACGCGCGGCGAAGCCGGCAAACAGGAGTCCGCGGATGAGGCTTCAAGACGACATCGACTTCACCACGCTGACCTGGGTCAAGCAGGAGCTGGACGATACGCTCAAGCAATCCCAGCAAGCGCTGGAAGCGTACGTCGAGGACACGTCTGACAAGAGTCAGATGCGCTTCTGTGCGAGCTATCTGCATCAGGTGCAGGGTACCTTGCGCATGGTCGAGCTCTATGGCGCGGCCATGGTGGTTGAGGAAATGGAGCGCCTGGCACTGGGCTTGCTCGACGGTCAGGTGAAACAGGCAGACGATGCCTACACCGTGCTGATGCGCGGCATGGTTCAGCTGCCCGATTACCTCGAGCGCCTGCAGGGTGGACATCGGGATATCCCGATCGTGCTGCTGCCGCTACTCAACGATCTGCGCGCCTGTCGTGGCGAAAAACTGCTGAGCGAGACTTCGCTGTTCTCGCCGGATCTGGGTGCGCCGCTGCCGGCCTCCGCCGCTGGCGCCAAATCGGTCGTTCCGCAGCCGATGGTGGCAGCCAACGGTGGACGCCTGCGACTGGCCTTCCAGTTTGGACTTTTGAAGTGGTTCAAGGGCGACGATGTCGATGGCAATCTCACCCGCCTGATCGCCATCCTCGATCGCTTCCGCTCGATGTGCACCCAGCCGGACGCCCGTCGTCTGCTCTGGGTAGGTGCAGGTGCGCTCGAAGCCGTGCTGGTCAAGAGCATCGAGGCCTCGGTGGCACTCAAGCTGTTGATCGGGCGAGTCGATCGTGAGCTCAAACGCCTGATCGATGCCGGTGAGGCGTCCTTCGCGGCGGCTCCGGCCAACGATCTGACCAAGGGATTGCTGTACTACGTTGCGCAATCGACAGCCACATCGCAGCGCGTGGCCGAACTGCGACAGGTCTACAAGCTCGACAAGCTGATGCCCAGCGAAGCCGAACTCGAGCACGCTCGTGGTGCCCTGTCCGGACACAATCGCGCGCTGCTGGATACGGTCGGCACTGCCATCAAGGAAGATTTGTTGCGGGTCAAGGATGCGCTGGATCTCTACCTGCGCACCGGCAGCGGCAACGTCGATGATCTGGCACCCCAGGGCGAGGCACTGCACCGGGTGGCTGACACCCTTGGCATGCTCGGTCTGGGTGTGCCGCGTCGGGTAGTGCTGGATCAGCAGGACGTGCTGGAACGCATCGTGCGCGGTCGCCAGCCGGCAGAAGAGAGCGCGCTGCTCGATATCGCCGGCTCGCTCCTCTACGTCGAGTCGTCGCTGGACGATCACATCGAACGCCTGGGCGGCGAGCAACAGGCGCCGACCACCCCCAGTTCCGGTTTCGAACTGCCGCAAGCGGAAGTCCGCAAGATACTGGATGCCACCACGAAGGAAGCTTCGGCCAACATCCAGCAGGCCAAGCAGGACATCGTGGCTTTCATCGAGTCGCCCTGGGATCACAGCAAGATCGAGCAGATACCGCGATTGCTGGACGAGATCAGCGGTGCCATGCGCATGCTCAATCTGCCCGAGCCGGCGGCATTGCTCGGCGGTGTGGTGCGCTTCGCCGAAGTCGAGCTGCTGCAGCATCGGCGCGTGCCCTCTGGCGATCAGCTTGATCTGATGGCGGACGCGATTGCCAGTATCGAGTTCTATCTCGAGGCCGTGAAGGAAGGCCGGCGCAACCGCGACAAGATCCTCGACGTGACGCGGCGCAGCCTGGAGGCTTTGGGCTATTGGCCGTTGCCCGAGGAAGGCGCCGAGGCGGCGGCCGAAGCGGCCGTCGAAACTCCGCCCGTAGCGGAAACAGCGGTCGAGGCGGTCAGCGAATTCCCGAGTTTCTCGGACACCTTCGAGACCGAAAGGACCCAGCCGCCCGAGTCGGATTCAGTCACTCTGCAGGTCGATGGCGGGCAGCAGCTGCCCGAAATCGAGCTGCCGCAAAGCGATGCCGGGGCAGTCGATGCCCTGATCCACAGTCTGGACCTCTCGGAACCGTCGGCCGCTGGGGAAACGACTGCCGATGTTCTGGATACCGCCTCGGCGGAGATGAGCAGTGCGGTCGAGATCGCGCCGGGCGAAAGCCTGGATGATCTGGTCATCGGCGAGACCGCCTCCGAACCGGTGACGCCGTCCGTGCAGAATCTGGACGAGTTGCGCATCACCAGCGCCGAATTCGAGTCTCCCGAAAGTGTTTCCGCGGACGAAGCACTGCGTTCGCCGCTGGAAGAGAGCATCGATCTGGATTCGACTGCAGTCGAAACCGCAGTCGAAGCAGAGACTGCCAGCAGCGATCAGGCTGGCGATCTTGCGCCGGCACCGATTGAAGATCTGGAGATGGAGCTGGAGGCATCGATCGAGACTCCATTTGCGGAGCTTGATGCTTCCGAACCGGAAGCAGCGGAAAGTGCGCTTGCAGATGCCGCCCCAGTTTCACTGGAAGCAGTGGACACGACGGCGGCAGCGGTCGAGCAGATTCCGCAGGCGCCTCTGCCTGACGGTATGCCGGCCGGTTTCAGCTTGCCCGACGTCGGTTTCCATTCGGTGCCATCTGACGAGATCGACGATGAAATCCGGGAAGTCTTCGTTGAAGAGGTGCAGGACGAACTCGACAATCTCAACAGGCAGTATCCGGCCTGGAAGAACGACCTCGGCGACTTCGAGAAGCTGAAGCCGGTCAGGCGTTCCTTCCATACCCTCAAGGGTAGCGGTCGACTGGTCGGGGCTCTCGCCATCGGCGAGTACGCCTGGAAGATCGAGAACATGCTGAACCGGGTTCTCGACAAGACCATTCAGCCCACGCCGGCAGTGCTTGATCTGCTGGACCACGCCATTGCTGCGCTACCCGGCATGCTGTTGGCGCTGAAGGGGGAAGGTCAACCCGATGCGAACATCGGCGCGATCATGTGGGTTTCCGACCAATTGTCCTCGGGACAGGAGGTCTGGCTCCCAAAATTCTCGCCCGCCCCGGCGGTCACGGCTGAAGCTCAGCCGGCCTCCGAGGCGGGCGAGCTTGAGTCCACTGTCCCGGCAGAGATCGAAGTCGAAACGCCGGCTGACAGCAGCGATGAGCTGGAAGCGGCAGTAGTGCTCGAAGAGCCTGCTGAGGTCCCGACTGCCGAGGCCTCGGAAGATTCCGAGGCGCGACGCGAGCCCTCGCCGCTGGAAGTTGATCCGATGCTGATGGAAATCCTCAGCAGCGAGGTTGAAGGACACCTGACCACCATCCGGGGCTATCTCGGCCAGGCAGCCGAAATCGGTCCCCAGCCGGTGACCGAGGAACTGCTGCGCGCCGTGCATACCCTGAACGGTGCCTTGGCCATGGTCGATCTGCCGCTGCTGACGCGTGTGGTCGCCCCTCTGGAGGGATACCTCAAACGCCTGCGCGCCCGTGGATTGCAACCGTCTGAAGAAGGCATGGTCGCTCTGACCGAGTCCGCGGAGTGCATTTCCGAGGTCATGGCCGCGGTCGGAAGCGGCTCGGAACTCCCTGATACCTCGGCACTGTCCGAGCGGGTTTCAGCGCTCCGCGACGGTTTGCCGCCGCCCGATCATCCGTATCACGGATTTGGCATCCACGTCGCCGATGAATCTCGCGACGAGGTGACCGGTGCCGAGGGTTATGAGTCGGCCGACGGCGCGACGGCCGAGACCACGCCTCTGCCATGGTACGAGGCGGAACTCGAGTCCGACGACGACGCCGAGAGCGAAACCGTTGGAACGGTCGAGATGACGGAAATCTTTGACGCCGCTGAGGACGAAGTCTCGCCGGATACGCTGAACACCTTGGCCGAATTGGCTGCGGAGGAGTTTCAGCCCGATGCCGATTCACCGGTTGAAGATCTGGGGGAGGCCGTCACCGAAATTGGTGCCACCGATGACCAGGATCTGAACTGGCTGGCCGATGTCGAGGACGCCACCATCGGCGAGACCGATCTGGAAGTCGCGCCGGATGAATCGCTGGGAGAAGATGCCGCGGCGCCTGACGCCGTCGCAGACGATCTGGAAGCATTGTTCGATACCTCCATTGAACAGCCGCCCGAATCGGAGCCGGTCGAAGCACTGCAGGACAGCGCCGAGGCTTTGTCAGAGGCTTCGAGTCTGGAAGGTCTCTTTGATTCAGACCTTGCGGAAGTGTCGGACGCGGCTGAAGTCGATGCCGAGTCGAGCGAACTGGAGACAGCGGACCTTGGCGATGGCGCTGACTCTGCCGAGGATATGGAAGAGTTTGCAGAACTCGCCGAGCTGACCGAATCGGCCGATGACGAGCTGGCAGGACTGACTGAAACCGAAGAGTTCCTTGCCGAACTGGGTGCAATCGGAGACGAAGCCGGCAGCGACGAGAGGTCAACTGAAGGTCAGTTGCAAGAGGCCGCCGACTCCGCCGCAGCAGAGAGCCGCGACGGTGGTTTGTGGTCGCTGGATGACACCGAGGAGCAAGTCGCAGAAAGTTCCCTCGAAGCCATTGAGGGGACCAGCGGCGAAGACACCCTGGAAACGGACGACCTGCTCACGGCTTCGATGCTGGCAGAGGATGCCAGCGATGTGAATGAGCCCTCGGATGAAGCCGATGCGCTTGCTGGCGAGGTAGATGCTCTTTCCAGTCAAGTCGATGAGCTTTCCGACCAAGCGGCTGAATCCCTCAATGAGGTCGCCGAGCAGGCGGAGGAAGAGGCTGAGCCATCGGATCACGGCCTTGATCTGGCCGATGACAACAACGAACCGGCCCTCGAGTCCGATGAAGCCTTGACGCCGGATCTGGCTGAGGACGCCGAGGCCGAAGTCGCGGCTGACGCAGACGTGACCGAACTGGCAGCAGAGCCGGTTGAGAAGGCGGACGAGACCGAGCCGGCGATCATCGCTGCGGCTGCGGAGACTGCAGTTGCGGCGGCCCACGCGATGGCTTTCGCCGGAGATGTGGATCCCGAAGGACCGCTCGACCTGCCCGATATGGACATGGATCTGCTCGACATCTTTGTCGAGGAGGCGGTCGATATTCTGGACCACTCCGACAGTGCCATGGCACAACTCCGTGAGAATCCGGAGGATCGTGAGCCAGTCGCAGCACTGCAGCGTGATCTGCATACGCTCAAGGGCGGTGCCCGCATGGCCGGACTATATCCGGTCGGCGACCTCAGTCACGCCATGGAATCCTTGTTCGAGTCCATCGTCCATGGTGAGCGGGCGGCGTCGCGGGCCTCGATTGACGCCCTCGAAAAAGCCTTCGATCGACTGCACGGCATGGTTCAGCGGGTCAAGGTGCGCCAGGCCATTGCGCTCCCCGAACATACGATTGCCCGACTCGAAGCCATCCTTGAAGGCCGGGAGGCGGAGTTCGACGCCGAAGTCGCTGAGATGGGCGCAGCCGCTGCAGAAGCGGCCGAGGCGTCTGCAGCCGCAGAGCCCACACCAAGCGCAGACTCCAGTGGCGAAAGCTCGGAAGAAGTGGCAGCCGAGGCGCCGGTGCGCAAGGTCATTCCGGCCCGCGCGCCCACGCGGTCCGGGGCGCAACGACGGACCCAGCTGGATGAGGACGAGGTTGCTGCTCGCGCTGCGCAGCAGGAACTGATCCGTGTCCGAGCCGATCTGCTCGACAATCTGGTGAACTTTGCCGGTGAGGTCTCGATCTATCGTTCGCGCCTTGAAGCCCAGATGGGTGGCTTCAGGTTCAACCTGGTGGAATTCGAACAGACCGTCAGCCGTTTGCGTGACCAGTTGCGCAAGCTGGAAATGGAAACCGAGGCGCAGATCCTGTCGCGCTTCCAGCGCGAGACCGAGCAATCAGGCAACACCGAATTCGATCCGCTGGAGCTCGATCGATTCTCCACGCTGCAGCAGCTGTCGCGTGCGCTGGCCGAGTCCGTTTCTGACTTGGTCTCCATTCAGAACCTGCTGGACGATATTGCGCGTCAGTCGGAAACGCTGCTGCTGCAGCAGTCCCGCGTCAGCTCGGATCTGCAGGAAGGTCTCATGCGCACGCGCATGGTGCCCTTCGAGAGTCTGGTGCCGCGTCTGCGCCGCATTCTCCGACAGACCGCGTCGGAGCTCGGCAAGAAGGCGCAACTGAAGGTTGAGGGCACTCAGGGCGAAATGGATCGCACCGTGCTCGAACGCATGACTGCGCCCTTCGAGCACATGTTGCGCAATTCGCTGGCACACGGCATCGAGTTGCCGGAAGCCCGTGTCAGCAAGGGCAAGCCCGAAGAGGGAACGGTCAGCATCAAGGTCTCGCGTGAAGCGACCGAAGTGCTGATCCAGGTGACTGATGACGGCAGTGGCATGAATCGCGACGCCATTCGCACCAAGGCCATCGAGCGCGGTTTGATGACGCCGGATGCGACGCTGAGCGACCGCGACATCTTCCAGTTCGTGCTGGAAGCCGGTTTCTCGACAGCGAGCGAAGTCAGCAAGGTTGCCGGCCGCGGCGTGGGCATGGACGTGGTCGCCAGCGAGGTGAAACAGCTGGGTGGATCGCTGGAGCTGGATTCGGATGTGGGTGTAGGCACCCGGATCACCATTCGTCTGCCCTTTACCCTTGCCGTGGCGCAGGCCGTCATGGTGCGTCTGGGTGAGGCGACCTACGCCATTCCGATGACCTCGATCACCGGCGTGACGCGGATGCCGCGCAAGGAACTGGAGCGCCGGCTTGAGCAGAAACAGCTCGACATCAACTACGGCGGTGAGATCTACCAGATCTACGACCTCGGTGACCTGCTGCGGTCACCGGTGAGCCACGGCATCGACGAAACCCAGGTGCCGCTGCTGATGAGCCGCACTGGTGACCAGCGCGCGGCAGTGCGCGTGACCCAGGTCATCGGCTCCAAGGAAGTCGTGGTCAAGTCTGCCGGTGCCCAGCTCAGTATCGTGCCCGGCATCTTCGGCGCCACGATCATGGGCGACGGTCGGGTCGTGGTCATTCTTGATCTGGCACCTTTGGTTCGTCATGGTGTGGCACTGCGTCAGGCGCCGGAACTTGCGGCCGAACTGGAGTTGATGGAGCCGATGCCGGAACCGGCACCGCGCCGTCAGCCGCTGGTGATGGTGGTCGACGACTCGATCACGATGCGCAAGGTCACCACGCGCGTGCTGGAGCGAAGCAATATCGATGTGTTCACGGCCAAGGACGGTCTGGATGCGGTGGAGCAGCTTCAGGACCGCATGCCGGACGTGATCCTGCTCGACATCGAAATGCCGCGGATGGACGGCTACGAGGTGGCCACGTACATACGCAACGACAACCGGCTCAAGCACATTCCGATCATCATGATCACCTCGCGTACCGGCGAAAAGCATCGTCAGCGGGCACTCGAAGTGGGCGTGGATCGTTATCTGGGCAAGCCTTATCAAGAGACTGATCTGTTGAAGAACGTGCAGGATGCGCTGACCGCGGGGCACGCCAATGTCCACTGAGATCACGGTGGCGCTGGTGTTCGAGCAGGAAGAGGGCGTAACAGCCCTGAAGGCCGCGCTGGCCAATGCCGGGGTTCGAATCGCCGCGGAGTGCAAGGCGAGTGCGCTTGATGCTCAAGCCATATTGAGCAGCGGCGCCGATGCCATTGTCGTGAATCTCGATGCAGACCTCGCGGATCTGCTCGATGATGTCACAGACGCACTGGATGCTTCCGAGCGCCCGGTGATCTTCAATGATCCATCGGCGTCCAGTGATCTGAGCGGCTGGGATCGCGCGCGCTGGATGCGGCATCTCTCGGCCAAGCTCAAGGGCAACAGCGACGTTACTCCCCCTGCGCCCCCGGGCTCGCAATCCATACCGGTACCTGTGTCGAGAAAGCCCGTGGTGCCGACGGTTACACAGGCGCCCGCTGAGGTGGCTGAAGTGGACATGCCGGACATGTCCTTTGCCCTGGAAGCTGAGCCTGAAAATCTGGAGGCTGGGCCCGAGGCCGCGGAGCCAGGCTTCGATGAGCTGTCCTTCTCCACGCCCGAACTACCGGCAGAGGCCGCTGCGGAGTCAGCGGATGGCATGGCTGATCTGCTGGATCTGAATTTCGAGGCTGAAAGCGAGGAGCTGCCCGGCAGCCTTGCCGAAGATCAGGAATTTTCGCTCGACACGCTTGATCTTGAGGTATCCGTAGAGGATGTTGGCACTGCGCCGCCAGCTGCCAGGCTTGCCGACACCCTGGAACTAGCGGTCGACGACCTTCAGCCCGAGCCCGCCGCAGGTTCGTTGACCATGGGCGATGAGATCGACGATCTCGACGCTCTTTTCGACGAGCCATTCTCGCCCGATGACGCAGTTACGGCGGTGGAGCAGCCCGCGTCTGATGCGCTGGATGAGCTGGATTCGATGTTCTCCACGGCTGCTGAGGTAGAGCCTGCCGTTCAGAACCTGGCCGCGCCCGATGAATTGACTGACCTGGATGCGATGTTCAGGGAGTTCGAGGCTTCACAATCGGCCGAGGCCGAAACCAAGCCAGAGCCGGAACCCGCCAAGTCTGAGCCCGCCGAGAAACCCGCTTTCAAGGGCATGAGCGACGCTCTGAACTGGTCGCTGGAGCCGGTGGAGGAAAGCAAGCCCGAGACGCCGGCCAGATCCGAGTCCGAGCCCATCTTCGAATGGCGCCTGGACGGTGGACCGGCACCGAAGGCGGCGCCGCCGACGCCCGCCGCACCGGTCAAGCCGCCGAAGGCCGACAGCGCTCCGCCGATCCCTGCCGATCTTGAGGCTTCACTGGCGCTGGCTGATTTCCGCTTGATGGACGACGACGCCGGTAGCACTGCGTCGCCCGGGCCCAGCGTGGATGATTTCGACTCGCTCGATCTCTCGTCCATCGAGATGGATCTGGGCGAGGTGGAGCAAACCGGGACGGTGCGACAATCCGAGGCCGATTCGGAGCTGGGTTTCGCCGAACTCGATTTCGATCTGGATCTGGAGGTGGCAGATACCTCCGCGATGGACGTTGCAGCCGGCACCAGCAGCAGCGAAGACGATCTGGACACGCTGTTCGTGGCGCCGGCCAGCGCATCGCAGCCTGGTTTGAATCTTCCCGATCTCAATCGGCTTTTTGTGCTGGGAGCGTCCATCGGCGGGCCGGAAGCCATCAAGACTTTCCTGTCCAGGATTCCCGGTGATGTGGCCGCAGCCTTTGTCGTGGCGCAGCATATGGGCGCCGAATTCCTGGAGATGATGGCCGCTCAGCTGGACTCGGCGACCAAGCTCAATGTGCGCTATCCCAAGCCCGGCGAGCGGCTGCGCCATGGTGAAGTCGTGGTGGCCCCGGCCGGCGAGCAGATCAGCATTGACGACAGCGGCAGTCTGCAGTTCAGCGCGGTGTCCGCGAGTACACCTTACAGCCCGTCCATTGATCAGCTGGTGCGCAGCGCTACCGACCGCTTCGGCGATCAGGTCACACTGATCCTGTTCAGCGGCATGGGCACGGATGCGGTCGAAGGCGGCCGCTACCTCAGCGACCACGGCGGTCAGGTCTGGGCCCAGGATCGCGGATCGTGCGTGATTGCATCGATGATCGATGCGGCCAAGGCCCAGGGCATTGTCAAGTTCGAGGGAACGCCGGCCCAGCTGGCCGAGCGGGTGCTCGAGGTTCTGGGCTGAAGGGTCATTAATGCGCCTGAGCGCGAGGACGCGCTCCGGGCGCCTGCAGGAATTTGAGGAAGTAAACCCGATCATGAACGAACAGATTGAAATTCGAGGGTTGATGATTCCTGTGACCAACGGTCGCGTCCTGCTGCCCAATGCCAGCGTTGCCGAGGTGATCACCCTGTCCAATCCGGAAAAGATTCCGAATGCGCCGGAATGGTTGATGGGACGCATCAACTGGCGCGGCTGGCGCCTGCCACTGTTCTCTTTTTCGCTGTTGGCCGGAATGGCCCTGGATGAAGGTTCTCGCGGTACCCGAATTACGGTTCTGAAGGCGCTGGGCGGGCATTTGCGCATGCCCTACATTGCCATGCTGGCGCAGGGATTCCCGCGACTGACCACGCTGTCGCCAGAAGTGATGGTGCCCTCGAACGAATCGATGCCCACGCGACCAGGCGTGCTGATGAATGTCATGGTCCGCGATGATCAAGCGGTCATCCCAGACCTCGGCCAGATCGAGCAGTTGATCAGCGATTCGCTGGCTGCTGCCTAAGCCGTCGGCGTATGCGCATAACGCAAGCGGAGCAATTGCGCAGACATCTGGCGGGAAAGTTGCTGCCTGCGTACCTGGTTGCCGGCAATGAGCCGCTGCTGGTGTTGGAAGCGGCCGACGAGCTCAGGCGAGCTGCCATGGCCGGTGGTGTAGGTGAGCGCCTGGTCTTCGACGTCATCGCTGGATTCGATTGGCCAGAGTGGCGCATGGAGGTGCGCTCCTTCGGCTTGTTCGCGACCCGCCGCCTGATCGAGCTGCGCCTGCCGACCACCAAGCTGAGTGCCGAAGGCAGTGCGGCGGTCCTTGAATTTCTGGCCGAACCCGGTGAAGACATCCTGCTGATTCAATCCACTGAATGGAGCAAGACTGTCGAGAACCTGTCCTGGGTGCGTGCCATCGAAGAATCGGGTGCAGTGATGCCGATCTGGCCGCTCAAAGCCGGCGAGCTGCCAAACTGGATCCGGCAGCGAGCCAGCAAACTCGGCGTCACGCTGAGTGACGACGGCGTTGCCGAGCTGGCTTCGCGGGTCGAAGGCAATCTGCTGGCGGCGCATCAGGAGCTGTCAAAACTGGCCTTGCTGGCACCTGGGCAAAGCATCGATGCCGCACAGTTGGTGGACCTCGTTGCCGACTACGCCCGCTACGACGTCTTCGGTCTGTTTGATGCGGTGATTGCAGGTCGGGCGTCCAGGGTTCGCCGGATTCTGGCCGGTTTGCGCGGGGAGGGCACCCATCCGGCGGAGCTGCTGGGCTTTCTGATCAATCAGATCACGGCTTTGGCCGGCGCCGAAGCACTCAAGGCCCGCGGACAGTCCCTGCACGCGTATTGGCCCAGTCATCGGGTGTTCGGGCCGCGGCAGGCAGCGATGGAGCGCGCGCTCGGCCGTGGATGGACGCAGCGTCTGGCCGAAGCCCACCGGATCGATCTGGTGTGCAAGGGACGGGCCGCGGGTGATCCCTGGGTTGAGATCGAGCGCTGGCTGCTGCGCGGCAGCCTGCCACCAGCGCGCGCCGCGCGCTTCGCCGCATGAAACCCCTGGCCCTGCTGGGCGGTACCTTCGACCCCGTGCATGTAGGCCATCTGCGAGCCGCCATCGAAGCTCGCGAAGCACTGGATGCCGAAGAGATTCGTCTGCTGCCCTGTGCGCTGCCGCCGCATCGCGATCGACCCGCGGTTGCCCCGGAACAGCGCCTGGAAATGCTGGAGCGTGCCGTTGCTGGCCTGCCGCGAATCAGTTGCGACCCTCGCGAGCTGCTGCGGCGCGGCCCTTCCTATTCCTACGACACCCTGGTCAGCGTACGCGCAGAAATCGGTGAGCAGAAGCCGCTGGTACTGGTGCTGGGGGCTGATGCCTTTGCCGGTCTGCCGAGCTGGTATCGCTGGCGCGAGATCGTCGGACTGGCGCACATTGCGGTGCTGAGCCGACCGGATGCGCATGGATTGATCGACCCCAGGCTCGAGGAATTGCTGGCCTCGGCAGGGACGGCGGCGCCGGGGCAGTTGTCGGGCAGTCCCGCGGGACTGGTGCTGCGGCTGGAAATTCCGCCGCTTCCGGTGTCGTCGACCTTGATCCGCAGCCGCCTCAAACAGGGCCGAAACGTGCGCTTTCTGGTTCCCGATCCGGTGATTGAGCTGATCCAGACTCAGGGCTGGTACGGCGCGGGCAGCGGCGCGGACGGGTCCGATCTATAATCGGGTCATATTGCACAGGAGGCTGCTTCGCATTGAACACCACGCGCACCCGGAAGTTGGATACGGCTGTCATCGAAACCGCTGTCAAGAAAGCATCGCGCCCACGCGCAAAAGACCAGGCCCAGGATGCCGCCAGCACGGCGTCCGCCTCCGGTCCCGGTAAGGCTGCAACCCGAGCGCCGCGACGCACTGCGGTGACTCAGGCCGATCTGGCGCAGGCGGTGATCTCGCAGAAGAACGTCAAAACCCCGCCCATCGCCGCCGCGAGCAAGGCGCGCAAGGCGGCCGCTGCCAAGCCTGCTGCTGTCAAGCCTGCTGCTGTCAAGCCTGCCGCTGCCAAGCCTGCAACCGCCAAGGCTGCAACTGGCAAAGCTGCAACTGGCAAAGCTGCAACTGGCAAGGCTGCAACTGGCAAGGTTGCAACTGGCAAGGCTGCAACTGGCAAGGCTGCAACGGGCAAGGTAGCAACCGGCAAGGCTGCGACAGGCACGACCAAGGCCGTCCCCGGCACTGCCAAGCGCGGCGCCAAATCCAACGCCAAGGCCGCCGAGCCGACCATCGACGTGCGCGTTCGCGACGCGGTGATTGCCCGCCTGGATTCCATGAAGGCCAACGATCTGCTGGTGATTGATGTGCGTGGCAAGACCAGCCTGACTGACTGTCTGGTGATCGCCAGCGGTACTTCCACGCGCCATGTCAAATCCATGAGCGATGAAGTGGTGGTCACGGCCAAGAATCTCGGCATCTCGCCGCTGGGCGTTGAGGGTGAGCGCGAAGCCGAATGGGTGCTGGTGGATCTGGGGGACACCATTTTTCACGTCATGCTGCCGCGCACGCGCGAGTTCTACGGTTTGGAGAGATTGTGGACGGTGGGCGATGTCCCGCACACCGCCCGAACGGGCTGAGGCGGCAGGCCATGGCCATGCAGGCCCACGTGCTGACGGTAGCCGAGCGCGCGCCCGACTGGGTGCGTCTGGGTTTCGATGAGTACGCCCGGCGCCTGGCGCACAAGCTGCCCTTGCAATTGACGGAGCTGGCCCTGGGGCCGCGCGGCAAGACCATCGACATCAAGCGCTCGATCGCCGATGAGGGTCAGCGCATGCATGCGGCCATCCCCAGGCAATCGCGGGTGATCGCGCTTGATGGTCGCGGCGAGTCCTGGTCCAGCGAGGCGCTGGCCAAGCACCTCGCGGCCTGGATGATGGATGGCCGAGACCTGTGTTTTCTCATCGGTGGCCCTGACGGACTGGCACCGCAATGCCTGATGGTGGCGCACCAGAAATGGTCGCTGGGCCCGTTGACTCTGCCACATGCGCTGGTCCGGATCGTTCTGGCCGAGCAACTCTATCGCGCGGTCAGCATGCTCGGAAATCATCCCTATCACCGCGCCCGCCCCAGTGTGGGTTGAGCTGGCCGGAGGACTGCAGTGAACTCGTCGCTGATCCTGGCCTCGGCCTCGCCCAGGCGTCTGGAATTGCTGCGGCAGATCGGCGTCGAACCGCGGGTGGTTGTCGCCGACATCGCCGAGCGCCAGAGCGCGTCGGAGAGTGCGGCCGACTACAGTCGTCGTATCGCCCGCGACAAGGCCTTGGCAGTGTGCGCGCTCTGCACAGGCGGCGATGCGTGGGTGCTGGGCGCCGATACTGAAGTTGTCGTCGACGGTCAGGCCCTGGGCAAGCCGCAGGACGCCGAGGATGCCATGCGCATGCTGCAACTGCTGTCGGGCCGCGAGCACCAGGTGTTGAGCAGCGTTGCCCTGATCGGGCCCAACTTCGATGAAGTGGTGTTGCAGAGCACGAACGTGCGCATGGGCAGAATCGAGCAGGCGCAGATGCAGGCCTATGTGGCGACCGGCGAGCCTTTGGGCAAGGCCGGAGCCTATGCGATCCAGGGCCGCGCAGCCTGCTTCATCGAGTCCATAGCAGGTAGCTATTCTGGCGTCATGGGACTGCCGCTGTTCGAGACCGCTACGCTGCTGCGGCGTGTCGGACTAATCTGAACAAGGGCGTAGATGCCAGGGTCGGTGCAGGGCTCATTCAGGCCCACGACACTCCAGGTTCATCGAATCGCGGTTACAGTGCACAGGGCAGTGGCATGACTCCATGCACTTGTCCGAGTGGCCGTCCCGAGCCCGCTTCCGTTATAAGCCGACCATCCAGACTGGCCATTACCTACTGTGTCCGAAGAAATACTGATCAATGTCACCCCGCGCGAAACGCGTGTCGCCCTCGTGGAAAACGGCATGCTGCAGGAGGTCTACATCGAGCGCGCCAGGCGCCGTGGTTATGTCGGCAACATCTACAAGGGACGAGTGTCCCGGGTGATGCCCGGCATGCAGGCGGCGTTCGTGGAGATTGGACTGGAGCGCACCGCATTCCTGCATGCCAACGACCTTGCACGCATGCCCCAGGATGGCGAGCCGGCCGATGGCGCCGCGGCGCCGGTGCCATCGATCACTGAACTGGTGCGCGAGGGTCAGGAGATCATCGTTCAGGTGGTCAAGGACCCCATCGGCAGCAAGGGTGCGCGTCTGACCACGCATCTCAGCATTCCCTCGCGCTATCTGGTGCTGCTGCCCTACACCAAGTCCCTGGGCGTTTCTGTCCGGATCGAAGACGAAGGCGAGCGAACGCGCCTGAAAGAGACCATGCAGGAACTGACGGCAGAGCGTCAGCAGGGTTACATCGTGCGCACCAATGCCGAAGGCGTGGGCCAGGAGCCGCTGCAGGCGGATATGGATTTCCTCGATCGCCTGTGGCTGTCGGTGGGTGAGGACATGCAGACGGCCAAGCTCGGCGAGCGCATCTACGAGGAGTTGCCGCTATCGCTGCGGGCGCTGCGTGATTTCCTGAAGCCGCACGTGGAGAAGGTGCGCATCGATTCGCGCGAGACCTTTGATCGCGCTGTCCGGTTCACCGAGGAATTCATTCCCGAATACACCGAACGTCTGGAACATTATCCGGGTGAGCGACCCCTGTTCGACCTCTACGGCGTCGAGGACGAGATCCAGCGCGCGCTGCGCAAGGAAACGCCGCTCAAGTCCGGTGGTTATCTGATCATCGACCAGACCGAGGCGATGACCACCATCGACGTCAATACCGGCGCTTTCCTCGGCCATCGCAATCTCGAGGAAACGGTCTACAAGACCAATCTCGAGGCGGCGCAGGCCATCGCGCGGCAGCTGCGGCTGCGCAACCTGGGCGGCATCATCATCATCGACTTCATCGACATGATGGACGACGAGCACAAGCGTCAGGTGCTGCGCACGCTGGAAAAATCGCTGGCGCGTGACCACGCCAAGACCACCGTCTACGACATGTCACCGCTGGGTCTGGTCGAGATGACACGCAAGCGCACCACCGAAAGTCTGGAGCGCCAGCTCTGCGAACCCTGCGCCGAATGCGCTGGGCGCGGAACCGTCAAGTCCGCCGAAACGGTGGGTTACGAGATTTTCCGCGAGATCACCCGGGCGGTGCGGCAGTTCGAAGCCCGCAGCGTACTGGTGCTGGCGCCGCCGGCGGTGGTGCAGCGAGTGCTGGATGAGGAGTCGGCAGCCCTGGTTGAACTGGAGACCTTCATTGGCAAGCCGATCCGCTTCCAGCCGGAGGAGCAGTATTCGCCCGAGCAGTACGACGTGGTGGTGCTGTGAGATTGGCCCTCGGGGACCGGGCGTGAAGCCAGCGCAGCGCCGTTGGCGCCGCTTGCGGCGCTGGACCCTGATGACGATTGCCGCGGCTCTGATCGGCGCCGCTGGATTGCTCGCCTTTGGGCGATTGCTGCTGCCGTGGCTGGTGAGTTCACCCGAGGTCGTGGCGGCCTGGCTCAGCGACCGGATCGGTCGTGAGGTACAGCTCGATTCGGTATCGGCGCACTGGGATGGTCCAGGCCCGGTGCTGGAACTGGGCGGACTGAAAATCTTCGACAAATCCGGTGGCGAAACCGCCATCAGTCTCGCCCGTGCCCGGGTGCAGGTCGATATCTACGCCTGGCTGTGGCCCGGTCGCCATCTGATCCGCGACTTCCTGCTGGTCGACGCCCGCATCGAACTGATCCGGGAAACCAGCGGCGTCATCTCGGTGGGCGGCTTCGGCGGCTCGGCGGCCCGTGCCGATGGCATGGGTGACTGGCTGGCCACCGTCGGTCACGTCGGGCTGAGCGGCGGTCAGGTCGGTTTCGTCGACCGCGCCAGTGGCGCTCGCCTGGAGCTCGATCAGGTCGAGCTGCGTCTGCGCCAGTCCGGCAGTGACCTGAGTCTGGCGCTGCTGCGCCGCAGCCACGACGGTAGCGGGCACCTGCGCGTGGTTCTGGAGAATCAGGGCACTCTGCAGTGGCCACCCAGCCATGCCGAGTTGTACCTGGAAGCCGAACAGTTCCCGGTGTCGGATCTGGCCGGACTGGGCCAGGCCCTTGGAATAGAGCTGGAAGATGGCCGGCTTGACGGCCAGCAATGGAGCAGTTGGCGCGAAGCGCAGTTGCAGAGCACGCAGGGTGACTGGCGCAGTGAGGGGCTGGTGCTGACTGCACCGGGCTTCGAACTGCCCAAGACTGGTCATGTCGCGCCGAATCTGCATCTGCCGGTGGGACGGCTGGTGCTGCGGGGGCAGCGCGAGGCCGGCGGGCTGGAGCTGGATCTGCGCTTCGGCGACGGGCCGCAGTTTGCTGATCTGAATGCTGAAATCAGTGCCCGACTGGACCCTTCCGGGGCCTGGCATACCCATGCCAGCAGACTGCCCGTGGCATTGACGAGTGCCGTGATTCAGCTGGCACGGGCAGCGCCGGAAGCTCTGCGCTCGGCGGTCTATTCTTCCCAGCCTGACGGAGAATTTGCGGAGCTGATCGGCAACTGGAGCCCGAATGGCTGGCAGTTGCATGCCGATCTGAAGCAGTTGCGCACGGGCTCCGGCACTGCCCGCTCGCTGCGACTCGACGGCGTCGATGGCACCGTCCATGCCGACGCCCAGGGCATGGTGCTGCAGATAGACCGGGTTCCGGTCCGGTATTCAATCCCCGGCGTGTTCCGTGAGGCGATTGAATTCAACGAGCTCGAATTGCTGCTCGGTGCCGCAAAGCGCGACGGTGTCTGGGTGTTTGAAGTGCCGTCCGCACATGTGCAGGGCGAGGGCTACAGTGCAGATCTGCAGCTGCGCGTCGACATGGATCCTGAAGCCGGTCCGGTGCTGCAGATCAATGCCCATGTTCCGGGTGCCGAGATCGAAGCCGCCAAGGCCTTCTGGACCATCAACAAGATGCCTCCGAAAACCGTGGCGTGGCTGGATCGTGCATTGGGCGCCGGCAGGGTCACGCGCGGTGATGTGGTCTTCCGTGGGCCGGTCAGGAGTTGGCCCTTTGTCGGCAGCGAGGGACGATTCGAGGCCAGTTTTGCAGTCGCCGGGGCTGATCTGGATTACCACGCCGACTGGCCGAGTGCCAGGGGTGTCAATGCAGACGCTGCTTTTATCAACAACAGTCTGGTGGTGTACAGCGCCACCGGCGAGTTGCTCGGGAACCGGGTGGTCTCGGGCAATGGCGGCATTGCCAGCCTCAAGAATCCGGTGTTGCAATTGAATTTGGCTGGTGAGGGCGATGCCGGCAACTGGCTGCGTTTCCTCAAATCCACACCTTTGCAGCGCAGCTACGGCAATGTCCTGTTCGGCATGAGCATGGCTGGCCCCGCAGAGGTCGCGGCGCAGTTCAGCATCCCCTTGCGCAAGGATCTGGAGCCCGGCAGCCTCGTCGGCCAGGTGGAACTCCACGGCGTACAGTTTCTGGACACCAAATGGGATCTGGATTACGCCGATGTGCATGGTCACGCCGACTACAGTTCGACCGGTTTTCAGGCCCGCGATCTGCAGCTGAATCTGGCGGGCGAAGCGGCCCGGCTGTCACTGGCGGTCGGCAGTTTCTGCGTCGACCCGCAGCAGCAACTGGAGGCCGGCATGAGCGGCACGCTCTCAGCGCAGGCGCTGTTTGGCCATCAGGAGCAACTGACATCCTTGCTCAACCAGATCAGCGGTCGCGCTGACTGGCAGGCGGCGCTCAATGTGCCGCGTGCAGCCGCTCAAGGCTCCGGAGCCCGCACCCTGCTGCGCTACCAGACCGATCTCGCCGGCATCGCCATCGCTCTGCCCAGGCCGCTGGGCAAGATCGCGGATTCGGCCCTGCCACTGGTGGTGGAGATTGAACTTCCGACCGCCGAGGCCGTGGCGCCTCTTCTGCACATGGACATCGGTACCGAGGCGCGCCTGTATGCCGCGCTGGGTACCCGAGATACCGATTTCCACGGCCAGCTGCAGCTCGGCGCCGAAACCCCGCAGGACCTGCCGACGCGGGGGCTGCGCGTCACGGGCGCATCTTCAGATATCGATCTGCCCGGTTGGATGGGCTGGATCTTCGGTGGCCCCTCGGGCGCCTTGGCCGATTCGGTGCTCAGCGATCTGGACCTCAGCATCGGCGATCAGGGAGACCGATTGCAGCTGGATCGCAGCGAAGGACCCTGGCAGCTGCGGGTAGAGGGCCCCACCGCCCAGGGAACGGTGCGTTTTGAAAGCGTGGAGGGTCGGGCGGCGGCCGTGGTCGCAGAATTCGATCATCTGTACCTGCCGGAACCGGAAGATGGCGCAGCCAATCTGGTATTGACTCCGGCGATGGTGCCTACGCTGCATTTCCGGGTGCGTGATCTGCGTGTGGGTGAGGCCAGGCTGGGCGAGGCCAGGCTGGAGGCCTTCGCCAGCGCCGAAGGTCTGCGTGTGGATCTGCTGGAGGCGCGCTCCCCGGACATGGAAATTCATGCCAGCGGTGACTGGCGCGCCACTGCCGCGGGGGCCGAGTCGCGTTTCAAGATTCGCATGCTGTCCGAGGATCTGGGCCGGATGATGACCAGCCTCGGCTTTGCCGGCGTCATTGCCGGAGGCCAGACGCTGGCGCAGATCGACGCCCGCTGGCGCGGCGCGCCCTTCGCTTTTGCGCTGGAGCGCCTGACCGGAACCATCGATGTTTCAGTGGGACAAGGGCGCTTCCTCGATGTTGATCCGGGTGCCGGGCGCATCTTCGGCCTGCTCAGCCTGCGTGAGTTGCCGCGTCGCCTGACCCTCGATTTCCGCGATCTGTTTCAGAGCGGCATGAGTTTCGATCGAATTGAAGGACGCTTCCAGCTCGCCGATGGCAACGCCTGGACCGAGAATCTGACCGTGCGCGGACCGGCAGCCGACATCCTGATCATCGGCCGCACCGGACTCGCTTCCCGCGACTACGATCAGCAGGTCATGGTTGCGCCCAGAATGTCGGGCGTGCTGCCGGTGATCGGCGGGCTTGCCGCGGGTCCGGTAGGCGCCGCTGCAGGTTTTCTCGCGCAAGGCATGGTTACGCAGGATGGAGACATCGAGAAGTCCTCGCGCGTGCACTACAGCGTCGCCGGATCCTGGGAAAAGCCGGTGGTCGCACGCTTGACACCGGTGCGACCGGACGCGCCACCGCGTCGACGTCGCAGCGAAACGGCCGACGAGGCCGGGTGACCACTCATGATCTTGTGGGGTAGTCTGCTAAAGGTGTCACACTGGAGAGCTATTCCCAGCCGGGGACGGCGGATCCGACCGAAGGTCTATGATTGATCTGCACTGTCATATCTTGCCGGGCATCGATGATGGTGCGCCGGATCTGGACACAGCGCTGGCCATGGCCAGAATCGCCTGCGCCGATGGCATCACCGTGACTGCGTGCACGCCGCACATCTATCCCGGCCTGTACGAAAACAACGCCGTCGGCATCCGCAAGGCCATGGTGGCGCTGCAGCAGGCACTGGACGATGCCGGGATTTCGCTGCGGCTGGTTCAGGGCGCCGACGTGCACCTGACCCCGGACCTGCTGGCGGGCTTGCGTGCCGACCTCATCCCCAGCCTCAACGGCACCCGTTATTTCTTGCTGGAACCGCCGCATCATGTCGCCCCACCCCGCTTCGAGGAGAACGTCTTCGGTCTGTTGGCGAATGGCTATGTGCCGGTGATCACGCATCCCGAGCGGCTGACCTGGATCGAGGATCACTATCCGATGTTCCTGCGCCTGGCCAAGGCCGGTGCATGGCTGCAGATCACCGCCGGGGCCCTGGTCGGTCGATTCGGCAAACGTCCCAGATACTGGTCGCAGCGATTGCTCGATGAGGGCCCAGTACACATCATTGCCAGTGATGCCCATAGCCCCAATCGGCGGCCGCCGCTGATGGCCGAGGCACGGGTGGCTGCCGCCCGCCAGGTCGGTGAAACCGAAGCCTGGGCACTGGTTCGGGACCGACCCGCGGGCGTGCTCAAGAACTGGCGTCCCGAGCGTCTGGCGCCGTCGTCGAATATCGCCGCGGCAAAGCCTAGTGCGGTCAACTTTGTGCAGCGATGGCTATCGCGCCGATAATGCGGCGCTAATGCGGATAGAGAGGGTGAGAATGCGTTTGCCAATGAGAGTACTTGTTGCAGTGTCGCTGATGCTGTTGGCGGCCTGTGCCAGTGATGGAACCCGTGACGTCCGTGAGGGCCGGGCGCGGATGGTGACCACCACCGACAAGTTGCAACCGCCCGATACCACCACGGCCAGCGGCGCCTACGAGGGTCGATCCGAGTACCGCATTGGCGCTCAGGATGTCATCGATATCGCGGTCTACCAGCTGCCGGACCTGACACGATCCGTGCGTGTAAACTCGAAGGGCATGATCTCGCTGCCTTTGCTCGGCCCGATTGAAGCTGGCGGAAAGACGGTGCCAGAGCTGGAAGCCGAGATTACCCAGCTGCTGTCGGAGGACTTCCTTCAAAATCCGCAAGTTACAGTTTTTGTGCGGGAATACACGAGCCAGCGGATCACGGTCGAGGGTGCGGTAAAGTCGCCGGGAATCTACCCATTGAGCGGTCGTACCAGCCTGTTGCAGGCCATCGTGATTGCCGGTGGAGTCACGGAATATGCCAATCCGCGTGGCATCATCGTGTTTCGCGTTATCGATGGCAAACGCATGGCTGCCGTATTCGATCTGCGCGACATTCGTGGCGGAAACGCCGAGGACCCACTGGTCTATGGCGATGATCTGATCGTGATTGACGAATCGGGTTCCAAGTCAGCCTGGCGTTCCCTGCTGCAGACGATGCCAGTGCTCGGGATGTTCCGGATTCTTTGATCAAGTTGCCTGCAAGCAGGCAAGCCTTCAGGAGTAACACATGCAGGATCCGGCAGGCAGCGATCCCATCGGCGGCAGCAATCTCCCCAGCCCGATGCCGTTGCGCAACCAGCAGTTGGCAGCCATGGATCCCCGGTCCCAGGCTTTGTCGACGCTGGTGCGCAGCAGCGAATCCGAGTTTGGCGAGAAAGAAGTCGATCTGCTCGAATACTGGCGCGTCATAGCCAAACGCAAGTGGACGGTCCTGGCTGTCTTCGCGATCGTGCTGCTCACCGGTGTCATGGTGACCATGCTGACGACACCGATCTACAGGGCCACGGCCACGGTGCAGATCGAGCGCCAGGCCAATGGTGTGGTCAAGGTGCCGGGTATCGATTCGGGCGACATCGTTTACGACCCCGAATTCTACGAAACCCAATTCCAGCTGCTTCGCAGCCGCTCCATGGCGGAGAAGGTGGCTGCGGATCTGGACCCGAACGAACCGGTATTCGCAGTCATGAGTTCGCCTTCGCCGCTGGGCAAGCTGCGCCAGGCGGTGCTCGGCATGCGCGGATCCGACAATGAGGCCATAGATCTGGCGGGTCGCCGCAGCCAGCTTGTGGGCTTGGTTCAGAGCGGACTTTCGATTGAACCGGTCAAGGGTTCTCGTCTCGCACGCATCCATTTCGACAGCCCGGACGGCGCGCTCTCGGCGAAGATCGCCAACGCTGTGGCCGAAGGTTTCATCGAGTCGAACATGGAGCGGCGCATCGACAACAGCTCCTACGCCAAGGAGTTTCTGGAAGATCGACTGGAACAGGTGAAGCTCAAGCTGCAGGACTCCGAAAAGGCCTTGGCCGATTTCGCGCAGAAGGAACAGATCGTCAATATCGGCGATCGGCAGTCATTGCTGTCGGGCGATCTGACGGCTCTGAACGGCGCGCTCACTGCGGCCAAGCAGGAGCGTATTGACGCCGAAGCGCGACTGCGACAATCCCAGGGCGCCAGCGTGTTCTCGCATCCGCTGATGCTGCAGAACGAAGGCGTGCAGGCTTTGCGTTCGGCTCGCGGCAAGCTCGAGGCCGAGTACCAGGAAAAGCTGCTGACCTTCAAGCCGGCTTATCCGCAGATGCTGCAGATCAAGAGTCAGATCGAGCAGATCGACAAGCAGCTGGCGGAAGAGGTGAAGATCATCAAGCAGGGCATGGCTGCTACCTATGAAGCTGCCAAGGACAAGCAGGAAATGCTGCAGCAGCAGGTGGATGCGCTGGCCAATGACGTGCTGGCCCTGCAGGGACGCAGCACCAATTTTACCCTGCTCGAGCGCGAGGTCGAAACCAACAAGCAGCTCTACGATGCGCTGCTGCAGCGCTACAAGGAAATCGGCATCACCTCGAATGTGGATTCCAACAACGTCAGCATGGTCGATATCGCCCTGAATCCCGGGGCGCCGTTCAAACCCGATTTCATGGGCAATTTCGTCCTTTCGGCTTTTGTCGGCCTGGTGCTGGGTGTGTTGCTGGCCTTCCTGTTCGAATTCCTGGACGACACCCTGAAGCGGCCCGACGAGATCGAGAAACACCTCGGCATCGGCGTGTTGGGTGTGATTCCCAAGATTCAGGGGCTGACGCCGGAAGAAGCCTCGTTGGACGCCCGGTCGGCCTTCTCCGAGGCCTATCGTTCGGTGCGCACTTCGCTGCAGTTCTCGACCGAGGCCGGGGTGCCCAGGTGCCTGCTGGTGACGAGTCCGTCGGCCTCGGAAGGTAAATCCACGACCGCTTTGACCTTGGCTCGAAACTTCGCGCAACTGGGCCGGCGGGTGCTGTTGATCGACGCCGATCTGCGCAACCCGTCCCTGCATCGCATTCTGGGCAGCGACAATTCCGTGGGCTTGAGCAACTACCTGGCCGGCAGCATCCGCCCGGCGGCTGCCATCAAGCCCACCAAGACCCTGCGGCTGACCTATATCCCGTCAGGACCGCTACCGCCCAATCCGGCCGAACTGCTGGCCGGCCCGAAAATGGTTTCCCTGCTGAGTCTGGCCTGCGAGAAGTTCGACCAGGTCATTATCGACGGCCCGCCGATCATGGGGCTCGCCGATTCGCCGATCCTGTCCAATCTTTCGTCCGGTACCTTGCTCGTGATCGAGGCTGGTACCACCCGTATTGCCACCGCGAAGGCGGCATTGAAACGTCTGTTCGGGGCGCGCGCACATGTGGTCGGCGCTCTGATCACCAAATTCGATGCGCGAGTGGCTGGCTACGGCTATGGTTATGGCGGCGACTATGGCGGCTACCACTATTACTCCTACGGTGGCTCGGAGCCCAAGCACGCCCTGACCAAGAGCTGATCGACCATGAGCAGCGACAGCATGGATCTGGTATTGGCGGTATTCCGCGAGCCGGCGCGGATCCTCGAAGTGCGCGAGCGGCCGCTGCCGGATGATGTGGCTCGCGTGATTCGCCTCGCGGCGGGAGAGAATCAGGCACTGGAGCGCGCCCGGGAAAGTACCGGAGAGTCGGTCGAGATCCTGCTCGAAGCCTCCATTTTTTTCCTGCAGCAGATACTGTTTGCCCCCGGCGCGGACTCCTACCGTGTATTGGGCGCAGCGTCGAACATTGAACAAGCGCGGTTGCGCGAGAACTACCGCTGGCTCATGAAGTGGTTGCATCCGGACCGGAATCAGGACGGATGGGAGGCGGTCTATGCCGATCGTGTCAATATTGCCTGGCAGGATCTGAAAACGCCGGATCGCCGCGCAGACTATGACCTCAGGAACGAGGTCGCACCCACGGCGTCGGCGTCCACGGAAATTTCCTTGCGTGCGCCGCGCTCGGCAGTCGCAGCAGCGACCGGCCCGATATTGTCCGGGTCCACCGTCAAGCGTCTCCCGGCCATCGTCCTCGGCAGTCTGGGCATCGCTGCCGCGGCCGTCATCGGGCTGATGTACTGGGCCCAGGCGCAGACTCAGCGTCAGCTCAGCAGCAATCGCGAAAACGCCATCAGCATTGGCGAGGACGCGCCGGCAGCGCCGGAGTCGGCAAGCAACCTAATGGTGTCGCTGGCAACGCCGGTTGACGCGCCGACGGCTGATACGTCGGCTGGTGGGTTCGAATCGCCTGAGGTCTCTGCATTCTCAACGCCGAATGACCCTGTATCGCCGGATGCCAGCAGCACGGCACATCAGACCGAAGCTGCACCCAGATCGCCACTCGCCATGGCTATGGCCGTGACCAGCAGCCGGGACGGTACCCGTGAACCTTCGGGCGAGCCCGGGAATCCGCCGGTGCAGGACTTGGCGGTACATCAAGCTACCCCCGCGGGCCAACGCTCCGAGTCCGATAGTCAGCGGGTCGACGCTGGCGCAGCGGCAGCTGTTCTCGCGCCGGCCGATCCCGGAGGGGCGACAAGAGCGCAGGCCAGGGCAGATGAGCTGGCGAGGGCTGAATCTCAGGCAAGCGCAACTGCGCAGGCACAGGCTGAGGCAAGGGCCAGAGCAGATGCCTTGGCAAGAGCGGAAGCGCACGCAGAAGCCGAAGCCCTGGTCAGAGGCGAGGCTAATTCTCATGCGGATGCGCGTCGGCAAGGTCAGCAAGGTGGGGCAAGATCCGGAGCAGCGACGCCGTTGTCGCGCTCTTCCGCGAGCCCGGCAACCCTATCCGTTGCGGACAACGCCGCCGGCAAGTCTTCAGCGGCTGTTGAATCGGCACCGACGGCATCGTCTCTGCCATCGGCGGCCCCGCCGCCGCCCTTGGAAGATTCAGCCGCACCAAGGCACAGAGTGCCCGGCGAGGCCGATGCGAGGGCTCTGATCAAGGAGTTTGCCTCAGCCTATGCGGCTGGCGATCTTCGGCGCTTTGATCAGCTGTTCAACGGCAGTCGCTTCGGTCTGCCGGCTCGCGACAGCATGCGCAGCCGCTTCCGCAGTACCGAGATGCGCTTCCTTGAGATTGATCAGCTGCGCCTGACCACGGACAGCCAGAGCACTCGGGCCAGTGCACGGTATCGCGATACCTATGTTCCACGCGGTGAGCGCAGGGCAGTGACCGAGACCGGCACCATGGAATGGGTCATCCTGCTGGACAGCGCAGGGACAGCAAGGATTGCCGAACTGGCGCGAGGCAGTTAGCCCGCATGTCTCATGAGGGAAGGCGGATGATCGCGATGGTATTCCCGGGGGCAGGTACCGCATGCAACTGATCATACTGAGACGGGCGGGTTTGATCTGCCTCGCACTCCTGTTGCTCTGGCTGGTGCTTGCTCGCGGCTATGCCGATTATCTGGCACGAGTGCTTCCGCAGCGGGCGCTGGTGCTGAATGCCGGCCAGTCCGAAGCGCTGCTAGTGGAAGCCGAGGCTGCGCTTCGGGAGCAGCGTCTGGATCGGGCTGAACAACTGGCTCGTTCTGCCCTCCGGACCGCACCACTGTCAGGTCCGGCGCTGCGCGTGCTGGGGGCTGCTGCGGAGGCTCGCGGCGATCGTGGTCGCGCCCGAGCGCTGATTTCCCTCGGCGTGGCCGCCACTCCCCGGGACACCGCAGGTCAATTCTGGTTGGCCATCAATGCGCTCGCCGACAAGGACCTCGAGGGCTGCCTGAAGCGGCTGGACCGGCTGTTGCGATTCGAACCCGAGATTGAAGCCGATGCCTTTCCGATTCTGGCCACCATCGCCGTGAGTCCAGCGGGTGTGCGCGCCATGGCCCAGACGCTGGCGGCTGATCCGTCGTGGCGTCGTGAATTCGTCGTGCAGCTGGTCCAGCAGGCGCCGACAGCAGTCGATGTGCTGCGGCTGTTTCGGGAAATCCGGGCAGCCGGTGGCGAGGTGCACGAAACGGAAACTGATCAGTTGATGCGGCGCTTAATAGCCGCCAACGACTGGAAGCGCATGCGCCGGTTGCTTGAAGTGTCGACGGCGTCGACCGGTACGGGTACCGGGTTGAGCAACGGAGACTTCAACGGCCCCGGACCAGGTCCGCATCTGGATTGGGAGCTGGGACGCGTGGTCGGAGCTGACGTGCTGATTGCCGATGATCCTCGACAACCAGGCAATCGAGCGCTGCAGCTGGTTTTTCATGACCGCCGCGTGCCGTTCCAGCATGTTTCCCACTGGCTGTTGCTCACTCCAGGCGCCTACCGTCTGGCAGGGCGCGTGCGCCTGGTCGAACTGCAGGCTGCTCGCGGCCTGATCTGGACAATCAGTTGCGCTGCGAATGGCCCGGCCATCGCTCAGAGTGCGCGCTTGACGGGAAACAGGGACTGGAGTGAGTTTTCGATGGACTTTACCGTGCCGCGGGAAAACTGCAGCGGACAACGCCTGCTGCTCTCCGTCGACGCGCGAATCGCTGCAGAACAGCAGATTGCAGGGGAGGTCTGGTTCGACGATATCAGGATCGAAGTCCGGCTTCCGGCTGGGAATGCCGGCACGGAGACTGCGCCTGAGCTTGAGACTGTCATCAGATCGGGATAACCTACACTCGCCTTATTTTTTGAATTGAGCGGAGTGCTCACGCATGAAGACTATTGCCAGAGGACTGTGCTCAGCGATGTTGGCCATTGTGGCTACCTCTGCACTTGCCCAGACCGAGGAGCCCTTGGAGCGGGAGGATGAAATCGTCGGTACCTTGCAGAACATCGTGGGAACGGTGCTGCTGAAGCGCGGTGATGAGTCCGTGCCGGCCGTGGAGGGTCAGCAGGTCCGCTACACTCAGGAAGTACTGGTGACCGAAGGTGCGCGCGCTTTGCTGGTGTTCAACGATGGTTGCGACATGGATCTGGAAGACGAGGAGCTGTACGAGATTCCTCGTCGTTCTCCGTGCGCGACGCTGTGGTGGGCAGGTCCTGCAGCGGCGGGTGTCGCCTGTGGCGCCGCACATGCCAACAAATCGAATAATTCGCGGGCGCTGGCTGCGGTCGGAATGGCAGTGGGTGGCGGTTTGCTCGGCGTTTCGCAGGGTCGCGAGACCGACTTTCGCGAGTATGCCGCGGCTCTGGAGTCGGCCGAAGGCGAGGTTTACGCCACCAATCAGGCCGGAGAGCTTGAGGTCATTCGCCCGGGTACGCGCCTGCGCGCTGACCAGCAAGTGGTGGTCAAGGAAATGTCCAAGGCGGTGATCCGCTTTGACGATGGCTGCACCAAGGAAATGCAGGTCGGCGGCGATAGGGACGATGAGGACGAGCGCGAAGACCGCTACGTGGTGCCGCACAATTCGCCCTGCTTCACGCCAGGCATCTGGTGGGCCAGTGCCGCGGCTGCCGCTGGACTCTGCGTGACCGTGGAAGACAAGAAGGATGTGGCATCGCCCTGATCAGGGCGTGCCCGTCTGCGGGCGCAGGTTACGAGCTTCCTGGTCGGCTTGGCGCCATATATCTGAACGCGCACTCGGCTGAGCTGTTGGCTGTAGCTGCGAGGGCGCGGCAGACCGGGTCATCTACGCCAAAACACGGGAAGTTCGAGCACGCAGCCGCCGGACACGGCGCCTGTCCCGGGCTTAGTCCCTATCGTTGATCTGCCGCAGCCAATCCTGCAGATTGTAGTAGTTGCTGACCCGCTGGATCGCACCGTCCCTGATCTCGAAGAAGGCACCGCCGGCCAGGCGGTAGCGTTGCCCGCTGGCGGCGGGCAGACCCTCGTCGGTGGACAGGTATTGGCCGGACACCACGTATTCGGCTGCGGCGCGCTGGCCGTTGGCCGAAACCATGATCTCGATGTCGCTGAGCACTTCCAGATAGCACCGCCTCATGCGCTGCAGGAATGACTCAAAACGCGCACGACCAATTTCCCGGGCTCCCTGATTCAGATCGTGAATCACGTCCTCGGCCAGCATGTCCAGCATTCCGGCCCAATCGGCGCGATTGAATGCCAGATAGTAGCGATGGATCAGTTCGCGGCCCGCTGTTGCGCTGCTCATTCGAAGCGATAGCCGAATTCGTGGTGAAAGCGGGTCAGGAACTGCTCACGGTCAAATTTCTGATTCTGGGTGCCTGGATGTTCGATCTTGATGGCGCCCATCAATGAGGCAATCCGGCCCGTGGTTTCAAATTCCAGGCCATTCATCAAGCCGTAGATCAGGCCGGCCCGGTAGGCATCGCCACATCCGGTAGGGTCGAGCACGGCTTTGGCCTTGGCGCTCGGAATCTCGATCAGGCCCTCGCGCGTATACCAGCGCGAGCCCTCGGCACCGCGGGTGACGATATACGCCGACACCTTTTCGGCAATCTGCTCGGGTGACCAGCCGGTTCGTTCCGACAGCAACTGCGATTCATAGTCGTTGACCGAAACGTAGGTGGCGTTTTCGATGAAGGCGCGGAACTCCTCGCCGTTGAACAGCGGTAGTGCCTGTCCGGGGTCGAAGATGAAGGGCACGCCCATTTCGCGGAACTCGGCTGCGTGCTGCAGCATGGCATCGCGGTTGTCGGGTGCAACGATGCCGAAGGCCACGTTCCTGACGTCCTTGACGTGGGCGCCATGGCTTTGGGTCATCGCCCCCGGATGAAAGGCGGTGATCTGGTTGTCGTCGAGATCGGTGGTGATGTAGGCCTGGGCGGTGTAGTGATCGGGCAACTCGCGCACGCAGCGCAAATCGATCTCCAGAGCCTCGAAATGGGCGCGATAGCTGTCGAAATCGCGGCCCACCGAACCGAAGGGTACCGGATGCCCGCCCAGCAGCTTCAGGTTGTAGCTGATGTTGCCGGCGCAGCCGCCGAACTCCCGCCGCAGGGTAGGGACATAGAACGCCACGCTCAACATGTGCACCTTGTCGGCGAGGATGTGGTTCTTGAAGCGGTCTTCGAACACCATGATGGTGTCGAAGGCCAACGAGCCACAGATCAGGGCTTGCTTGGGCGCCATGCGTTGGGAATCCGAACGAGAGGAAAATCAGGCGGAGACTACCGTGCCAGCGCCGACGAGGCCAGCCGCACGCAAGGCAGGCGCCCGATAACCGACCTTGTCAATGACTGGCTCAGTGTTGGCTAAGGCCGCACGGCAACATTCTTTACCAGCAGCAACTCGCAGGCGCCGGCGCCATTGTCCTCGCGGGTCAGTGACGAGCGCCAGGACCAACCATCTTCACGCCGCGCCGCTACCAGCAGTCCCTCCAGTTCCACCACTTCCCCAGGCCGGATGCGGCGGAGACTGGCACTCACTGCCGCATCCGCCGGAATCAGATGGACATTGGCGGCCGAGCGGACGATCTCGTCCGCCGGGATCGGTGGCTGTTCGGCCCAGCGGTAGGTGAAGAAGCGTGCCCCCTGACTGATGTCCAGTTGATCGATCACGGCGCTGTCGGACATTCGCCCCCAACCGATGGCGAAATCCACCGGCGACAGCGCTGCGCCGGCATCGAATCGATAGCTGAGGCGGGACAGCAAACGAGCTTCGGCGCGGAATTCGGCCAGGGGTGTCAGCTCGAACTCGCCATGGCGGATTCCGGGCTGGCCGGGTGGGAGGTTTCGCTGCCTCGGAGCTTCCGGCGCCAGGATTCCCGGTTCGCGCGAAATACCGCCGGGATCGCGCGTATGCAGATGCCACAGTCCCCCTGCGACACAGACGATCAGCAGCAGCCAGCTATGCCGGCTCATGTGACCGTCCGCCTTCGATTTCAAGCTCAAGAGTCGCCGCCAGAGCCCTGCGCCCGCATTGCCGAATCAACTCGGCCAGGCCTTGCATCAGCGTTTCGCGGGCATCGCTCTTGCGCCACAGCAGTCCCAATTGCCGGCTGGGCGCGGGCTCCCGGAAGGGGCGCAGCACCACGTTGTCGTTGTTGGCCACCGGCGGCATGACCGCCAGCTTGGGCAACAGGGTCAGGCCTACATTGGCGGCCACCATCTGTCGCAGCGTTTCCAGGCTGGTGGCGCGAAAGCCGCCGCGCTCGGTGCCGCCACCCAGCTTGCACAGGGACAGGGCGTGGGCCCGCATGCAATGGCCTTCTTCCAGCAGCAGCACCTCGCGGTTGCGCAGATCGCCGATCTCGATCGGCCCCGGAAACTCAGTCGCTCGCTCACGTGGCAGAGCGAGCAGGAAAGGCTCGTCGAACAATTCGGCAAGGCTCAGGGAGTCGCTCCCGGCCGGCAGCGCAAGAACGACCGCGTCAAGCTCGCCGCGTTCCAGTTGGGCCTGCAGATCTTCGGTCTTTTCCTCGATCAGCAGCAGCTCCAGCTTGGGGAAGCGACTACGCAAGGCTGGTACCACATGCGGCAGCAGATAGGGTCCGAGCGTGGGAAACATGCCCAGCCGGAGGCTGCCGGCCTCTGGGTCCCGAGCGCCGCGCGCCAGTTCGCGCATGGCGTCGACTTCCCGCAGCACCGCCCGTGCCCGCGCAACGATGGCTTCGCCGGTGGCGGTGAGCAGAACTGCCCGCGGCTGGCGCTCGAAGATCTGTACGTCCAGTTCTTCTTCCAGCTTCTTGATCTGCGTCGATAGCGTAGGCTGGCTGGCAAAGGATGCTTCCGCCGCGCGGCCAAAATGCTTGTGATCCGCCAATGCCACCAGATACTTCAGATCACGCAGATTCATGGCTGGCTGCCGTTCCCCGGGGAGAGCCGAAGGGGGAGCCTGAAGACTCCACGGACAAGGCTCTTTCCTAGTCAACATCAATCGGGCTGCACCTGCAATCCCCGCACCGGCCTTCAAGCCTGCGCCTGGCAGGCGCTCGGCCAAGGCACTGCATCCCGGGCGTGCGGGTTTAGACTAGGGTCAACTACGGAGAGAACCATGAGCGACGTCACCAATCCGTCGAGCATTCCTGCCAAGTCTCATATCGGCACGCGCGAGCACTTCCAGGGCATTCTCGGGCGTAATACGGCTGATTACTCGATCATGTCGGCCCAGCGCCACCACATCCAGCTAAGCCGGATGGCTGATGCCAAGGCCAACATCATCATCACCGTGTCTTCCATCGTGCTCACGATCGCCATGGGCCGACTCAATGATCCCGAACTGCGCCTGAGCATGCTGACGCTGGCGGCCTTCTCGCTGGCGGCCTTGCTGATGGCCATACTCGCGGTGCTTCCCAAGTACCGGCCGCTGCGACTGGAAGATCCCAAGCATCTTCCCGACTATTTCAACATCATGTTTTTCGGCCACTTTTCGGAAATTCCCAGAGAAGAGTTCTGCCGTCTGTGGGCCGATGCGCTGCGTACGGATGCAGCGGTTTACGAGAACTGGACCAATGATCTTTACTCCATGGGCACCTATCTGGCGCGGCACAAATATCGCTATCTGCGCTTCAGCTATGTCTTCTTCCTGACCGGTTTCGTGATCGCGGCGATCGAGCAGGTCTCACGCTTCACCTTTTGAGGATGGTTTTGCATGCGGCTGGGACCGATAGCCGGGGCGACTCTCATCGTGCCCGATCTGCAGCAGGCGCTAGTCGCCTACGTCGAGCAACTGCGATTGCGTCAGCAGGCACAGGGGCACGTGTCACGCCAGCGCGCACTGGATCTCGGCGATAGCGCCCTGATTGATGCGCCATCGGCCACGCTGGCCCTGTCCAACGGAGCTCCGGTCAGCCTGACGCTGATCGAGGTGCCTGGTGCGCTGCCCTTGCCCGAGTCCGGCATGCGCGGCTGGTGGCGGCTGATTCTTGCCGTGGAAGATCCTGAATCAGTCCGCCAGTCTCTGGCGACCCGTCACTGGAGGCCGCAGGATTCGGCGGAGGCCGGAAGCTGCAGCTTTACTGGACCGGCGGGTGAGCAGATCGTGCTGCATCGGTCGTCCACCCGGACCACCGGAAGCGGCAGCGCCGAGCACGCGCCAGCACTGCTGGGCGCCAGCCTGAAGGTGGCAAGTATGGCCACCGCCATCGGTTTCTATCAGGGGCTGGGGCTGGTCAGCGGATCGCATTCGGCTTCCCAGTCGCCGCAAGCCGCGGACAGCGAGTCCGCGCGCGGCCTTGGCGAACTTCGTGGCGATCAGCGCATCGAGTTCATCCAGGCGCCGTCAGCCATCCCGCGTGATGCCGGCCTGCGTCTGGGCCTGCGCATGATCAGTTTCGCCCGCAGCGACCGTTCCGGGCGACGTCTGCTGGCGGCTGATGATCCCAGCGCCCGGATTCTGGCTGGCCCCGATCACGAGGCCATCGAACTGGTCTGAGGGCGCCGCGGCTCAGGCTTGCGCCTTCAACATCGCGCCGAGTTCGCTGACCGTCATCGGATGGGCCAGGTGATAGCCCTGGGCCATGTCGCAGCCCATGCCTTCCAGCAAGGTCAGCGCCTCGGCATCCTCGACGCCTTCAGCCACCGCGCGCATGTCCAGATGGTGGGCCAGATCAACCATGGCCCGGACCAGCTGACAGGCGCGGCCGTCGCTGGCCATCGGCGTGACGAAGGACTGGTCGATCTTCAGTTCGGTGGCCGGAAAGTGCTTGAGATAGGTGAAGGAGGAATAGCCCTGACCGAAGTCGTCGATGGCGATTTCGACGCCGATCGTGCGCAGATGGTGCAGAGATACGCTGCTGAGTTCCGGGTCCTCCATGACCGCAGTTTCGGTCACCTCCAGCATCAGGCGGGTCGGCGGAATATCCCAGATCGCCAGTGCGCCCGAGATCTGTTCCACCAGTCCGGATTGACCAAAGACCTTGGGCGAGAGATTGATGGCACAGCGCAGTTGCGGTGCCAGGAGGCGCAGCTGCGCATATTCGCGCAGCACGGCGTTGATGCTCCAGCGCGTCAGTTCATGAGCCAGCCCGGTCTGCTCAGCCAGAGCCACGAAGCGGCTGGGCGGGATCACGCCATGGCGCGTCGAACTCCAGCGCGCCAGTGCCTCGACCGCAACAATGCGGCGATCCTCGAGGGCAAATACGGGCTGAAAGGCCAGCGACAGCTCGTTGTTGATCAGGGCGTCGCGCAACTCGTCCTGCAGCCAGAGGTCTGCACTGGAATCATCCGCCAGCACGAATCGGCTGTTCAGTTCCAGGCCCTGATGGAGGGCGGTCATCGCATTGCGAATCAGGCTCTCGGTGGCGTGCGGGCTACCACGCCGCTCCTGTCGATGGCCGGCATTGACCGCCAGTGCCAGACTCAATACCGGCGTCATCGGTCGATTCTGCACCGACAGCGGAAAGTCGAATTCCCCCAGAACCTTTCGTGCCGCCAGTACGCCGTGATTGGTGCTGAGCAGGCCCGGGAGGCACACCAGGAATTCGTTGGATGCCACCCGATAGATGCGATCGGCAGGCCGCAGCAACTCGCGCAGGCGCGCCTGCGCAGCGTCCATCAGGCTGGCACCGCAATCCAGCCCCAGCAAGGCCACCATCTGCCGCATGCCGCGCAGATGCACCAGCAGAATGCCAGCGCAGGCGGCATCGTCACCTGCCGCCAGGACTTGATCGATTTCCTGAAGTTGCTTCGCCCCGATCAGCATCAGGCCTGCCCCGAGTGTCGCGATTCAAAGATAAAGTTCCGTGGGATCCAGTCCATAGGCCCCAGGCGCCAGCGCTCTTTCGATCCAGACGCGTTCTGCAGTGTCCCGTGCATTGGCCAGCGTCCACAGGTCCACCTGCGGAAAGGCGCGATCCAGGCGCTTGTCGGCATGGGTCAGAATGGTCACCCGCGGATACAGCCGACGCGCCGGGTTCTGCGCCATCACCACCGCCACGGCACCGTTGCTGAGTTCCACCAGACTGCCGGTAGGGTACACGCCCAGCGACTGGCTGAATTGTTCGATCAGCTCAGCCTGAAACAACTGATCCCGCTGCCGATACAGGTACTGCAGCACGTCATGGCGCGACATCGCCTTCTGATGGGGACGATCGCTGCTGAGCGCATCGAAGGTGTCGACCAGACCCAGTATGCGTCCGGTCAGCGGAATCCGGGCACCGGCGATGCCGGCTGGGTAGCCGGAACCGTCGTGGCGCTCATGGTGATGGCGGATCATGTCGGTGATTTCCAGGTCGCGAATACCCGACTGTTCCAGCATGGCCAGGCTGTGATCCAGGTGTGTGCGCAGCTGCGCGCGTTCGCGCTCACTGATCGGATCGGAGCGCTGCAGCAGTTCTTCGGGCAATGCGCCCTTGCCGATGTCCATGAGCATGCCGGCACCGGCCAGATCCACCAGCATTTCCCGGGGGAAGCCTAGGTGACGGCCGAAACTGGCAGCCAGCGCGCAACAGTTCACGGCATGGCTGTAGCTGTAGGCATCACGCTTGCGCAGTGCGTCGAGCCAGAAGAAGGCATCGGCATTGCGGATGACGCTGGCGACGATCGGTTCCATGGCGCCGCCGAGGGCTTCGGTCGACAGGCGCTTGCCGGCGCGGACATCGTCGACGAAGCTGGCAGCCAGCGCGCGGGCATCATCCCAGGCCGCCTGTGCCTGCTTCAGTTCGTCGGCCAGCTCGGTCTGCGTGTGATAGACGCCAGGTGCCGGCAATGGCCGTCCACGTCGCGTCAGGCTGCCGTAACCCAGTTTCTCCAGGGTTCCACGTCTGCCTGGAGGCGTGCTCTTGTGGATGTCGATGTAGACATGCCGGCAATAGCGGCGGAGCTGTTCGATCTGGCTCTGCGCGTCGATGTTGAAGCCCTGCAGGGGAAAGCTGGTCTCCGTCCACGGCCGATCCAGCCTCGACACGAACATGCCCAGCGTCAGCTCATCAATTCCAAGGCGGCGCTCCTGGATTTCCATGGATCTCTGGATTGATCTGCTCGGGACCGCAGGATTCACGCAAGCATGCCATGGTCCCGTGATGGTGTGAGGCATCGGGGCGAGAAACGGGGGGCAAGAGGGCGCTTGCGATGGCTGCCTTCGGGTGCCCTCGTGCCGTCGTTCCCTCCTGTCCTCGCCGAAGACTGGTTTGCGGCCTCTGGGGCGCGTCCCGTAGCATGCGCGACCTTTCCTTTTCCGCTGATCGAGCGTGCCATGACCGCTGAAACCTCCTATCGCACCCACCTTTGCGGCCACGTCGATGAGACCCTGGCCGGGCAGAATGTGGTCCTGTGCGGCTGGGCCAATACGCGGCGAGACCATGGCGGAGTGATTTTTGTCGATCTGCGGGACCATTCCGGCCTGGTCCAGGTGGTCATCGAGCCCGAGAATGCCGAGGCCTTTGCGGCCGCCAATCGCGTGCGTTTCGAGTTCTGCCTGCGGATCGAAGGCAGCGTGCGCGCGCGCCCGGCTTCGCAGGTCAACGAGCGTCTGGCCACCGGCAAGATCGAGGTGATTGCCGCTCAGGTGGAAGTGCTGAATGCCGCTGCGCCGCTGCCCTTCATGCTCGACGAAACGCCCAACGAGGAAGCGCGCCTGCGCTATCGCTATCTGGATATCCGCCGCGGTCAGATGCAGAAGCAGTTGCGTCTGCGCACGCGACTGGTGTCGGAGATCCGTCGCTATCTGGATGCGCAGGACTTCCAGGATATCGAAACCCCGATCCTGACCAAGGCCACACCCGAGGGCGCGCGCGACTATCTGGTGCCGAGCCGGGTCAATCCGGGCCAGTTCTACGCCCTGCCGCAGTCGCCGCAGCTGTTCAAGCAGCTGTTGATGATGGCCGGCATGGATCGCTACTACCAGATCGCGCGCTGTTTCCGTGACGAGGACCTGCGCGCCGATCGCCAGCCGGAATTCACCCAGCTCGATATCGAGATGGCTTTCGTGCGCGAAAAGGACATCCAGGATCGGGTCGAAGACCTGATCCGCCATGTGTTCAAGAGCGTGATCAACGTCGATCTGGCAGCCGAGTTCCCGCGCATGACCTACGCCGAGGCCATGCGCCGCTACGGCTCGGACAAGCCGGATCTGCGCAATCCGCTGGAATTGGTGGATGTCGCCGAGCATGTCAGGAACAGCGGTTTCAAGGTGTTTGCCGGCCCGGCCAATGATCCGGGCGGGCGCGTCGCGGTGCTGCGTGTGCCCGGCGGCGCCACGCTGACGCGCAAGCAGATCGACGACTACGGTCCCTACGTGGCCCGTTACGGCGCCAAGGGTCTGGCCTGGATACGCGTCGATGATCTGGCCAAGGGCCGCGAGGGCCTGACCAGCCCGATCGTCAAGTTCCTCGACGACGAGGCGCTGGACGGCATCCTCAAGGCTACGGGCGCTGCCACCGGCGATCTGATCTTCTTCGGCGCCGGCCCGTACAAGACCGTGTCCGATTTCATGGGCGCACTGCGTCTGGTGGTCGGCCGTGATCTGAAACTGGTCGAAGACGGCTGGCGGCCGCTGTGGGTGGTCGATTTCCCGATGTTCGAGTTCGATCACGGCGAGAACCGCTGGGTCTCGTTGCATCATCCCTTCACCGCGCCAACCATCGACGATGCCGCCGAACTCGAGGCCAATCCCGGCGATGCGCTGTCGCGCGGTTACGACATGGTGCTGAACGGCAGCGAGATCGGCGGTGGTTCGATCCGTATCCACCGTCCCGACCTGCAGTCGGCGGTGTTCCAGTTGCTCGGCATCGAAGCCGAGGAGGCGCAGGCCAAGTTCGGCTTCCTGCTCGATGCGCTGCGTTACGGCTGCCCGCCGCATGGCGGCATTGCCTTCGGCATCGATCGTATTGCCACCTTGATGTGCGGCGTTGATTCCATCCGCGAAGTGATCGCCTTCCCGAAGACCGCCAGTGCGCAGTGCCCTTTGACCGAAGCGCCGTCGGAGGTGTCCGAGCGCCAGTTGCAGGAGCTGTCCATCCGGGTGGTGCGCAAGGAACCGGGCTGAAGCAGGCATTTCCTGCGGGCAGGATCGCCACGCTGCGGCAGCGACTTCCGTCAAGATGCGGTTTCCGTCTGCAGCGGGATGAGGCAGACTCTGGCCAAAGGGCTGGAGCTTGCGACCATGAATCCAGGCAATGCCTCCGCGCTCGACGTCGTTTCAGTTGAGCGGCTCGCGGCACTCGGCGACATCCTGCAGCACACCGAGGCGGTAGGTTTCCGCTGGTTGGCTGCGCCCGGTTGGCCGGTCGAGCTGGTATCCGACAATGTCCGACACTGGGGCCTTGATCCGGACGCCCTGCAGCGCGGCGAGCCCCTGTTCTCGGAACTGATTCATCCTGACGATCTGGTGCGGGTCTCTGCCGAGGTCCAGCGCCACAGCAGTCTCGGGCGCAGCCGCTTTCATCAGGAATACCGCTTGCGCAAGGGCCAAGGCGAGTGGCGCTGGGTGGAGGATCACACCTGGGTTGAGCGCGGCGATGATGGCGAGCCGCGGGCCTACGTCGGCGTACTGCTGGACGTCACCGAGCGCAAGCGCGCCGAGCTGGCGCTGGAACTGGCCGCCACGGCCGTGCCTGGACTGCTGACGGCTGCGCCCTTGCCGGAACGGATCCTGGCTGTGCTCAAGCGCCTGGGTGAGGGCATGGGGGCGGACCGGGTCTACATCTTTGAAACCCACTCCGGCGACGGCATGATACTGGCCAGCCAGCGGTTCGAATGGTGCCGACCCGGGATTGAGCCACAGCAGGACAATCCGGATCTGCAGGATGTCGAGTTCGAGCGACTGTATCCGCGTTGGCTATCGCAGTTGCGCGAAGACGAAAGCATCAACGGAGCGGTTTCCAGTTTCCCCGAATCCGAGCGCGATCTGCTCGAGCAGCAGCAGATTCTCAGCCTGATTGCGGTTCCGGTGAATCTGCGTGGCTGCCTCTGGGGTTTTCTGGGTCTGGACGCGGTGCGCAGTCTGCGCCAATGGAGTCCGGCCGAGGAACGGGTGCTGCGTCTGACCGCTGCCGCACTGGGCGCGGCCGTCGAACAGCAGCGCAACGTCGAGGCACTGCTCAACAGCGAGCAGCGCAATCGCATGGCGCTTGAGGGCGCCAACGCCGGTGCCTGGGAGTGGAACCCGGACACTCGCAGCATCTGGTCGGAACAGCAGTTCCGCTTGTTGGGATTGGACCCGGCCACTGACGAGGCCAGTCATGAGCGTTGGATGGCCGTGGTCCATCTGCAGGACCGCGCCTGGGTCGATGCCGAGATTCGGCATGCTTATGCCAAGGGCAGCGCCCTGGCCATCGAGTATCGCGTGGTCAAGGACGATGCCGCTCCGCGTTGGGTGGCGACCATCGGTCGGCCGCGCCGGGGCGCCGGCGGTGAAATCGACGGCATGGTCGGTATCCTGCTGGACATCGATGGGCGCAAGCAGGCTGAAGAGCGACTGCGGCTGTCCGCCGCCGTGATCGACAGTACCCATGATGGCGTGCTGGTGACCGATCTGGAGGCCAGGATCATTGCCGTCAATCGCGCCTATTGCGAGATCACCGGTTACTCCGAAGAGCAGCTGCTGGGTCAGAACCCGCGCATGCTGCAGTCGGGACGCCACGATCCCGAGTTCTATCAATCCATGTGGAGCGAACTGCTGGGCACCGGTCATTGGCAGGGCGAAATCTGGAGTCGCCGTTGCGGCGGCGAGGTTTATCCGGAATGGCTGACCATCAGCGTCGTCCGCGATGAAGCCGGACGCCCGCAACATTATGTGGGTGTAGTGACCGACATCACCCGACTGAAGCAAACCGAGGCCGATCTGGCCAAGCTGGCGCATTTTGATCCGCTGACCGGTCTGCCCAACCGCTTGCTGGCGCAGTCGCGCCTGGAATACGCCATCGAACGCGCCGAACAGGACGGGCGGCGCTTGGCGCTGCTGTTCATCGACATGGACCGCTTCAAGAACGTCAATGACAGTCTGGGGCACCAGGTAGGCGACGAATTGCTGTGTGCGGTCGGCGAGCGCTTCCGGCGCGCGTCCAAGCTCAGTGACACCGTGGCCCGTCTGGGTGGCGACGAGTTCCTCGCCATCGTTGAAAACGTCGGTACCGCGCGCTCGGCGGGTAACGTTGCCAGTGATCTGCTGAACTGCCTGTCGGAACCCTTCCATCTGCCCAGTGGCCACGAGGTCTTCGCCAACGCCAGCATCGGCATCAGCCTGTATCCGGAAGACGGCACCACCGCCACCGATCTGGTGCGTTGCGCCGACGCTGCCCTTTACGGCGCCAAGGATCTGGGCCGCAATACCTTTCATTTCTACACCCCCGGACTGATCGCAGCCGCCAGCGATCGTCTGGAACTGGAGGGCCGCCTGCGCCATGCCCTGACCCGAGGTGAGTTCGTGGTTCACTACCAGCCGCTGCTGGATTGTCAAAGCGGCGCGGTGATGGGCGTGGAGGCGCTGGTGCGCTGGCAGCCGCCCGGACAGGCCATGATCCTGCCGGGTCGATTCATCGGCCTGGCTGAGGAAACCGGGTTGATCGGAGCTCTGGGCGACTGGGTCATGGAAACCGCCTGCCGACAGGTGCAGCGCTGGCGCCGCAGCTGTGCGCCTGATCTGCGGTTGGCGGTCAATCTCTCGGCCCGGCAGCTGCGGCAGCTGGAGTTTCCAGACCGCCTGACCCGGGTGCTGTCCGATACCGGTCTGGATCCTGATGCACTGGAACTGGAAGTCACCGAATCGATGCTGATGGAGCACGGCAACATGGTGCTCGGCACCCTGCATGCTCTGCGCAGCCTGGGCGTGCGCGTCGCCATCGATGATTTCGGCACTGGCTACAGCTCGCTGGCCTATCTCAAGCGATTGCCGCTGGATACGCTGAAGATCGACCGCAGTTTCGTCGCCGACATCCCGGCGCACGCCGGCGGCGCCGAAATCGCCTCCGCCATCATCGGCCTCGCCCACACCCTGCATCTGGATGTGCTGGCCGAAGGCGTGGAGAACATCGAGCAGCTGAATTTCCTCAGGGCCCAGGGTTGCGATTTCTTCCAGGGATTCCTGATCAGTGAAGCCCTCAGCGCCGAGGATCTGGCCCAGCGATTCCTGAACCCCTGACGCAGATTCGCGTTTTCCCCGGACAGTGCGAACAGGTACAATCCCGCGGCTTAAAGCCGGCGTAGCTCAATTGGTAGAGCAACTGATTTGTAATCAGTAGGTTGTAGGTTCAAGTCCTATCGCCGGCACCAGCGCTTGCAGTGGCTGATTGCCTCAATCACCCAATTCCAGCAGCGCCGTCTTGGCGCTGGCAAATTCCGGGTCGATGCTGAGTGCCCTGCGGTAGTGCTTGCGGGCGCCAAAGGCGGCCACCGGTTTGCTGACCGAGCCGGCCTGGAACAGCGTGTCCTCCTGTACCGGAGCAGCGCTGTCCCGATCGGCCAGACCAAGGCGCATGCAGCGACTCCGGGTCGAAGGATTCGGGATCAAGGTCCGTGGAGGATCCGGGTGCGTGGAACCGAGCCTATCGTCGGCTGAATGAAGACGCCAGATCGTGTGGCCGTTTCGGCGCCAGCGTGCGCCCCGGATTTGAATTGGACGCGCGCACCAACGATCATCGTGAGCCGGCGAGCCGATCTTGCCGCCAGCTCGTTTTTCCATGACTACCCATCAGGAGTTCCTAATGGCCGGTCCCTCAGCAGCTGGTCTGTTCATCTACGCCAAGGACCTGAAGCAACTCAGTGCCTTCTATCAGGCACTGCTGGGCCTGGGCGAAATTCATGCGCGCGAGGACATCGCGGTGCTTGAAGTGCCCGGACTGCAGCTGGTGATCCACGCCATACCCAGGCATATCGCCGACAGCTTCGAGATCAGCTCACCGCCCGAACGGCGCGAGGAAGCGGCGTTGAAGTTCTTCTTCACCGTGCCATCGCTGGATGCAGCGGCAGTGGTCGCTGCAGCACACGGTGGCGAAGTGCTGGGTGAGCGCTGGGAGGGCCGCGGCTTCCGCGCCTGCAATGCAGTCGATCCCGAGGGAAACATCTTCCAGCTGCGCGAAGCGCGCCAGGAGCGCTGACTGGCCCGGTCAGGGCTGTTCGCTGCACTCGTCCTTGCCGGCCTGCGGTTTCTCGTCCCGATTGCTGCCCCAGCGCTTGCTGGCTTCCGGTGCCATGATCTGTTCGCAGGCTTGCTTGCGGGCCACCTGTACGGCGCGGACTGACATCTCCTGCAAGGGCTGGGTTCGGGCTTCCGGTATCAGCTGCGGGTTGGCTGGGCGATCACGGATCGTCGCCGGGCAACCGTCATGGCGGTAAAACACCACCCCGTTCTCGGCAATGCAGTGCCAGGAATACAACGGCGGCGCATCGGCCGGCGCAGGCGCGCCTTGATCAACCACGGTCGGCAGGGCCTGGGGCTGTGCACATTCCATTCGCGTCTTGACCAGCTCGTCGATCTCAGCCTGTCTCAGCTCGTCCTTGCGCGTGCCGAGTTCCCTGGACAAGGCAGCGTCCTCGCTGCCGAGCTCGGCAATCTGTCGCTCCAGCTTGGCGTTCGCCGCCGCGTACTGCCGACTGATTTCCTGCTCTTTTGCCGCGCACGAGTCAGCATCGTCAGCGGCATCTGCGACAGGACCTCCGCTGCCGGTCTTCAACGCTCGAGACGTGTCCACCGTTTCCACGGCAGCAGGGTCCGCTGAGCAGGGGCTTTGCGAAAACACGGGATTGCCACTGGCATCCTTGCACTTGTAGACCTGCTGGGCGGCCAGCGGTGACATAGGCAGCAACGCTGCCAGCAGCCAACCGACGCGTGCCCAGCGAATCAGCAAGGAATACCGTTTCATGATGCTCCCGCAATGATCGGATGGAGGTTAAGTGCAACATCATCCAGGTTCAGCGTGCAACCGCGGCTGAGCAGCGGCATTCAAGCACCGATGGACGGCTCAGGAATCGGGGCTGGAAGTCAGGCGGAGACATGAATTCAGTCTTTCCGGAAAACCCCGCAAGCCGGCGCATCCGGGTCCAGCAGTGCCAGCTTGACCGAGAGCGCCAGCGGTTTGCCGGCCTGCCGCAGTGCCTGATAACGGCTGACACAGGCTTGCGGGCAGCAACCGGAGCCGACCTTGGCCGAACAGCGTGGCAGGCGGGCCACGCAGGTGTCCATGACCTCGGCCTGGCCGTGGGCGCAGCCGAGGAAGCGCTCGGAGCACATCGCCAGCTGGGCTTCGCTGACGGGGCCGCCGAAAGTCAGCGGAACCCTCGCTGGCGCAGCTGCGGGACGCGGCGATGCAGCAGCCCGGTCTCGATGCTGATCCAGCCACTGTTGCAATGCGCGCTGAGTGGCTGCGGCGTCGCTGCCGGAGGCGGCCAGTCGTGCTGAAGCGCCGCTGGCGCAAGGCTTGTCCTGATAGCTGAGTGCGCCATTGGAATCGGCGCAGCGGTAGATATCGCCGGAGGCGCCAAGGGACAGCAGCAGGACGATGGCGGGCAGACTCAGCATGGGCGGGCTCGGGTTTGCGGCTGATCCTCATTATGGTGGATGCGGAGCTCAGGGGAACGCATCAAACCTGACAAGCACCGAGCGACTTTGTGGAGGGCCGCGCGCCTGCGCGGCCGCTCTTGATCTTTAAAGCAAAGCGGCGCCGCAGCGCGGCGCCCTCCACAGCTTGGATCGCCGAGCGCCGCGCGCTTGCCGTCGCTGCGCTCAGCGCGGGCAAGCGGGCGCGCGGACCTGGCCTACGATTCCTCTTGCATCACCTGCGCGGTGACCTTGTACCGGCGTCATTGCGACCCCGGACTTGATCCGGGGGAAGCAATCCAGAGGCAAATCGTCAAGAGCGCTGGATTGCTTTGTCTCTCCGTTCCTCGCAATGACGCCGGCTTTGCCCCGTGGCCCTTGACTCAGGCACCGCGGCCTCATGGCTCCTCGACCTCATAACCTCGCGCCCGCAGGGCTTCGACGTAACCGTCCGGGCGCAGGATCATCGACATCGGTAAGATGGCGAAGGTGATCTGGTTCTTGGCCATGGCCGTTTCGGCAGCGTCCAGCCAGGCGTCCTTGAGGCGCTCGAAGAGATCGTCGAGGCCGCGTTCGCGGGTGACCTGAGACTTCAGGATGGCATCGGCGCAGGCCTGATTCTGATCCGAGAAGGGCAGGCCGCGCAGGGCTTCGATATCACCGGTGGCCCAGGCATTGGCGCGGTCGCGCATGGTGTCGAGATCGGTTTCCAGGCGATCCAGAGTCTTGGCGAAGCAATCGAGGTCATCCAGGCTGGTCTTGGCGAAATCCTTGATGGCCTGCTTGGGATCGCCGATGTCGATCTTGATCTCCGGACTGATCATCGGAATCTCGTGCTTCTTGGCAGTCTTCTTGACCAGCGGATAGACGATGCTGTCGTTGCTGAGGCCGGCACGCTTGATGGCCTTCTCGTAGAGCTTCTGCGAGGCAAACAGCGGTCGCTGCTTCTCGATGCTGCGGCTGCGTCCGATGTACTTGGCCTTCAGCGGCAGCCAGCGCGCATACAGCTCGGGTGGCACCACATCGACCAGTTTCTCCTTGTCCGGGTTCTTGCGCGAGCCCATTGCAGCCGGCAGCAGCAGCATGCCCTTGAACCAGCCGATCTTGGCGGTCAGGCTGGCCTTGGTCGGCAGCAGCACTTCCTGGGATTCGATCACCGCCTGTTCTACCTCGCGCGAGACCCATTTCATGCGCTTGGGCAGCGGGTACTGGGTGCCGAGCACCCACATGAAATGCTCGCCCTTGGAGATACGCCACAACCCGGGGCCGGGCAATTCGCCGCTGACCACGATGGCGTCCATCATCTGCCCGCTGGCCGGGATTTCCTGCTCCGCAGGCAGCGTGGCGCTGGCGGAATCCGGGGTGGGCGGCGCCTCGGCCAGGGCATGGATGGGCGCGGCAAGGGCCGCGAGCAGCAAGGGCAGCACGAGCAGTTCGCGCATGGAAGTCTCCGTTACAGATCGTCGCGAAGTCTTGCGAAGTCGTGAGCTCTCGCGCGTGAAGTTCCCGTTAGCTGAGTCCGCGTTGACAGCGGCGGTTCAGCCGGCCGACCGCTCCGCCGCCAGCCAGCCGCGCATCCGGGCGTAAACGTCGGCTCGGCTGAGCAGATCGAAATGGCCACACTCGTGGGCAATCCAGCGGTGATCCTCTGGAAAAGCCAGCGAGCGTCGCGGATCGCGATGCTCGCCCAGGGCGCTGGCTACCGGCACCAGACCGTCGCCCGGCCAGCGCCGTCGATGCTCGGCTGCGGGAGCCCGGGTGGCAGCGACTGCGTAGCAGCGGACATCCGGCGGCAGTGGCGCCAGCGCCCGCGTGTCACGGTGACGGTCCTGGCTGCTTTGACGATCGATCAGTCGACCGAAACGCAGATCCTTGATGCCGGCACTGCGACTCTCGCCGAGTTTCAGCAAGGGGGCGCTGTAGGGGCTGAGCCCGATCAGCGCATCGGCCCAGCTGCCGGCGCGCTCCAGCGGTGCGCCATGGTGTGGCGTGCCGAGGAAGAGCATGGCGCGCAGGTGTTCGGTCCAGCCATGACCACTGGCGCTGGCCTGACGTACGGCGCTGCGGGCGACCAGACCCCCCATGCTATGGCCGAGCAGGGTCAGCGATTCCAGCGGCTGCGGCCAGGCAGCCACCAGTTGCTCCAGCATCGCCGACAATTCGCGGCCGTTTTCGGCGACGTGGCGGCCGCTGTTGTAGTGCAGATACACGGGTGTGTAGCCCAGCTCCTGTGCCAGTGCGGCGCCGTGATCGTGGCCCTCACGGCGCCATTGGCGATCGTTCATGCACAGTCCGTGGAGCATGAGTAACAGGTGCGGGCCAGGATTGGGCAGGGCCGCCGACAAGGATGCAGCGTCGAGTTCCAGCGCCTGGGCGCCGTGCCGAAACTGCATCGGGATGGCCAGCGGGTTGGCGCTGCGATCCAGATGATCGCCGAAGACCCCGTTCAGCGCTGCCACGACCGCATCGCGTATCGGCGGTGGCTGCTTGCCGGCGAGCAGTGGCTTGGCCAGTTGCAGGCCGGCATCCAGCCCGTGCCCGACCAGTCGGCTGACGCCACGCACCGAGCGGTAAACCAGGCCGGCGATGCCCTTGGTCGGTCCCTGACGCGGTTTTCCCAGTGCCGGCGCCAGCCCGGAAATGTTCCGGTGCATGGACTCGACGATGGAGGTCACGCCGGAGACGGCATCGATGGCCAGACGGCTGGCGCCGCGCAGATCATCGCCCAGATGGCTAGCGGCCTTGCCGCGCCCTTTTGCTGCTGTCGTCATTGCCTTCCCTCCGACGCTATGTCCTTGTACCCCGATGCCATGGTGCACTTGCTCAAGGCTGCAGTGGCGCGCGATGTCGGTGCGCGGCGGTCGCCGCGCGCGCCAGTCTGGTGCATTCGGGCGCGCCGGATGATGTCGCGCTTGACCTTCTCCGTGCGCGTCGGCAACCTGAATGAACTTGTCGGGAGCATCAATGAGCGGGACCCCTGAGTGCTTTGATGAAATGGGATGGCCAGACCAGACCCGTGCGCCCTATGCGCTGGTCGATGCCTGGCTGAAATCGCTGCCGAGGCAGCAGCTGGAGCTCAAGCGCCGCGAAGCCGAGAGTCTGTTCAGACGCATCGGCATCACTTTCGCGGTGTACACCGACGGCGGCGACCCGGAACGCCTGATTCCCTTCGATCTGATCCCGCGGGTGCTCGCGCAGGCCGAGTGGCAGAACCTCAAGCGTGGTCTGGAACAGCGGGTGAAGGCGCTGAACGCCTTCATCCATGATGTCTACCACGATCGCGAGATCATCCGCGCCGGGCGCGTGCCTGAACATCTGGTGCTCAACAATGCCCAGTTCCGGCCGGAGATGGCCGGCTTCGATGTGCCCTCCGGCATCTACAGCCAGATCGCCGGTATCGACATGGTGCGCACCGGACCTGATCAGTATTACGTGCTCGAGGACAATTGCCGCACGCCCTCGGGCGTGTCCTACATGGTCGAGAACCGCGAGGTCATGCTGCGGCTGTTCCCGGACCTGTTCCGACGGGCCTCGGTGGCGCCAGTGGCGCATTACCCGGACGAATTGCTGGAAACGCTGCGCTCGGTGCCGCCCGCCAACTGCAAGGGCGAGCCCACCGTGGTGCTGCTGACACCCGGAATCCACAACAGCGCCTACTACGAGCACGCCTTTCTGGCCGACGAGATGGGTATCGATCTGGTCGAGGGCGCCGATCTGCTGGTGCAGAACGATATCTGCTACATGCGCACCACCTCCGGACTGGAGCGGGTCGATGTGATCTATCGCCGGATCGATGACGACTTCATCGATCCACTGGTGTTCAATCCGAGCTCGATGCTGGGCGTGCCGGGGCTGTATTTCGCCTATCGCGCCGGCAACGTCAATCTGACCAATGGCATCGGCGCCGGCATCGCCGATGACAAGGCGGTTTACATCCACGTGCCGGAGATGATCCGTTTCTACCTCGGCGAGGAACCGCTGTTGTCGAATGTGCCGACCTGGGATTGCCGCAAGGCCGACGATCTCAAGTACGTGCTCGCCCACCTCGACGAGCTGGTGGTCAAGGCGGTCCATGGCTCCGGCGGCTACGGCATGCTGGTCGGGCCGCATGCCAGCAAGGCCCAGCTGGCCGAGTTCACCCAGCTGCTGAAGACCCGGCCCACCGATTACATCGCCCAGCCGACGCTGGCCCTGTCCACCGTGCCGACCTTTGTCGAACAGGGTATCGCGCCGCGGCATGTGGATCTGCGCCCCTTCGTGCTCAGTGGTGGCGACCGCATCCGCATTGTTCCTGGTGGCCTGACCCGAGTGGCCCTGACCGAGGGTTCGCTGGTGGTCAATTCCTCGCAGGGCGGCGGGACCAAAGACACCTGGGTGCTGGAAACCTGATGCTCGCCCGAACTGCCGAAAGTCTGTACTGGCTGGCTCGCTACGTGGAGCGCGCCGACTATGTTGCGCGCCTGCTGCAGGGCGCAGGCCACATGAGTGCGGTGCGCGTGGATGCCGAACGCAGCAGCGAATGGGAATCGGCTCTGGTGGCCTCGGGCTGCCATCACGACTACTTCGCCAGCCGTGACACCGCCAATGCCGAGGGCGTGATTGCCTATCTGGCCTTCGATCAGAACAATCCCTCCTCGATCGTCAGCTGCATCGGTACCGCCCGGCGCAACGCGCGTACCGTGCGCACGGCGCTGACCGCCGACATGTGGGACGCGGTCAACAGCACCTGGCTGGAGTTGCGCGACTTCGACTTCGCGGCCATGGATGATGATCGGCTGACCGCCTTTCTGGACTGGGTCAAGGCCCGCGCTGGGCTGTTCAACGGCGTCTATGCCAGCACCATGCTGCGCGCCGACGGCTTTCATTTCGCCCGGCTGGGCCAGTTCATCGAGCGTGCCGACAACACGGCGCGCCTGCTGGACGTCAAGTATCACGTCAAACTGCCCAGCGCCGAGGATGTGGGCGGTGTGGTCGATTACTACCAGTGGCTGGCGATCCTGCGCGTGCTCGCGGCGCGACGCGCCTACCGGGTTCTGTTCAAGACCTCGGTGGCGCCCATACACGTGGCCGAGCTGCTGATCCTGCGGCCGGAATTCCCGCGCTCCCTGGTGTTCTGTTACGAGCAGATCACCAGTCAGCTCGACCAGATCCAGGGGCATGATCCCAAGCGCAGCGCCGAGGGCAAACGTCTGGCCCATTCCATGTACGCGCAGCTTCGTTTCGGGCGCATGGATCACATCTTCAAGAGTGGTCTGCATGAGTACCTGACCGACGTGATTGTGCGCAACGACGAGCTGACGCGCGAGATCGCCCAAGGCTATTTCTTCTGATCAACAGCACGGCATCGACCGCCGAGCGGTAGCGATGCCAGAACCTGGAGTTCGCATGCAGCTGTCGATACACCACAGCACCATCTACCGCTACGACGAGGCTGCGCATCGGGTCTTCCAGGCGCTGCGGCTCTGGCCCATACCCGGCAGTGGCCAGGTGATCCGCTCCTGGCGGGTGGAGATCGACGGCGTGCGCCTGGAGCCCACCTGCGTCGATGGCTTCGGCAATCCGGCCGCTACTCACGTGATCGACAGACTGGTGGATTCAATCAGGATCACGGTTCGTGCCGAAGTGCAGACCCAGGATCGCAACGGCGTGCTCGGCGAGAGCACCGAGCCCTTGCCGCCTGCCTATTTCAGAAATTCCACCCCCCTGACCGCGCCCGATATTGCGCTGCAGGAACTTGCCGCCACCTGTCGCGACGAGGGCGACGGCGAAGTCGCCCTGATTCACCGGCTCTGCACCGCGGTGAGCGAGCGCATCGACTATCAGCCCTACACCACGCATGTCGCGACCTCGGCCGCTGAAGCCCTGAGCGCCGGCGCTGGCGTCTGTCAGGATCATGCTCACGTGCTCATCAGCTGCGCCCGGGTACTCGGGTTTCCGGCCCGTTACATCAGTGGCTATCTGTGCGCAGGCGCCGGCGCTGCTGCCGCCAGTCACGCCTGGGCCGAAGTCTGGATCACCGACCTTGGCTGGGTCGGCTTTGATCCAGCCAACCGGGTCTGTCCCGACGACCGCTATGTGCGCGTTGCCGTCGGCCGTGACTACAACGATGCCGCACCCGTGCGCGGCGTACGCCACGGTGGCCTGGCCGAAACCCTGGAAGTGTCCGTGCAGGTGGGCGACGGCTCGCAGTAGGGACGGGGCGCGGGGGACGGGGCAGGGGACACGGGAAGAGCGCGTGCTCTTGTGGGTCCAGACTTGTCTGGACGCTCTTGAACTTCAAGGAGGGACGCGCGCCTGCGCGGCCGCTTTTGCTCTGGAGGGACGCGCGCCTGCGCGGCCGCTTCTGCTCTGGAGGGACGCGCGCCTGCGCGGCCGCTTCTGCTCTGGAGGGACGCGCGCCTGCGCGGCCGCTTTTGACTGTTGCCGTGGAATACCCAAAGCGGCGCCGCAGGCGCGGCGGCCTCCAACGGCCACCGGTCCGCGCCGCGCCCGACCCGGCGCGCTATGCTCGTCCCCCAAAATCGAAGCCAGGGAATCCCCTCAGATGACTTATTGCGTTGGCCTGCTGCTGGACGAGGGCCTGGTGATGTTGGCCGACACCCGCACCAATGCCGGCATGGACAACATCTCGGTGTTCGCCAAGCTGCATGTCTTCCACGCCCCGGGCGAGCGCATGATTTCGGTGATGACGGCCGGCAATCTGGCGATCTCCCAGGCGGTGCTCAATCTGATTCAGGATGGTCTGGCCGATCCCGAGACCGGCGCCATACAAACCATCTACAACGTGCCGACCATGTTCAGGGCCGCAGCCCTGATCGGCGAGGCGGTGCGCTGGGTGCACAAGAATCACGCCGATGCCATGCGCAAGCAGGATGTCGGCTTCGATGTCTCGATATTGCTCGGCGGGCAGATTGCCGGGCGCACGCTGCGCCTGTTCAACGTCTACGCTGCCGGCAACTTCATTGAAGCCACCCGCGATACGCCCTTCCTGCAGATCGGCGAACACAAATATGGCAAGCCCATCCTCGATCGGGCGGTCAACAGTGCCACCACGCTGACGGACGGGGTGAAACTGGCACTGATCTCGATGGACTCCACGCTCCGCTCCAATCTCAGTGTCGGCCTGCCGCTGGACCTGCTGGTCTACAAGCGCGATGAACTGGTCGCGCCGGTGCAAAGACGGATCTGCGAGAACGACGATTACTTCCTGATGATCCGCGAGCGCTGGTCGTCGGCGCTGCGCGAAGCCCATCGCAATATCCCGGCACCGGATTGGGCACTGGATTGAGTGGGGTCGACATCGCCTGTGGGAGCGGCTTCAGCCGCGACCGAGGTTTTCCGGAAGCCGAAGCATCGCGGGCAGAGCCCGCTCTCAGAGGTGCGGGCTGCGCCTGGCTGGCCGCTACTTCTTTCCCAGCTGCTTGACCATGCCGGACAGGCCGCCGGCCAGGGCGAAGGCTTCGAAGCCGAGCTTGGTCAGGATGTAGGCTGCCGCGGCGCTGCGCTCACCGGTGTTGCAGTAGCACAGGTAAGAGCGCTCGCGATCCAGATCGAAGGCGTATTCGCGCAATCGGTACAGGGGCATGTTGAGTGAGCCTTTGATGGCGCGCTCGCTGAACTCCTCGGGCAGGCGTACGTCGATGACGCCGGCGCCCTGTCGGACCAGGATCGAGGCCTTGCCGGGCGTCAGCCATTCGACAGTGGGCTGCCTCAGCAACTCACTGAAATCACTCTTCTTCAGACGCATCAGCTTGCCCGGTTTCATCATCGTCACCGAGGCATTGCGCACGCTGTTGGACAGCAGTGCGTCTTCACCGAAACTGTCGCCGCGTACCAGGTAGGCCACGACCGCCGGATCACCGTCGCCGGACTGCAGCACGCTGGCGGCGCCGTCCTTGATCACATAAAAATAGTCGCCGTCATCACCCTCGCGGATGATGGTCTGGTTCTCGCTGACGCTCAGTTCTTCGAAGCGCGAGAACAGTCGTTCGAGATTGCCGGCCGGTACCCGGCGCATGGCGTTGTTCTGCAACAGGCGGAATATCCAGCGATTGCCATCCGGGTGCTTGTCCAGCAACTTGAAATCGGCACTGCGGGTGAGCTGGTCGAAAGTGATGACCTTTTCCAGAAAGCGCCGGTCCAGCGACACCATCGTCGCGGTGAGAGACTGCACCGAGGCGGTGAAGCGTCGCGGCATCAGATCGCCGATCGGATAGCGGCCCTGCAGCGAGTCGGCCACGATGTCCTTGCGCTTGCCGTCGGGATAGTCGCCGGCGATGACCCCACTCAGCAAGTAGTGGGTGATCTCATCCTCATCGCCGGCCTTGAACAGCACATGGCCCTTGCCGTACTCGTCCGATTCCGCCTCATTGGCAATCACGTCCAGATGCTCCGGACGCAAGGAATCCAGCGGGTAGAGATGCTTGAGCTGACTCGCGTCTATAGACATGGCCCCACCTGCGCAGCGCGATGGTCCGAATATAGCCCGATCGGGGTGGGTGGTTGTCGGTTGTCGGGACTCGGGACTCGGGACTCGGGACTCGGGACTCGGGACTCGGGACTCGGGACTCGGGACTCGGGACTCGGGACAAGAACCCGCGGCGTCATTGCGAGGAGCGCAGCGACGAAGCAATCCAGATCATCGCCGCACGTCCCTGGATTGCTTCCCCCGGATCAAGTCCGGGGTCGCAATGACGCCAAGACCCGTAGCCTTTCCCCCGTGCCCCGTGCCCCGTGCCCCGTGCCCCGAGTCCCGACAACCGACAACCCAGAACCGGCTTCACCGCGCTCAGGCCCGCAGGAACTGCTTCACCACCGGATTTTCGGTCTCGTCCACGCAATCGTAGCCCAGTGCGTCCAGGCTGACGCGCAGGCTGGCGGCATCCTCGGCGTCCACCACCTCGATGCCGGCGAAGACCCGGCCGTAGGCGGCGCCGTGGCTGCGGTAATGGAACAGCGTGATGTTCCAGCGCGTGCCCATCTGTTCGAGGAAGCGCAGCAGGGCGCCGGGGCGCTCCGGGAATTCGAAGCGATAGACGCGTTCGCGGCCATTGATCTCGGCGCGGCCGCCGACCATATGGCGTACATGCAGCTTGGCCAGCTCGTTGTCGGTGTAGTCGCTGACGGCATAGCCTTCGGCCGCCAGTTGTGTGGCGATCTCGCGGCGCTCGGCGGTGCCGCGGCGCAGGCTGATGCCGACATAAATCTGCGCCGCCGCTGCGGGCGTGTAGCGGTAGTTGAATTCGGTGACGCTGCGCGGGCCGAGCGCCCGGCAGAAGCGCAGGAAGCTGCCAGGCTCTTCGGGTATGCACACGCCAAACACCGCCTCATGCGACTCGCCGATCTCGGCGCGTTCGGCCACATGACGCAGGCGGTCGAAATTGACATTGGCGCCGCTGGCGACCGCGCACAGCGTGGCGCCGGGCTGCGTGAGCGTCTCGGCGTAGCGCTTGAGGCCGGCCAGTGCCAGCGCGCCGGCGGGCTCCAGCATCACACGGGTATCGTCGAAGACGTCCTTGATCGCGGCACAGATCTCGTCGGTGTTGACCAGCACCATGCCGTCGATGTGCTCGCGCAGCACCCGGAAGGTGTGATCGCCAATGCGCTTGACCGCCACGCCGTCCACGAACAGGCCGACCTGGTCCAGGGTCACGGCTTCGCCAGCCTTCAGCGCGGCATCGAGGCAGGCTGCGTCTACAGGCTCGACACCGATAACTTTGATCTCGGGCCGTAGCGCCTTGATGTAGGCGGCCATGCCGGCCGCCAACCCGCCACCACCGACCGGAATGAAGACCGCGTCGATCGGCCCGGAATGTTGCCGCAGCAGTTCCATCGCCACCGTGCCCTGGCCGGCGATCACCGCCGGGTCGTCGTAGGGATGGACGAAAGTCAGCCCACGTTCGGTCGCCAGGCGTTTGCCGACTGCGGCCGCGGCGTCATAACCATCGCCCTCGAGAATGATCTCGGCGCCGTACGCGGCCACGGCGTCGACCTTGATCGAGGGCGTGGTGCTCGGCATCACGATGGTGGCGCGACAGCCGAGCTCGCGCGCTGCCAGGGCCACGCCCTGGGCGTGGTTGCCCGCTGACACCGCCAGCACACCGGCGGCGCGCTCCTCGTGGCTGAGGCTGGCCATCTTGTTGTAGGCGCCGCGCAGCTTGAAGGAGAACACCGGCTGCAGGTCTTCGCGCTTGAGCAGCACGCGGTGCCCGAGCCGGCGCGACAGCCGCTGGGCTTCGGTCAGCGGCGACTCGATTGCCACTTCGTAGACGCGTGAGGTCAGTACCGCGCGCAGATAATCGGGGATCGGATCCATGAACATCGCTTCCTTCGGTAGCTGATGTTGCATTGCAACAGGCAAAGCGTGCAACCGGGCGCCGGCCAGCGGGTGATTGACGGCAGCCGGCGGCACGCACAGCATCCGCGCGGTCTCCGTTTGAAATCGAGCTCATGTTTGCAGCCCTGCGGCAGCTGCCGCGTACGGTTTGGCTGATCGGTCTGCTCAGCCTGCTCAACGACAGCGCCAGCGAGATGCTGTATCCGCTGATTCCGCTGTATCTGGCCTCGGTGCTGATGGCCGGGCCGCGCGCGCTCGGCATCATCGAAGGCATCGCCGAAGCTACCGCCAGCCTGCTCAAGCTGTTCTCCGGGGTGATCGTCGATCGCACCCGGCGCAGCAAGCCGTGGATCGTGTTTGGCTACGGACTGGCTGGTCTGGGGCGGCCGCTGATTGCTTTTGTCAGCTCCTGGCCATGGCTGCTGGTCATTCGCTTCACCGATCGGGTCGGCAAGGGCCTGCGCTCCTCGCCCAGAGATGCGCTGCTCGCCGCCAGCGCCGGTCCGGATCGACGTGGACTGGCTTTCGGCCTGCATAGAGCCATGGACAATGCCGGTGCCGTGGTCGGCCCGCTGCTGGCCTTTGCGCTGCTGGGGGCCGGGGTGGAATTGAAGCAGGTCTTCCTGTGGTCGATCGTGCCGGCGATCTTGTGCGTGGTCCTGGCCTTGGCGATCCGCGAGCCGCCGCTGGCGCCGCGAGCCGCGGCGCCGCGCCCTTTCGATTGGCGTATGCGCGATCTGCCGCCGGTCTACAAACGCTATCTGGTGGTCGTTGGCCTGTTCACACTGGGCAATTCCTCGAACATGTTCCTGCTGCTGCGGGCCCATGAACTGGGGGTGCCGCAGGCGCAGATTCCGCTGCTGTGGGCGGCAGTGTCGGTAGTGGCCATGCTGTTTTCGACGCCGTTGTCGGCCCTGTCCGACCGCTACGGCCGGGTGCGCCTGCTGGTCGGCGGATACCTTGCCTATGCCTGTTTCTATTTCGTGCTCGGTGGCCTGGGGCAGGGTGGTTTGCTGCTGTACGGCTTGTTCGCCTTCTACGGTCTGTTCCTGGCCGCCACCGAGGGCGTGGAGAAGGCTCTGGTCGCCGACCTGGCCCCCGAAGAGCGGCGCGGCACCGCCTTTGGCTGGTTCAATCTCATCGCCGGGATCACGCTGCTGCCGGCGTCGGTGATCTTTGGTGGCCTGTATCAAACGGCCTCGCCCATGCTGGCTTTTGGCTTTTCCGGAATCTGTGCCGTTCTCGCTGCGCTGCTGCTGATGCTCTGGGTGCGGGTGCCGGCGAGTAGAGCCTGACCGTGTTGCGCTCTTGCTCTTCGCACCGCCCGGAGAGCCGCACACCCTGCCGAGCAAGCTCGGCACTACCAAAGCCTCGTACACCACAGCTCTGGTTGAGCGGAGCTTGCTCCGCTGCTTCTGCTGGGCTTTGGCTCGTGCTCTTCCGACCACGCCAAGAGCCGCACACCGTGCCGAGCAAGCTCGGCACTACCATAGCCTCGTACACCACAGCTCTGGTAACGCGGAGCTTGCTCCGCTGCTTCTGCTGGGCTTTGGCTATTGCTCTTCCCGCCGCCCGGATAGCCGCACACCCTGCCGAGCAAGCTCGGCACTACCAAAGCCTCGTACACCACAGCTCTGGTAACGCGGAGCTTGCTCCGCTGCTTCTGCTGGGCTTTGGCTCTTGCTCTTCGCACCGCCCGAAAAGCCGCTCATCCTGCCGAGCGAGCTCGGCACTACCAGAGCCTCGGACACCAAAGCTTTGGTAGAGCGGAGCTTGCT
>JBFWOF010000016.1:0-107475 GCA_050250665.1 Lysobacterales bacterium | reverse complement strand
CGGAAAGACCCAAAACCGACACCCCATCGTGACCGATGCCGTTAGAATCCAAGCAACGCACAACCGTCAGTAGAAACCGGTCACGTTGAACCGAAACGACCGGTCACGATGAGCGAAATGCGCACGTAGATTGCAATCTCCTGGCGCTGGCGCGAAGTCGGCAGCGGTGCCTGCTCGTGGCGGATCAGGCGCTGCGCGACATCGCTCGCGGCTACGGTGTGGAGTCTCGGGGCCTGTTGTGGTTGATCGAATCCATGGCCGAACAGCACGTGATTTCCTCAAGCCACTTGGCGGCTGCCCTCGAGCGAATCGCATTGCGGCCGCGGGCGCGGTTGCCGGTACCGCAAGTGCGCGAACTACTCGACAAGCTTAGGTCCTGAGCCAGCGCAGCGAGCCACGCGCCAACCTTCAGTACGAAACCTTGAACGTCGGCGAGTCCTCCGGCCGCGTGTGCCGCCGGTCGTAGATGCGCGTGGTCTGGATGTTGGCGTGGCCAAGCCATTCCTGGACCTTGGCGATATCGGCGCCGTGTTCCAGCGCATTGGTGGCGGCGGTAGCCCGCATGGCGTGCGGGCCGAACAGCGGTAGATCGGTGAACCCGAGGGGCCGGCCGTAGTGCAGGACCACATTGCCATAGACACCTTTGTCGCTGAGCCGGCCATCATCGCGGGCGTTGCGCAGCGCTCGGAACAGCGCCCTACTCTTGTCGCCGGCATGACCGGCCAGCGCCAGGTAGTCCTCGACCCGAGCGGCGGCGGATGGGTGCAGCGGCACATAACGCAGCTTGCCGCCCTTGCCGTGGATGCGCAGATGCTTGACGCCGCGACGCTCCTGCAGGTCGCCGACATCGAGCGCGCACAGCTCAGCGCGACGCAGGCCGTGATAGAGCAGCACCGCCAGAATGGCGCTATCGCGCTTGCCTTTCAGGGTCGTGGGATCCGGCGCATCGAGCAGCTGGCGCGCCTGGCCATCGGCGAGCGCTGGCGTCTTGCCCTCGTAGGTCTCAACCCGCGGCCGCTTCACCCCTTTGACCGGGTTATGGGTCACCGCCTGGCGATCGCACAGGTACTCATATAAAGAGGAGAGCGCGGCGAGCTTGCGACGAATGCTGGCGCCATGCAGACCGCGCTGTTCCAGTGACTCACGCCAGGCCAGCACATGGGCACGGGTGACCCCGCGAAACTGTTCCGGCAAGGCGATGCCGACAAAGGCCATGAACTCTTTCAAGTCACCCTGGTAGGCACGCCGGGTCCGCGGGTTGTCCAGGTTGGCGAACCATTCGAGTTCCGCCGGCACTGCCGCCAGTTGCTGAAAGCGCGCATCGCCCAGGAGCGAGACCGCCCCACCCTCTCCGGCCACGACCAGATCCGCCCCCTGCCCCATCGCCCCACTCCCTGCCGACGTTTAATGCCGATAACATATTTTATCACCGTATGTTTTGCAACAATATGAGTTGCGGACCTCTCATCGATGGTTGCACCCTTCCGACGCTACCCATGGCTGGCGCTAGACTTGCACCTGTGATATCGCGCTGTTGATACGCAGTTAAGGGTCGCTGGGTGTGGCCTGTGGTTAGGTGAACGACCAGTCCACATCACAACGACTGGACTGGTTCTGGAAATCGCTCCAGCATGCTGCTCAGCATCCACCGAGGGTCACACTCTCAGCGTCCGTCGCCTGTCATTTTTTAGAAGGCTATGCGTGGCCCAATTTGAACGAGCCGCAAAAGACAAGAGAGACCCGTTTGCGGGAATTGGTTCAATGCACCGCTCGCTCAGCGTAACCAATGAATTCGTCGTGCTCGGTCCGACTTGAATACCACCGTGTGACTCCGGCAGGCCGATCGCGACGCTCGCAGGCAGTGAGGAAATGAATTCGTCGTGCTCGGTCCGACTTGAATACCACCGTGTGACTCCGGCAGGCCGATCGCGACGCTCGCAGGCAGTGAGGAACAGCCGACGCTTTGCCCTCGATATGGCCACGAAATAGGCCGCGCGTTCGTCTTCCTTGCGCCCCCAGAAGGTTTGCTGCTCGACGCCCAGAACGATCACAGTATCGAATTCCAAACCTTTGCTCTTGTGGATCGACATAATGCGCACCGCACTGTCGCCGGAGAACGACGCCAGCGCCGATAGAGCATCACTACTTCGATCAATCAAGTCATGAACGCGGTCCAAAGTCAGTCCGACCAACTGGGTCAACCGCTGTTCTTGGCCATACTCGTGAGACAGGGCGACAACAGCGTCGCGCCCGATCGTCTCAAGAAGCTCTTCCACCAATTCGGCGACATCATCACGATTGGAGAGATCAATCTTGCCATTCCCCGTCCTCAAGGTGGCGTCTGCGACGAAGCGATCCCATCGCGAACGGGCCTGATATTCGCGCTCGTCGTCGAAGCCACGTCCAAATACGACCAAGTCGAGGAGCCTCCGGTATGGCCCTGGCTGCCGTTCACCGGTGACAACAAGTAAGAAATCGACGATGAGGCAGGTTATTGGCTCAGCGGCGAGATTCTGATTCGCGTCCTCTTCACGAAAAGGTATCTCTTGATCATTCAGGGCGGCCCGCAGTTTCACGCAGTAGGCGTTTTGCTGCCTACTCACCAAAACAGCGATCTCAGATGGCTGGAGTTCTTCGTCATCGATCCACGCACGTATTGTGCCTGCCATGTGCTCTGCCTCAGCGTCATCATCTTCAAATCGCCAAACACCGATCTCGCCACCGTCACCTTGAATCGCCTTGTCATCGATCGCTGCTGGCGCGTCCATTACACGGACCATGGCGTTCTGCATGCGCCGGAGCAATGGTTGGGAGCGAAAGTTCAGATAGAGGTTGAGTGGAAGAGCATTGAAGTCTTCGGCATAAGTGCTGAATATTCCTTCCAGCGCCCCCGCCCATCCCATGATGCGTTGTTTGGTGTCACCCACTGCCGTAAGGAATGATTCAGCGCCGAAGAAGCATGCCCGAATGAGCCGATACTGCATGTCTGTGCAGTCCTGAAACTCATCCAAAAGGACATGACTGTAGGTTTGCCGGATAGCGTTTCGGGCGATTACGTTTGATTCGACGATCTCGACTGCGAGCGGGACCATGTCATCAAACGTAATCACGCTGCCTCGGATACGTCGAGGTCCAACCGTGAAGTCGGCCCTCAGCGCGTTCGTACCGGTCAGTGCGAGCCGGAAGCTATAGATTAGCCGCATCGCGAAGGCGTGAAACGTGTGACTGTCGAAGCGTGATGCAAGCTCAGCGCCGCAACGCTTCTCCACTCTCGCCTTGAGGTTCTGACTCGCATCGACCTTGAAGGAAATTGCAAGAATTCGCTTGGGGTAGCGGCAGGTGCCGGTTCGCAACAGAAAGTCTGTCCGCTGGGCCAGCATCTCCGTCTTGCCTGCGCCAGGCCCGGCTGTAAGCGCGAGATTCCGCTCCGTCGCACGCGCTGCAGCAAGCGCATTCGGCTCCAGAGAGAGACCGTCTGATGGCGACCATCGATCCACGCGGATCATTCTGGGAGATGTTCCAGCAATGCCTCAATGCGATCGAACATACGATCAAGGACGGCGGGGAGTGCACCGAGCAGAACTAGATCGTCCATGCCTGCCATGGCCCGAATGTGCCAAGTCGGCTTGCTGCCAATCTTAAACTTGCTGTGGTACGCGTCGAAGTAACCGAGCTCATCCGCACTGTACTGGCCTTCGACTGTGTCATGGCTCTTTCCGAGCACGGCCTTAAGTGTTATCGCGTCGGGCACTTCAGGATCGCCAGTGCTGAAATTGTATGCGTCCGGGTAGGCCCGCATCATCATGAAATCAAGGTCAAGCGGGGTAGAGAAGTAGACGCCAAGCTTCTCAAGACGTTCGATCCATCCGAAGTCGTTCAACATGATGCCGACGTCACCGTTCCAAGAGGGAATTGCGTCGACCAAGTCCTGAGTCAATTCAATTTCCGCCCCGTCCGCAAACGCCAGTAGCTGTTTGGCTGCGTACTTGATACGCCCCCAACCGCCCTGATGGCGGGCGACGTCGAGATCAAGGATCGTCACGTAGGGGATGCCGAGCTGGTTCAGCAGCTTCCAAAAATGATTGACGTGCCGGCCGCCGAGAGGAGCTACGGACACCGAAGCATCGTCGGCCAGGATGCCGCGCGCGGCCATCAGCCGTGGAATTACGATCTCCTCGCTATCGCCTTCGCCCAACACTACCAGGCGAGAGAAGTAGATCTCTGGAAACGCCTGAATACCCTCACGCACGAATTTGTGCGCGGCGTCGCCATTGGGAAGTTCAATGTGGCGGACAAGCGTCGTTCGATCTTCATCTAGACGGAGATACCGAATGGATTCTGGCGCGATCCTCCGCAACAGCGACGGTGAGTGCGTAGCAACGAGCGCTTGCGCATCCGGCCCTTCCGCAAACTCGGCCATCGACCTAATCACCCGACCTAAGTAGTGCGGGGATAGGCTATTTTCCGGCTCCTCAATCGCAATCAGGGTGAACACTGCCGGTCTCAATTTGTCGATATCGAACGCTGTCCCTAACTCGCCACTCAAAACCTTTCTGCCTACGTCATGCATGGCGAGCACTAGCGACAAGTAGAGCAAGGATTGCTGGCCGTCACTGAGCCTCGCGAAGTCGACCCGCGTTTCCGCATGGCCCGGGCTGAAGCCAACACTCAAATGCTTAAGGAGATTCTCCACCTCGTTTCGGGCGAACGAGACCATCGGATTCGCGTAGTACACACCCTTGTGGAGGACGGTCCACGTGGCGGTCAAAGCTTTCGCTATGCCATCAATGGCAGCATTTTCCGCCAGCGCATCTCCAATCTGGCCGGTCAGGTCACCGATCTGCTCGCGCTCCACACTCCAGTCGGCCGAGCGCAAGGCACGGCCCAGAAGAGCGTTCGCGGAATAGGAGATGTGATCGGCAGGGTCGCGGCGCGCCGGAACATAGTGGACCTGAATCGAATTTCGGTCCTGCTTTGAAACCCGACTCTCCTCGACCGGAGCGCCGCACTGATCCTCACGAATTACGCAGGTGAAGGCTTCCTCAATGTCCCCATCCTGATCGACAGTAGCTTTGAGCCTGAATCGCATCCGAGCCGGGCCGTTCACTGCGGCCAACTGCATATGGGCGAAGTTTCCAGGGACCGCAGGATGGTTGCCCTGGCCAGAACCATCCACTTCGAGCTCCGGGAACTCAAAGTCCGCTTCCAGCCACAGTTCCCGCTCGTCGGGCGCATCTTCGGGCGCTTCGTCCGTCGGCACATGGAAGTCGGACGGTTTGATCCTCCGTTGGTTCGGGTCGAGGCTGAACATTCGAGCCAGGGCTTGCAGAACCGTCGTCTTCCCCGTGCCATTGGGACCGATGAGGAAAATCATGTCAGCCAACTCGATGGTCCTTGGGGCCGTCCCAAAAGAGCGGAAATTAAACAAACGCAGTCGAACCAGCTTCATAGAAATCCTTCGGTTCAAATTCTCTTTTTTCGTCCCTATGGCATGAGGGCGTCCGATTCTTGAGAAGACCCCGAAATCCTCCTGAATCACTTAACTTGATTAGCGTCTAAATAGTGCATTCGTGCCGATCGGCATCCGTACTTCGCCGCCATTTCCTCCAAGGCCGCCGCTACGCGAGAATGGTCAACTATGGATTCACGAACCAGACCGCCGACATAGTCTGCGTTGTCCAAGAATTCTTCTACCGATTGCTTAGCACAATTCGATTGCAACATCCATCGCGCCCAAACAACAAGATCGTGAAGCAGTCTCAATTCTTTCGAGTTCAAAACGACTCTCCAAATGCATCTAGGCGAACGTCCCTTATAGGAATTCCTTGACTACCGGGTTGTACAAGGATCGGCGGCACCTCAACTCCATTCTTCATTGCTTCCTGCACCCTCATGTACCGATCCATCCCGACGCTAGTTGAAACGTCGATTGTCGATTTATTGGGAGATAAAAGCGAGGCAACGGGAACTTCACTAATCTGTCCGCTTCCAGAAATTTCGGCCCTAATAGTCGAACTTCCAATGGTATCTGCTATTTTCGCGCGCCGAACGCCGTCAATTATCTCGAGTGTCTCATTAGCTGCTCTACTGGCGACACCGCCAGCGACAACAAGTGTTCCACCCCCAAGTGCATCCCCTCCTGCAATCTCAGCGGCGGCGATGCTAATCGTGTTGACTGTGCCTGGGTTGGCAAGCAGCGCCGCTCCAATTTCGGCGCCGGCTACGCCAACCACTATCGCCGCAGCGACCCCGAGGCCAATCTTCGCAACAAGACGATCCGTCTCCCCATGTGGTATGTCTTGTGCAGTTCGCGGTAAGCCGCAGCCTCCGCCAATGCCATCGCACAGACGCCCATCGGAATCATAGTTCGTAGTCGGATTGTTGTTCGCGTACCAATACCGATTGAAGTTCCCGCCGGTTGTTCCATCTACCCCTGCAGGGTCTGGACTAATAAACCTCCCCACAATCGGCCCGTAGTACCGCGCCTTCATGTAGGTCATGCCGGCGGTGTCTTCGAAGTGCCCGGCGTAGCCTGGCCCACGCTCTGACGGCGTTTCCCAGCGTTCGCCAAATGGCGCGAACTGGCTGCGCTCGCTGATCTGGCCGGCGTCGTTGGCGGTGGCGACGTTGGAGCCCAGGTGGTCGGCGAGGTACCAGGTGGTGGCCGATACAGCGCCGCCGTCTTCGAACCCGTTCCTGAACAGCGTGTCGCCGCTCTGAAGGCTGTGCTTTCGCGCGAGCAACTGGGTCCCGAGGTAGTAGTAGGTATCGCTCTCGTTGCTACTGAACTCCGCACGCAGCAAGCCATCCTGCGTGTAGACCGGGTAGCGCGTCTGGCCTCCGCTGATGATCTCGATGCGATGTCCGTTAGCGTCGTAGCGGTAAGTCGCCTGGCCGACGATGCTGGTCAGCGTTTCGGCACGGTCGAAGAGCGTAGTCGTGGTGCCGCTGCTCGTGGTGATGGTGCTCAGATTGCCGCGCGTGTCGTAGGTGTAGCTCTCAACCGAAGTGACGTTGTCGGCCAACGTTAGCTGCTGCAGCCGGCCGGTGATGGCGCTGTATTGATAGCGGCGATCACGGCTACCGAGTTGGTTACGTCGGAGATTGTCGAAGGCATCGTAGGTGTAGAGGGCGCTGCCATAGTTGTTGGGTTGCGGCGTGGCGGTGGTGGCATTGGTGAGCCGGTCGAGATCGTCGTAGACAAAGGTCTGACTATCGGTGCCACCGATGCGTTGATCCGTGATGTTGAGCACATTGCCGTTGCGGTCGTAGGCGTACTCCAGCTCGACCTGGACCTGACTGCCGAGTGTGTAGCGCATGCGCTCTGGGTACAGACGGTCGTTGAGTGGCCTGGTGTGCCGAATTCCATTGGTGAAATCCACCTGAGCCAATGAACCATCTGGGTGGTACAGAGCACCACCGGCATAGGTGCCCAACTGAGTCGGTTGCCCTAGGGCATTGGGCGCGTAGCTGACCGTTTCACCGTTGGGGTACTGGGTGCTTTGCATGGCATCCAGCGCGTCGTAGAGATGGGTAAAAGTGCGCGTATGGTTCGCGAATTCCAGCGATTCGGTCTCCAACAGGCCACGGCTGTTGTAGCCATAGGTCCAGGTGCTGTCGTTACGGGAAGCCGTTTCCAGTTGGCCGTCGTCAAACCAGGTGTAGGTGGTGCCCGCGGTGGCGCCTGGATATTGGATGGACAACAGCCGGTTGCGCTCGTCGTAGTCTCGGTTGATTCTTTCGCCTACCGGCACCAGGGTGCGGCTGCAGGCATCCGAGTTTGGATCGCTCAGCGCCAGCCCGTGCGCTGACCACTTCAGGTTGTCGGCGAGGTCGTAGTCGAACACCTGCTCGCCGGTTTCCGGATCAATGCGCTTGCATAGGCGCTGCTGATCATCGTAGTTGAAGCGGCGGGCGATGGTGATCGGCGTGCCACCAATGGTGGCGGTCCGGCTGATGCTGCGGGGCTTGCCGTAGACATCTCGCGTAATGATCGTCGTCTGAGCTTCAGGGGCCAAAATCTGGGTCGGACTGTCCTCGGAGGGCGCGTTGAAGGCCTGGAAGTCGAAGTAGGTGATCTTGCCGTTCGCATTGGTGACTTCCTTGCGGAAGTTGGGCCGATACTTGATCGTGGTGATGAGTTGCCCGGTCAACAACTCGCTATCTGCGCCAGTCTCCAGCAGGCGACCGATGCCATCAAAGGTACGGTGAACGCCGAGCGTCACGTTCGAGAGCGGCGTAGTCGAGGCCAAGGTATCAACCGGATAGGCGCTGAAGACCTCACGATTCAGACCGTCATAGGCCGACACGCGATAGCGGTTCAGCGTGCCGCCGGCCTGGTACTCGCGCACCAGCACTGGGCGCCACAGGCCATCGTAATAGGTGTCTTGCCGATAAGCGCCACGCGAGACCGATTGCAGCCAATGGCCGGCGGCCAACCCGTAGGCTGCCGATGTGTTCGACGAATAGGTAATGGTGGTCGGCGCTCCCGGTGCCGGCGGCGTCACCAGATCGATGCGCCCCATCGGGTCGTGGTGATAGTTGGTGACGCGGTCGCGCTCGTCCCTGGTCCAAGTAATCCAGCCCTCGTAGCTCACTTCTGCCGCGATGTCGCTGGCATCGTGGTAGACGATGGCTTTGGGGATACCGCGATACCAATCATTCAACTGGGTAGTGTGATTGTTCCCGTCGGTGACCGAGGACACGGTTCCGTCGCCACGGTAGACCAGCGTTTGTTTGAGCTGGCCATAGCTGTAGAAATACTGCGGCAATGCGGTGGCCGGGTAGAACTCAGCTCTGGCGACCTCTTCGCCATCGACGGACACTGACTCACGCTGCAAAACCCAGAGCGAGGAATCGTCGGCATAGGTGTAGGCCTCTTGCCGCGAATAGCCAGTGGTTGCGCCATGAACGATGGTGCTGGACTGGGTAACCTGAGTGGGCCGCGCGAATTCATCTATGCACACATAGGGATCACAGGCGTCGACTGCCCAGCTGAAATCCACGCCATCGCGAGTGGTGACAGTTGTCAGCTCTGGCCGGTGGAATTCGGAATTGAAGCCATCGTCGATGTTGAGGCGGAAGCTGGTGCCGTAGCGGGCCGGGTAGTCCGCGTGCACCAACGTGCGATCAAGATCGTAGGTATGGCTTTCGGACTCCAGCAGTTCATCGACGCTGTTGAATCGATCGATGCGTAGCAATTTGCCTTCGTCATACTGCCAGTTGGTCCCGAATTTGTAGCGCTCTTTGCTGCCATCGGGCCGAATCACCCAGGTGAAGCTGTGACCGGTGCAGGGGCTGCTGTCCGTGCATGTAGGCTGGTAGCAATGCGCGCCCACACACGTCGGCTCCTGCCCAAACCAATGCAAGCTGATGCCTTGGGTAAAGTCGTAGGTGTAGTCCCATGTGAGGGGCGTGGATATGCCAGGGCCGGAAACTTCTTTGTGCGCCAAAGCCCACGCCCAATAGGCCCATGCAAACAAGTTGCTGTCGTCACCAGGAAACACATTTGGGATCGTGTAGTTCTGGCAAACCAAATTGACGTTACTGCGCCCAAACTGTTCCAGCCCAACGCGGAAGCTGGCCGTTGCTCCCGATGGATGCACGATCGATCCGATCCGCGAGGAGAACCGATTCGTGGGAGGAAGAATCGAGGAGCAGCTGACATCCATCAAGGCCTCAGGTGACGTGGAGTACTCGACAGGCGAGAACGACAGGTCTGAGAAGTTGATAGTCCACTGCCTGCTATCTGGCAACGTCACGGTGCGAAGGGTTGGCTGACCCACTTGGCTGCTCGTGGTGCCGTAGTCATAAACCCATTGTCGCCCACCGGCGGTGACCGTTCGAACGCGGTCGTTCTGGTAGGCGATGGTGATCTGCCGACCATCGCTGGAGTTGATCTGAGTCAGTCGTCCAGGTTCATTGGCGGCATTGGAGTAGCTGTAGGTCACCCAATTGTTGAAGCGGTCTTGTACTCGGGTGACGTAGAGCGTGTTCTCGCGCACGGGGAGATGGCGCTGCCCGGTGGTTATTCCATTGCCACCCGAGTCATAGATGTTCTTGACCTGACCCGGCACGAAGCGTTGCGCCATCCATTTGAATTGGTACTTTGTCCCGTCCGGCGTGATTGCCTCAAACCCTTCGCCTGAGCCATTGCCACCGGCCTCGGCGCCAATGGAATCGATGCAGCGCACATGCACTTTGCCATCAGTCGTCCACAGATAAGGATGCTGGGCATCACTAGGGGGACGCATCACACCGTCTGCGGTTTTCAACAACTCACCACCGCCGGCGCCAGCAAGATCCATCTGCACACCTTGCCAGAAGTCGCTCAATGCGAAGTGGCCAAGTTCGGCTGGCGGAATAGGTGGTACGGCTGTTTCCGATGTGTTCGAACAGCGCGCCGTAGGAACGGGCCCGCTGGTGACCCATTCGGTGGCGAAGTTGCCGCTGAGTTGCGGTACCTGCACCGACCAGTCCGCCAACATCTTGTTCTGAACCTGGCCGCGGGTGTTGGATACTGAGTAAGTGCGGGTGAAGCGCACCGGCAAAGCGTTGTTCCCGGGCAGATCAACATCGGTGACGCTGAAAGACAAGGCACCGTTCTGCAGGCTGACCGAGTCACCAAAGGCATCCGCCCCCAGCGCCTGCACAGTACGCGCGGAATCGATCCGTTTCTCGTAGCTGTCCCATTGATAGAGTTCCTGACCATGCGCCGCGCCAAACACCATCAGGCCCAGCAAAGCCAGAACGCCTCGGACGCGGCGAGTGGTCAAAGATGTCAGTTCCTTGCGCAGGCCGCTCATTCCACGACCTCAATCGCGACGGTGGCGGTCGTGACCTGGCTGCCCTCAATGGCGTTGCTCGCCACAGACGGATTCCCTGGCGCCGGCATCGGGCTGCTGTAGTTCACCAGCAGCTGGTACTGCCCAACGCTCGGGAAGAGCGTCTGAACCGGCATCTGTCGATAGACCGCGTGGCCATGTCCGGGCGGGAGCAACATCCGCCGTGTGCCCGATTGGGCCTGCTCCAAGGTCATGTCCCCGGACGTGGCAGGAAGGCTACGACTGACGCCCTGCCCATCCGTGACCACTAGTTCCATGCCCCCGGCCGGACCGAAGCCCGGTTCGCCCCGAAGCACCACGGACTGCTGCGTGTCCGTGTTGCGAAGCAGGACTGTGAACTGCACTACCCCGCCAAGTCGCAACTGGTCGGTTGGCGTCAGCAGTTCAGCAGAGAGCGAAGGGGTGGATTGCGCTGGCGCAGCGCATGGCGCCAAAACCGCGAGCAGGAGAACGAGTGACATCAAGCGGGCATGGATCAAGCGAAATCCTCAAGCGGGCAATGCGCGAAATTGGCGCGGAATCTTGGTAGGAGTCGCCTGAGCGAGGAATGTCTCACTTGGCGATATGAATTGAGCAGGTAGCCCTCGGCAAAGCCGGGGACTGCGCATTTGTGGGCCGCTCACGCGACCAGATGGGTCGCTAGCTGCGCGGCCCGACCCTGGGTCTTGGACCCCGTTCACTGGAAGTCGTCTGCTGTCCGCAAGACGCGAGTTCGATAGCCACTCACGAGCCGCACGCTACGATACGTTGGCAACACATCGAATTACAATACGTAACGTTATCGAGGCAAGTGTCTCTGATGTCAGCCTGAGCTATACCCCAACCAGACGTCAGGCAATGACCGTCAAGGCGTCAGATTAGAGTGGCAATTGGCTTTCATTGACATCACGGGCCGAGGGTCTCAGAGTTCACTCTGACACTTCGCCTGGGAAAGCCACTCTTGAACGGTCAACGCATCGGCTACGTCCGGGTCAGCAGCTTCGATCAGAATGCGGATCGCCAACTCGATCAAATTGCCGTCGATCGGCTGTTCACCGACAAGGCATCGGGCAAGGACACGCAGCGTCCGGAGTTGGAATCACTGCTTGATTTCGTGCGCGACGGCGACACCGTGGTAGTGCACAGCATGGATCGCCTGGCGCGCAACCTTGATGACTTGCGTCGCGTCGTGCAACGGCTGACCAAGCGTGGCGTGCGCATCGAATTCATCAAGGAGAATTTGACCTTCACCGGTGAAGACTCGCCAATGGCGAATCTGATGCTGTCGGTGATGGGCGCGTTCGCCGAGTTCGAGCGGGCGCTGATCCGCGAGCGGCAACGCGAAGGGATCGCCCTCGCCAAGCAGCGCGGCGCTTACCGCGGTCGCAAGAAGTCGTTGCTACCGGAACGAGCTGCGGAACTGCGCCGGCGCGTTGCCGCTGGTGAGGCGAAGGCCCAGCTGGCGCGTGAATTTGGCATCAGCCGCGAAACGCTCTACCAATACCTGCGTGAGACGTGACGTCGAGGCGACAGCATTGGCGCACTCGGGCCACATTCCGCGAAGTGCCCTACCCCGCCGCTTTGCCGCACGCGGCTCCACCTGTGCAGCTTCGCTGCTCTCCCCTCCCTAGCGTCGCCGGGGCCCTGTCAGTGGCCGCCGGCGCGGCCACTGACAGTGGAGACCGCCCAGCAGTCTTCCGGCTGCACAAACCGTGAAATGGCGTCGCCGGAAGAGTCACGCTGCTTCTGCCATGGACGTCAAGAATCGACAGTTGAGCAGTCGCTATCCGGTTGGCACATGGAAGATCGAGCACACACAATGCTCAACAACTGGAGCCTGCTTTCACCATCCCGTTCAGCCGCGTCGGCTCATCGCTCAGGGCTCGCAATCGATCGCCGGCATCGGGTGCTCTCAGCGCAGCCAGACGCTCATCGAAACTGCGACGCAGGGCTTCCCGCGCTGGCACTTCGGCGCAGCCAACAACTGGAGTCGCGCCGGTCAACGTCGCGTAGGCCTGGATGCTCAGGATCACCGCCTCGGGTTCCCCGTGATTCGTGACCAGCACCCTGCCCTCGCCTCCCAAAGCATTCATCACGCCACGCCAGCCGACGCGCTTGATGTCGGACGCCGAGATCCGTGTGATGTCTTTCAGCGGATCGAGCATTGAGGTATCGGTCATTGGGCAAACACCCTTCATCGCCATTCTCAGTCCACCGGATCACGTTATCACACCGCTTCGCATCGTCCCCATGCTCGGACGACGAACGCTTCGATGCGCCATTGAGCACGTGTCAACGCGGGAACCCCAGATGAATCCCGCAAGCGATTGTTGGTTCCGTTGAAGTGGGCGGGACGGCGGTTATGTGGTTCTTTGGAGGTTTACGGAATTTCCATAAACTCCTCTGTCGAGCTTGCCATCGGCCTAGTGGGTCCGATGGCTAGTTCAATCGGTGTCCGGCGGTCACTTCGAATCACCCCAGGTCCAGGGTCCGGCTTTGCCGGCCGCGGCCTTGCGCGTCGAGGCCCGTTGGCGCTTTCGGCCTTTCAGCTTCAGCAGATCGACCGGGCTCGGCCCAGGCTCCGGCACCAACAGATTCAGACCGTCGATCAGATCCAGCACCCGGCAGACGCGCAGGAACCCGGAAAGCTGCAGCGCCACGACGCCTGATTCCAGCCGTTCGACTGTGCTTCGGGATACGCCGGCCTCTTCAGCCAGTGCCGCCTGTGTCAGATTGCGCGCCAGCCGTAGCCCGGCCATCCGAACACCGAGTTCCCGAAGGATGGTCTGATCGGTGTGTAGTTTCGTGATCTTCATCTGTGCGGCACTTCTGACGCGTAATCGCCCCTGACGGCAATAGTACGTCTTATCTGCTGCATTATCGTGCTGGTACTTCGGCGGGTAGAGCGGCCGCCATCGCAAGCTATTCACCGCATGGGATGCGGAGATTAAGGGGCGTATTCGCCGCACAAGACGCAAGCCACGATGCCCGTTACGCCATTGCTTCCGCCAACATCTTCGCCACCATTTCCGGCGGCATGATCGCTTCGCGCAAGGCCTCCCGGTGTGGCTGCAGGATCAACGCCGACGTCGTGCATCCGCATCTGCCCAACGAACGATCGATTCACGCGCCATTGCGGCCGGAATGAAAAACAGATCGCTGGGCTTGAGTTCACCCGCCAATACCCGGTCATGGTCTCGGGCCTGCGAACGCGCGAGCGCCTCCACGAGCGCCGCTGCTTCCGTGCCGGTAGCTACCCTGCTGTTGGTGGCGCTGGTACTCATAGTCCTATCGTGTCACACGCTTGTCTGGATCGAGTCTGCGGATTCAATTTGCGAAGTAATTGCCCGCGACGCCCAAGTTCCAGCGCTCGACGAATGCGCTCCTCTGGCGTTGTGGCAGCCGGTTGCCGAGCGAACGGTGCGCTCGCACTAGGCTGCCTGGCGAAGATGGTGGTTTTCATAGCCGTAAGGTGAGCGCAACCACGCGGACCGTCAAGCGCGGAGTATGAACAACCACGGCACTCGTTACGCCATTGGACGAATGGCGGCCAAGCTCACCTCGGGCAGCTCCAGCGCTTCACAGGCCTCGCGCCACTGCACTTCATCCTATCAAGCAATCATATATGCACGCTTCGTCGGCTACTTTTTGCCCGGCGGCTTATCCGCCTGGCGGCCTGAACGGATCGTCATGAGCACGCCGAGCACGCACCCGCTCCATGATCTCCTCGACCCCGAACTTGACCTTCGGCGGGATACGCGACGATGGATAAAATGCCTCCACAAGCGCGAATGCCGCCTCTGTGTCGGCAATGTCGGCCACATCGGCCAGTGCCTCAATGTCGGAGATGTCGTGCGATCCCTCAATGCCTTCCGGCCGCATCGCCATGCACTTCATGGCAAACAGGTATTCGGGCGTTGGGATGTGGATCCTCAGCCCCCCGCCCATCGACGCATCGAAACTTTCCATAAGACTCATCTGCTCATGGCTTGAGGTAAAACGCTTGACGCTATCGTTCAACCAGCCCGCTGGCCAGCCCTCTTCCTCTGCAATCTCTGCAACGGCGCGCCGCACGAAGTCAGGGGCGCCATGGACCACCGCATCGACATCGCGCGTGGAATGGCGGAGGTTGAACGCCAAGGCCAGAGCAGCACCACCATAGATCGATAGATCAACCACCACACCGGCGGCCTTCGCTTTGAGGTCAATCTGCCGTAGTGCGCGCAAAATGTCGTCTTTCGTAAGCATTGCCATGCCATACGTCCTTCCTGAGCCGTCTAGTTCCCAATCCCGGATGAATCCCGACGCGGCCGATACAGCGGGTCCGCACCAACGAAAATCATTCTGCGCCTGAACGCGGTCGGGCTTTCCACCAGCAAGGTTGCCTTCAGCGATTCCAATCCGCATGGGAAGAATGGTCGTTTCAAGAACCGGCTCTTGGCACCCGTCCACCCAGGAACAGCCAATTGGTTGCGCAGTGCCAAGTGCTCAGCGACCGCCGCCAGATAGGCGTCCGTGCGACCGTCGCCGCCGGTCAACGGTGGCTCGTCCACCAGCATGGCTGTGCGTGCGACCTCGCTGCGTTCGCTATAGAACTCGTCCAGGAATTCCCGCAGAAAGCTGTCTACGTCCCCGTGGAGTTGCCCTTCCCGCAAAACGTCCTGGAGTGATCGCGGGCGGGTATGTGTGGCGGCAGTGTTTATGGGTTCCTCCCGGCGTCTCTCGACCTCGCCGTTTCTGGGTGGGTGACCTCACCGTGTCTTTAGTGCATTCATTATGGCATACTGATTGCATCGAAGGCATTATTAGGACGTGACGTCATGGCGATGCTGACCGTACGCAACCTGCCCGACGACGTGCACCGCGCACTCCGGGTTCGGGCCGCTCTGCATGGGCGCAGCACCGAGGCGGAGGTGCGGGAAATTCTGGCGGCCGCGGTCAAGCCAGAGGATCGTGTTCTCATGGGTGAAGCCCTTGCGGCACTGGGTCGCACCATCAATCTGACGAACGCGGATTTCGTGGTGTTCGACGAGGTGCGCGACAAGACGCCGGCCACGCCGCTGAGCTTCGAATGATCGTCCTCGACACCAACGTGCTGTCCGAGGCGATGAAGCCGGAGCCACACCCGGCAGTGCGGGCATGGCTCAATGATCAAACCGCTGAAACGCTCTACCTGTCCAGCGTGACGCTGGCCGAGCTACTGTTTGGCATCGCGGCGCTTCCAGCAGGCAAACGCAAGGACATGCTGAAACAGACCCTAGACGGTCTGTTGGGACTGTTCGGGGATCGCGTATTGCCATTCGACACCGATGCCGCTCGACGCTATGCAGAGCTGGCGGTGACAGCCAGGAACGGTGGAAGGGGATTTCCGACACCCGACGGCTATATCGCCGCGATTGCAGCCTCGCGCGGGTTCATTGTGGCGTCACGCGACACGGCGCCCTACGAAGCTGCCAGCGTAGCCGTCATCAATCCTTGGTCGGAATAGCTGTCGATCTACCAGGCCATGCGCGATCAGGGCGTTCGCAAGAGCGAGTCAGCGGCAGTGCTCGACAGCAGGTGAATGCGTGGCAGACCAAGAGCGCTGGCTAGACCCCCATTGTTCTTTTAGATATTAGCAAGCACTGATCCTCGAACAGTGCCGATCCCGGCAACATGGCGCGGTACGAAAATCTTCGCATTGCCGGCCTGTAGTACATTTTTCTTGCCCGGAGTAAGAAAATTCCCCACGTGCTTGCCAGTAGTAGAATTCCATCATGGACACCGCGGCCCTCGAACTGGTCGTCACGCATCTGAACGCGCCCTATGGCGAGATCGTTCTCATCGACGATCTGGCGGCCGTGTTGTGCGACGGGACGGTGGTGGCCGTTGCCCGTCGCGAACCCGATGCGGCAAGCATCCTCAGCCAACTGTTCGTGGAGGTCTCACCGGCATTGATCGGACGTTGCATGGTCGCTGTGGGTGCGACCTTTGCAAGTGTCCAGGCACTGTATGCCGAGTCGATTGGCCACGCCAGACGTGTCCCGGCGTGGGAACGCGCGGTGGCGCACCTGTGAGCACGACTCAAGCCGAGGTGCGGGCGTTTCGTCGCAGCGGTTCCTGGCGCCACCTGGCGACGCTGGCCAGCGAGATGGTGGACGATGCCGAGTTGGTCTTGATGCGATCGACGGCATCGAAACCGGCCGGTGACGAACAGCCATTCAGGGCGCCGGGCGACTGAGTGCGCTGGGCATCGACGCTCAGGATGACCGGTTTGCCATGGCGTTGCCCCACACGATGCACGGTCGCCAGGTCGACGGACAGGTGCACCTGTTGCCGGGATCTGGGGCTCAGTCCTTCCGCGAAGATCGCATCCAGGAATCGCGTCGCGGTGCCATGGAAGAGCGTCTGCGGGGGCTCACGTGGCGACAGCCCGAGCGCCACCGTGATCGAGTGCCCTTGGGCGGCACGGATGCGCTGGCCGTCTTCCGATACCGTAAAGCGCTTCTTCTCGCTGGACGCCACCACGTCCAGCAACTGCTCGCGAGTAAATCGCGTGCCGGCCTTGTCACACAGGGCGATCAGGATGTCGATCGAGGCCCATCCTTGCGGATCCAGGGACAGACCCACGACCTCGGGCTTGTGGCGAAGAATGAGGCTCAGGAATCTGCTGAGTTTGGAGTTCATTGGTACCTCTCTGGATCTCCGTTATCAGCTTCTGCGGATACCCAAGCTGTGATCGATGGCGAGGCAATACCTACCCCTGAGCTTCCCAGGTGCGAATTGGGCGCCAAACGCCGATGGGCGCCTCTTGCGCCAGGGCGATGGTAGTTGCCCCGCTCGTTCATCACTATGCAATTTAAGTTCTGTCGTGGTGCGATCGAGAATGGCCTGCACTTAAAAGTGGATGCGCCGTTCTATCTGGACGCATCCTTGTTTGTTAGCGTTCCCGAATAAACCAGTTGTCGCAACATTTCTAGGCGCGTATTGTGCCAACTCAAGATCCAAAGCCCAACCAGTTGAGGTTTCCGTGACACGATTCGCCGCCGACATTGATCAAATCGCACTTTGGGGCGAAAAGGTCGAGCAAGAGATCGAGGAGACTCAGGCCCTCGCGGCCCTCCCAGAGGACACGCGGGTCTTTCCGACTATGCGCGCCCACGAGGTCATTGAGCTCGTTGGTTGTACCCAATGGCAGTGGAAGACCTACTTGAAGAGCCTGGCTGGCGAGGAGAAACCTGGTGCGACAGCGGGTGGTCAGTACCGCGTGACGCTCGATCATGCGCATGCATTCATGGATTTCCTCGGAACTCGCCCGAGTCGGCCGGCCGGGATAACCCGTGCGATGCGGGTCGCAGTGGAGAATTTCAAAGGCGGGGCCGGCAAGTCGGCGACTACACTTCACCTGGCGGTCTCGTTGGCGCGCAAGGGCTACCGAGTGCTTCTCGTTGACACTGACCCTCAAGCGACACTCAGTCGGATGCTCGGCATCCAACCCGCTAAGTTGGATGCCCACGAGACGATTGCGGCAGCGGTTGGGGTCGGTTTCGACGATCGCGTCCCACGTCGTCTCACCCCTCGGAGCACGTATATCTCTGGGCTTTCGATCATTCCCGCGAGCATGGAGCTCAGTGAGGTCGAGATTGAGGTGATTCGTCGCTTCAGGGACAACGAGGTCCAAGGGATTGAACGCGTGTTCGACAAGGCGTTTGCCGAGATCGACGCGGAATACGACCTCATGTTTATGGATTTCCAACCGTCCTTCAGCATGACCCAACTGCTCCTGCTGTGGGCAATGGATGCGCTGGTCATCCCCTTGCCGACGGAAACTGCTGACTTCGCTGGAACCGGCGATTTCCTGCATCAGATTGCCGCGTTCATGCGGCCATTGGTCAACGTCACCGGAGTTCACAAGGTATGGGATCCGGCGCTGGTTGTGCACACCAAGCGAAGAAAGGGATCGGACCTGGTCTACAACATGGCTGGCGCGACCTTTGGCATCCATCGCCCGGGGGAGTTTGTTGAGGACCAAGGGGCAATTTCGTCGTCACTGGCCGTGCTGCGATCGGTCTATGAGGCCGGCCCAGATCAATATGACCGTCGCGCGATCAAGCGTGCTCGCGAACAATATGACGTGATAGCCGAGCGTGTGATTGAAGCTGTGAAGGAGCGCTGGGCCGAGCAGATTGCGGGGATCTCATGAGCAAGCGTTCTGAGGAGCAACTAAGGCGCAAGGACGAACTGCGTCGGCAACGCGAAGAGCGTGAGGCTCGGAGCGCTCAGGCTTTGTCCACGAGTGAGACGGATCGCGAAGCTCGGGTACTTTCAGGCGGCGGTTCCGATCCGGCGTCAGGCGCCGCAGCCCCCTCCCCTGCCCCATCCGCACCTCAAACTGTCGGTGACATGAGAACGGCAGGAGCTGCACCACGCAGGATGATGGAGGGACTTGAGAAGGGCCTTGCAGCGAAGCTGGAGGAAAAGTCGCTGGAAGCCGCGCGACTAGCTGCCCTAGTTGACGAGTTGAAGAATCGCGGCGTCGAGTGGAAGATTTTGCCTGTGGATCCAGCGCTTATCGATGTGGTTGGATTCAATCGCTTTCAGTCGACCTTTGACCCAAAGCAGGATCGCGCTTTTGCGGACCTCCTAGCGAACATTCAGGCCGTGGGGGGCAATAAACAACCCGGCATGGTACGACCATCGGCAGCGACCGAAGGTCGCTATGAGCTGGTCTTCGGGGAACGTCGTCTTAGGGCCTGTGAGCAGGCCGCCCTACCCTTCACAGCAATTGTTGCTGATTTGGGCGACGACGATGTCTGGCTGTTTCGTGAGTCAGAGAACTTTGGGCGAAAGGACAAGGGGATTCTTGAGCAAGCATTGGCGCTTGTAGATATGCCGGCGAGGTTTGCTTACGGCGAACGGACGGCGATTCTTGACAAGCTCAAGATTTCGAAGACGCACTATCTCCGCCTCAAGGCGATTGCCGGGGTGCCGAAGGCGATCTGGGAAGTCGTCCCCGGAGCGCACACCACTACCGCGCGAGAAGCGGCGCAAATTGTCGATGCGTATAGGGACGACCCCCGCGCGGTCAAGTCACGGGTCCCGCGCGTCCGTCCCGACATGCGTCGGTCGGACGCAATCCGGTTCTTGGCAATAGGTTCGCTTTCTGAGATCGATCCATCGCCTTCACCAGATTTTGAAATCATACGAAAGGGCCCGTCGCTTTCGATCAAACTGCGTTCCACCTCGGATGAGACTGCTGAGGAGTTGGAGCGCCAACTGAGGCAATGGCTTGAGCACAGGGGGCTACATGCGGCCTCAAGTAGTTGACTCGATTCGACCAAAGGTCCTGTTTCGTGTCTTCGGTAGTGAAATGGGCCGCACGTGGTCCAGCAGTTCTCCGACGCTCTGGATGCACCAGAGTCGGCGGATGTGCCGCAATGTTTTGAAGCACTCTCGGTCCGTTGTGGCGTCGCCTTGTAAGCCATCAGTGCTATGCGTACGAATCGGTCCACAGTGGACCGATCAACCACAAAACGCCTCAGCCCTCAATCGGTCCACAGTGGACCGATTCACTACCACCGCGCTAAACGGCAGGACTGCCACGAAACAGCATTGGTATCGAACAATACCAATGCTGTTTCCCCACTCCTTGCATCTCGGACTCAGTGTTGGCGCACTGGGCTCGAGTGCGGGCCTGTGTGAACCCAAAGGAAGAGAAATTCCTGAACTAACAACATGACAAAGCCCTAAACGCAAAAACCCCAGGCGTTGGCGCGCCTAGGGTTTCTGCAAACTGACCTGTGGAGAGGTCGGGAGCAACGATTTGCTGCAAGCAAGCGAATCCTAGTCCCGAGGTCTCCGGCAGTCAAGGTCCCTTTGTCCTCAACAATGAGGAGACCGGAGATGTCTGCAACTACGAACACCCGCACCTTTACCGACCACTTGAACTGGTCCATCCGCTTATTCAAAGCGGGTCTTAGAGATATCCACATCCACGTACTCGGCTCTTTGATCGAAGCACTCGAAGCCACGGGTGGGCTAGCCGATGGCGAAACCACCGTCCAGCTCTCCCGCTGGGAACTTGCGCAGCGAACAGGCTTGAGTACCCAACAAGTACAACGTGCCCTAAGCCATTTAGTTGCCACGGGGTACATCATCCGCAACCAGCTGACGAAGAAGGATGGCGAGGTCTCTCGAACCCTGCTGACAGCAAGAGCCGTCGAAGCTATGGGGCTCGAGGGTGGCGCGAACATTTCTGGCAACGCTCCCCCAGAACTCATCACCTTGTTGATTGGCGAAGTACGACCGGTCATTGATGCAGTCGTCACCGCCTGGAACGACCACACCTTACCAACCGAAGGCGTAATCGCTGCTTTCAGAGGAGGGCCGAAGGCTTGGGCCCAGGTTGAGTTTCTGCTTACTGCAAGGATGGACGCTCACCTGCATGCTTTGAACGACGCCCAGGTAGCAGCGGAAGCTGCTGACGACGCTGAATCCAGAGGTGAGTACTTGTTGTCGCTTCCAAGCGGTCAGGTCATTGGCCTTGCCGCTGCTCCATTTCAAACATCGGGCAACACGCCTGCTCTGCGCAGTGTCGACATGCGCTTTGTACGCGACACGCTATCTCTCTTGGCAATCCGCCAACCCGAGATGGTACGCGCTGAAACACTTCCTCGCCTCGTCGCTGAAGTCGCCTACAGCCGATCGGCTGGTTTTGTCTTCCGACATGACGCAGCCGCCGCCATCAAAGTACTCGCAAGTTGCATCGCCAGACCTACTTGGTCGCGCCCTCGAAAGATCGACAGCCGCTGGTATCAGCTGGCCTGCAGCTCTGTTCGTCCACAGGTTGATCGAATTTGACTCTCTAACTAACCAGTTTCTAAAAAGAGCTATTAACAGCAACAGCTGTTAAGAGAAGCGATTCCGAACACCCTGTGGATGAATGGAAGCACCGGCGAAATGTACACGTCAACGTTTCAGGTATCCGTAGCCCAACATGCAACCAAGCCCAGATCGTTGGTCTCCTTCACCCGGGTCTGCGCCAGGCAGGGCCACCAGCTGCCTACGCTAGGCCATCTGCTCCGTTGCAAATTCATGCCGATACCCACCAACCCGGGCTTTCGGACTTGCGTCACTCCAACTCGCAAAGTCGAGTGCTCGACGCCCAGGTCGTTTGAACTCATCCAGCATGACACTGTCAACCAGCACAGCCGTGCCGTGTCGTGCCGAAAGGGCAGGTGGATCAGAGTCGCAGCGCTTCAAGCTGGATTCCTCTATCAATCTGGCTGATGCGCGTTTTCCCGAGCTCTGCAAACGTACACGCAAACTCTTCGGGGCTTCGAACCGCCAGGCAGTCCTCCGAGCCGTGACAGCATAGCGGGGCACGGCACCCGAAAGCAGAGCACTCCTTGACGTACAAAACCGTAGCGCAACCATCACCGCCGAAAGCTAGCGCTATCTGCTCGAAATTCTCAATGACCTCCGCCTGGCCGTTTCACCACCTTCACGAGCCAACTTACAGAAGACGGGTGGGATCACTACTAGCCTGATCCCAACCTTGCTGAAGACATCCTCGACCGACCCATCGACATCAGCGACCGCATCAACATCAAAAGCGAATCAACGCACAAACGACACCACCAAAACTTCGTCACCCTGTACTCCAACAATCCGTTGCACCACGGCGAGTGGTGGTGCACATCATCGGATGGGCGGTCGACGTCGTCGCAGTGCGTACTCCGATTTTTTCCGTGGCAATGAGGGCGGCCAACGATCAAGATTCCGCGAGCATCGACAGAAAAACGGCTTCGGAGATCACCGAAATCGGATGTCCCTTCTCTTTGAGTTTCTCGACCCTCTTCAGTTTCCCGCTCTTATGACCCAGTCCGTAGGCAACATACCCTCCATCGCCGATGACGAGAATCGTGGTGTCCTGCTTGATGTGTTGGTGGCAAATGCCACCTCGGCATTCAACGGCTCGTTCTGCATCCGTCCGCGTCATTGAGTCCAATTCGCCGGTGAACGCAAACTTGGTGCCGGCGGGGAAGGGCGCTCTTGTTGTGCGCATGCCTGGTTCCACCAACTGGGTCGCCGGGTAGGGCAGGGGAGTCGTGTCGAACTTGTCCAACACGCCGCAGGGCACGTAACCATCTGGAGACACTCGGCCAACGCGCAGTCCACATTTGTCGGCCAGTTCAGAAATCGATGTAGCTCCGACCTGCTTAGCTGCTGATAGCGCGACGAGGGCACACGCCCGCGCATCATCAGCCGCATTGTGATGCTGAAAAACGATGCCGCGCTTGCGGGCGACAAAGTCAAGACTGTGCCTGGGAAAGTGCGGATCCACGCGTTTCGAGACTGCGAGCGTGCACAGAAAATCAAGCTCCGGATGCCGGATGCCGGCTTCGTCGAGCGCTTGGCGCATTGCGCTCATGTCGAAAGCGGCATTGTGCGTCACTAGTGGGCCACGAATCCTGGCACGCAGCGATTTCCATGCTCTTGCAAACGTCGGAGAGTCGCAGACATCACGCGCAGCGATTCCGTGAAGGGCGACATTGCGCGGGTGGAAAACGAGCGGCGCAGGTTGGATTAATTCGCTTGTGATGCTTTCTATCTCGCCGTCTTCGACAATGACTAGTCCGACTGCGCAGATCGAGTTGCGATTTGAATTTGCAGTTTCGAAGTCGATGGCCGTAAATCTCATCTTGATCCTCCCCTGATGGCTGCATGCCAGCCGTGTGGCACTAGTCTAACACGCACGCACGTGCGTGCGGTTTATCGTACAACAACAAATGAAAGAAAATGCCATGCGGCAGTCGTCCGTTGGGATTGAAAGGACGTTTGCTCATGCCCACGCTTCAAGCTAAGTTGCCAGCTACGCAGAGGCGAGTCGCAAGCAAATGCCGAATTCACTAGGCCAACGACTGAAGTTCATGCGCGGGAATGAACCGCAGAAGTCATTCGCGAAGCGTTTGAGCGTTGGTCTGCGCACGCTTCAGCATTACGAGAGCGACGAACGCAAACCTAGCGCTGAGATAGTGCACGCGATCGCACGCCTTGGATGGAATCCGGCTTGGCTGCTCACCGGCGAAGGTGAGCAGCAGCTCGCGGTCAACGAGGACCCGGTGTCCCAGGCAACCAACGCTTTGGCCAACATGTTGAGCCAACCTGGCGTCGAACAAGCGTGGCAGTTGGTCAAGCGTGCTAAGTCACAAGCAACAGCGCGACTGCGGGACAACGCGGACTATGTGCTACTCGATCGGCACTGGATTCGACCGAAGAGTCAGGCTGGGAAGATTGAATTCGAGCAGTTCGTCGATTCGCTAGCTTTCAAGCGCAGCTATTTCGACACACTGGGCTTTCCCCCCGACCGGGGGCGCCTGGTGCGCGTTCGAGGCGACAGCATGGAGCCTGAGCTGAGCGACGGTGATCTGGTCCTGGTTGATACTGGCGACACGCTGGTCCAACTCGGAAGCCGACAGTTCGCTTTGTGCATGTCTGATACTGAGATAGCGGTTCGCAGGGTATGTCTCGCCGCAGATGGTCGTTGGCAGATCACCGGAGGCCGAGATTTTGCGCCGTGCCTGGTCGAGCCAAATGGTGGCGGCCTATCCATTGTCGGCCGGGCTAGAAGGTCTTGGAGAAAGTACGGTTGACGCGGATCTGCTTGGCGCCTAGCCAATGCCTCCGGGACTTGGTGTCGCGACATGGTCAATGAACGGGTGTGAGCTTCCAACTCGATGCGGACGTTGCCCCGGACACCCGATGGCGATGAAGGGACCGTCAGACCCCGGCAAATCAAGAGGCAAAATCGCACTATGAAGACAAACCGGTAGCTCTCAAATTGCACTTGAACATCAACGCCGCGACGGCCGACAGCGCGCCCGCCGGGGCGCCCGACGGGGCCCCGCGATAGCGGGGTAGGGAGGGCCGGCCGGTGGCCGGCGCAGGTCGTTGCGAGCGCGCGTTAAAGGTAGGTGGGGAATTCTTCACCTAGAGTATTCTTGGTGATCGGATGCGTCATTTGCGGGCCTTGCCAGTCGGAACCCGTTGGTTGGCCCACATCCGCAGACAACTTCTTCGGCTCTTTTCGACGTCTTGGACATCACCGCATGTAGCTGCGCCCCATCTGAGGACTCACCGACTTGCGGTGCAGCCGGCAGCTGGTGCGGCGAGTTCATCGACTGGTACAACGACGAGCATCACCACAGCGGACTCAACGGCCACATTCCGGCCGACGTCTTTCACCGCCGGGACAGCGCCGTCACCGCCATCAAGCAAGCCGCCTTGGATGTCGCCTACCGAGACCACCCGGAACGCTTCGTCCACGGGACACCCAAGGCCAAAGCACCACCAATAATGGTGGAGATCAATCCGTGGCCGACGCCGATCATCAGCCTAACCTCCGCAACACGCAGCCACGAGGTCAACGCCGAAGAAAAGCTCAAATCTACAGAGATCTAGTCAAACGACTGTCTCAAAGGGGTTGACGCGCTCCGCAAGCAAGAGCTGATTCAGGCTGTTGTCGCTGTCGAGTATCTGCATGGTGACCTCCGGGGAGATTGTGTCTGCCTTCAATCGGTGCTGCCTCTGGATAGCATCCATCGTATCCGGCGGACGCGAGGGAACTATGCTCCACTTTGTGCTGTGCTGTGCTGTGCTGTGCTGTGCTGGCGGAATGCCATGGCAAATTGATTCGACTCCGCAGGTGCGAAGATCTCCACGAGGCGCGCTGCCTTGGATGCCGTAGTGAAGTGCGGCGTTGACGATAGCGGGCGGCCAGAGTTTCGCCGCTATGATCGGACGGGTCTACGTCGGGGACACGGCAGTGGCGTACTGGTGGGTGAACCACAAGCAGACCCGGGACCTCGAGGTCCCGGGCGGCCCCCCAAGCGCAACCGCAACGGCGCGCGAAATCAGACCTACGACAACATGCTGCTCGCCAAGGTCGGCGATACGGTCTACTCCTACGCGCATGGCCGGCTCGGTGCCATCGGTGTGGTTATCCGTGCAGCATCGCCGTGCCCGAAGCCGGCCGAATTCGGCACGGTCGGCGACTACTGGAACAACGATGGCTGGCTTCTGCAGGTTGCGTTCACGCCGCTGGACCAATCTGTTCGTCCATCCGAACACATCGGACTGATCGCACCCCTGCTGCCCGAACGCTGGTCGCCGATTCAGACCAACGGCCATGGCAATCAAGGCGTGTATTTGACTGCCATTTCACCGGTGCTCGGAGTGCTCTTGGGCGACCTCACCGGTACTGCTCAACCGTTGGAGATCCGCGACGAGGTAGTCGAGCGCGCCTCTGTCCCCGAGGATATCCAACGGATTCAATCGGATGCCACGCTTGTTAACACCCAGCGCGTGCAACTGATCGAGGCGCGCGTAGGGCAGGGCCTCTTCCGAGTGCGCGTGCTGATGCAGGAACAAGTCTGCAAAGTCACCGGCGTTCGCGACCAGCGCGTTTTGCGCGCCAGCCACATCAAGCCCTGGCGCGACGCCAACAACGACGAGCGCCTGAGCGCCGACAACGGCTTGCTGCTTTCCCCGCACGTCGACGCCCTGTTCGACCAACAACTGATCTCTTTCGACAACGACGGCAGCATGATCGTGCGTAAAGATCTGTCGGGCGACGTGCTGCGGCGATGGTCGATCGATCCAATGCAGAAGGTCGAGCCGTTTCGCTCAGCTCAGGTGCCGTTTCTGGCTAGTCACCGGGAGAGTTTGATGGCGAGGTATCTAGCGACCGGTAGATAGTCTCCAAAAGGCTGACCAAGCGACAAGACATCGTTTCGTCGCCCGATGCTTCTCAGCTCACCCAGTCCGCACACAACAACTCAGCCTGTTTGAGCACGGTCTGCACAGCTTCTTCCTGAAGATCCGGCGGGTAGCCGTATTTGTTGAGGATGCGTTTGACCATCACCTTGATCTTGGCGCGGGCGCTTTCGCGCAGGGTCCAGTCGATGGTGACGCTCTTCTTGACCTGGGTGATCAGTTCCGCGGCGATCAGTCGGAGCTTGGCGTCGCCCATGGCTTCGATGGCACTTTCGTTGGTCGCGAGGGCGTCGTAGAAGGCGATCTCGTCATCACTCAGGCCGAGGTCGGCGCCGCGCTTGCTGGCGGCATCCAGTTCTTTGGCCAGTTTGATCAGCTCTTCGATGACCTGCATCGTCGAGATGGCGCGGTTGTGGTATCCGTTGAGGGTCTTCTTGAGTTTTTCCGAGAACACTTGGGCCTGCACCAGGTTGCGCCGGGCGCGGACTTTCAACTCGTCCTTGAGCAGCTTTTCCAGCAGTTCGGCAGCGACGTTCTTGTGCTTCAGTCCGCGTACTTCTGCGAGGAACTGGTCGCTCAGGATGCTGATGTCCGGCTTCGCCAGTCCGGCTGCGGTGAACACGTCGATCACCTGGCCTTCGGTGGTGATCGCCCGCGATACCAGTTGACGGATGGCGGCGTCGATTTGCTCAGGTGATCGCTTGTTGTCGCCACTGCGCTTGTTCAACGCCGCCTGGATGGCTTGGAAATAGGACACGTCGTCGCGGATGGCCACGGCCTCATCGCTGGCTGCGCACAGCGCGAACGCGCTCGACAGTTCCGCCACCACTTGCAGCCAGCGCTTCTTGCCGTCCTCCTGCGCCAGCACATGTTCCTGTCCGGCCGGAATCAACGCCAGTCGCTCGCCCGGCGTGCCATTCACCCAGTTGTCCCAATCGAAGCCATGCATCAGGTCGCAAGCGATGCCGTGCTTTTCCAGCATCACGGCAACGGCCTGCGCAGTATCGAAGGTGGGATCGCCCTTGCCGCCGCTCTCGGTGTAGGTGACCAGTGCCTTCTTGAGCTGATCGGCCAGTCCCAGGTAATCCACCACCAGCCCGCCGGGCTTGTCGCGAAATACACGATTGACGCGGGCGATGGCCTGCATCAAACCGTGGCCCTGCATGGGCTTGTCGGCGTACATCGTGTGCAGGCAGGGCGCGTCGAAGCCGGTCAGCCACATGTCGCGCACAATGACAATGCGGAAAGGGTCCTTGGCATCCTTGAAGCGGTTTGCCAGCCGGCGACGTTTGTCTTTGCTGCGGATATGCGGCTGCCAGTCCGGGCCGTCGTCGGCACTTCCGGTCATGACCACTTTCACCACGCAGGTCTTGCCCTTCTCCGACTCGGGCTCATCGTCCAGCGCGCTGGCCCAGTCGGGTCGCAACGCAATCAGCGCGTTGTACAGATCGACAGCAATGCGGCGGCTCATGCAGACGATCATGGCCTTGCCGTCCATCGCTTCCAGGCGCTTCTCGTAGTGCGTGACCAAGTCAGCGGCGACCAGCGCGATGCGCTTGGGATCGCCGACCAGCGCTTCCAGCGCGGCCCATTTAGTCTTGAGCTTCTCCTTGCGGGTCTGCTCCTCGCCCTCGGTGATCTCTTCGAACTCCGCGTCGAGCTTCGGCATCTCGGCGGCGTTCAGCGCCAACTTCGAAATGCGGCTCTCGTAGTAGATCGGCACTGTGGCCTTGTCGGCGACGGCGCGCTGAATGTCGTAGATGGAGATGTAATCGCCAAACACCGCGCGAGTGTTGGCGTCAGTCTTCTCTATCGGCGTACCAGTGAAGCCGATGAAGGAGGCATTTGGCAGGGCGTCCCTCAGATTGCTGGCAAAGCCATAGGACATTGCGCCGGTGGTCACGTTGACCTTGCCGCCAAAGCCGTATTGGCTGCGATGCGCTTCGTCGGCGATCACCACGATGTTCTGGCGCGCACTCAACTCCGGCATTGATTCGCCGCGCTCGGGCATGAACTTGTGGATGGTGGTGAACACCACGCCGCCGCTCGCCCGATTCAACAATTCGCGCAGGTGATCACGGCCACTGGCCTGCACCGGCATCTGGCCGAGCAGATCGTGGCAACGCTGGAACTGGCCGAACAACTGGTCGTCGAGGTCGTTGCGATCCGTCAGCACAACCAGCGTCGGGTTCTGCATAGCCGGATGACGCACCACTCGCGCCGCATAGAACAGCATCGAAAAGCTCTTGCCGCTGCCCTGGGTATGCCAGACGACACCGGCACGACGGTCACCTGGCCGTCCGCCGTGCATACGCTGCGTCCGATAGTTGCCCAGCGCATCACCGGCATTCTCACGGGCGCCCGCACCGCTGGCGCGAACGGTTTCCTCCACCGCCGCATTCACCGCATGGAACTGGTGATAGCCGGCGATGATCTTGTGCAGCGCACCGTTGTCCGGATCTTCCTCGAACACCACAAAATCTTGAAGCAAGGACAGAAAGCGCCGCCGCTCGAACACCCCGCGTACCAGCACTTCCAGCTCCAGTGCCGATTTGGGTGCGTCACCCTCGCCATCGATAGTGCGCCAGACCTTGAACCACTCCTGGTTCGCCGACACCGAGCCGATGCGCGCCTGCAAGCCATCGCTGACCACCAGCACCGCGTTGTACTGCAGCAGACTGGGGATCTCCGCCTTGTAGGTCTGTAACTGTGCGTAGGCGCTCCAGATCGTAGCGTTCTCGTCGGCTGCGTTCTTCAGCTCAATCAGGCCCAGCGGCATCCCGTTGACGAACACCACAATGTCCGCACGACGATTGTGCTGGCCTTCGATCACCGTGTACTGGTTCAGCACCAGCCAGTCGTTTGCCGCCACATCGTCGAAATCAATCAGCCTCACCAGATCGCCGGCAATGCTGCCGTCGCGCCGTGCGTATTCCACCGGCACACCATTGCGCAGGTAGCCATGGAAGGCGCGATTGGTCTGGATCAGCGAGGGCAGGGCGACGAGCTGCACTTTACGCAGCGCTTCTTCTCGCGCATCAGCGGGGATTTTGGGATTCAGCCTGGCAATGGCGTTCCGCAATCGACCTGGCAGCAAGGTTTGCGCGAAAGAGTCGCGTTCCGCGCCCGGCTGATCCGGCGCCAGAGTAGGCCCAAAAGCCAATTGGTAGCCCAGGGACTGAAACCAGCCCTGGGTTGCCAGTTCAAGCTCGCGTTCGTTCACGGCAGTCTGTTGCCGTCAGCACAAGGCGTACTCATCGACAATGGGGGTGTATTCCTCGCCGCTGCAGGGTTCGAAGGAATCCGGCCAGGGACTGCTGAGGCGACACAGCAAGCGCTGCTGCAAAGGCGCGTCGCTGTTGACGCGACGAACGCGCACGGAAACCCGTTCAGTGCCAAGCAGTGACTGCAGGGCCAGCACATCCGCGCACAGATAGCGCGGCACATAGCCGATCCTCAGGCCATTGACCGTTGCCGCAGCCAGAACCGCGACAGCATTGGGGTCATTTGAATTGTCGGGCTCATGCTGCAGGGCAAGGAGGTCGCCCGGCTTCAGAGCCGCGATAAGTTCGAGTGCAGCCTGGGCGCTCCAGCGCACGCCGTGTACAAAGAAGTCACACTGATAGCGACCATCCTTGCCTTTGGCTGGGCACGGAAACACCTCCACCTGGTCGGTCGCGCGACGTCCAGCGGTCACGCTCAGGATGGCAATCGGATCGGGCACTTGCCCGTGCTCGAAACCCATCCATGACAGGTAGGCTTGATATTCCGGCCGCGATCGCGCGAGCAGGCGATTGGCAAACAGCGGAAACAGCTCGTCAGACTGATAGACCTGCTCCAGATCCGGCATGCCCGCAAACGGCACAAAGCCCGGAAGCGTCCGAGCGCCACGCAGATAGACGAAGCGATAGCCGAATTCATCGCGATCCAGCCGACCCACAGGTCCCCAATGACCCCGACCGTCGTCGCCGGAGCGCCACGTTACGAACAGTGATTGAGTCATGTCGGCTCTCCCGCAACAATGCGCCGCTGGTTCTCCAACAATAGCGCGGCTGTGAACCTCTGGCCGATTACTGATAGCCGATTGGGCGGGATTTCTTGCAACAAGGTGTTGATCGTCGCGGCATCGATTGACGCCAATCGCTGCTTCCATGCCGTAGCCGCCACCAACGAACGCTGGGCGAAGGCCTGCCACGCGGCGAGCGTGCCCATCGCCCTCGTGGCCGTGTCGTTCTCGTAGAAAGCCGAACGGGCGCGTTGAGCAAAGGTCGGAACCTGAAAGCCGCGGTCCGTCGAGTCCAAGCGAGACTTGCGCTCGGCGTCCGAGAGGTTTCGAGCCAGCGAGGCCCCATGATCGAAGCTGGGTGCCAGGCGCAGCACAGTCTCCACGCGCAGCGCACCCCAATTCTCGTGATGCCGATCCTGGTTTGCTACCAACGCGTCCAGCATCACGTAGCCCAGATAGCAGTCGAGTGCTGTCACGATGCCATCGGGCAAGTTCGAGGTCCATTCCGATGTGGGCGGCTCCAGGCCATTCAGCACATTCGCTACCGCGTCGACGGTATGCGCACGCACCTTGTAATGCCGCACATCTTCCATTGGGTAGTTGGTGTCGCGATCCAGCAACAACTGATTGCCCAGCACCAACTGCCTATCACCCGTCGCAATCGACGCGCAGACTACGCCTGGCGTCCCGTCGATGGACTCCTCGGCCAAGTCATAGTGCACGTGGGGCAGGCCCAGGCGCGCTGCCAGTTCGCAACTGATCTTCTCGGCCCAATCCTCTCCGGTGCCGCGTTCTTCGGCCTTGAACAACCAGCGACGCCCCTCGTCATCCACGAACCAGAACTTGCGCTTGGTGCCAAGGAACTCGGAGGACTCTGCGTGACTGCGATCAACTTGGATAACTGGGAACATGGATTAGCTCGGTTCCTTTGGTGTGTTCACCTCTCATCGAGTAGGCCGCCGTAGGTGCGGGTTTGTGCGAACCAGTCAGAGTTCAATCAAACTTCTCGATTTAGGAGCAGAAGTTAGAATTTGCTGTCCAATTAATTTCCCGGTTGCAGGACCCAGTTCATCAAGTCCTTTCTGTATCTGGTCGCCACTGGCGTGCTCTGGAACCAATTTAATCAGATCATCATTTGATTTTGACAGCATTCCTAGTAGCACCAATCTGGCTGTCTCGTGAAGGAAGAGTAGGTCAAGATAGCGTTCATTGAGTTTGCCAGTAGGGCTTGGATCGTGAACGCCGTGAGCGATTGAATTCCGGTAGGCTTCGTAAATACGCCTCAGTTTTTCCTCATGCCGTTTGTAGAACTTCCGCGCCTCAAGGAATCGGGCAACCCGCACTGACAATCTCTGAGCGTAATTCAAGTCGTCGTAGCGCTTTCCATTTTTCGGCTGCGGGAAGACTGCCTCAAGCACTCCAACCAATCCTAGCGTTGCGAGCTGCCATGACGTGCACGCGCCCCCCGATATTTGCGCCCACAGCGTGAACGCGGACCTCGGACGAACCAGCTTTCGCGCCTTGAGCTTTCCTAGACGGATATTAACGTCTCTTGCTGCCTTCAATTCCTGGCCATTGAGCCGCCGGTGAAACGATGGACCGACAATCGGCATCGTCAACAAAGTTGCCACTTCAGTTATCTCGCCGCTTGATTCGTCGAACGTCAATATAGAGCTAGCCCGAATCTCCACAGGTGAAATCAACCGTATGGCTGCAATCGCAACCCAGAGTCGTGTCGTCGCATCCGAAACGGTTGTTTTGACTGGCGTCCTTATGCAGACGTGCACCTGACCAACACCTGCAAGTTGCTCTTGCAAGAGGATAGCCTTCAGGCGCGGGCGCTCCTCCTCTCGGTCAGCAAAGCGAATGGCATGCTGGATGTCATCGACCTGATCCAGTCGGACACCTCGTCCAAGATCTAGCGGCAGCGCGCTTGTAGAAAATGGAAACGGGAAATCCCTAAAAAGAATCACGCGCTCTTTTTCCCCTGGCGCATATTGTTGCGGCATAGCCTTTACCTCGCATCCAGTTGCTCGACCCAAGAAATAAAATAGAACGCTCGCAAATTTGGAGGCCGACTCGCCTCGCGGCCGATGCAGTGTCATTCCTCTGATTCGCAGTCTATTGACTAAGCATTCCTACATTTTGCACTCGGAGTGTGACTCCGAAGTAGAGCGTGTTGCGAACGCTCAAATCTGTCTTGTACGAGCTACTAAGACGTCTCGATCGTGATGTGTTCCGCCATTTTTCGAACCGATGCAGAATAATGAGATCGAAGTGGATCAATCAAAACTCGAGCCCAGGTTGGGCATTCATCCATGAGCGTCCTCAAAAGCGCCTTCGTTACAGTTACGCCCTGGTTCGCCAGCAACCTCTCGGCGGCGAGACGCAGCATGGTGCTTTCATCTTGCCCAGAAATACGACGCCCCAGGAAATGCGCAGCGCGCACCCGGACGGCGATGTCCTCATCATCCTGAGCCTGTATCGCCAGCAAATCATAACCGGGAGGACCAAAATTCGAGAGGGCTTCCCAAGCCCAATTCTTGCTGGAACCACCTCGTGTCAGGGCGGTATTAACGTATGCCTCCACGTCGTCGTCACTTGGGTCGCGCAACGCAAATCCGACAAATGCGGCCAAATCTGCAGCCGTCAGTCGAGTGGAGTTAACATCAAATAAATTCGCCTGAATGTATCTGCTGGACGCTAAATCCGAAATGCAGGCTAATAGTCCGTCTATGACCTCGCGCGGCACCATTTCCTTTTTTCGAATGATCTGACGACACGCGGCTTCCTTGTGGTCTGCGATTACATGGCGGTCAGTAATATAATCAACGACCACAGGCCATCGCGCAATTTTCGAGAATGCAAGGAACAGCGCGACGAGAAAATTACAGAAATCGACCGAGCGTCCGTATCCGATTCGCCCATTGCTCGCATCAAGTCGTTCCTTCTCAAGCAAATCAATAATCATTTGCGCAGCACTTGCTGCGGAGCCTTCTGGTAGCAAGTCAGCGTCGAAGGCGATCGCGCCGGCCAAGAGATCTCCCGCATCGGCCAAGCGAATAAGTTCCTCGCGTGCTTCGTCACTTCCAGCACTCGCGGCGAGGCCAAACAACGCCGTGGCACCGGAAGCGCCTGGATGGCGCCTAGCTATCGCCACCAACAATTCGCAATCAAGCGAACTCGAATCTCGCCGTTCCACCGCCTCCGCAACTCTGCAGAACCTGTCCAAATCGTGTGGGTTGAACGAGAACTGACCAAGGCTTGCGGCTACTTGGCGAAAGACAGAATCGGAAGCGACAGGCAGTGTGCTTGAGATGGCATCGAGGATTCGAGGATCGATCTGCGTAGGTTTTTCCAAAGCCACCGACGCCTGACCCGCCTGAACTAAACACCATGAGAGGACCTCGTCCGCAGGGTGGGACTGACCCAAGTCGCCAAATTCTTTCCAAAACGCAAGCAAAGTTTCAACACGTTTCGGGGCCATGAACCGAGGAACACAGGCCGCTGATAGCTTGGAGAGTTCTACGGCCGGACCGAAATTCAACGCGTGCCTCCCAGCCAAGACCACGGATGATTGATCCCCACTGCGGAGCAATCGGACGAACGCCGACCGAAAGTGATCGCCGTTCTTCGAATGTTGGATCTCGTAACGTCCTAGTCGACTTTGTGCCGCTGCCCACCCCGCGTGGTCGGCTGAAAAGAGCGCCATGAGCATCGACGGCATCATTTGCTGTCCAGGAGGCTCAGCTTCCCAGCGCGAAGATGCGTCTTTGGTCCACGTTCGGAAGTTCTCGAGTGCGGCAGCGTCCAGCGCCCACCGCAATTGTTGATCGCGCCACCAAGAGCCCGCGTTATCAGCCGCCTTCAGGGTCGCTGACATATTTCGGGAACTCTCTTGCCATCCACCGAGATTGAAAATGATTCGATATCCAATTCCCGACAGTAGCGAGGCCGTCGGTTCATCTGAAGCACCTCTGAGATTCGCCAAAGCCATTGCCGCATGTTCCTTGGCGTCGTCGTTGGCACCGAGTTCAGCCGCGCAATGCCCTGCATGAAGGTGCAGCCATGCATGGTCGATTGGAGCGGCCGCGTCCTTGTTGAGTTCGCCATCGATCGTGGACGCGGCGCTTTGGGTACGTCCGGCGAGGAACTCGGCCGATGCCAATACGACTGACGCTGCCACACGCCAGTCGCTTCGCGGCGTTTTTGAACGGGACGCTTGCGAATGCGACGCCCTGAGTGGGTCGCAATCACCGAAGGCGATGAATCGCCAGATTGCATGAGCAAAATGCCAACGCCAGTCGGCGCTTTTGGGCTCCTTGTCAAGCTCCGGCCAAGCTGCGTTCTTCTTGAGCAACAATCGAAGTCGTTGCACGTGCAGGAGCACCAGGAGTGCAATCGCCTCCTCAGGCTCCACAGCTTCTACTTCCCCTCGGTTCGCGTGTGGCGCAATTAATCGGGGTATGAGCAGCGCGTACCGCATTCGGTCCCCTGGGGCGATATGGGCCGCTGCAGCATCAAACGATGTACCTTCCAAAGATGTCGAGCCGCGCTGTGCCAGCGCAATTTCCAAGAGTTTAGGTGCGTCAGCCAAACCGATGGTGTCTTGCTTGAGCACGAGAATCTTGATGCCCTTGCCAGTTGACTGGCATCGCTCGGCTGTAACGTGCGCCCAATAGCCCTCGCGCGAAGTCGCGTCATACAACACTAGGAGATGCGGAAGATGGTGCTTGATCCAATAGTCGAAGTGCTCGCTGTCTTCTCGATGCCACCAACCGATGATGCTGCCGGACGCGTCCTTTTCTGCCTCATCGAATGCGGTGGGACCGGCCTTGACTTGCACGCCGATCAAGACGCCACGATCAAAGCGGCGAGGATCGCGCGCAGCGACCAAAAGGTCTGTTCCTAGATCATGTCGGTCACGGTTTTCCAGTGGCGCCCACCGAATTCGCTCGAATAGGCCACAGACTTCGGTGACTCCCACTCCGCCCGTCGAAGATGTCTCTGATGCGCGCATGAGGAGCCCTTTCAAAGTAGATCTACGCTGACGTTGGCTTGACCTCGCCGCTTAGGAACTTCGGCAGCAGGGTGTCGCGCAGCGTGGCGAGGGTGCTGGATTGTTCGAGTGCGATGGTTCCGCGTTTGTCCCATGGAGCGACGATTTCTGCGAAGCGAGACTGAAGCTCAGGCGGTGGAATGACCATTGGCAGCGCGCCGAGAATTGACGTGTTCAGATTAGGCATGGTTGCTCCAACGGCGTGACGAACGACCCACGCCCGAGACTCAGGCGTGCCGAGGCACGAAGCTCCGAAAAACGGATTCAGCCCACTCGAACCAAAGCGAACCCGCAGGCACCCGGTGCCGCAAAGCCAGCCATGCTCGTTGCGGCGGATCAGCGAGCGACGCTCGACATCGCCACGCCGACTGTAGACAACATCGCCAACTTGAACTCGATACACAGCGAGTCGTTCGGCGTCCTGCTCGCGGATGCGAGCGATGGAACTGGTCTCAATTCGGTTGTCGCGGAGGTCACTCGGCATGATCGACGGAATACCTTCGTCCACGTAATCCGATGCGTGAAGTTGCGTTCCGAAAGGTCCGGTCTGAATGTTGCCTCCGCCCCTAGCGCAGGCGTCTCCCAGCGTTGTCGCCGTCCACCCGTGCGGGATGTGTCCAGCCGCCGTTTCGTCAAACCTGGCGGGGAAGAGGGCGGCGGTGGCGGAGTCGAGGCCCACAGGCTGGCGGCCATCGAGTTTGGCGCGGACGGGGTCGAAATCCACGAACCAGCTTTGGAACAGCGCTCGAGCCATCGCCTCCAGCGCCGCGTTCATGCGTCGGTTCAGATCAATCTTGGCGGAAAGCTCAAAGTAGAGATCTCCGATGAATCGTTGTTCGTCACTCCCTGGAAGAGGCAAGAAGAGCTTGTCGAAGTCGCCCTTCTTGAGGTGGGGGATGAGCGAACCTACGTGCATCCGTGAAATTCGCTCCTGTGCAATCGGCGAACGCAGGGCGGCAAAGAGATACTTTGGGTAAACCTTGCTCGGATTGGCCCGAACGGCGACCATGTCTTGTGCGATACAAAAGTCCACTGGATCGGGAACCAAACACACGCGTCCAGGTGTTGCTTTGTTGACAAAAAGAATATCCCCCGGCTTTGGATGGCCGCGAAACCATGTGGAATAGGTTTCGGGCGACACAAACCGTGCCTTCTCGTAGGTCGGATAAAGCAACTCATTGCGAATGCAATTAGTCGCGATGAGTGGAATTCCCGCGTCCGCGGTTGGGCAAGTCTTCCCTCTGTTGTCTACGATCTGAGAAATGAGCGCAGTGAATGGGACTTCACGAGTTCCCATACCCAAGCTCCTTCAATTTGGCGGCAATCGCGGAATCCAGCTTCGTGGCTTCGGTCAGCTGATCGCGCAGCGTCGCGGTGAGCCGCTGCATTTTCTGCTCGAAGGGCTCGCCATCGTCCTCCACGTCCTCGGCGCCCACATAGCGGCCAGGCGTCAACACATAGCCGTGCGCGGCGATCTCGGCGGTCGTGGCCGATTTACAGAAGCCGGGGATGTCCGAGTAAGGCACTGGATTCCCGCTTTCGCGGGAATGACGGGGCTCAGGATCGCTGCGCCATGCGTGGTAGGTGGAGGTGATTTTCTTCAGGTCAGCGTCGGTCAGTTCGCGATGCACGCGATCAATCAGGGTGCCCAGCTTGCGCGCATCGATAAACAGCGTTTCGCGGCGCCGGTCGCGCAAGTTGCGTTTGGCGTCGACGCCCTTGTTGCGGGCCAGGAACCACAGGCACACCGGAATCTGCGTGCTGTAGAACAATTGCCCCGGCAGCGCGACCATGCAATCGACCAGATCGGCCTCAATCAGTGCCTTGCGGATCTCGCCTTCGCCGGACTGGTTGGAGCTCATGCTGCCGTTTGCGAGTACAAAGCCGGCGTAGCCGGTGGGAGCCAGGTGGTGGATGAAGTGCTGCACCCAGGCGAAGTTGGCGTTGCCTTTGGGTGGCACGCCGTATTGCCAGCGCACGTCGTCGTCCTTGCGGTGCCAGTCGCTGTCGTTGAAGGGCGGGTTGGCCAGCACGTAGTCGGCGCGCAAATCAGGGTGCAGATCGCGGCGGAAGGTGTCGGCCTGTTCCGGGCCGAAGTCGGCCTCGATGCCGCGGATGGCTAGGTTCATCACTGCCAGACGGCGCGTGGTGGCATTGCTTTCCTGACCGAACACACTGATGTCGCCGCGCTTGCCGCCGTGGGATTCGACGAATTTCTCGGACTGCACGAACATGCCACCGGAACCGCAGGCGGGGTCGTAGATACGCCCCCGGTAGGGTTCCAGCATTTCCACCAGACAGCGCACCACGCAACTCGGCGTGTAGAACTGGCCGCCGTTCTTGCCCTCGGCGCTGGCGAAGCGGGTGAGGAAATACTCGTAAACGCGGCCGAGCAGATCGACCGAGCGATGCGTCTGCTCGCCCTCGGTGGCGGCGGTGAGTTCGATGGTGGCGATCACATCGATCAGTTCGCCCAGCCGCTGCTGATCCAGCGCCGGGCGCGCGTAGTCCTTCGGCAGCACGCCTTTGAGCCGCGGGTTGACGCCCTCGAGCGACACCATCGCATCATCCACACGGCGACCGATGCTGGCCATGCGTGCGCTGCCCTGCAGATACGACCAACGTGCGTCGGTCGGCACCCAGAAAATGTTCTCGGCCAGATACTCGTCCGGATCCTCGGGATTGGCGCCGGCGTATTCGCCCTCCCCCGCCACCAGCTTGGCGCGATGCGCCTCGAAGCTGTCGGAGATGTACTTCAGAAAGATCAGACCAAGCACCACATGCTTGTACTCGGCCGCGTCCATGTTGTTGCGCAGCTTGTCGGCCGTCAGCCACAGCTTGGCTTCAAAGCCAAGATTGGCGTTGCTGGCGGCGCTCTTGCTGGACTTCTTCGGTTTAGCCAAGACATGCCTCTGGAGTGATCTCGCCACGACCAAGGTCGCAGCAAATAGAACAAGGAGTCGCTCAGGCGCCGAAAGTCTCAGCAGCGCACGCGAACTCGGGTTGTGCGCGGTGTGCGCGCGGTTCGCGGCCGAGATTACGTGGGGGCGGGTAGGCGAACAAGAGCGCTTGATCCGGCAGGGGAAACAGAGTCGAGGGCCTGGGCTTTCGTCCGGAGAGCGAACTGGGCACGTTGCTGCCATGGTTTCCGTCGATGGTCGCTCATTGAGCCCGACGGATCGGAGTCAGCACATGGCACAGGCTTTTAGGCCCTGTGGCTCGACCCCAATTTCCGCCGCCGCTACCTTGCTCCAGCACCCGCCGCGAGAATCAAGGATAGGCAAAGGAGGGTAGGTGTCTATGGTCTGCGATAGTGCCGCCAATGAGCGGATAGAGCAGCGGCAATCGTCGCTTGGGCGCATGCGCGATGGTGTCGAGGTTTAAGCGCGGAGACGGGTTCCGGTGGTTTGGCTACATGCCAGGGGCTGGCGCATCTGCGTGCCGAATCCACGCATCGGCGCCAGCGTAGGCTTCGTCCTCATCTGAATACACTTCAGACCAGACTTCGACATCCCTGTCGTCAAGCACAGCCGCACGCCATTCGCCTGTCGCCATTTCTCGCACATCGACGCGATTTTCTGGAATCGGAACAAGCTCGAGCGGCGATTCTTCGTCGGATCGCAAGATCAATTCCCGAACTGCCGGAACCCCGCCGTTGAACAAAGCAGTCCAAATTGTCCCAAGCTGCGTTGAAATCCAGTTTTTGAGTTCCACGAGTTGACCTCGGAGCTTCTCTACAACCGTTGCTTGCTGCCGCAGGGCTTCAGCGGACAGCCGCTGCTGCTCGGCTAACTGCTCTGTCGCATCACGTGTTTGCTCGTCAAGGCGCGCTCGCAGGTTTGTCAGTTGCTTTTCCAGCAGCGCCGTTCTCTTGCGCGCCGCTTCTGCCGCTGCTTTCTGCCGCGTTGCTTCCGATGCCGCGGCTTTGGCCAGCTTGGCGACCTCGGGCGCCAGCAGATCAGGAACCTCACCGTTCAAAAACGCATAGAACTGCTTGATCGTGATGTGACGTGCCCCCGACCGCTCTACGCCGCGCTCCAAGCCAAATTTTGCTCCGACTTCTTTTGCAAAATCTGTCTGCAGCTTTCGCAACTTCGGGCGACTGCCGACATACGCAGCCGCACTCAGCCAGACCTCGGCACCAACAGTGCTTGTGATCGTTTTCCGTCGCTGTGAACCATCCGGGTTTCGGCCGTCGGCGACATTCCGTTTGCGCTCCCGTCCGCCGCGGCGCTCGATCGGTACAGCATAAGCGGCAAGATGGGGCGTTGTTTCGTCGTGATGAACGATGGCCGAGACGATATTCTCTTTGCCATGACGATCTTGCAGCCATTTGAGGGAGTCGGCGAAGTATTCCGCAGGTGCAGCGCCCGCCAGAGCTTCGGGCGAGTACGAGATCAGGTACTCAAGACACAACACTGGATCTTTTGGGCTCCTGTGGGTAACGACCTGCAGGGAACGATCAATTGCCGCACGGACACCCCTCGATGTCGAAGGCCCACAAAGAATTCGATTGTCGGCAAGTTTTGTCGGGTCGGCATTGTGAGTCTCGCGTTCTCGAAATCCATGTTTGCTCGATCCACTGATGTTGCCAAATTTCTTGAGTTTCGTGACGCGGAGAACTGCAAATCGGGCCATTTGGTGGTTGCAAACTGGGGGAGAAGGTGGGCAAAGTGTACGCGAAGAGGGGGGCACGGCATAGCTCAATTTCTGAAAGCCAGTACTCACTACGCGCCTTCTACTCGCTATCGCGCCCTGCGGGCCGTCAGAAGGCGCTTCGTTCAGAGCGATTCGAGTGCGATGGCTAGCGCTGGCTTCGGAGATTCTTCTTCGACTTCAACCCGGCAAAGGTCTCCAGCCCGATTTCGTGCTCCCGCTGAATCGGAAATCCGCAGAACGCGGGCGTTACAATCGAATGATTGTGTCGTTAGTCGTGAAAACTCGATGCATTGGCCAATGGTTGGCCAATGGTTGGCCATTGGAAACCCAATTTCATGTGAAAAACTCGATGCGTTGGCCAATGGTTGGCCAAAGATGGCCAACCATTGGCCCGCGGGCAGAGAATCCTTGACTGCGCCTAAGTTTCATTATGTCAAGTTGCGTACATCAACCGGCAGCTTACGCTCTTGTAGGAGCCTCCACCCCGTTGGTTGAATTGGAACCGCAAAGGGCCGACCTAAAAAGGGATGTCATCATCATCGTTAGAGACGGTCTGGTTGCGAATTTCGCCGCATCGTGACCGATGATTTCGCTAGGGCGTGACCGGTCGCCGCCGTTGCTGGCTTTGGGCAATTCACCACAAGGCAACATGCTGGCACGAAATGCTCGTGTCCTACGCCGATCTTGTTTGACCCAGGTCAAACAGCGCTGATCGAAATAAGGGGAAAATCTGTCTCCATGAGCAAGCTCCGACGTCAATCGCAACGCCACCCGATCGTGATTCTCTTGATCGTGCTGAGCTTGTTGTGGTCGCAGTTTGCCATGGCCCTGCATGGCGCACATTGTTCTGGAGCGATCACCCCAGCGGTGAGCGCCGAAGCCCATGCGCATCATGGAAAATCATGTGAGAGTGTCACCGACCGGGCTACCTGCTCCAAACATTGTGGTGAACCACAATCTGACCAGGTTTCGGGACTGGCCAAGCTGCCATTCGTTCCCGCCTTGGTCCCAAGCAGCGTCGTCACGTTGGCCTGTATGGCAGCCTCTGAAAGGGCTTTTGCGCCGACCACTCGAACCGCGGTCCACCACGGACCTACAGGGCATCCTGCCCCGATCCTGCTGATCTAAGCTCTCGCTGGCGACGACCGCTGCCGATCACCTATAGGTCGGCGACTGCGGGGTGTTGTCATGCGGCCGCAACTGCACTCTTCGACTTCGCAGACAAGTCCGCGAGCCCTTACGGCCGGTCGCCTCCACTTCCCCCTTTTGCGCCGATGCGCCGCACGCCTCTGGGCGTGGCGGTAGACCGTGATCGACACCCCTGATCCTATTGGAGCATCCAGTGAAAACCTTGATCGCCGTGATTTACAAGCACCAGGAGAACGCTGCCGGGCAGGTGCTCAATCGCCTGCAAGATCTGCAAAAGGAATATCTGATTGACCTGCACGACGCCGTCATCGTGCGCCGAAACGCCGATGGAAAACTGTTCCTCCAGCAATCCGTCAATCTGGTCTCGGCAGGTGCCTGGAGCGGTGCTTTCTGGGGAGTACTGATCGGAATGCTTTTTGCGGGTCCGGTTGGAGTCGCGGCGGGTGGCGCCATCGGTGCTGGAGTCGGCGCCTTGTCGGCAGCCGGTCACGACTATGGGATTGATGATGATTTCATTCGCAGTCTCAGCGATGACGTCGAGCCGTGCTGTTCGGCGCTCTTCGTACTGGCACGGTCATTGACTGTCGACAAGATCATCCATGAACTCCAGGGCACTGGAGGGCGGGTATTGCGAACCTCATTGCCAGCCGATGTCGAGCAGCGGTTGCAGGAAGCGCTCTCGATAAAACCCGCTTGACCTGTGCGTGACACTCAGGATTAGGGTAACAGCCCATGAGCAAGAACCGACCAGCAGTGCATCGAGCGCGGGCAACGACAGCGGCCTCCGGCACGCCGTATACGATCCGACAGCTGGCCTTGATGGCAGGCGAGTCGGACCACGTCATTCGGTACTACTGCCGAATTGGTCTGCTGCAGCCGGCGCAGCGCACGGCCAATGGCTATCGCCGATTTGGCGCAATCGCACTTCGACATCTGCGCTTCATTCGCCTGGCCCAGGGCCTCGGATTCAGTCTGCAGGAAATTGCCACAGTCATGCACCGGGCAAAGAGCGGTAGCAGCCCATGCCCCGAGGTGCGCGACATCTTGCGGCGTCGCGTGGAACACGTTGCCGAGCAACTGCAAGCCCTGGTCGCCATGCAGGAGCGCATGCGCCGGGCGCTGGTCGAGTGGGAACAATTGCCCGACAGGGCGCCCAGCGGTGACGAGGTCTGCCACCTGATTGAGGCCGATCTCCTTGCCCTGAATGGACATCCGCATGATTTCTCATCGCCGCCTCTGGAGTAGGAAATGAACCACCACTCACTGCATCAAGGCCATCGCACGCGGCCTCCCGCTTTCGCGCGTTTCGCCTTCTTTGGATTTCTCGCCATTGCTCTGGTGTTTCTGCTCGTCGAGCACGGGGAACACTTGCTCGGTTCGTGGTGGTTGTTGCTGATTCTGGCGTGCCCGTTGCTGCATTTCGGAATGCACGGCGGGCACGGCCATGGTCATTCGCAGAACGACCGATCCAACAACCCCGAGCCGCCCCCCGAAAAGCCCGATTCATCCCGTCCACATCAGCACTAGGAGCTGGTCATGCATACCTCAACCGGCTACGGCCTGTGGCTGATTGCCCTGCTCAACATCGCTTTGTTTGTGGCCTTTGCCTACAGTTTCTACAAGCCCGTCAGTACGCGCGACTGGCGCAGTTTCGGCATGTATTCTGCGTTCGTTGTCGCGTTGTTCGCCGAAATGTATGGATTTCCGTTGACCATCTACTTGCTTTCCGGATGGTTATCGACCCAATTTCCAGATGTGAATTGGCTGACTCACGATGCGGGCCACATTCTGGAGATGATGTTCGGCTGGCGTGGCAACCCTCATTTCGGCCCGTTCCACATCCTCAGTTTTGTTTTCATCGGCGGCGGCTTCTATCTGTTGTCGATCGCCTGGAATGTGCTCTATCGGGCGCAGCGTGCTGGCGAATTGGCCACTACAGGCATTTACGCGCGCATGCGCCATCCGCAATACGTTGCTTTCGCGCTGATCATGTTTGGATTTCTACTTCAGTGGCCGACGCTGATCACATTGGTGATGTACCCGGTATTGCTGTTCGCGTACGGGCGCCTGGCCAAGGCTGAGGAGCGAGACAGCCTTGCCCGTTGGGGTGAGGCCTACCGCCGCTATCAGTTGAATACCCCGGCGTTCTGGCCGCGATGGTCAAAAGCGCCGCAGCCGCATTTCCCGCACTCCTCGAAGCGGCGCTGACTCCCATGACTATCCCGTGGAATGAAAAGCTGGTTTCGAGTCGTTGGCCCATAGGCAAGATGCTCAGTGGGGGCTGCGCGCGAACATTGGAACAGGCCGTGTCTAAACTGCCGGGCATCCGGGACGTCAACGCCAATTTCGTGGCCGGATCGATGTCGGTGCGCTTCAATCCGCGCCTGACCTCGATCCCGGCGATCTCCCAGGCGATACGTCAGTGCGGATTTGACTGCGCCAACGCAACGGACGATGGCGACGGTCAGGCGCACACGCACGACCATTCGCGGGCTTCTGCGGACCACGCCCGCGGCAACCAGCCCGGCTCTCCGGACGCGCACGCCGGCATGCACCACGGGCACGACCTACATGCGGCAGCGCACGACATGCGGCGCCGCTTCCTGGTGGCGCTGGCGTTCGCCGTCCCGGTCTTCATCTGGTCGCCGATGGGTTTGCTGCAGCCGCCCGCGGTGCCTTTTGGGTTGTCCTTGGAAATCTGGTTATTGCTACTCGGCACCGGCGCTGTTGTCTACCCCGGCTGGCCCTTCTACGTCGCCGCAGTGCGTTCGTTGCGCCATGGCGTACTGGATATGGCGGTGCTGGTGCTGCTGAGCGTTGGTACCGGTTACGGATTTAGCGTCGGGGCAACTTTTCTGTTCGAGGGTCCGAACTTCTTCGAAGCATCGGCGGTACTGCTCACCTTCGTCTTGCTCGGGCATTGGCTGGAAATGCGCGCCCGCGCCGGGGCTTCCGACGCCATGAAATCCTTGCTGCAACTGTCGCCACCCAAGGCGCTAGTCAGGCGAGGCAAGGACGAACTCGAGATTGCCACGGACGAAGTCGTCGTCGGCGATGTGCTCGTTGTGCGCCCGGGCGCCAAGATTCCGGTTGACGGCATTGTGGTGGACGGCGCCTCGCAAGTGGACGAGTCCATGTTGACCGGTGAGTCGATGCCGATCCGCAAATCCGTAGACGACAGCGTAGTTGGCGGATCAATCAACAAGAGTGGGGCTTTCTCCTATCGCGCCACCAAAGTGGGTACCGACACCGCGTTGGCGCAGATCATTCAATTGGTGCAGCAAGCGCAGAACTCGAAAGCGCCGGCGCAGCTACTCGCCGACCGCGCCTCGCAGTGGCTGGTGTTGGCGGCCATCGTCATTGGAATGCTGACCTTCTCTGTGTGGTTCTGGTGGATCGGTCAGAGTCTGCTGTTCGCGTTGACGCTGACCATCACCGTCTTTGTGATCGCCTGCCCGGATGCACTGGGCCTGGCGACGCCGATGGCGATCATGATCGGCACAGGTCTTGGGGCACGCCAAGGAATCTTGTTCAAACATGCCGATGCCATCGAGCAGACCGCAAAACTCAGCGTGGTGGTGTTCGACAAGACCGGCACGCTGACTGTGGGCCGACCGGATGTCATTAGCGTGGTAGCCGCTCCAGGTTGGCAGGAAGCACAGATCCTGAGCCTTGCTGCTGCTGTGGAGGCGCACTCGGAGCACCCCTTGGCGCAGGCGATCCTGAAGCGCGCCGACGCAGTCACTGCCAAGGCAGCCGCCTTTACCAACATCGATGGCCAGGGCGCGACCGGCAAAGTTGATGGCCACCTGATCGTGCTCGGCAACGCTTCCCTGATGATCGCCCAAGAGATCACGCTCGGCGCTCTTGCAGACCCCGCCGACAAGCTCAAAGGCGCAGGCCGAACCGTGGTCTATGTCGGCGTAGATGGCCAACTGGCCGGATTGATCGCGATAGCCGACGCGATCCGGCCGACGTCAAGGGCCACCATTGATGCCTTGCATGCCAGCGGCGTCAAGGTGGCGATGATCACCGGTGACAACCGACCCACCGCGGAACGCGTGGCAGCTGACCTCGGCATCGACATCGTTCTCGCCGATGTACTTCCAGGTCAAAAGGCAGAGCAGATCGTGCTGCTACAGAGTCGGGGACACAAAGTGGGCATGGTTGGAGACGGCATCAATGATGCCCCGGCGCTGACGCAGGCTGACGTTGGCTTTGCGATCGGCGCTGGAACCGACGTAGCCATTGAGAGTGCCGACGTCGTGCTCATGCGTAGCGACCCCTATGACGTGCTCCGCGCTATCCGCGTGGCTCGCGGCACTTTGCGAAAGATGCACCAGAACCTGTGGTGGGCCGTGGGCTACAACGTACTCGCGTTCCCGCTGGCGGCGGGCGTGCTCTACCCCTTTGTTCTTTCACCCGAAATTGCTGCGCTGTCCATGTCCGGCAGCTCAGTCATCGTGGCCATCAACGCACTGCTCCTAAAGCGCATGACGCTGTCCACGAGATCACCCGAAGTTGTCCCATCAACGAGTCAGGAGTCACAGTGATGAATGCGATTCTGAACACAATCAAATCACCGCGATCGCGCCGTTTGCTGCTCGCGGCGATCTTGGCAGCGAGTCTGGGCGCGTGTGCGAGCGTCAGTCCCGCCTATCACCATATGGTGATGCGCGGCCAAGTCTTGAGCACAGACGACAACGGCCAAGCCGTGAGCCCGCGGGCACAAATCTGCATCGGTTCAAAGGACGGTGCTGCCGTCGGTCAGACCTTCGATGTGATACGGCATATCAAGGTGACCGGGGGACCCAAGGGTCCCAAACCGGGCTTCCGCCGGGAACTGGTCGGCAAGGTCCGTATCGTTGAGATTTACAGTGATCACTATGCCAGCGTCGAGCCCGTATCCGGCGGGCTTCCGCAGGTCGGCGACATGGTCGAGCTAACGGGCCGGCAACCGTGAAAGCCGGGAATGAGAGTCAGGTCGGCACCCCGACCTTACAGTTCTTGGGGGCTACCGGCACGGTGACAGGTTCGCGCTACCTGCTTGAGTTCGGCGGTAGACGGGTACTGGTCGACTGCGGCTTGTTCCAAGGTTACAAGCAGCTGCGCGAACGCAATTGGGCGGAATTCCCGGTGCCGGCCGATACGATCGACACCGTACTGCTGACCCACGCGCATCTGGATCACTCGGGCTATCTGCCGGCCTTGGTGAGCCAGGGGTTTGCCGGTCGCATTCTGTGTACACCGGCTACCCGAGAGCTCTGCGGCTTGTTGCTGCCCGACAGCGGTCACCTGCTGGAGGAAGAGGCACTGCGTGCCAAACGCAAGAAATACTCCAGTCACGCGGAGCCCAGGCCTTTGTATACCGAAGAGGACGCGCGGGCCAGTCTGGCCCACTTCAGCGACCACGATTTCGACACAGAGATCGATCTCGGGGATGGCATCAGCGCATGCCTGCTGCCGGCCGGACACATTCTCGGAGCAGCGCAGATTCGACTGAAGGTCGCCGGCAAGACGCTGCACTTCACCGGTGATCTCGGACGCGATAACGACGCGCTGATGCGCCCGCCACGTGCCTTCGCCGGAGCCGACATTCTGGTGACCGAATCGACCTATGGCGACCGTAAGCATGCTCCGGTCGACGCCGAGGCCGAGTTGGCCCCGGTCGTGCGTCGAGCGATCGAACGCGGCGGCGTCATCGTCGTTCCGGCCTTCGCTGTAGGACGTGCTCAGGGCCTGATGCTGCATCTGGCCAGGTTGCGGCAGCGAGGTGAAATCCCGGAATTCCCGATTTTCCTGAACAGTCCCATGGCGATCGATGGCACCGAGATCTACCACCGGCATCACGCCGAGCACCACGTCAGCCGAAGCGACTGTCAGGCCATGTACGAGTTGGCCCAGTTCGTCAACACCGCCGACGAGTCGCGTGCGCTGAACCAGCGTCACGGCCCCATGTTGATCATTTCCGCCAGCGGCATGCTTAGCGGGGGTCGCGTACTGCACCACATCGAGGCCTTCGGTGCCGACCCGCGCAATATGATTCTGCTGACCGGCTATCAGGCCGGGGGTACCCGTGGGGCCGCGCTGTTGCGAGGCGCGAAATCGCTGCGCATGTACGGCCGTGAGGTCATGCTCGGCGCCGAAGTGGTGGCATTGCACAGCTTCTCGGGTCATGCCGATTCAGACGAACTATTGCGCTGGATGGGCACGGCCGCAGGGCCGCCCGACATGACTTATGTGACCCACGGCGAGCCTGACGCTGCCGACGCGCTGCGTGGGCGCATCAAGCGCGAGCTTCATTGGCGCTGCCGCGTGCCTGAGCATCTGGAGCGAGTCGTCATCGGCGAACCGGTAGCGCAGTCATGACTGCCGGCGCGCACACTCGGCTCAAGGTGGTGCGGGCCGGCATCGACACCTACCAGCAAGCCGTAGTGTACATGCACCGGGACTGCCCCGTGTGTCGTTCGGAGGGATTCGCTGCGTTGACGCGGATTCAACTCCGCATGGGCGCTCGCGAGGTTCTGGCCACTCTGAATGTGGTGACTGGCAACTGGCTCGCCCTGGATACACTGTCGCTGTCTGAGGCGGCCTGGACCGCACTGGCACCACAGTCTGGTGAGTTGGCCAGCGTCAGCCACGCCGAACCGCCGGCCTCGGCACCGGCGCTGCGCGCCAAGGTGTTTGGCGAACGGCTGTCGGCAGCGGATTTTGTCGGGCTCATGCGCGACACGGTCGACAATCGACTGTCTGACATCGAACTCGCAGCCTTTGTCACCGCCTGCGCCGGGGAGCGCCTGGATCACGAGGAAACGACTGACCTCACGCGGGCGATGATTACGGTGGGTCAGCGTATCGACTGGGGAGTCCCGCAGGTACTCGACAAACACTGTGTCGGCGGGCTACCCGGAAATCGCACCACTCCGATCGTGGTCGCCATCATCGCGGCGGCCGGCTATCTCATCCCGAAGACCTCGTCCCGCGCCATCACCTCGCCGGCGGGTACGGCCGACACCATGGCGGTCATGGCCCCGGTGGCCCTCGATCTGACGCAGATGCGACGCGTGGTGGAAGCCGAGGGCGGCTGCATCGTCTGGGGTGGCAGCGTGCGGCTCAGTCCGGCCGACGATGTGTTGATCCGCATCGAACGGCCGCTCGATTTCGACAGCGATGGGCAGCTGGTGGCCAGTGTGCTGTCGAAAAAGTGCGCCGCCGGATCCACGACCGTGCTGATTGACATCCCCATCGGACCGACCGCAAAAGTGCGCTCGCTGGCCGCAGCGGACTCGCTAGAAGCGCGCCTGCGCAGCACCGCAGAGGCAATGGGTTTGACCTTGTCTGTGCTGCGAAGTGACGGCCTGCAGCCCGTCGGCTGCGGCATAGGCCCGGCCCTTGAGGCGCGAGATGTGCTCCAGGTATTGCGCAACGACCCGGCGGCGCCGATGGACCTGCGCAATCGCGCTCTGGATCTGGCCGGCATGCTGTTGGACATCGCCACCAACGATGTGTCAGGTCGCGGTCGGGACAGGGCGGCGGCCTTGCTCGTTGACGGGTCGGCGTGGCGCAAGTTCCTGGCCATATGCAATGCCCAGGGAGGCTTCACCGAGCCGGTCATGGCGGCGCACTCGCGCCCAATCATGGCAACGCGCGCGGGCACTTTGGGCAACATCGACAATCGTCGCCTCGCAAAAGTCGCCAAGCTCGCTGGTGCCCCCGGCAGCGCCGGTGCCGGTCTCGACTTCGCGTTGCGACTCGGTGACCAGGTGCAAAGCGGCGATCCGCTCTTTGTGATCTATGCGCAATCACCCGGCGAGTTGGGTTACGCCGTGGACTATGCCGTGGCCAATCCAGATATCTGCCGTCTGCAAGATCCATAGGCAGAAACACACGTCATTTACCGACACCCAAAGTCTTGGAGACGACCATGTTGAATCTACGATTGACCCTCTGGACCACCACGCTGTTCGCGACCATCAGCTTCATCCTGTGCGTGCTTGTTGGTTTTCTGCTTCCGCACGACGCCAGCATGCACCGCCTGCTTGAGTTGCTGCTTCCCGGCTTCACCTGGATCAGCCTGCCTGCGTTCCTGCTTGGGCTGGTCGAAAGCGCCTTGTGGGGCGTCTATCTGGGCGGCGGATTTGCCTTGATCCATAACGTTCTGTATCGCCGTGGGAACTTCAGGGCCGTGTCGTGAGTCGCGTACTGCTGCCGTTCCCCTTGCAACGCGGATTTGCGCAGGCGATGGCGCCGGTGCTGGACGCCCGCGTGGCTCAGCTCGACTGGCGGCGTTTCCCCGACGGTGAATCATTGGTGACCCTTGAGCCGGATTTGGTCGGCGCCAACCTCGCCATTGTCGCCAGCCTGCATCATCCGGACGCCATGGCACTCGCGCTGCGCTTTGCCGCGCAAACAGCTCGCAACCTGGGTGCGCGTAGCGTCGGCCTGATCGCCCCGTATTTGGCCTATATGCGTCAGGACCGGAGTTTTCACCCCGGCGAAGCCGTCAGCGCCACCCTGTTCGCCGCATTCCTGCAGCAGAGCTTTGATTGGTTGGTCACGGTGGACCCGCACCTGCATCGCAACCCCAGCCTGGATCGGATCTTCCAGATTCCGGCCAGCCGTGTCGCCGCCGCGCCGGCCATCGCCGAATGGATCCGCGAGCAGGTTCCGTCGCCATTGTTGATCGGTCCAGACAGTGAGAGCGAGCAATGGGTCACTGAAATTGCGCAAGGCGCTGGCGCGCCCAGCCAGGTACTGAGCAAACAGCGCCGTGGCGATCGGAACGTCAGCGTCAGTCTGCCAAACCTCCACGGTGCAGCGGGGCGCACCCCGGTCATCGTGGACGACATCATGTCTTCGGGGCGCACGGTCATTGAAACCATAGTTCACTTGCAGGCTCTCGGCCTGGCCAAGCCGGTCTGCATCGCCACGCATGCGGTGTTTGCCGACGATGCCTACGAGCAAATCCTGGCGGCCGGCGCTGCTCGGGTGGTCAGCACCGACAGCATTCCGCATCCATCAAATGTCATTTCGGTCACCGGGCTGGTCGCGGCAGAGGCCCGCAAGCTCATGGCCAATCGATAACAAAACGCGTACCCGACCCAAGGACAACGGCATGAGCTTTGAACGCCACACCGACCACTTCCTGACACAGGTCGAGCAGCACCGAATCGATGCGCTGGCAAAACTACATCGCCAGTCCGACACGGCCTTTGCAACCTGGGCCGAGGGCTACGGCGTGATTCAGCACAGCGCGTTGACGCAACTGCGCGTGCGCGCAATGGTGGATGAGCTGGTCGCTGCGGGCAAAATAGACGACGCGCACAGCGCCTACGCGCGTCTGTCCGCAGCCGATAGGATCGCCAGCGCGGCGATGCGTCTGGTGGTCCACATGAGCTACGCCAAGCGTGTGCCGGTGGACGGTTCCGCACTGACGGCCGCCGACTTCAAGGAGCAGCCCGAGGGTCACACCGGCGGCTCGCTGAATATGGTGCCGGCATACGCAGGCTATCTGTTGCTGAACGCACTCGATGGAAGCACCCGGGCCTGGCTGATGGGCCAGGGTCACTGCGTGGCGGCCATCGACGCGCTCAATCTGATCGTCGACAACATGAGTCCGGCACACGCTGAACGCTACGGCCTGGATGAGGACCAACTGGCTCGATTCGTCACCGATTTCTACGCCTATGCGATCAATCCCGATGGCAGTCCGGCCTCGCCCTTGGGTTCGCATGTCAACGCCCATACCGGCGGCGGATCCATGGAGGGCGGTTATCTCGGTTTTGCCGAACTGCAGTACGTGCACGCACCGCTGCCGGGTGAACAACTGGTGGCCTTTCTCAGTGACGGCGCCTTCGAGGAACAGCGCGGCAGCGATTGGGCGCCACGTTGGTGGCGCGCCGCCGACAGCGGTCTGGTGGCACCGATCATGGTGCTGAATGGGCGGCGCATCGAGCAGCGCAGCCAGATCGAGCAACAGGGCGGCGAGGATTGGCTGGATCAACACTTGCGCAACAATGGCTTCGAGCCCATTCGACTCGACGGTCGCGATCCCGCCAGCATCGCCTGGGGCATACACACCATTGAGGCGCGCATGCGCGCTTGTATGGCCGCGGAGCAGGCGGCGCCTGAAGCAGCCCACCAGATTCCGCTACGCTACGGCATCGCCGAGACCATCAAAGGCTATGGCTTTCCGGGTGCGGGCGGCAATGCCGCACACAACCTGCCCTTGCCCGGCAACCCGGCGCATGAGGAGACCGCGCGAGCTCTGTTCAATTCGGGCAGCGCCGCGCTGTTCGTCGCCGAAGACGTCTTGGCCAAATCCATCGAGACGCTGAATACTCACAAAGTCCAGGGTCGGGCACGCGAGCGCGACCATTGGCTGGCACGCCGGCACGTGCCGATCCCGAGCCTACCCGATCCCGGATGGTTTGCAGCCAACAGCCTGCAGTCGCCGATGGCAGCGCTGGATCAGCAGTTTGTCGCCATTCTCAGCGCGAATCCCGGACTGCGTGCTCGGGTCGGCAATCCTGACGAATTGCGCAGCAACAAGCTCGATCAGACACTCGATCTACTCAAGCACCGAGTGCACGTTCCGGAATCCGGCATTGCCGAATCACGACACGGAGGCGTCATCACCGCGCTCAACGAGGAAGCCGTTGTCTGCGCTGCGCTCGGCAACAAGGGCGGCATCAATCTGGTGGTGACCTATGAAGCCTTTGCCACCAAGATGCTGGGCGCGCTGCGCCAGGAGATTATCTTTGCGCGACAACAAGCCTTGGCGGGACAAACTCCAGGCTGGCTGTCCGTGCCGATCGTGCTCACCTCGCATACCTGGGAAAACGCGAAGAACGAGCAGTCTCATCAAGATCCAACGCTGTCTGAGGCTCTGATGGCGGAAATGAGCGATAGTGCGCCGGTGCGCTTTCCGGCAGACGCCCACAGCGCGATGACCATGTTGTCGGCCAGTTATCGCGGCCATGCGCAGATCGCTACCCTGGTGGTCCCCAAACGGTCGTTGCCGGTGCGCTTGACGCCGGCGCAGGCTTTGCTGCTGGCTGAACACGGCGCGCTGCTGCTTGCCGGTGATCCGGCGGATGCGCAGCTGTTGCTGGTCGCCACCGGTGCATATCAGTTGGACGTGGTCGAGCGGGCCCGGGCGCGACTGGCCGACCATGGTGTCAGTAGTGCGTTGATTTACCTCGGCGAACCCGGCCGGCTGCGACAGCCACGCGACCCGCGCGAGGCCAGCTACGTCATGGACGACACGGAACTACACTCGCTGTTCCCGCCAGACAGGCCGCGTCTGTTGGTGACGCACACACGGCCCGAGCCCTATCTGGGCATGCTGCGGCGCATCGACAGTGGCCCTGCCAGCACCCGCGCGCTCGGCTATATCAACCGCGGCGGTACGCTGGATGTTGAGGGTCTGTTGTTTGCCAATCGCTGCAGCTGGGCACACGCGGTTTGTGCTGCGGCCGAACTGCTGGGTCTGGAGACTTCGGTCTTCTTGAGTGACGCTGAACGCGCTTCAGTGGAGGGTCTTGGTGATCCAAATGTGCTTCGCTAGTCGCAGCGCTGGATCCTCGGAGCCGCGCGCATGAGTCGCTCAAAACTGCCGCGCAGCTGGCAAATCATCCTGGCCATGGGCGGCTACGCCTGGGCTTGGTTGCGACTTCATCGCATGCACCCGGAACGTCTCCCCGAGGAACTGCGCGCTACGCTGGAATCACTTGGAACCACATTCATCAAGCTAGGACAAGGGCTCAGCGTTCGTCGCGACTTGCTGCCGGCGCCCTATCTGGCGGCACTGGAGCGACTGCAGGGCAAGGTACCGCCCTTCCCTAGCGCGCAATCCAGGGCCGCCATCGAGGCCGCGTTCTCCCAACCCATCAGCACGCTGTTTTCCGAATTCGAAAACGAGCCCTTCGCGGCTGCTTCCGTTGCGCAGGTGCATCGCGCCCGCATGCCCGATGGTTGCCAGGTCGCCGTGAAAGTGCGCCGGCCGGGAATCGTTCGCCAGATTCAGTCCGACCTCAGGCTGCTCCGGCGGCTGGTGCGACTGGCGCTACTCCTATACCCCAGGTTTCGAACGCAACAGCCGCTGGCACTGGTCGACGAATTGACTGACTTCCTGATGAAGGAGGTTGATCTGGTGCGCGAGGCCGCCAATATGCGCAGGCTGGCCAAGGTGTTTGCAACCATGCCTGACGTCACCATGCCCACGGTGGTCGAACCGCTGGTTCACACCGAGGTGTTAGTCCAGACCTTCAGCAGTGGTCATTCCGTCGTTGTCGATCAAGGCACCGAGCGTGCTCATCGACTGGCAACCGTGGTACTCGACGCCTACGTGACGCAGCTGTTCTCCGAGGGCGTATTCCATGCCGATCCGCACCCCGGCAATCTCTTCGAAATGGCGGATGGTCGGCTGTGCTTTCACGATTTTGGATCGATAGGATTTCTCGATCCGCAGTCGCGTGCATCCCTGGCGCAATTGATCGACTTCATTGTCGCTAGCGATGCATCCGGCGTGCTTGATGCGGCCATGGAGTTCGGCTTCATCCGAGGACCTGTAGACCGTCGTGCGTACCAGAGAGCCATCAGCGAAATCCTGGAGCGCATGGCCAGCCTGCCGCTCACCGACTGGTCCGTGGCCGAGGCCATCTGGCAGATTGCCAAGATCGGTACTGGCGAACATTTCCGGCTGCCACGGCATCTGCTGATATTGCTGCGCACCCTGTTTCTTGCCGAAAACACCATACGCGCGCTGGACCCCAACTTCGACCTGGTGGCATCGCTACGCGAGCGCAGACAGCAGATAGGCCTTTTCATTGAAGCGCATGGCCAGCAGCAGCCGTTGGCAGAACGTGTGGCGCGCACGGCACAACAACTGCCCGCCCTGGTGACCGATGTACTGCGACAACTGCGCATCGACGATGGTCGGCCTTCGCTGGGCATCCATCACAACGGTCTGGAACCACTCAGGACCACCATTGCTCGCACCGGCAATCGTCTGGCACTTGCCTTGGTGGTTCTTGGTCTCTTTCTCGCCGGGTCCATTCTGATGCTGCATGGCGGTGGCCCGCAGATTGCAGAGCACGTTCCGGTCTCTGCGGCAGTGGCCTACGGGCTGGCAGCGCTGCTGTCATTACGACTGGTCTGGGCCATCGCGCGCTCAGGACGGCTGTAATGGCGCCGCCAACCCGAATCGGCACATCCGTGAGCCAGCAACCCTACCGATTTTCGCAGCTTCGATTTCGTACGGGAACTGTGCATTGCGTATCTGCAGCGGCCAGCGATTCACATCCGGAGGATCAGACATGAACCCATTGCGCACGGCTCCGTCGATCTGCTGGGTGGCGTCAGTGAGGTCGGGCCCACAGGACGGCCAGCGGGAATACTTCTCCTCTGGGTCGTGTAGGCACATTGGCAATTTCCTATTAAGTGGAGCTTCTTCTGGAATAGCGGGCAGAGTGTCGGCAAGAGCTGGCTTGCCCATCCGCCCGATTTGGGTAATTACGCAACGGTCGTTTTCGAGCCTTTGATCCTTGCGTAAAGCGCGGCTTCGCCAAAGGCGCGTCGCATAAGAATCGCCGTATCAAGACACAAGGAAATCCACATGTTTACACCAAGAAAAAGACCTCAACGACTCCAAATAGCGTCGCTCATTTTGACCAGTTCAGTTTTAGCAACCACTCCGACGTTCGCTTCGGGATCTGATGTGATGTTTCACGTTGCCGGCTATGCCGACACAACACTCACAAATGTCGATGGAGGAGATTCAGAATTCACGTACACGCTCGCACCCATTGTGCACATGCAAGTCGGCGAGTCGCTTTTTTTCGAAGCTGAATTCGAGCTCGAGGGCAACGATCGCGGCGATACTGAGACAGCGCTTGAATACGCAACGGTAAATTGGCTCATAAACGACAACGTGGCCTTGGTCGCAGGTCAGTTTCTGAGTCCGGTCGGCTATTTTTTCCAGAACATGCATCCTTCCTGGATCAACAAATTGGCCTCCGTACCCGCCGGGTTTGGCCATGGCGGTGCCGCCCCACTTTCGGATTTTGGTCTTCAACTCCGCGGTGGAAAGGCCTTTGCTGGCGGTCAAAGTATCAACTACGCACTCTACTTGGCAAACGGACCAAGCCTCGGACTGGAAGGAATGGATGACCTTGACCTGGACGTCGAGGCAAGCAGCGACAATCCCGATGGCGAGCGAGTGGCGGGAGGCCGTCTCGGTTGGCTGCCGATTCCGACGCTGGAACTCGGGATGTCCTTAGCCAGCGGAAACGTCCGCCTGGCCGGAGGCGATGCTGGCCATGTCGGAGTAAAGAGTGAATTCGAGGAACCCTCGCGGCTGTACGCCGTGCAGGGGATTGACCTGTCATGGCAAGCGCACAAGAACTTCGGTGTGCGCGGCGAGTGGCTGCAACAGCGAGTTGGATCGGCTGCTGCCAGCCTGGTGCCAGATGGTGCTAAGTGGCGCGCATGGTATCTGCAAGGTAACTTCCGCTTTGGCGGTGAACACTGGGAAACCGTTCTTCGCTTCGGCGATTCCAATTCGCCCCACTCCGAAGCCACGTATCGGCAGACCGCTATCGGTTTGAACTACCTCTTCAGTTCGCGATCGCTGCTGAAACTTAGCTGGGAGTCGAACAGCAGCGCTAACGAAGAAACGGCTGCCGATCGAGTCCTGCTTCAATTTGCCTTTGGCTTCTGAGGAAATATGCCATGCACATTATTCCACTATTGATACTCGCATCTCTTGCTTTGCCTGAACTGGCCGTTGGGGCGGAGCCATCAACGGCGGAGTCTACGCCGCCAGCGGTCGACATGGCAGCGTATGTCCGCGGTGCCAAAGCCTGGGCAGACAACTGTGCCCGCTGCCACAATATGCGCGACCCAAAATCACTAAACGACGCACAATGGCGCATCAGCACCACACACATGCGGCTGCGTGCCGGTTTAGATGGCAGTGTAACTCGTGACATTACCTTATTTTTGCAGGGGAGTAATTGACCATGTCGCTGAGAATTTTCGTCATCGCCGTGGTTCTTGCGCTCCATGCTGGCGCGGGGCAAGCCGCAGATGGCCAAGCGCTATACCAGACCACCTGTATCGCTTGCCACGGGCCGAAGGCCGAAGGTGCAATTCCGGGTGTGCCCAATCTTGGTGAAGCCGGCCGGCTCGACAAAGACGACTCGATACTCATTGCCAATATCATGAACGGTTTCCAGTCCAAAGGCTCACCAATGGCGATGCCGCCCAAAGGCGCTAATCCGAGTCTGACCGAGGACGATGCCAAGATGGTCATTGAGTACTTGCGTCAATTGACGGCGAAAGCGAAATAGACCCGGGATTTGGCGGCCACCGCTGATCACAGCGGTGGCCTTAGGAGGAGTGAATTGGTGAAATCAGGTCCCTATTCGAAGTCCGGCAGCGATTTGCCACCGTTCCGGTTCATGTGGCGTCGTCGATGCGCCTGCAACTGGCGGCTGCCGTCGCCGCAGTCGAAGCCATCCCTGCATGCAGCGCGTCCAGGACTCCGAGGAATCGAAACATCAGAAATGAAGAAAGGAAGTTCATGCGCTAACAAACAGACGGGCATTCATGCTCTCGATACCGTATTGGAACGTGTCATCGGCGCATCCCACGCGGCCAGCGATGCACATCCGGAGGATCAGACATGAACCCATTGCGCACCGCGCCATCGATCTGCTCGGCGGCGTCAGCGACGCCCGCGACGTTTGCGCCGAGCTTGGATAGCGCAATAAAGGAGACGCTCTGATGCACGTTGGAATGTGGGGCCTTGCGGTCATCGTCATTGTCATTGTCTCTTGGCTTTTGTATCGCTATCTGGCGCCTCAGAACTGGAAGGAGTGGACGCGTGCCGGCGTCGTCCAGGCCTTCATCATCGCTTTCTATGCTGAGATGTACGGGTTCCCGCTGACCATCTACTTCCTGGCGCGGTACTTCGGGCTTGATCTCAGGTGGGGGGACGGCGGCAACCTCTGGGCACAGCTCTTTGGCAACGAGCTCGCCCACATCGTGGCCATGGTGCTGGGCTACGCGATTGTTTTCAGCGGCGCCACCCTGGTCGCAGATGGCTGGCGGCGGATTCACCAAGCGCGGCGCGAGGAAACGCTCATGACCGACGGCGTTTATGCACGTGTGCGCCATCCACAGTACACGGGCTTGTTCCTCATCGTCTTCGGAGAAGGCGTCGTGCACTGGCCGACCATCGTCTCCGTCGCCGCGTTCCCGATCATCGTCCTCGCTTACACGCTGCTCGCCCGAAAAGAAGAGGCGCAAATGCTCGAGAAATTCGGCGACGAATACCGCGAGTACCAGCGTCGCGTTCCGATGTTTATCCCCCGCTACGGCAGCGGCCACCTCAAGGAGGCGTGAGATGAACGGTCAAGCCATCACCATCGCCAGCGGCTTCATCCTGCTACTCGTATTTGCCCTGGTCGGCTGGAATCTCCGGCGCAAACGTGCGCGTGAAGAGCAGGCAGGCGCACCGGATGTGGCAAGTGATAAACCGCAGAGCGGCTGACCAAGGCTCGGCAGAGAACCAGCGACCCGTCAAGGCAAGTTGGGTGCGAAATCTGCTGCGTCTGATCGCCGTCTGGCGCGTGTTGCTGCCGGAATACCGCGCTCTGCGCCGATCGCTTAGCGGCAAGGCAAGTGACGGCGCCCCAACCCGGTTCGCGACGCGCTTGGTGGCGCTTGGCCCGGTTTTCGTCAAGCTGGGCCAGATTCTCAGCACACGTCCGGACGTGATGCCGCAGGCGTATATCGAAGCGCTTTCGCGCCTGCAGGAGAATGCGCCGGAGGTGCCGCTCCAGGCGATCCGCAGCATGATCGAGAGCCAACTTGGCCAGCCTGTCGAAGCGCTATTCGCTGCCTTCGAGCGGAAACCCGTTGCCGCCGCATCGCTCGCCCAAGTACATCGCGCAACGCTGCCGGACGACACCGTGGTGGCAGTCAAGGTCCAGCGACCCGATCTCGAACGGCTGGTTGTCCGCGACCTGGATGCTATCGAGTTTGGAATGGGCTGGCTGTATCGCTTGTTTCCGCAACGCAAGCAGCGGACGAATCTACGCGAGTTCATCGCGGAGTTCAGGCGCTACACGCTGCTGGAGCTGGACTTTTCCCAGGAGGGGCGGGTCATCGACCGTTTCCGCGCCAATTTCCCGGGGCGCTTCGAAATCAGGTTTCCCACGGTTTGTTGGAGCCATACGCGCCCAGGTCTGTTGACCATGACGTGGGTTGAGGGGATGCGCCTCCAGGAGGCCGCCAAGTCGCTTGATGCGGAGGCAAAACAGCGACTGGTCGTGCTGCTCGTCGACGTTCTGCTGCAGATGTTCGTCTCCGATGGGCTGTTTCATGCCGACCTTCATCCAGGGAATATCGTCTTTCACCGTGATGGGACCGTCACCCTGATCGATTTCGGCATGGTTGGGGAGTTGACGCCGCGGCAACGGGATCGGTTCATTCTCTACTGGTTCGCAGTGGTCCAGCGACAGACCCGACGCGCTTTTCACCATTTCAAGGCGCAGACGCGGATGTTGCTGGGCGCCAACGAGGAGGCGTTCTTTGAGCGCTTCCTGATCCTCGCCGAGAAGTTCTATAGCTCCCGTCTGAGCGAGATGAGTTTCGCGAAGGTCTATCTCGAGATGATGATGGCGGGCTACGAACATGGATTCGTCTTTCCCAGCGAACTGATGCTGCATGCCAAGGCGCTCACGACGGCGGAGACTCTCATCTTCGTGCTGGCTCCTGATGCGCGATTCGAACAGCTTTCCAGACCCTTCATCGCGCGCGAATATGCCGCGCGTGCCGGGTCGCTAGACCTGCTCATGCGGCGGGTTTCTCAACTGGCGCCCGAGTTTTTGCTGCTCGGAGAGATGCTGCCATCGGAGTCGCTTGACGAGAATTGGGACTGGGAGGCGCCCGTCGAGGTTTTCGGCGAGCTCCGCGATCGTCTCGAGAGCGTGTTTCGGCGCGCGCTGGAAGGGGGCGCATTTTGGCAAGCGATTGTTGAACGACACGCCGAGGAAGCGTTGAAAACGGCGCCGCTCGCCGGGTCAGTCAGCGATCTCATGAAGCAAACCTGGGCTCGCTACTACCAACTTGAGCCCTCGGTGGAGATCCAGCCAACGCTGGGCGCCGTGTTCAGCACCCACGCGGCCGCCTTGATTCTGGCGATGCATGAAACGCTGCTCCGACATGGTGTCGCCTCCGCAGAATCCCACCAGCTGATCTACGACATCGGATGGCGTGTTTACCGACAAATGGCCGAGCCGCCGTTGCTCATCGCCAGCGCGTTCACGCGGGATCCGCGCAAACGCTTGAAGCTGGCGACAGATCTATTCCGCAGCTTCCCCTTCGGTTCGCCGAGCTACGAGTGGCGCGACGTCCCGAGTTCGGACGGTGCCGTCGCTTTCGATTGCGCGAAGTGTCCAGTTGCCGAGTTTTTCGCCAGTCAGGGCTCATCGGAACTTTGCATTCAGACCTTTTGTCGGCTCGATTTTCCGCTGGCGCAGACATGGGGCGGGAAGCTGATCCGAACCGGCACGATTGCTTCGGGCGCCGAGCGCTGCGACTTTCGTTGGTATCCGATTGAGCCACCAAGCTCACCCGCACCGGGAACGCCAGATTCGAAACCATGCGACCGCGCCACATCGGAGGATGACGATGGGTGCGGATTCCATGAGCGCGCAGACGGTGCCGACACCGGACGTGCTGCCCACAGCCCATCCACTGGCGACCCGAATGTTTCCTCAGGCAACCCCAATGTGGATGGAGACTGACGGATGAACAAGCGCTCAGCTGAGTACCGCAAGGGCAGCCTCAGCCTGCTAGGGACGATTGCGATGGGCACCGGCGTGATGATTGGTGCCGGCATCTTCGCACTCACCGGGCAGGTCGCCGAGCTCGCAGGAGGACTCTTCCCGATCACATTTATCATCGCGGCGGTCATCAGCGGCTTCAGCGCATACAGCTACATCAAGGTCGCCAGCGCCTACCCATCCGCTGGCGGCATCGCCATGATCCTCAAGAAAGCGTATGGCGAGACCACGGTGACGGGAGCCGCCGCACTGCTCATGACGCTGTCGATGATCATCAGTGAGAGCTTGGTGGCGCGCACCTTCGGCACCTACACTCTGCAGCTTTTCCAATCTGACCAGGCCGGGATCTGGGTCCCGGTACTCGCGGTCGGTCTCATTGTCGCGGCGTTTCTGGTGAATCTTGCCGGCAACAAGGCCATCGGGACGGTGGCGAACGTCAGCGCAGTCGTCAAGATCGGCGGGCTCCTGGTGTTCGCGGCGATTGCCCTGGCCGCCTCTGGGATCAGCCTACAGACCAGAATCATTCCCCCTAGCGGCGACCCAACGCTTGGGACCTTCCTCGGTGGTGTCGCCCTGGCGATCCTCGCCTTCAAGGGCTTCACCACGATCACCAATACGGGCGACGAGGTCACGGAGCCCAAGAAAAACGTCGGCCGCGCCATCCTCATCTCCCTGGCGATCTGTCTAGTCGTGTACCTTGCCGTTTGCTTCGCGGTGGCGTCGAGCCTGACGCTCAATGAGATCATCGTCGCCAAAGACTATTCGCTCGCCGAGGCGGCCAGGCCAGCGATGGGTGGATACGGGATATGGTTCACCGTGGCCATCGCCATGACCGCGACAGCCTCCGGCTTGCTGGCGAGCATCTTTGCGGTCTCGCGCATGCTGGCAATGCTCACCGAGATGAAGCTGATCCCGCACCGCCATTTTGGGATGCCGGGCGACATTCAGAAACACACCTTGGTCTACACCGTGGTCATCGCTGCCGTCCTCGCAGCCGTGTTCGATCTGTCCCGTATCGCTTCAATGGGCGCGATCTTCTACCTGCTGATGGATATCACCATTCACTGGGGTGTCTTGCGACACCTGCACCACGACGTCGGCGCGAACCGTGTGGTTCTCGCCACCGCGATCGTCCTCGACATCGTGGCCCTGGGGGCATTCTTGATCGTCAAGGGCTCCTCCGATCCGCTGATCATCGTTGTCAGCCTGCTGGCGATCATCGTCGTTGTAGCCTTCGAGCACTTCTACCTGCGCGGACTTCGAGCCAATGGCGAGCAAGATTGAAACGGGTTCGCAGGTATCTTCTCGGCCTGCCGCTCGAATGGACGGCGCGGTGGGACCTTCGCCTCTTCGGCATTCACGCGCCCGCTGGCCGCCAGGTCAGGCGGATAGCTGGTGCGGCCCATTTCCAATCCAGGTACCGCTGATGACCAGCGTGACCAAATCTGATCGGAACGCCCTGCCGGACGAAAACACTGGATTGAAATTGTGTATCAGCGCGTCGCGCTGCTAGCCTGCGCTCCATGTCTCGCCGCCACCAACCTGCATTTCGCCTCGAAGCCCTGCGCCGATCAGCGCGGCTGGCCTTTTTCGCACTGGCAATCATCTTGTTGCGCGTGGGTATGGTGGTGGCATGTGCCCCCAGCGACATTGCCGAAATCGCGCATGTGGCTGAACATGCCTTGTTCTCTGATGCCACACACGCCGACGACGGCGATAGCCAAAATCCCTGCGGAGATTGTCTGCACAGCGGATGCCACCTGGCGGCAACGATTCCTGTAAGCGGCGAACAACCAGTCATATCGTTGGCGGTTGCCCTTACCGATTTGCCGCCGCTTGCACGCGCCAACGCCCCGCCCAAGTTGATGTTGCGCCCCCCGATCGTCTGATCTGACCCTGGTTCGCATGGCGCGCAGTGCGCGTCGTCAGGTTTAGTACCGTTCAGAGGATCCCCTCATGGTGTTCAAATGGTTTGCGCGCGTTCAGTTGACGCGCGCGGGAGTGCTGGCTGTGGTTCTCACTGCCGCCGCTCCAATTGCTACTGCCCAATCTCCGACCGCCGATTCGGCGCTTGCTAGCGCGCTGCGCGAGGCTTGGCGCCAGCATCCGGCTGCCGAAGCAACCGAGGCTACTTTGGCTGCGGCTCGCGCTCGCGCCAATGCCTCCAGCCAACCGATTTACAACCCCGAAGTCGAATTTGCTTATTCCGACGAGGGCGATAGAACCACGACGGCCGGGATGTCGCTGACCCTCGATATCTACGGTAAGCGCAATGCAAGGACGGCTGCAGGTGCTGCTGAACTGAGCTTGGCCGAAGCACGGGCGCACCTGCGCCGAAGTGAGTTTGCAGAGCGCTGGTTGCTGGCTTGGGCTGAGTATTGGACTACGAGTCGCAGGGTGGTTCAGGGTCAGCAGCGTCTCGACCTGATTCAGCGCTTCGCCGATCTCGCCGAGAAACAGCTGGGCGTTGGCGATGTTTCCCCGTTGGAACGCGATCTGTCGCTGCTCGCGCGTGACGAAGCCCAAGCTGAACAGGCCGCTCTGGAGGCCGCTGCAGCGATGGCCCTCGAATCCTTCCGGGTTGTTGGAGGCGTCCCCGGCGTAGCGATGTCGACGCCGAGTGCCGACCCGCCCTCACCGTTGGTCAGAGCCGAAGGATGGTCGTTGGCCACGCTACCGGCGGCCGTTGTTGCATCGGCCGAAACACGGAGCGCCGAGGAGCGCATCTCGGTTGCCGAGCGAGAGCGGAGACCTGACCCGACCATAGGCGTCCGCGTCGGACGTATCGACTTCGGGCCAATCAGCGACAACGTGTTCGGACTTACCGTGAGTGTGCCAATCCAGGTTCGCAACAGATTTCGCGCCGAAGTCGTCGCAACGCGCGCTGACGCCGATACGGCCGCTGCGGAACGCCGGTTGACCTTGGTCGAACTCAGCGCACGAGCGGATCGGGCTTTGAGCACGTACGCAACGATGCACGCAACCTGGACACGCTGGTCGCAGAGTGGCGGAACCGACGTGACCGCCCGGGCTCGACTATTGGAGCGCCTCTGGCGCGCCGGCGAACTCAGTACTGCCGACTATCTGATCCAACTCAAACAGACATCGGATACCGCGCTCGCCGGCACAGAACTGCAAGGCCGTCTCTGGACCAGCTGCGTCGAGGCGCTTGCCGCCATTGGTGGGTTGGATGCCTGGGTCGGATTCGATCCCATTGTTTCGGAGGTGACCCCATGATTCGCACGATATTTGTCGCGCTGCTGTTATGCGCTGTGACCCTGACGGGCTGCTCTCAGGCCGATGAGGCCATTCCCGTTCTGACTCCTGATGGCGGCCACGCGGAAAAGCGGGACGCGCATCAAGATGGAGACGACGACGAACATGGCGAAGAGCACGACGACGAAACGGCCGTCGAGCCGATTCAGATGGATGCCGCGGCAATGGCCGATGCGGGCATCCGCGTTGCCAGATTGGATGCAAGCGCGCTGAGCGAGGAGCTACGTGCGCCCGGGGAAGTGGTCGACAACGCCTATGGCACTACCCTGATCACCCCACGCGTTGCAGCGATCGTCATCTCTCGGCATGCACGGCTCGGTGATGAAGTCAGCGCCGGAGCGCCACTGGCGGTCCTTTCCAGTGTCGAAGTGGCGCAGGCCCAGGGGACGCTGCGTATCGCTGAGCAGGATTGGCAGCGTGTACAGGCGCTCGGGCGCGAGGCTGTGTCCGGTCGGCGCTACACCGAGGCACAGGTAGCGGTGGAACAGGCGCGTGCGACTGCCCGAGCCTATGGCATCGCTGGAACTTCTGCTGGCCGTGCCAACGGCGAGTTCACGCTCACCGCCCCGCATGCGGGGCGCATCACCGAAGACGCCTTCCTGGTCGGCGAACGTATCGAGCCGGGACGCCCGCTGTTCCGCCTGGTCGATGAATCAATTGTGTGGATTGATGCGAAGCTCCCGGCCGAGAACGCCCACCGCATCGCGGTCGGCAGTTCGGCGCAAATCCTCCTAGGCGATGTGCGTCTTCCCGGCAAAGTCGTTCAACGTGCCCACCGCACGGCAGAGGACACGCGTAACGCGCTGGTGCGAATCGAGGTCGAAAACGTCAACGACCGCCTTCACGGGGGTGATTATGTCGAGGTCTATCTGGATGCAGGCGATGGTGCCGACACGCCCGTGCCGCAGCTTTCGGTTCCGACCGCGGCCCTGGTGCAACTAGAAGGCGAAACGGTCGTTTTCCGCCAAACTGCTGATGGCAAGCTCGCCGCAACACCAGTGCGCGCCGGTGCGGTGATAGGCGCCCAGACAGTGATTCTCGAGGGTATTGCCGTGGGCGACTCGATAGTAGTCGAAGGCGTTTACGCGCTCAAAGCGCGGCTCCTGAAGTCGCAACTGGGAGAAGGTCATGCGCACTGACATCTCGGTCGTGGGTCGCGGGAGCACGCCATGCTGAACCACTTGGTCGAGCTCTCGCTGCGCTATAAATTTCTGGTGCTGATAATTTTCGGCGTGGTCGCCTTTCTCGGCGCCAAGGCCGTGCGCGACGTGCCTATCGATGCTTTCCCCGATGTCACGCCAGCGCAGGTCAATGTCTATACCGAATCTCCCGGCCTGGCGGCCGAAGATGTCGAACAACTGCTGACTTTCCCGGTCGAATCGGCGATGGCTGGCCTGCCCAAAGTGCAGGAAATCCGTTCGGTCAGCCTGTTCGGACTGTCCTATGTTTCGGTCTATTTCGACGACGACATGGACATCTACTTCGCCCGTCAATTGGTCAACGAGCGTCTGCAGGAAGTCGGTGATCGTCTACCCGATGGCTATGGCAAACCAAGCATGGGGCCGAACAGTTCCGGGTTGGGCCAGGTGTTCTGGTACACGGTCGAACGCGCCCCTGGCGTCGGTAAGGACGAGATCACTGACATGGACCTGCGCACCTGGCAGGACTGGACACTGCGACTGATCCTGCGAACCGCGCCCGGGGTTGACGACGTCACCTCCTGGGGTGGTGGCGAACGCGAATTCCAAGTGAGAATTGACCCACAACGGCTGTATTCGCGTGGCCTGGGCTTCAGCGATGTGATCGCCGCACTGCCGGCAAACAACGGCCAGGTCGGCGGCAATGTGATGGACGTCGGTCAGGAACAGTACCTGGTGCGAGGGCTGGGCTTGTTAACGTCCAGCGCGGATATCGGCAGTATCGTGTTGAAAGCTGAGGATGGCGTGCCGGTGTACATCCGCGATGTTGCGCGAGTGATTGAATCGCCCGCGCCGCGTTTCGGCGCAGTAACTCGCGATGGCGTCGAGGTCGTGCTCGGCATGGCGCTCTCACGAATGGGCGAAAATGCCAAGGATGTGGTGGAGGCGGTCAAGGCTAAACTGGGGACGATCGCGGGCGCGCTGCCAGAGGGGATGAAGGTGCGCCCAATCTATGAGCGTACCGATCTCGTCAACAAGGCCGTCGACACCGCCACGAGTGCGTTGCTGGAAGGCTCGCTCCTAGTCGCGGTGATCCTGTTCCTGTTTCTGGGTGAGCTGCGTTCGGCGCTGGTCGTGATTGTGACCCTGCCGTTGGCGATGCTGATCGCTTTTATCGGAATGGGCCAGTTTGGTCTGTCTGCCAACTTGATGTCGCTCGCGGGTCTTGCCATTGGCATCGGCATGATGGTTGATGGCGCCGTAGTCATGGTCGAGAACGCGTTCAGGATCATGGCCGAGCGCAAGGCACATGGCGAGAAAGTCGACCGCACCTCCGCTGTACTGGCAGCGGCCAAGGAAGTCGCCAATCCGATTTCCTTTGCGATTCTGATCATCATCGTGGTGTTCCTGCCTCTGTTCAGTCTGGAAGGCCTGGAGGGCAAACTCTTTAAGCCGATGGCGTTCAACATCGCATTTGCCATGGCAGGTTCGCTGCTGCTCAGTCTGACGTTGATCCCTGTGCTGGCCGCAATCATTCTGAAGCCGAAAGAAGAACGCGATACTTGGCTGGTAGCAGTGCTCAAACGCGGCTACCTACCCCTGCTGCAGGCGTCGCTGGCACGTAAGGGTCTGGTCGTGGGAACCGCGGTGGTGGCAATGATCGCCAGCCTGGCCTTGTACCCACTGCTCGGCAAGGAGTTCATGCCTCAGCTGCAGGAAGGCTCCATTATGTGGCGCGTGACGGGTATTCCTTCGACTTCGCTGGATGAATCGATCCGCACGAGCAAGACAATCGCCGACGCCTTCAAGAAGTTCCCTGAAGTCGAAACCACGCTGGCGATGATCGGTCGCGCCGAAAAAGGCGAGACTGCTGACGTCAACTACATGGAGATCTACACAGCGCTGCATCCACAGGACGATTGGACCAGCGGACGTTCGATCAAGCAGTTGGAAGAGGCCATGCAGGAAGCGCTGGAAGAGGTGGTTCCCAATGTCGTTCCGAGCTACACCCAGCCGATTCAGATGCGGGTCGAAGAACTGATCTCGGGCGTGCGCGCCACCCTGGCGTTGAAGTTATATGGTCAGGAGCTTGGAGAACTCGATCGCTTGAGCGCGCTGCTGAAACCGGTGTTGGCTGCGGTCCCGGGGGTCGCGGACCTTTCCCTGGAAGCAAATGTGGGCAAGCCTCAAATTCGCATTGAGGTCAACCGCGAAGAGCTGGCGCGGCACGGCATGAACGCTGAGGAAGTGTTGACCATCGTGCGCAATGGCCTCGGTGGCGAGCCAGTCAGCGTGCTGCTTGACGGCGTCAAGCGCTTCGACATTTCAGTGCGCCTGGATGACAACACACGAGACTCGGTCGAAGCATTGCGGCGGATACCCCTGAAGGCGGCGTCAGGCGCTTTGGTGGTGCTTTCGGAGGTGGCCAAGGTCTCGGTCGCCGAAGGCTATTCCTTTGTGCGCCGGGAGCAGTTGCAGCGCTACGCGGTGATTCAGATGGACGTGCGCGGACGCGACGTCGACAGCTTCGTCAAGGAAGCCTCGGCGGCGATTGCAACCAACGTGCAGCTACCAGCCGGCTATTGGGTCGAGTGGGGAGGCGCCTTCGAGAACCAGCAGCGTGCGCTGGCGAAGCTCGCGGTGATCGTGCCGGCCACCATCTTCTTCATCTTCGTGCTGCTGTACACCGCGTTCAACTCGATCAAGTACGCCGCGTTGATCCTGGCCAATGTGCCCTTCGCGACCATCGGCGGATTGCTGGCGCTGTTTCTCACCGGGCAGTACCTGTCGGTGCCATCGGCGATCGGCTTCATCGCCGTGTTCGGTGTGGCCATGCTCAACGGCATCGTGTTGGTGAGTTTCCTCAACGAGCAACGCGGGCGAGGAATGTCGATCCGCGAGGCGGTGGTGCAGGGCACCATGCTACGCCTGCGCCCGGTTCTGATGACCGCCAGCGTCGCCATCCTCGGACTGGTTCCGATGTTGATCTCCAGCGGCGTCGGCGCCGAGACGCAGCGGCCACTGGCCACCGTGGTTGTCGGTGGCCTGCTCAGCTCAACATTGTTGACCTTGATCCTGCTGCCCGTGCTTTACGAGTGGCTGGAAACCCGTGCTGAACGACGCGCCCAGGAGGCCTCATGAAACGCATTACCGCATTGCTGCACGTGCATCGGATGAGCGACATCGTGCACGCGCTGGAGGCCGCCGGTGAACGGCGCCTGAGCGTGGTACAGGCGCGTGGACTGCTGCAAGCGTCGAATGCACGCGAGCAGTCGTACTCGGTGGAACTGGGCGATCTCGTGACGCACGAAGTCCAGCTCGATGTCTACTGCGAGTCCGAGCGTGTCGACGAGTTGGTGCAACTGATTCACCAGCACGGCTTCACCGGGCAAGTGAACTCCGGCTGGATCTTCGTCTCGGCAATCGAATCGGGGATTCCGATTCAACGGGTCGATTCTCCGAAGTGAAGTCGAAGGCTCGGCTGCCATGGGGCGCCGAGCCTTATCTGACGCCGCCGAGTTTCCGCGCGCCTCTCCCGCTGACGGAGGGGTAAGCCTCCCTCGGATCGCCGACTGTTAAGCGCGCGACTGCGCGCACCAGCAAGGCGACCCGCTCCCAACTGGAAGTCAATCATGACGCAAGCACCGGAACCCCCAGACACCGCCAGATCAGATCACGACCACGACCACGATCATGGCGCCGCCTTCGGCGGTCGCGCCGAACTCTACCTGTCGCTGCTCTGCGGCGCGCTGCTGCTGGGTGGCTGGTTGCTGGAGCGTTCGCTGGGTGACGCTCTGCGCTGGCCTATGGCCCTGTACGTCGCCGCCTATCTGGCAGGCGGCTACTACACCGTCCGCGAGGCCATCGAGAACCTGCGCGCGCGCCAGTTGAAGATCGATTCGCTGATGATCGTGGCCGCGCTCGGTGCGGCTGCGCTTGGCGCTTGGGCGGAAGGCGCGCTGCTGCTGTTCCTGTTCAGCCTCGGCCATGCGTTAGAGAATTACGCGATGGGACGCGCTCGGCGTGCCATCGAGGCGCTTGCCACCCTGCGTCCGGAGACCGCGATGGTGAGGCGCGACGGGCAATTGGTCGAAGCCGCGGTGGAGTCGTTGCAGATCGGCGAAGTGGTGGTCGTGAAACCCGACCAACGTGTGGCCGCAGACGGCTTCGTCATCCTCGGCGAGAGCAGCATCGACCAGTCGGCGATCACTGGCGAAAGCGTGCCGGTCGACAAACGCCCGGTGCCAGATGTCACGTTGGCGCGGCAGCGACCCGATGCCGTATCCAGCGAGCATCGTGTGTACGCTGGCACTATCAACCAGGGCAAGATCATCGAGATCGAGGTGAGTCGCCGCGCCGGGCAAAGTACCTTGGCGCGTGTGGTCGAACTGGTGCGCTCGGCCGAGGAGCAAAAATCGCCCACGCAGTTGTTCACCGATCGCTTCCAGCGCGTGTTCGTGCCGGCCGTGCTCGCGTTGGTTGTGCTGTTGCTGTTCGCTGGGTTGGTGGTGGACGAGCCCTACAGCGCCACCTTCTATCGCGCCATGGCGGTGTTGGTCGCCGCCAGTCCTTGCGCGCTGGCGATCTCGACGCCAAGTGCCGTGCTCAGCGGTGTTGCCCGCGCGGCGCGCAGTGGCGTGTTGATCAAGGGCGGCGGACCGCTTGAACATCTGGGCGTGCTGCATGCGTTGGCGTTCGACAAAACAGGCACGTTGACCGAAGGTCAACCACGCGTCACCGACGTGCTGGCGGCCGATGGCGTGACCACCGATGAGTTGCTCGGAGTCGCCGTCGCTGTAGAGCGCCTGAGTGATCACCCCTTGGCTGCCGCAGTGATTCGCGACGGCACGACGCGTTTACACGGGAGTGCCATACCGGTGGCTACCGACCTTGAGAGTCTGACCGGCAAGGGCTTGCGGGCGACGGTGGCCGGGGCGCTGGTGCATCTGGGCAAGAAAAGCCTGTTCGCTGAGATTGGTGGTCCACGGATTCCCGCCCGCCTGACTCATGACACCGAAGGCCTCGAATCGCGCGGACGCACCGTGTTTGTCGTGCGCAGCGGCGAGCGCTACCTTGGCGCCGTCGGCCTGATGGACACACCGCGGGAGGGGGCTCACGCGGTGATCGCGCGCTTGCGTGATCTGGGCATGACGCAAATGGTGATGCTCTCCGGTGACAACCAGCGTGTTGCGGATGCGGTGGCCCGCAGTGTCGGAATCGACCGCGCCTTCGGTGAATTGATGCCGGAGGACAAGGTTCTGGCGATCAAGAAACTGCGCTTGCTCGGCGCGGTTGCGATGGTCGGCGATGGCGTCAACGACGCGCCGGCACTGGCCAGCGCAACGGTTGGCATCGCCATGGGTGCCGCGGGTTCGGATGTGGCCCTCGAAACGGCCGACGTCGCACTCATGGGCGACAATCTGGAACGCTTGCCATTCGTTGTGGGCCTGAGTCGCCAGTCGCGCCGCATCATTCGGCAGAACCTGTGGGCCAGTCTGGGAATGGTCGCGTTGCTGATTCCAGCGACCATATTTGGCATGCGCATGGGCGTCGCGGTGCTGTTCCACGAAGGATCGACCTTGCTCGTCGTCGCCAATGCGCTACGCTTGCTCGCCTATCGGGATCGCGGAGCCTAATGTGGTGGTTCGCGTTTTGTACCTGCACGGCCCACATTCGAGTCCGCTTTTCGGTATAGATCAGATAGTTGGCTGCCATGCTATACTGTCAGCGTCCTGTACGCATTGATTCTTGAATTGAACGCTCGCAGTCATACCCTGCTCTCGCGCCTGCGTCGATCGACGCGGCTGATAGCGTTCATGCTGGTTGTGTTCATCGCCAAGAGTGCCGTGCCTTGTCTTTGTGCGCGGGTCGATTCCACGGCGCAAGGAAGCACGCCGTTGGTCGCCATGGTCGATGACGGTTCATCGGCGGGCGGGGTTTCTGTGTTGGACAATGATTCGGATCAAACCAAGTTCTCGTCGACGCCACTGGACGGATGCAAGCACTGTTGTCAGGTTGCATTTTCGTTTCCGCAATCCAACTTGATGTTGGCAATCCCTGAGTCCGGCACGCACGTCAACCACCTGCGCGTGCTTGAATCTGCACGACTTCCGCCAAGTCGGTTGCGTCCGCCAATCGCATAGTTCCTTGCGTGCGTCATCGACCCGCATTGCGGTATCGGGCAATCCGACTTTGAAGGCTCCTCTATGTTCTTGTGTCTCCCGGCAACGCGCTTCGGCGCAGTTTGTATCGCGTTTGGCGTAGGTATTGCGGCCGAGTCCGCACTCGCTGAGCCAATCGCTTATGCGATCAACTCCGACAGTTACTCGGCGTCCATCCATGATCATTTGCTTCGCGTTGACCTGGCTACCGGTCAGTTCGAAGACATTGGCTCTATCGTGCTTGGCAGCCAACCGACGCCGTTCCAGGACACCGAGGGTCTGGCTCTCGACACAGCCAATCAATTGTGGGCGGTCGACGACGCCACCAAGACGTTTTTCCGCATAGATCGCGAGTCGCGGGCTGCATCAATTGTAGGGGGGCGATTCGGAAACCTCGGTCTTCCAACAGGAATTACGGCTGGCTTGGATCTTGGACTGACTTTTACCTGCGACGGTTCTGCATTGATGTCCGGCGAGGTCAGCAAGACCCTTTACCGCATTGCGCTCGACACGGGCAAGGCGACCCCGGTGGGCGGCGCCGGCATGCTTGGATACAAGATCACGGACCTCGCGGTCTATGGTCCGGCGCTCTATGGATTGGGCTCCGAGGGCGACGAGGGCCTATATTCAATCGATCCGGAGACCGGGCGCGCAACACCCATCGGCGACTTCGCGGCGGATCTCCACTTTAACGATGGGGGTCTTGGTTTCGACAGCCAAGGCCAGCTATGGGCCATTGTTGAGACTGGTGGCGGCTCGCCCAGCCGCATTTTTCGAGTCGATAAATTCACCGGCCGAGAAACGCTCGTCAGCACAACCACGCCAGGAATTGAGAGCCTCGCGCTGACACCACCACAGTGTTCGCAATCTAGCGAGGGCACTGAGCCCGCAAAAATACCGACAAGCTCCGCCGGAGGGTTGTGGCTGCTATTGCTAGGGATCTTCTTGCTTGGCGGATTGGCGCTCAGGCGCCTCGCAGTGCCTGGCTGAATGCCGGTTGGTTCCCATGAACACATGCTTTCGTCTTGCTGATTGTCTATGCGCGATCACCTTCGTACGCAGCCCTGGCGCCAATCTCGACCCAGAAGGCCGTGAAGCCATGCGTCGCAGGGACGCCGCTGTGCCCGTTCATTGCGGTGGATTCCATCTGTTTGCATCTGGCGAAAAGGCTAGAACCTGCTTTCGTTTTTTGCGCAAACACGCCTTGAACTGAGCATCCCGTGCGAGGCGATGGTGACAGCGCCGACGACGATCGACGAGTCGCTGAGATTGAACGCCGGCCAATAGAGATCGCGCCAATGCAACTGGATGAAGTCCACCACGTGGCCTCGCACCAGACGATCTACCACGTTGCTGAGTGCACCACCAATCACCAGCGCGTAAGGCAGCGCTGTCTTCCAGTCCTGACGCGGTGTCTGGCTGAGCCAGCGGCCGAGCAGACCGGTGATGCCCAATGCCAGGACTACAAACAGATATTGCTGCCAGCCGCCGGCCTGGCTGAGGAAGCTGAATGCCGCGCCGGTGTTATAGCTGCGGCACCAGTTCCACCAGCCTTCAATGACCGGGACGGCAGTGTATTCGGTTAGCGAGGTTTGCACCCAGTACTTGGTCAATTGGTCCAAAGCGATCACGCAGCTTGACGCGATCAGCCAGACCAGTGCATTGGGTCGTAGATTCGAGGGCTTCATGGCAAGTTCCGGATGTCGGTCGCTGCTTGGCTTGATGAATTGCTCGCGCATGCACCACACGCAGGATCGGCGCGAAACATCGGCATCAGGCCACAGCAACGGAAACGACAAACCCAGGCATCGGATTGTGGGCGGTTCATGTACGTAGTCTCCCTTGCGGGACCGCCTCTACGCCCCAACGATCACTTGTCATCATCAATCGTGATCACCAATTCAGCATGCCGACCTGGTTCCAGTCGCGACACGCAGTGCGCGTCTGTTGTCCTCAGCGGCGCTGTCTTCGTGCCCAGTCGACCATCCTCTTTCGCATCACGTAGCAGGGTTACCGCAGTCTGCAGGAACAAGAACGCCACCAGCGTGCCAATAAGCAAGTCCGGCCAGGGACTGTCGAGCCAGGACACCAGTCCCGCCGCCACGATCACGCTGACGTTGTTGACCAAATCGTTGCGTGAACACAACCACACCGAACGCATGTTCATGTCGTCGCTGCGAAAGCGCGTCAGCAAACCGAAACAGAGGAGATTGCCGACCAGCGCGATCGACGCGGCAATAGCCATCACCGACGCGACCGGCTCTGCGCCGAACCAAGCACGACGAATGACCTCCACCAGCACGGCCAGGCCAAATAGCGCCTGGATGCCGCCTTTTAGGACGACCACCTTGGTTCGTTGCCGAAGCGTCCCGCCTATTACCCATAGGCTCACGATGTAGACCAACGCGTCCCCCAGGCTATCTAGCGAATCAGCTTGCAGGGCGCTTGAATCGGCCCACCAGCCTGCACTGAATTCGCCGACGAACAGCGCAAGATTTATCAGCAGTACGACCCACAGCACGTGGCAACGGGAGTGGTCGGTATTGGCGCTGAGCGTGGCTGCCGTGTCGTTGCAACCGCAATCGCTCATGGGATCAACCTCATGATTTGGAGGCCCTCGCCGAGACGCGTGACGTACGAGCATTGAAAAGAAAACCAATCACGGCAGTCACGGCAACCGCCAACTGCACAAGCAGCGATTGCCACGACGGATAAATACCGAGCCATTCGATACGCGGAGCGGCAACCAGCGCCTGTGCTACCCATCCAGCTTCCTGCAACGCGGCGATGCCTTTCCCCACCAGGACCACGGCGAGCACCGCAATTAGGATCGAACTGATCGAAAAGAACCGGCTGATCGGCAGTCGTTTGCTGACCCGAAGCATCCAAAACGCGACGAATGCGAGCGCCGCACTGCCGGCAACCATGCCACTAACGATCGCAGCGCTGTTTTGCTCGCTCCACATGGCGATGAAAAACAAAATCGTCTCGAACACCTCGCGATACACGGCGACAAATGCGAGCAGAAACAAGAACAACGCAGAGCGGCGGGCCAATGCCGCCGACATCTTCCCTTGCAGGTATTGCTGCCAACGTCCGGCGAGGCTTTTCTGGTGCATCCAGATGCCTACACTCAGCAGCACAGCCGCGGCAAACAAGGCCGACAGACCCTCGGTGGCCTCACGATTCGCGCCACTGAAACTAACGAGGTACGTGGCCACCGCCCAGGTCACCGTGCCGGCCAGCAACGCACCCACCCAACCAGCATGGACATAGCGCAGCACCTCTCGGCGCTCAGCCTTGCGCAGGAATGCGATCATGCCGATCACTATCAACAGCGCTTCCAGGCCTTCGCGGAGCAGGATGGTGAAGCTGCCGAGGAAGGCGGTGGTGGCGCTGCTCGAGGTATTCAGTAGCAAGTCTTCCGCCAGATCGAGCAAGCGGATGATCGCAGTGGCTTGTTCTTCGACGTTCGCTGGCGAAACCTGCTTGTCGATGTTGAAACGTAGCTGTGCCATCGCTGCTTCGATCTGTCGCATCAATTCGCGATCGCGCGCAGCGAGCGCCGGTTCGACGGGCTCGACGCCATCCAAGTAGGATGCCAGCGCCAATGCTTTGGCTTGGACGACATCTCCAGCGCGGAAAGCACGCAGACTGTCGTTCAAGCGCTGGCGCGCAATGTCGAGCGAGCCGGTTGCAACGTTCTCCTCCGGCGCTAGAGCATCGGGTCGCGCCCGCAAGTAGGCCGTGATTGCCTTGGCCTTTGCTGCATCAATCGAGCGAGCGAGATCCGCTTCGCTCGAACGCGACAACGCTTCCAGCGTCGGGAGAACACTGCGGAACTCTTGATTCTTGCCCCACAACGCTTCGCCTTGGGCTCGCACGTCGGGTCCGTAGGCGAGGCCACCAACATAGAATGCAAGGGCCCAGCGGTCCGCATCGGACAAACGGGTGAAACTCGCCATCGCTGTCCCAGGCACGCCTTGTGAGATCACCTCATACAGTGCCAATGGGCTGCGCTGCGCGGCACGCTGCGCATCGGCGAAGGCGGCCGGCCTGGGCGTCAGCCCCGTCGCAGCCGGGCCATTCCCATGACCCTGGGGGCCGTGGCAGGCAGCACACTGCTCGGCATACAAGTGCGCCGAAGCGGCAACGTCCGGCGGCTTTTTGGGGGTGACGAGAATACCGTAGGCCTTGAGCAACTCATCGGCCAGTGCGCGCGCAGTCCTCGCCACTTCGTCGGAGAGATCGCGCTCGGCGATCTGGTGGTTCAATCGATCAGCAGATGCAACCAAAGCCTGCTGCTCCGGCTGCGCCGGCAACGCGGCCACTCTGGCACGGACCGTAGCGGCGAATTCTTGCATTTCGACGTACTCGCCCGGCTCAATGACCTTTCCGTTCAGCACCGAACCAGCGTAATCCACAGCGATGTAGTCCAGCAGTTGCCAAGCTTGTCGGGCCTCGGATTGAGCGTCGCCTGCCCACGCTGAGCCCATGGCAAGCCATGTCAAGAGGAGCACGGCAGTGAGTTTGCGAAAGGGAGAGTTCAATAACACGCACGGACCTTGACCGAATCGGACTTGGAGTCATACCGGAGAGTATCGTAAAGTCCGTAGCGACTACAGAGTCAAGAGATGCGAATGAAAATCAGTGACGCAGCGGCGGCCAGCGGTTGCCATCTGGAAACTATCCGCTATTACGAGCGCGTAGGCCTGTTGCCTCCGCCAGCCCGCACGCCCGGCCGCTACCGCCAATACGGCGACGCCGACGTCGAACGTCTGCGATTCGTCGCCCGCGGGCGCGAGTTGGGTTTTAGCCTCGACGAGATCCGCAGCCTGCTGCGACTGGCCAAGGACCCCGTGATGTCATGCGGCGAGGTGGATCAGATCGCGCGGCAGCATTTAGAAGATATTCGTTTGCGGATCAACGACCTGAAACGCATGGCCGTCGAACTGGAGCGCACCATCAACTCCTGCGGCGGCGGCCAGCGCGGTGTGTGCACGATCCTCGATGCGCTGCGCCAGCCGCTTGCGCCGCAGACTCGTTGACTGTTCAAGGTCGTAATGCTCCCGTTACTACGGTCTGCAACGCGACGGCGGTTTCTGGACCGGCTCCAGAGAGTTTATCAACCCGGATGCACGCAAAGCCAATGGAACGGGCCGCAACGGCCTGAATTTGAAACCTGCTTCGCGTTCCACCGCGCTTTCGGTGAGCCAGTAGAAGATTGCCATGACCAAGCAAACCTGGGTTTCCCGCCGTCTGCACATGCTGTTACCGGCACTCGCCGTGACCACGTTGCTGGTCGCACTGGCGCCAGCTATCAGTATCGCCGCTTAGCCGATGTCGCGGAAGCGCCGCGATGCCGATGAACAATCCCAAGGTAGTGGCGGTTTGAGATAGGCTGCCCGCCCCCATGCTTCGGTAGTTGAGCGCAAACCGTGACCCACTCCCAGCGTATCTTCATCTCGTTGCGGTTTGCGCTGTTGTACGCGCTGGTCACCTTGCCGATTTTCGCCCTATGGGAAGTCGCGCATGCGCCGCTTTACACGCTTTGGGTCAAACGCGGCGCCGAAGCCGGCGTCGTAGCAGCGCTGCATTGCACGCTCGGCGACGCGCTGATTGCGTTCGTCTGTGCTCTTGCCGGACTGCGGTTCGCAGCCTTGGTGCCGTGCCTGCAGAGGCGCCGATGGGCCACTGTCTTGATCATCGCCTTCGGTTTGCTGACCACGGTCGCCATTGAGTTGATCAGTACGCAATGGCTGGGCCGCTGGGCGTATCGCGACTTGATGCCGGTGGATCCGATCTTCGGCATCGGTCTCAGTCCCTTGGCACAATGGCTGGTGGTACAAGCGATCTCACTGCACTGGCTGCGCCAGCGCTTGCAACAAGCGCTAGCTGAAATAATAGTGCAGTGATGGCGAACTGCATCGACGTCTTGGGAGCAGCGAATCAATGAATTCGGATCTCGAGCCGGCCACGGCATGCGATTCATATTGTGCTCGCATGGACTCGGAGGATCTCAATCAGCACTGCTATTGCCCGGCGCTGTCCTTGAGTGGATTTCACGCCGAACTAGAAGCGCGATTGCTGGCGTCCGGGTTGGATATCTCTCTGGCACAGTCGCACCCACACCTGTTCGCCGCGCTTCCGGTGTATGTGGCGGTGCCGATGCGCGCGCAAATGGCTGCGGCGGTGCTTGCGGTCGAAACGCTGGTGAAATCCGAGCACTACCGCAACGTCGTTCTTAAGGGCGCTAGCGAGGCCGTTCAGTTTGACCCGGGCTCGCCCGGCGGCGTGCTGGGCTTTGACTTTCACCTCGGGGCAGCTGGGCCCAAACTGATCGAGATCAACACCAACCCCGGCGGCCTGCTGCTGTGCCTGTTGCAGGCTCAAGCACTCAAGACCTGTCTACCGCAGGAATTCCAGCTCAGCACCGATCCTCACAAGGTCGAAGATCATGCCATCGCCGCGCTGCGCGACGAATGGCGCCTACAATCGTCGGGGCAGCCCCTGACCACGGTCGCCATCCTCGACGATGCGCCCGCGCACCAGTATCTCTATCCGGAATTTCTGCTCTACCAAGCCTTGTTGCGCCGTCACGGCATCGCCTGCGACATCGCCGATCCTGCGGCACTACTCAGGCGCGGCAACAAGCTGTATCTCGGCGAACGTCCGATCGATCTGATCTACAACCGGATCACCGACTTTGGTCTGGCCAATTCCGAGCACCAGACTCTGCGCGATGCCTATCTCGAACGCGCCGTTGCTTTGTCGCCACATCCACGCGCGCACGCGCTGTACGCGGACAAGCGCAACCTGATGCGCATGACCGATCCCGCCTTTCTCGCGGCGTGCGGCTTGGACGAGAATGCCGCAGCCACCCTCATCGACGTCGTGCCGCCGACGGTGTGGCTCAGCGACGCCAATCGGGCCGCGCTATGGGCAGAGCGCCGACGCTGGTTCTTCAAGCCCGCCCGCGGATACGGCAGCAAGGCCAGCTATCGCGGAGACAAGATCACGCACAAGGTTTGGGGAGCGCTGAGCGATGGCGACTACGTGGCCCAGGAAATAGTCCAACCCGGCACCCGTGCGAGCGCAGGCGCAGAGTCGTTCAAGTACGATCTGCGCTGCTACACCTATTGCGGCGAGTTGCTGATGCTGGTCGCCCGCATGTACCAGGGTCAAACCACAAATTTCCGCACCCCGGGCGGCGGCTTTGCGCCGGTCGTGGTGACACGTTCGAGCGAGGCCGGGATTGCGCAATAGCTGCCGTGACACCCTGGTATCTGGCATTCGCGTTCGAGTATCTGGCGCGTAGGTGCGGCACTCAGGGGGGCTCAGAATACGGGAAATAGCGCACGCTAGGTCCCCACGGTCAGTGAAATGGGCGCGTGAGGTCAGGCTCTCGGCAAAGCCGAGATAAGCGCTTGACCCCGTAGTAGGGTACGGGGTGCATGATGAGGCTCGTCCCCTACTCCCTCAACCGCAATGTCAGCACTCACCATAGGCAAAGTCGCTCAGCAAGCCGGGGTTGGTGTCGAGACCGTCCGTTTTTATATCCGCGAAGGCCTGATCCCACAGTCCCCGCGCCGAGGATTCGGCTTCCGCAACTATCCGCCGGAGACTGTGGCGCGGCTACGGTTCATCCAGCGTGCCAAGCGCCTGGGGTTTTCGCTGAAAGAAACCCGCGAACTGCTTGAACTGCGAGTCAGCCAACAAGTGACCTGTGCCGACGTGCGAGGCCATGCGCAGGCCAAGATAGCCGATATCGAGGAGCGTATCCGCGATCTGCAACGAATGCGCCGGGCGTTGCGAGCGCTGGTCGAAGCGTGCCAAAGCAGTGGGCCCGTGTCCGAGTGTCCGATCCTGTACCACTTGGACCCAAGCGAGTAAGACATGGCCAGTGTCGACTTCATTTACGACCCGAGCTGCCCGAACGTGGCGCGGGCTCGCGTGAATCTGGCTGCAGCGTTCACCGAGCTCGACCTGACGCCAAGCTGGCTGGAATGGGATACCACTGACCCCGCTGCGCCCAATGAATTTCGCGAGCAGCCATCGCCGACCATCTTGGTGAACGGCCGGGATATCGATCCTGATGCAGCGGTGGCCTCGGGCCGCGGTTGTCGGATTTACTTCGAAGGCACCACGCAGGGCGGTGTGCCGCCGGTAGCCTTGCTGGTGCGGGCCCTTGCCAGAACCGCGAGCGCGACGCGGCCGCCGGCAGTCAAAGCGCACGGCACCGGCTATCGGCGCGTGTTGGCGGTCGTGCCCAGCCTCAGTGTTGCGACGATTCCGGTCGGCCTATGCCCGGTGTGCTTTGCCGGGTACGCCGGTGCATTTGGAGCGCTGGGATTGGGTTTTCTGCTGGAGCGCAACACGTTGGCGCCGTTGGCGGCAGTGGCATTGCTGTTGGCTCTCGGGTCACTGGCATGGCGTGCGCGATCGCGATGGGGGTATGGGCCATTGGCGCTCGGCGCGCTGGGCGCACTGGTGTTGTGGCTGGGGCAGTTCGTGGCGGGCAATGTGGTTGCAACGACCCTGGGTGCCACGACGCTTCTGATCGCAGCCGTCTGGAATAGTTGGCCCCGCGCCGGTCAAGCCGCCTGCGCCGCCTGCCCGCGGAACGCCCACAGCAGATCGTCCCACTTTCTTTCCTGAAGGTTTCTCCCATGTTGATACCGTCATCGCGGCAAAAGCAGGGGCTGAGCACCTTGGCCCTGATGTTCTCGCTGGGCACCCTGATGTGCTGCGCCTTGCCCTTGCTGCTGGTTGCGCTCGGGTTTGGGAGTGTGGTCGCAGCCATGACCTCGGGTGCACCGTGGCTGGTGACCCTGAGCCACTACAAGGCCTGGACTTTTGCCGGTTCCGCGGCGGTGCTGGCGGTGGCCGGTTGGTCGCTCTACCGACCTGGTCGTCAGTGCCCTCGCGAACCGGCGCTGGCGAAAGCCTGTGCCCGGGCAGACCGTTGGTCACAGCGGGTCTGGTGGGGCTCGGCCCTAACTTGGGGGCTGGCGATTTTTTGTGGCCTACCTCTGGTTGCCGCTGCAACGCGCGCTACTCGGAGCTTAGGCCGATGAAATCGGTCTCCATCATTGTGCTCGCAGCACTGCTCATCGCGCCGCGCCCAGTCAACGCCGAGGGCCACGGCCCACTTTTCGGGCTGGCGACGCCGACCTTGGGCCAAGGCCAGTGGAGCAGCGACACCGGCCTGATGCGTGCGGCCAACGATGCAGGCAAGGCTTGGCGTGCTCGCGAGATGCTGGGCTATGGCATCACTGAGGATCTACAGCTCACACTGACAGCGCCGATTGGCCGTCGTGATCCGCTACCGAACGTGGCCAACACGCGCGCTGGGGCGATGATGGGCGCCATGGATGCGACCGAGGTCTCGATGCTGTGGCGTTTTCATCGGGTGGCGCCGGCCATTGGTCGGCGGCGTGAAAGCAGCCTGCTCTTAAGCGTCGCCGACGGAGCGGAACTCGGTCGCACGGGAATGGAAGTCGGACCGACGCTGCATGCGGCGGTCGTGACCGGATTCGCGTCGCGTACGACCTACTGGTGGCTGGGCGGCGGTGTTCAGCGCGATGTGGGCCAGGACCACGTTGAGCAAGGTGGCCTCACCTACGCCACGGCGGTTTTCGGCTGGCGCCCACCGGCGTTTCGCGGCGATTACCCCAAGCCTGACTGGCGCCTGTTCGTTGAAGCCGTGGCAGAGCATGCCGGACGCGACCGACTGAACGGTGCCACGCTGACAAACTCCGGCGGCAAACGCCTGCTTGCGGGGCCTTCTATTCTAGGGTTGTTCGGCCAGTGGGGAGTGTCCGCCGGAGTATTGCTGCCCCTCGAAGAGCAGCTCAACGGAGTGCAACCGAATACCAAGTACCGAGCGAAGCTCGTGTTTACCTATTGGTTCTGATTGGAGATCTGCCATGAGTTCACAACTTAAATCGTTATTTATCGTCGCGCTCCTGGCGGCGCCGCCTGCCGTTCTTGCCCAAGGACTGATCCACGCCCGCCAAACCATTTTCGGTATGGACTGCGCCCCATGCGCCTACGGCATCGAAAAAGGATTGGGAAAGCTGCCGGGCGTCACGTCGGTCAAGGTGAGCCTCAACGATGGCTATGCGGAGCTGACGGCGTCAGCAGGTTCGTTGTTGTCAGTCGCGCAGATTCGCGAAGTCATCCGCAACAACGGGTTTACCCCAAAAGAGGCGCGTATTGACCTGGAAGGCATGCTGCAACTAACCCCTGACCCACAACTCTTGGTGGGCAAAACCAGCTATCCGCTGATGTTGCCCACCGGTACGGCCGGAGTCAGCAGCGGGGAGCGCGTCAGTTTGACCGGCGTGGTTGCCACTAACGAACTACGGGTCCAGGTAGAGAAGATTGCGCCGGCACCTTTGCGCTAGGCCTCGAACCACTTTTGCGTCCTGTTGGCCGTTGGCCAGCCATTCTGCAGTGGCATCGGTATCAAAATACACTTGCAGACACCGATAGCTGTATCCGGTCTTAAAAACACGCCGCTTGATGCGGCCATGCCCGACGCAGCACAGCCAGTGATCCACCTAGACGGCGATGCTGCTGTGTTGTCGCACATCTTTGGCTTGGCGTGCTCAATTTTCGGCTGTCTGACGTGGCCCACTTGGATCAACACACTGCCGTCTGGTCATCCCGACACCAACGGTTGCTGGTCCGCCAGGATGTCAGCGATCAATATGCGGCAAGCCGGCTCGTTTCTGAGCCAGGGATGGTGGTCAGCATCGTCCAGAATCGCGAGCGTCCAGCGCTCATGGATGTGGGACAGCGTCACCACCGCTTCGAGCGGTGCGGTGTCATCGGCTCGACCGTGTATGCAGTGCACCGGCAATCCCGCGGGCAAAGCCGCCACTACAGGACCTAGCTGGTAGCGGTAGATGACCTCCCACAAAGAGGACGTCGACGAGCAGACATTGTGCTTGACCAAGTCCTCAGCAACGGCACGAGGAATACTGGGGAGCAAGCGCGGTAACCATCGGCCAGCCAGTCGGCGGGTAATCATGCAAGCCAGCACCGTGGCGCCAAGGTTGGTGTAAATCCAACCCCCAGGCCGACGCCGGAACCAGGTCGCTGCGGCGCTGATGTCGCGGAAACACGGAAGGCTGATCAAGATCAGACGCCGTACCGATTGCGGATAGCGGCTTGCGTACTCCAACGCCAACACAGCACCCATGGAATGCGCCACCAGCGTCATGGCTCCAGACTGGGGCAGACTCAGGCGGAGTGCGCGCACGTGCCGATCGACGCTGTAACGACACCACGGGCGTGGCGAATCGCCAAATCCCAGCAGATCGACCAGCACGGTGCGGCAATTTACGAAGGTGAGCGGATCGCGACCGTTGGTCCAGTAGCGATGAGTTCCCCCGAGCCCATGCAGAAACACAAGGTCCTCGGCGCCGTCTCCGGACACATCGACCCTAAGACGCGCTCCTGGATCGTATCGCCAGCGCGCCAGCGCCGATATCCAATGCGTCCAGGAGTGCGAAACGCCCATCAATCAGCAACCAGCGAACGTCTTTTCCACAGAAAATACACTGCCGGCAAGATCAATAGCGTCAGCAACACCGCGCTCATCATGCCTCCGATCATCGGCGCGGCGATGCGGCGCATGACTTCCGAGCCGGTGCCGCTGCCGTACATGATCGGTAGCAGGCCGACGATGATAGCCGCCGCGGTCATGGCCTTGGGCCGCACGCGAAGGGCGCCGCCTTCGATCACGGCTTCGATGAGATCCGACTCCCTGAGTTTTCGGCCCAGGGCCGCAACTGCAGTGCGGCGCGCCTTCCAGGAGATGTCGAGGAACACCAACATGATCACCGACAGCTCGGTGGCTACTCCCGCCAGGGCGATGAACCCGACGCCGACGGCGACGGAAAAATTGTAGTCCAGCAGATGCATCAGCCAGACGCCGCCGATGATCGACAGTGGCAAGCTGCCGACGATCAGCGCCACTTCGCCGAATCGGCGGAAATTCATGTACAGCAGCACGATGATGATCGCCAGCGTCAGCGGCACCACGTAACTCAGTTTCGCCTTGGCCCGCAGCATGTATTCGTATTGCCCGGACCAGTTGATCGAATAGCCGGCCGGTAACTCCAGCTCTTTGGCCACCACTGCCATCGCGTTCTCGACGTAGCTGCCAACATCGACGCCATCGATATCAACGAAGGTCCAGCCATTGAGCCTGGCGTTTTCGCTCTTGATCGCGGGCGGGCCGTCGTCGACGTAGACGTTGGCGACGTCCAGCAGCGCGATGCGCTGTCCGCTGGGGGTGACGATCGGCAGTTGGCCGAGCCGCTCCGGGGAATCGCGGTAGTCCTGCGGGTAGCGTAGATTGATGGGATAGCGCTCGCGGCCCTCAACGGTCTGGGCGACGTTCATGCCGCCGATTGCGGTTGACACTACTTGCTGGATGTCGGCGACATTAAGGCCATAACGCGCCGCCTGCTGGCGCCGGATGTCGACCTTGACATAACGGCCGCCGGCGACCCGTTCCGAGTACACCGAAGCGGTGCCCGGTATCGGCTTGAGGATCTGTTCGAGGCGCTGCCCGATGATCTGAATCTGTTTCAGATCAGGGCCGGCGACCTTGATGCCCACCGGCGTCTTGATGCCGGTAGCCAGCATGTCGATGCGGGTCTTGATCGGCATCACCCAGGCATTGGTCACACCGGGCAGCTTCACCAAGCCGTCCAGTTCTTTCTTCAGCGATTCCGTAGTCATTCCGGCGCGCCACTGCTCGCGCGGCTTGAGCTGGATGAAGGTCTCAACCATGGTCAGCGGCGCCGGGTCGGTGGCGGTGTCGGCACGCCCGATCTTGCCAAATACGGTCAGCACTTCCGGCACCGTGGCGATCAACTTGTCGGTTTGCTGCAGCAATTCGCGCGCCTTGCCGATCGACAAGCCCGGATAGGTGGTCGGCATGTACATCAGATCGCCTTCATCCAGCGGCGGGATGAATTCACTGCCGATCTTGCCGATGGGCCACAAGCCGATCGCGGTCAGCAACACCGCGATGCCCAACGTAGTTTTCGGGGAGCGCAGCACTGCCTTCAGCGCTGGCAAGTAGATCCAGACCAGGAAGCGGTTGACCGGATTGCGGTGCTCGGGCAAGACCTTGCCGCGAATGAAGTAGCCCATCAGCACCGGTACCAGCGTGATCGCCAGCAACGCGCTGGCGGCCATCGCGTAGGTCTTGGTATAGGCCAACGGCGAGAACATGCGGCCTTCCTGCGCTTCCAACGTGAACACCGGCAAGAAACTGACGGTGATGATCAACAGGCTGAAAAACAGCGCCGGGCCGACCTCGGTCGCGGACTCGGTGACCACAGCCCAGCGGTTTTCCGCGGTCAGCGGCGTGCGATCCATGTGTTTGTGCATGTTCTCGATCATCACGATGGCGCCGTCGATCATGGCGCCAATGGCAATGGCGATGCCGCCCAGCGACATGATGTTGGCGTTCAAGCCCTGCGCGTGCATGACCACAAAGGCCATCAAGATGCCGACCGGCAGGCTGATGATGGCGACCAAGGACGAGCGCAGATGCACCAGGAACACCAGGCACACCAGCGCCACGACGACAAATTCCTCCAGCAATTTGTGCCAGAGGTTTTCGACGGCGCGGCCGATCAGGCCGGAGCGGTCGTACACCGTGACCACTTCAACGCCCTCGGGCAGGCCGGCCTTGAGTAGCTCCAGCTTGGCCTTGACGCCATCGATGGTGGTTTGCGCGTTTTCGCCGAAACGCATGACGACGATGCCGCCTACGGTTTCGCCCTCGCCGTTCAGCTCGGCAATGCCGCGCCGCATCTGCGGGCCAAGGCCGATTTCTGCCACATCCTTGAGCATCAGCGGCGTGCCATTGGCATCGACTCCGAGCGGGATGGCCTCCAGATCCTGCACGCTCTGGATGTAGCCGCTGGCGCGCACCATGTATTCGGCCTCGGCCATCTCGATCACCGAGGCACCGACTTCCTGATTGCCGCGCTGTATCGCGGTCTGGATGTGCGCCAGCGGGATGCCGAAAGCGCGCAGTTTTTCCGGGTTCACCTGTACCTGGTACTGCTTGACCATGCCGCCCAGCGCCGACACTTCCGACACGCCGGGCACAGTCTGCAATTCGTACTTGAGAAACCAGTCCTGCAGACTGCGCAACTGGCCAAGATCGTGTTTGCCGCTGCGGTCCATCAGTGCGTAGAGGTAGACCCAGCCTACACCGGTCGCATCCGGGCCCAACTGCGGCCGCGCACTGGCAGGCAGCGTCGGCGCCACTTGCGACAGGTACTCCAGCACTCGCGAGCGCGCCCAATAGGCATCCGTGTCCTCGTCGAAAATCACGTAGACATAGGAATCACCGAAGAAGGAATAGCCGCGCACGGTGACCGCACCGGGTACCGCCAGCATCGCGGTGGTCAGTGGATAGGTGATTTGATCTTCCACCACCTGCGGCGCCTGCCCCGGGTAGTTGGTCTTGATGATCACCTGCACGTCGGACAGATCCGGAATCGCATCGACCGGGGTGTGCTTCAGCGCGTAGATGCCGAGGCCGATCACGATCAGCATCGCCAGCATCACGAAAAAGCGATTGCCTACCGACCAGCGAATGATGGATTCGATCATTTGCTGTCTCCGGAGTCGCCGCCGTGCTGCGAATGATCCATGGTGGGCGCCTCGTCAGCGTCATCGCCTTCTCTATCGACCTCGCCGTGACTCCTATCCCGATGATTGATTGCGCCGCTGTGGCTGACCTCTTCAGCGCCGACATTGGCCGGCGCGTTGGCTTCCGGGAAATGCACCGCGCTCAAGCGGTAATCCTTGTCGCCGAGCTTGCTGATCTGCACATGTAGCACCATGCCGGTGCTCAGGCGCTCGAAATCGACGCCGTCATCGACGCTGAAATCCATGGTCATTGCCGGCCAATGCCAGTCGACGATGGCTTGATGCGCCAGAGTTACCTTGCGGTGACCAGACATCAGCGCGACCACGCGCGCCTGCACCCAGGCTGATCGCGCCTCGCTGACTGCCGCATCGTCCGGCTGGCCCATGCGTTTGAAGTCCGAGGTCTTGCTGGATTCGGAATCGATCAGGAACTGCGCCGAGCTGACGATCTGGTCACCGGCTTTCAGCCCATTCAGAACCTCAACTTGAGTGTCCCCGATGCGACCGAGCTTCACTTCCACCGACTTGTAGGCGCCCTCGCCCATCACCAGCACCGCCCGAGTTTGCTTGCCGGTACGGATCAGCGCCTCGCGCGGCATCAGCAAGGCCTCGGGTCCTGGCTCTCCGTGGATGCGCATCTGCGCCAACATGCCCGGTTTCAGGTAGCCGTCGGGATTCTCGAAATGCACGCGCACCTGCGCTGTTCGGGTGTTCATGTTCAAGCTCGGATAGACGTAGGCCACCTCCCCTTTCCACTCGCGTCCCGGCAGGTAATCGAGCTGCATGAGCACGGCGTCACCCTTGCGCACCAGATTGACTTGGCGCTCGTAAACCTCGCCGATCACCCAGACGTGCTCGAGCATGTTCACAGACATCAGGCTCATGCCCGGTTTGACGTACACGCCTTCACGCACCTCCAGGCGATCGATTACGCCAGATTGCGGCGCAGCTACAGTGATGGTGCGGTTGGCACGCCCACCCTTGCGCAAGTGCGCGATCTGTGCCGCGGGTACCTGCAGCGCGCGCAAGCGATCCGCCGCGGCATCGATCAGGGTGGCGTTGTTGCGTTTGAGCGCCAGCAGGAATTCCTCCTGGGCATTCACCAGCAAGGGCGCGTAGATCTCGTACAAGGGCGCGCCACGGGTGATTTCGTTGCCAGCCGCCTTGACGTACAGCTTCTCCACCCAACCTTCGACCCGCGGACTGATCTCGGTGCGTCTGTCTTCGTCGTATTGCACATAGCCCACAGTGTCGATGGCGCTACTGATGCGACCGCGTTCGACGGCCACCGTGCGCACGCCCAGATTGTTCACCACCTCGGGCGAAATCTTCACAGAGCCGGGCGAATCCTGCGCTCCCTCATCGGCATAGACCGGAATCAGTTCCATGCCCATGGGCGACAGCCCCGGCTGGTCGCGCCGATAGTTGGCATCCATCGGCGCCACCCAGTACAGCGGCTTGCGAGCGGCGTCTACCGGCGTGCCGGTTTCCGGCGCGCTGCCGCTCCACATCCACATGCTGAAGGCGCCGATCAGCACGCCCGCCGCGACTCCCGTCAGCAGCAACTGCGACGTCTTCCTGGTTTGCAGCTGAGGACTCATCGCGATTCTCCGGCGTCGTTCGGGGCGTGGGTCAGCAGATAATTCAAGCGGAACACCAACCGCAGCTGCTCCACCGCGATAGTCAGGGCATCGATCCTGGCGTTCAGTTCCGCGATGCGTGCGCGCACCGCCTCGGCAAAATCGCCATCATCATTGTCATAGGCTGCAAGCGAGGCTTCGGCCTGCTCGGCCATCTGTGGCAGCAATTGCGATTGGTACAGCGTATTGCGTTCGGCCAGACGCTGGAGTTGCACCACCGTGGCCCGCAACTCCGCCATCAATTGCCGCGCCAGCAGATCCTTGTCTGCGCGACTGGCATCGGTCAGCGATTGCGCGGCGCTGACTTCCTTGTCCTGACGACGGTCGGTAAAGATTGGCAGGTCAAAGGTCAAGCCTACCGAGAACAGATCGGCACGCGATCGCCCCATTCGATCATCGGCGCGATAGCCGTACTGGGCGCTCAAACCCCATTCCGGCTTGTATTTCTGGCGTGCCAGTTCTACGCCGGTGGCCATGGCGGCTAGACGCAGATCGAAGGCCAACAAGGCCGGATGGCGGCGGATGCGCTCGTAGGTCTGTTCCTGATTGCTGGTTGCGATCAGCAGGGTGTCCAGATCCACGGCCGGCGTGCGCATTGGCGGCGTCTGAGTGACCGCCTGGTTTGCTGCCACACCAATCCATTCCGACAATCGCTGCTGGGCCGCCTCCAGTTGCTGTCGCAGCATCGTCAAGCGATCTTCCAGGCGCGTCAGTTCCAGTTGCGCCCGGATCAGATCCGGCTGCCGTGCGCGACCCAGAGCACTGGCATAGCCGGCACGGGTCACGTCCACTAGTTGTACGAACAGGCCGCGATCGGCCTCGATCAGGGCAATGCTCTGCTGCGCCCTGTAGACCTCCAGCCACAGCTGCGCAGTCGTGGCCGTGACTTTGGCCTGGCGATCGAAGCGAAGCAGCGGCTCCTGACTGGCCAACTGCTGCCTCTGCTGTCGCGCCAAATTCAGGCTATCGCCGCGGGGGAACATCTGGCTGACCCCGATCGCCAGTTGCGTCATCGGCTCCTGGCGGATATCGAAGCTGTCCAGCGGAAAATTGGCGGCCATGATGTTGACCCGAGGATCGGGCAGCTCAGCCGCTGCAACGGCCTGATCGGACAGCGCGCTTTCGCGATGACTGCTACTGCTGAGCCAGGGATCGTTACGAACCGCGAGCTCGATGGCGACGTCGAGATCAAGCGGCGTGCCGACGCCTTCGGCCTGAAGGGTCAGTGGCATCAGCCCAAAACAGACGATGATCAGCGAGCGGGTCGTAGCCATCGACCCAATGCCAGGGCGGTCATTGCCACCGGTTTGTCGCGCAGGCCACAGCCATGTTCCGCACCCGCGCGGAAAGCGCAAACGTGGAAGGTGAAAAGTGTACATATACGCTGCCTCATTCCTGCCGAGGGCATGAAGCCCCGGGCATCAAGTTCAAAGGAGGCGAGCCGAATGGCGGCCTGCCCGAGCTAGTCAACTTCGCGCAAGTGCGAAGCGGAACGGCTGGCAGGAATCAGATCAACAGCAAGCTGGCGGGATGTAGCGTAGGGCGATGCCAAGAGGGAGGCCTGCGTGGCGCCGAAACCGCGACCAGCGGCAGTGACACAGCCAGCGGCGTGAGTGTCCACTCCAACGGCCAATCGACGGCCAAGGCAGGTACCGACAACAGTGGCGCCGATTCGCTGTTCATATCAACACGCGCACAGTGTGACGCACAAACCGACGCCTTGGCGGCATCCTGGTCATGATCGCAATGCGAGTCCTGGCTTGCTGATGCGGCGAGCTGCGGCCAGAGGAAATCACTTGGAGTGCAGGCGCCGTGGCTGGCGTATATCCAATGCGACCACAGCAAGGCGAAGATCGCGATCAGCGAAATTCGGCATTGCAGACGGCGTTGGCGAAAGCGGAAGGGCATTGCAGCCTAGGATAACTGAGGCTCTTGTAGACCCCTTGATTGAGGTCAAGTTCCCAAATCACGGTGAGATCGGCCGTTCCTCCGCTTCCACCATCGCGATTAAATCACCCGGCTCAGCAGATCCGTTGCAACTTTCGGCCCTCAGGTGCAATCTACACTGGCCATGGCGCGCACCTTTCTCCATGTACTGCTGGCTATGACCTTGATCTTCAATTGGGGTCTTGCGCCGTGGGCGATGGCTGGCGCGCACTCAGGCACTCATCACGAGTCGCCGGCACATCTACTTGCTCAAGGCGCGCAGCACACGCACCAGCACGCTGCGGTTGAACACGCGGGCGATGTCGCCACGCCGGGCAAACCCGCGGGCAAAAGCTGTTGTGACCCCGGCGCCTGCCAATGTGGCTGCGTGTTGCCACCGCTGCTGCTATTCACCGGTTTGCAACTGAGTCCGCAGGCGCTGGCACCAGCACCATTGGCCGCAGTTGCGGATTCCATGGTCGTGCGCCGCGGCACTCCGCCCTTCCGACCACCCGCAGTCTGAACTCCAGGCATTGACGATTCGCAGCCATCCGCGAGGACGGCTGCTGACCTGTTTCTGTGGTCGCTGGTCCACGTCATCTGACGTGGCAGCGATTGATTTAGGAGTTTCAGATGCACCTCCCTCTACGTCTCGCCACCGTTACCGTGGCGCTGGCGGCGCTGACTGGCTGCGCCAGTCTGCCGTCCGACCGTGGCTATGCCGAAACCGGCGAATTGATTGCCGCCCGGCGCGGCATGGCACCGCCGGGCGATGCCGGCCTCGCCAGCGCGGCCATTGCGGCGCCTGACATCCCCACGCAGCCGGTGACCGCCGATCAGGCGGTTCGTCTGGCATTTCTCTACAACCCGACCATTCGCCAGGAGTACGCGCGCCTGGGACTGGGTCGCGCCGAGTTGGAAGCGGCGCGGCGTCTGTCAAACCCAAGCGTCGGCTACAGTCATCTGCATTCGCGCGACAACGGCGCTGCACAGATCGGACGTAGCTTGTCGCTGAGTTTTACCGATCTGCTGCTGCTGCCGGCGCGCCAGCGCTTCGCTTCCGGACAACTGCAGCGATTGCAGAAAGATGTCGCTGCGGAACTATTGAATCTGGCCAAGGAAGTCGAAGTAGCCTGGTTCGCGGCGATCAGCGCCGACCAGGTCAGCAGCATGCGCGAGTTGGTGGCCAGTTCCGCTGAGCACTCGGCGGCGCTGGCGCAACGCTTCTTCGATGCGGGCAACATCAATCGTCTGCAACTGGATCAGGAGTATGCGGCTTCGGCTCAGGCTCGCATCGGCGCGGTCCGGGCGGTCGCCGAGGCGCTGCGCGCACGCAGCGCACTGGCCACGCTGATGGGTTTGCCGGCCAGCGCCAACTGGACTCTCGCCGCGAACTTGGCAGCGCCGCCGGAAGCGGATTTTTCAGCCGATCAGTTGCTGCGTCTGGCGCTGACGCAAAGGCTGGATTTGTCGGCGGTACAGCAGGAGGTGGCCTTGCATGAGGATTTGCTCGGGGTCACCCGGCGCTGGCGCTGGCTGGGTGCGGTCGAGGCCGGCTACAACGCTGAGCATGAGATCGACGGCGATGTCATCCGCGGACCTTCGTTGACGCTGGAACTGCCAATCTTCAACCAGGGACAAGCAGCGATCGCCCGCGCCCAGGCTGAGTTGGTGGACGCCCGCGCCAGGCTGGATGCACTCAGCTACGCGGTGCACAGCTCTGTGAGCCTGAATCTGGAGCGCCTGCGGCTTGCGCGCGATATTGCCGAACGTTACCGCAGCGTGCTGGTACCGCGCCGCGAGGGCATCGTCGCCCGCTCCCAGGAGCAATTCAATTTCATGCTGATCGGCGTGTTCGAGCTGATCGTAGCCAAACAGCAGGCCTATGACGCTTACCAGGAATACCTGGAAGCGGTTCGCGACTATTGGACGATACGCGCGGAACTGCGCCAGTCGGTGGGCGGCCGCCTGCCGGACGATGAGCAGGCGCTTGAACCCAGCATCGGCGTCGATGCCGTCTTGCCGTCGACATCGGCGCCAATGATGGATCACTCAAAGATGGATCACTCCAAGATGGACCACTCGAAAATGGCGATGCCGCCCGCAAATGGCGGTGCGACCGAATCCCCGCAGCCCGCCAGTCCGGCGCCGGTGCCAAACAAGGCGCAGACACCTGGCGATGAGCACGCGACCCATGATCACGGAGACACACCATGAAGCTATCCCGACGCCACTGGTTTCACTGGGCCGGCATCGGCGCGCTGGCGCCGCTGACGCTGCTGTCGCGGCGCGTCTTCGGCCAGGATCACAGCGCTCACACGATGCCGGCGAAAGCCGAGGCCACCGCCGACGCAAAGGCCGCCGAAACGTTCACGCCTTCGGCACCGGCGCCGACACCATCGCGCCATCATGGGTACACCCCGGTACGCACGCTCAACGGCTGGACCCTGCCGTACAAGATGGTCGACGGCGTCAAGGAATTCCACCTGGTCGCCGAGGAAATCGAGCATGATTTCGCACCCGGCTGCCGAGCCAGGTGCTGGGGCTACAACGGCACCACGCCGGGCCCGACCATCGAAGCGGTCGAAGGCGATCGCGTGCGCATCCTGGTCACCAATCGCCTGGGCGAGCACACCAGCGTGCACTGGCACGGAATACTGCTGCCGAGCGGCATGGATGGCGTCGGTGGCTTGTCCCAGCCACAGATCCAGCCCGGCGAGACTTTTGTCTACGAGTTCACCTTGCGCCAGCACGGCACCCATATGTACCACCCGCATGCCGATGAAATGGTGCAGATGGCGGTGGGCATGATGGGCATGTTCATCATCCATCCCAAGGCTGGCGAGCCACAGGCCATTGACCGCGACTACGTGATTCTGCTGCACAACTGGGCACTGCATCCGGGCACCTATAGACCTGATCCCTCGGTGATGACCGACTTCGATCTGTGGACCATGAACAGCAAGGTGTTCCCGGCGATCGAGCCGCTGGTGGCGCGCAGCGGTGAGCGCGTGCGTGTCCGCCTCGGCAATCTGTCGATGTGGAACCACCCGATCCACATGCACGGCGTACAGTTTCAGGTGACCGGATCGGATGGTGGACGCTGGTCACGGGCCCTGTGGCGACCGGAAACCACCGAAATCGTCGGCGTTGGTCAAACCCGCGATCTAGAGTTTGTCGCGGTGCCCGGCGATTGGGCCTTTCACTGCCATATGTCGCATCACACGATGAATGCCATGGGCCACGAAATCCCCAACACGCTGGGCGTTGATCAGTCAGGAATTGAAGGCGAGATACGCAAGTTGCTGCCCGGATTCATGGCCATGGGTGAAAACGGCATGGCCGAACACCAGGACCACACCCAGATGGGCCATATGCGCGGGCCGGAAAACACGCTGGCGATGATGATGGGCGTGGGGCCGTATGGAAATCTGGAGATGGGCGGCATGTTCACCGTGGTCAAGGTGCGCGATGACTTGGCGCGTGGCGACTACGCCGATCCCGGTTGGTATCCGAGTCCAAAGGCCGAGATTGCGCGCTGCGTCAGCAACGATCCCGATTTCGGCACACCGACTCGACGCGGACCGCCACCTGGGCCACCGCCGACGCTGCAGGCCAAACCCGTCGATCACTCCTCCATGAAGCACTGATAAAGGAAGCGCCATGAAAACCTTGAAGGTTTTGCTCGTATTGCTGGTGGCTGCGGCGATCAGCGCCGCCGCTTTCGTTTGGTTAGGTATTTACAACATCGCTGCCGACGATCCGCATTGGGACAGCACCTACCGCGTGCTGGAGGCGGTACGTGATCGCTCCATCCGCAGCCGCTCCGATGCCGTCGTGATTCCTCCTCTGGATGACGCCGCGCTGATTCGTAGCGGCGCGGGCAACTACAACTCCATGTGCGTGAATTGCCATCTGAGCCCAGGGGCAGCCGAGACCGAGCTGAGCCTCGGGCTTTACCCCACTCCGCCGGCCTGGTCAGCGCTGGCCAATACGGATCCTCGCGACGCTTACTGGGTGATCAAGCACGGCATCAAGATGAGCGGCATGCCGGCCTGGGGAAAGAGCATGGATGACAAGTACATCTGGGGCATGGTCGCCTTCATTGGCCAGTTCCCGGGCATGAGCGCCGAGCGTTATCGCGAGCTGGTCGCCAGCAGCGGCGGCCATTCGCACGGCGGCGGCGAAACCATGTTGCACGAAAGCGGCAACATGCAGGGCGCGCACAGCGACGGTCACGGACACAACGAGAGCACGCGCTCCTCATTCGAACCGGTCGATGACCCGATGGCAGGCGCCAAACCCAATCCAAAACCAGAAGGAGAGCACGAACACCAGCACTAATGGTCACGCTGGCAAATAGCACTTCATATCACTGAAGCATCAAGACCAAGGACAATCCCATGAAAACGCAACTTCTGATACTTGCACTAGCATCAATCTTGGCTACACCCGTCGCGCTCGCGCACGGCGATGAAAAACACGATATGCCCGCCATACAGGTCGGTCGGGATTCCGCCAACGCTGAGCTCAGCATCTCGCCGGAAGCCGCCGACGCCGTCGGCGTGCTGGAGCGCTTCTCTGCCGCCTTGAGCGCGGGCAATCTCGAAGCCGCTGCCGCGGATCTCGATCCGGCGGTGCTGATCCTCGAAAGCGGCGGCGCCGAACGGACCCGCGACGAGTACCTTGGTGGGCACGCCAAGCACGATGCCGAGTTCCTCAAATCGGCTCGCATCACGTTGAAGCGCAGGACCGCCAACGCATCGGGCGATCTGGCCTGGGTCGGCAGCGAGAGCGAGATCCACGCCAGCAAGGAGGACAAGATGCTGATGATTTCGTCCACCGAGACAGCCGTTCTCCGCAGAACCGCGCGGGGTTGGAAGATCGTGCATCTCCACTGGTCGTCGAGGACGCAGCGATGAGCCGCAGGATTGCGGGAATCAACATCACATGGAGCGTGGCAGGCATTGGGGCGCTGATGTTGTCCAGCGCCTGCGCTCGGGAACCGGAGTCCGCGAATGTCGCCGTTGGCGCGCAGCAGACGACAGCGGCAGCGACAGTCGCCACGACCCACCGAATGATCGTCCACAAGACGCCCACCTGTGGCTGCTGCGGTCTTTGGGTCGAGCATATGCAGAGCGCCGGCTTCAACGTCGAGGTGCGTAACGCCGACGATCTCACACCGGTCAAGACACAACTTGGCGTCCCCTACGGCAAGGGCTCCTGCCACACCGCCGAGATCGACGGCTATTTCATCGAGGGACACGTGCCCGCCGAAGACGTCCGCCGCTTGTTGACCGAACGACCCAAGGCACGTGGCCTGGCGCTGCCCGGAATGCCGCTCGGTTCCCCCGGAATGGAGATGCCGGGCGGGCGCGTGCAGCCCTACACGATTGAACTGGTGGCCGAGGACGGCAGCACCTCGACGTTTCGCCGGGAAGAAGGCCATCGCTGACTGACGCGAACCGGTCGCGACGCAGATCGGTTGTCGCGACCGGAGCTTGACTCTGGACCCAGGTCCAGGGTGCAAGCTGGCATCCCACGAGGAGAACGGACATGACCCTGAGCATCGGCGGGCTCGCCAAACAGGCCGAAGTCGCCATCGATACGGTGCGCTATTACGAACGCAGTGGCCTGCTGGCGCCGGCGGGCCGGCTCGCTTCCGGCTATCGACGCTATGGCGCCGAAGAGCTCAAGCGGCTGCGCTTCATCCGCCGTGCCAAGGCACTGGGCTTTTCGCTTGATGACATCCGCGCCCTGCTGGCGCTCAGCGCCGAGCGCGACGTGTCCCGCGTGCGCAGCACGGCGCAGCGCAAGCTCGGCGACATCGAGCAACGCATTGCCGAACTTGAGCGTATCCGCAACGGACTGCGCACGCTGATCGATGCATGCCCCGGGCACGGACGCGCCGATGCCTGCCCAATCCTCAACGCGCTGTCCCAGGAGCAAGACGCATGAAGCACGATCACCATCCACATGGCAGCAAGCCGCCGAAAGCGGCGCACGGTCACGCACATCACGGCGCCATCAGCGGCGTTCACGATCATGCCGCTGATGCACACAGCACCGGCGCACATGTCGATCCGGTATGCGGCATGTCGGTGGCGACCGACTCCCCACATCAGGCCGAGCACGCCGGGAAAATGCACCGGTTCTGCTCCGACAACTGCCGCACCAAATTCCTTGCCGATCCTGGGCGTTACTTGAATCCTGCCGCCGAACTTGCTGTCCCACCAGCGCAGCCGGGTGCCCGCTATACCTGCCCGATGCACCCACAGATCGTGCGCGACGAGCCAGGCAGCTGCCCGATCTGTGGCATGGGGCTGGAACCGATGATGCCCAGTCTCGATGAGGGCGAGAACCCGGAACTCATCGACTTTCGCCGCCGCTTCTGGTGGACCCTGCCGCTATCGGTGATCGTGCTGGCGCTGGCGATGGTCGGGCATCAGTTCGGCGGCATCTCGGCAAACGCGCGCACCTGGCTGGAACTCGTGCTTTCCGCACCCGTCGTGCTGTGGGCCGGATGGCCGTTTTTTCAGCGCTGGGCGCAGTCGATCGCCAATCGCAGCCCGAACATGTGGACGCTGATCGGCACTGGCGTCGGCGCAGCCTTCGGCTACAGCCTGGTCGCAACGCTGGTGCCAGGGTTGTTCCCGGAGACGTTCCGCGAGCACGGCCGGGTCGGCGTCTACTTCGAGGCCGCAGCGATCATCGTGTCGCTGACGCTGCTCGGCCAGGTGTTGGAGCTGAAGGCGCGATCCTCCACGTCGGCGGCGATCAAGGCGCTGCTCGGGCTGGCGCCGAAAACCGCGCGCCGGCTGCGCGACGACGGCAGCGAAGAAGAAGTTGAACTGACCCATGTGCATCTGGGCGATCGCTTGCGCGTGCGCCCCGGCGAGAAGGTACCGGTCGATGGCGAGGTCCTCGAGGGCCGCTCGAACATTGACGAATCCATGCTGACGGGCGAACCGATGCCGGTGGAAAAATCTCCGGGCAACAAGGTCATCGGCGCCACCATTAACGCCACGGGCAGCCTGGTGATTCGTGCCGACAGGATCGGTTCTGACAGCGTGCTCGCGCAGATCGTGCAACTGGTCGCCCAGGCGCAACGTTCGCGGGCACCCATGCAACGGATGGCCGACAAGGTCAGCTTCTGGTTTGTGCTGGCGGTGCTCGGCATCGCGCTCGGCACCTTCTTCGTCTGGGGCGTGTTCGGTCCGGAGCCGGCATGGACCTATGCCATCGTCAACGCGGTGGCCGTGCTGATCATCGCGTGTCCGTGTGCCCTGGGCCTCGCCACGCCGATGTCGATCATGGTCGCGACCGGGCGTGCGGCGCAGGCGGGCGTGTTGTTTCGCGATGCCGAAGCCATCGAACGACTGCGCACCATCGACACCCTGATTGTCGACAAGACCGGCACCTTGACTCAAGGCAAGCCGGCGTTTCGCGAGGTCGTTGCGGCCGAGGGCTTCAACGCTGATGAAGCGCTGCGCCTCGCGGCGAGCCTCGATCAGGGCAGCGAGCATCCGCTGGCGGAAGCGATCGTGGCCGAAGCGCGTCGGCGCGGTTTGGCACTGGAGGCCGCGGCCGAGTTCGAGTCGGCGACCGGCATCGGCGTGCGCGGTCTCGTCGGTGCGGCGCGTCAGGCGCTGGGCAACGCCGCGTTGATGGAGGAGATCGGCGTCGATGTCAGTCGCTTGCGCGAAGACGCCGAACGCCTGCGCCGCGAAGGCGCCAGCGCGATGTTCCTCGCAGTCGATGGCCGCGCGGCGGGCCTCATCGCGGTGGCCGATCCGATCAAGGACAGCACGCCGGAGGCGATTGTCGCATTGCGAGCGGCGGGACTGCGGATCGTGATGGCCACCGGCGACGGCAAGACCACCGCCGAAGCCGTGGCGAAGGTGCTGGGGATCGATGAGGTGTACGGTGAGGTCCGCCCAAAGGACAAGTCCGAGCTGGTGGCGCGACTCAAAGCCGAGGGCCGCCGCGTGGCGATGGCCGGCGATGGCATCAACGACGCACCGGCACTGGCTGCCGCGGATGTCGGCATCGCGATGGGCACCGGCACCGATGTCGCCATGTCGAGCGCGCAGGTCACGCTGGTTAAAGGCGATCTGCGCGGCATCCTGCGCGCGCGGCAGATTTCATCATCCGCCGTCGCCAACATGAAACAGAATCTAGCCTTCGCCTTTCTCTACAACGCGCTCGGCGTGCCGCTGGCCGCGGGTGTGCTCTACCCGGTTTTCGGCTGGCTGCTGAGCCCGATGATCGCGGCACTGGCGATGAGCCTGTCATCGGTGTCGGTGGTGGCCAATTCGCTGAGGTTGCGATCTAAGGGCAGCACAAAATGACAAACACCGCGCCAACACTTGACCTGGACGCGCATCGAGAGCGCATGGCGCGTTTCGGTGAATGCCTTCGACAAATGGGTGCTGTAACCAGACCGTTGCACGATTGTTGCCAGAGGCGGCTAGCGATGCGCCTCTTTCGGCGAGTCGCGAAGGTGAGGCAAGCGTTCACTGAGCCGTTGTCGGCAACTCCGTGGCTGATCGCCTGCCTGACCCATTTCTGGTTCCGACGCGATGCCCTATGCACGGCGCACGAGCCCTCCTACGCGAGTCGACACGCCGAGCTACAGCCACCGACGCATCACCCAGCCGATGCTCTCGGTGAGCCAGGAAGTCCATGGGCGACGACGCCATGGCGCAAACCGAATTTCGACCGATTCTTCCAAATCCCGGTTAAACAGCCTCTCCATGACACCATTTAGCTCTCCAGTTGCGTCGGTCAAGTTGATTTCGTCGTTGACGAAGAAACTTCGATAGTCAATGTTGGCGGTGCCCAAAGAGGCCCATGTATGGTCGACGAGCATGGTCTTTGCGTGCAATACGCGAGGTGCATATTCGAAGATCCGAACTCCGGCTTCCAGCAAGGACGAGTACGCCGCACGCGCGGCCCATTGGGCCAGCACGACGTCGCTCTTCGCAGGCACCAACAGTCGAACGTCAACACCTTGTCGAGCGGCCCGAATCAACTGCGCTTGCAAGCGATGATCGGGGACGAAGTACGGGGTGGTCACCCAAATGCGAGACCGAGCCGCGCGCACCGCGTCGTTGACCGCACAGCGCCAGACGCGTCTACAGCTACGCGTGCTGTTCGGTATGAGTCGGCGTCCCTCGATCGCTTCCGTCGCCGAGACTGGTTGACCGCGCTGCTCCCGACAGGCATCAAAAATTGCTGTGGCTGCTGCGACCAGCGGGCCATCGAAGCGCAGATGAGTATCACGCCATCGCGACGGGCCGTGTACTCGCAACGAGCTTGATTCATGAATATTGAATCCCCCGAGGTACGCCGAACTTTCGTCGACAATCAACAGCTTGCGATGGTTGCGCCGGTTTAATCGCCAAGGGTAGCGCCACGTCCAACGACGACTCCAACGAAAATCGACACCCGATGCACGTAAGCCGCGGATCAGCGCGTGCGGTAGTGTGAAAAACGATCCCGCATGGTCGACCCGCATAGCGACACTCACTCCGCGCGAGGCTGCCTGAGCGAGCTCGGACAGGAACCGCGTTCCGATCTGATCGGCAACAAGGATGTAGCTTTCAATGCGCACAGAATGGCTTGCCTTTGCGATGTCTCGCAGCATCTCGCCATACAGCGCATCACCTTCGCTGAAAACGGACCAACTGCCCATCGGAATGGTCGGCCTTTCACTCTGCACTTGTGGCTCTCACGATCGACGGGACACGATGGGTGTAGCTCATACGGAACAAAGGTGCAATCGTCCGGATCTGATCTGGTTGCCTGAATAATCGTGGACGAATTCTCAACTTGGAACGGCCGCTCAAGCATGAATCGCGCATTAGCGACAAGCTACGATAGGTGCCAATGTGAACAGCCCTGAATCGGCGGGCAAAACCAGGGCTGGCAGTCCTTGGGATGGCGGCACACTGATGGCGACCGGGTGGGCCACATTCGCCGGGACTGTGGGACAAAACCGGGAGCATGCTCACCACGCTTTGCAATTGGTTATTGCCGAGAGCGGAGACGTCGGCGTCTGGGCAGCAGGGCGTGATTGGATTCGGGCACCCGGAATCCTGTTGGACGCGAACATGGTCCATCGTCTGCAGGATGGACCGGCACGTCTGCTGTTCGTGGATCGCGAATCCAGCGCCGGGCGCCTGCTCTCGCTCGAATGCACGGACGGAATACGCATATTCTCCCCTGACGAGCGCTCAGCCGTGCTCAACGTCTGGCCCAGTCCGACTTGCCTGGAGATAGCTCCAGTGATCGCTGCCCTGGGTCACCGCCTGGAGACATGCGCGCTCGCGTTTCCAGACCATGATCGAGTGCAGCGGGTACTCCGCTCGCTGCTGACGCGCAATGATTGGGATGGATCCTTGGCGAGCTTGGCGGCTGAAGCTGCCCTTTCCCCTGATCGCTTCCGTCATCGGGTCCGAGATCTGATCGGAATGCCCCTGCGCCCTTACCTGCGTTGGCTGCGCCTGCGGCAAGCGGTGGAACTGGCGGCGGGTGGCACCAGCCTGACCCAGGCCGCGCAGGACGCCGGTTTCTCCGATTCGGCCCATCTGACGCGAACCATGCGGCGACACTTTGGCGTTGCACCTAGCGATGTGGTTGGTGCGTTGCGGAAGATGCGCTAGCCAACGGTCAGCCTCTTCATTCAAGTCTTGAACTGGTCGGCGCGAGACACTGTGCTCCGAGGGGCGTAGCGACGCCCCGATTCTGGAGATTCGGATGATCGCCAAGTTCTTGATTTTCCTTCGTCGATGGGCGCACCACCAGCGTATCGCATTACGGATGCTGTTCGCGATCGCGGCGCTTGCACTGCTGCTTGATGGGTATCTGATGATCGATCGCAGTGTCGCTCACTTACTGTTGCTGCACCCGATCCTTTTGCTGGCGCTGATGTTCGGGGTGGTCCTGACGGAAGACCTCGATTCGCCGGAGGCCAGAGATGAAAGCTGAGTTCATCCCAGCGCTGCGGTTCGCTGCCTTGACGCCATGGTACGACCGCGTCGTGGCCTGGACCACCCGAGACGCAACGATGAAAGCCCGCGTCGTAGATTTGGTAGCAGCGCACCCAGACGACAGGGTGCTGGATTTGGGTTGCGGCACCGGCACACTAATGCTCGCCCTCGCAAGGCAGTACCCCGACGCAGCGCTGACTGGCGTAGACGCTGATCCCAAAATCCTCAAACTTGCTGCGGTCAAAACCAAGCAGCTTGGCGTAAACGTCCAATACGTACCCGGATTCAGTGACGCCCTACCCTTCCCCGACGCGCATTTCGACATCGCCGTGTCCACACTCTTCTTCCACCACCTGCAGCCTGAGGCCAAACGCCGCACGGTGCAGGAATTGCGGCGCGTGCTTCGCCCAGGTGGAAGGCTGGTGATTGCCGACTTTGGGCGCGCCCAGGCGCGCTGGCGGCGAGCGATGTTCAATCTCGTGCGTTTGCTTGACGGCTACCCCAACACCCGTGATCACGCCGCCGGCACCTTTGGGGCATTTTTTCTGAATGACGCCGGCTTCATCGACGTGCAGCACCAGGTGGCGCTGCCAGTGCTGGTGGGCAGCATCGATTTCCTGGTAGCGACGCGAACGGTCGTGGCCTGACCGGGCTGCCAGTTTTTCACTTCACCGACTAGATGACCCGCGAGACCAGGAATAGCGCGGTCCGGAGTGAAGGTGGCGATTCGACGGTTAATGCAGGTGACAGCCTGTCCGATCGTGTTCGGCATCAGCGTGTAGCGAAGGGGTCTGAGGTCCAGTGGAACGGAAACCCTGGTTAAGGGGTCGACATGGATAGCCTCATTGGGGCGGCCTCAGAAAACGGAAAATAGAGCACGCTAGTGTCTCCCGCGCGGTGAAATACGCACGTGCGGCCAAGGCTATTTCAATCAACATGGCGAGGCTCGTTTGGCTGGCTGGCGTTGACGGATAACCATCGACACGAAGTCTCTGCATGAATCCTGGGGACAACCGCGATTTCCACGCGTTGATGCAGGGGCTGCGCGTCCCGATCGGCCGCTTCTAGCTGACCTGCCGCCAAACACCTGCCTTGCGACAGCCTCGGCCTAGCCACGTCCGCTCACGGCACCGACGAAACCAAATGGCGGCTGGTGCCACGACCGCCTGTTCTACCCCTACTTGAAGTATGAACGCAGCAGGCTCATCACCAAGACAACCTCCTCGTTGCGCAGGGCGAGGTCCTCCTCGGCCGCCAGATGTTCACGCAGGTGGTCGTCGAGAACTTCGATCATCAGACCCTGCACGGCGCCGCGGACCGCGGCGATCTGAGTGAGCACGGCACTGCATTCGGTGTCGCTGATCAGTGCCTTTTCGAGTGCCGTGGTTTGCCCCTGGATTCGGCGAACTCGGGACAGAAGCTTGTGCTTGTTGTGCAGAACGTGTGCCATCGGTAGTTCTCATATACCATGGGGGGGTATATCTAGAGTCTACTCCCATCATGAGCCTGCAAGCAGCTGTAGATCTACACAAGCACGATCACACCTTCGATGAAGGCAACCCGATGGCCGAGCGCAACACGCGCTGGGCAATGATCTTGACGGCGTCGATGATGGTGATCGAAATCGTCGGCGGGTGGGCCCTCAACTCAATGGCGTTGCTGGCGGATGGCTGGCATATGAGCTCACATGCCCTGGCGCTGGGACTTTCAGCGTTTGCGTACGCCGGTGCGCGGCATTTTGCGAGCGATCGACGGTTTGCGTTCGGGACCTGGAAAATCGAGATTCTCGCTGGCTATACCAGCGCCATCCTGCTGTTGGGCGTGGCGGGCCTGATGACGGTTCAGTCAGTCGCACGTCTGATCACGCCGATACCGATTCAATACGATCAGGCGATTGCATTGGCAGCCGTAGGCTTGGCGGTAAACCTCGTGTGTGCCTGGTTGCTTCGCGGCAGCCACAACCACCACGACCTTCCCCATGGTCACGGTCACGCGCATGACCACCATCAAGATCTGAATTTGCGCTCCGCCTACCTGCACGTACTCGCCGATGCTGCGACTTCGGTCTTGGCGATCATTGCGCTGTTCGGAGGCAAGATGTGGGGCGCCAGTTGGCTCGACCCGGTCATGGGCATTGTCGGTGCGGTGCTGGTCGCGCTGTGGGCCAGAGGCCTGCTGCGGGATTCCAGCCGGGTGTTGCTGGACGCGGAAATGGACGCGCCCGTGGTGCAAGAAGTGCGTGAGGTCATCGAGACCGGCGAGATACCCGCGCGGATCGCGGATCTCCATGTATGGCGCGTCGGCCGCGGGAAGTACGCTGTTGCGCTCCGGGTGGTGACGCACGCAGACGTGGAGGGAGACTATTTTCGGCGGGCGCTGGCCATCCATGAGGAGCTTGCGCACGTGACTGTGGAAGTTCATCGAATTCCGGAAGTCGCGTGAGCACGCCATGAATCTCGCAGCCATTGGATTGCTTGCCCTGGCGATGTCCACTGATGCTTTCGCTGCCGCCACCGGCAAGGGGACTGCTCTACAGCAGCCGCGCTGGAATGAGGCGCTGCGGACCGGTGCCATTTTCGGGACGATCGAAGCACTCACGCCGATCATCGGCTGGCTACTGGGGCTAGCCGCCGCGAAGCATGTCAGCGCCTGGGATCACTGGATCGCTTTCGTTCTATTGAGCGCGCTTGGCACCCGCATGATCTACGCCGGACTAAAAATCTACCCAAACCGAGCCGACACGCCTTTTGGGTGCTGGCAATGACCGGATTTGCGACCAGCATTGACGCCATGGCCGTAGGTGTGGGGCTCGCTTTCATTGATGTCGACATCGTGCCCATAGCGATCGCAATTGGCACGACGACTTTTCTGATGGTGACCGCTGGAGTCATGTTGGGTCGAGAATTGGGGTCTATCGCCGGAAAGCGCGCCGAGATCGTCGGCGGACTGCTGTTGATCGGATTCGGCAGCTCGATCCTCATTGAGCACTTGAGTGCAGCTTAGCGCGCCATCGCTCCGATCGACCAGCCAGGTGAAGTCGTAGGTATTGCCCTCGGTCCAAGTGCCGAATCCCAACTCGCACGTTAGCTAGGCTCCTCGATCCCGATAGGCGAGCAACCGTAGCGCATTAACGACGAATGTCTCACCTTGAGGACGGGGACTTGCACTCTTGAACGCAACCCTCCCCTCCCAGATGAGCCCAGTGGCGTGATGAACGTGTTGATTTGGACTGCGGTCGTTCGGGTATGGTGGTCAGTACACGACACGCCTTTGTCGCTGAGTCGTCCGTCGTCACGGGCGCGGTGCAGGGCCAGGAGCAGCACCTTGCCCATGTCGCCGGCGTGACCGGCAGGCCTCGATGTGGACGGCGGCGAAGGGATGCAGCGGGACATAGCGGAGCTGTCCGCCGCGGCGCTGCTGCAGATCACCCGCATCGAGAGCGCAGAGCTCGGCATCGCAGAGATACTCATATAGAGACGAGGGCGCTGCGAGCTTACGGCGGATGCTGGCGCCCGTTGAGGCCTCGCTGCTCCACGGATTCGCGCTAGGCGAGCAGGGTGCCTTCAACGTCGTCTGCGGTATTCCAATAGTCGCCGCCACCAAGGCGCACTGGGCAACGCATTCACTGGTTCAGGGCGCTCGACAGTCGTGTTACTTTCATCCACAGGAATACCATACTTCACTGACTTTGCTTCGCGGTCGAAGCGTCGCCCAAGGTCAATCTCGGACTGCGACCACTCGGTGGCCCACCGGACGCGATTCTTCGTGATCCAGTAATGCGAACGGCAGGGCAGGTTCCAATTCCCAATTGACGGATGGAGCGAAACGGACTCTCCGTCGAAACTCAACTCCCAGTCCGTCGGTGTAAGTGGTGTGACTACCTCTTCGCCGCATCCGCATAGGCATCGATGTACAGCTGTTGCGTACTCGATTGACACGTAGACGACGCCTTCATCGAGGCGTTCCGGTACGTAGTGAACGAACTGATGGGTGACGGTTGAGTGCCGCGTCACGGGCAGCCATCACTGGTCAATAGATGCATCGCCGTCGTGTACGTGCTGTGGTGCTCTCGTTCGTCGTCAACGTAGAAGCCAGACCATTTCTTCCATCGCAAGACCATCATGATCGCGTTGAGCGCGTTCAAGTCGGCAATTTGGATGTTTGTGTCGTAGGCATCGGCCTTCGTCGCGTCGCTAAGGTCCATCAGTTTTCGAATGTCGAAGCCCGGGGGGCGCACGGGGGTGTGAGTGGTGACACGGACGATGCCCATCAGTTGGTGCCCGACCTGATGTACCCCCATTCCACCATCGACGAAAGCGACCTTCGCTTCGAGGAGCGCCTCGACTATGAGCTTGCGGGCGGCGCCGTTGTCGACGCACAAGAAGACGAAGTCGAGTTCCTTGAGTTCGTCGATATTGGACGGATCCACATTCACTGGGTGCTCGACGATGTTCCGTCGCATACGTCCGTAGAGGTTTCCAAAGTACGTGACCTTTTTGGGGCGCGCGGTCAGATCGCTCACCGCAGCGGCGCCCGGAGCGCGAAACGCGTTGTGCGAGATGAGATCGTCGCCGTCGTAAAGGTGAATCGTTCGGACGGGTGTCTTGGCGAGCTGATCCAGCACGTAGGCGCCCGTACCTCCCAACCCTACGATCGCCACATTCTGACTAGCGAGCGCCTGCTGGGCCGTGACGATGCCGGCGCGACTGCTCGCCGTGTCGAGGTACCGGAAGACGGACTCGTCCTCGGTGGACTCGACAACCCGATACGTCTGCGCGGTGGCTGTCGGATCCACAGCGTTCGCGGGGCCGCTGATGATGTTGACATAGCTCCGAACCAACGCCTCGTAGTTATCAAAGCCGGTCGCGGGCGGCGGCGGCTTGTTCGAGAAGGTGTGCTGGGCGCGAAGATTCGGGCTCAGCTCGAAGTCTCCTGAAGCATGCCGTAGCGCCGCGATTGGCGAACCGTCGAGATTGCACGGATACTCACCTCGAAAGTGGACGACGTGGGTGCCAGGCTTTGAGGTCGCTTCGCCCGCAAGCGTGAGCGGGGTCATCACGACTCCGCGCTTCGGCTCCCGAGCACCACTGAGGTACGGCACGTTGGACACGACCAAGTGTCCGTCGACGACGCTGATCTCGAAGCCGTCGTCGTACAACGCCTTGAGGTCAGCACTACGACTTATCAGTTCGTGCGACATTGATGAGCATGCCCTCCTTGGGCTTGAGCGTTTCACCCTCAACCAGCGTGCCCTCGGGTTTGTTGCCCTGGCCGCGCTTGAAGGTGACGGTGTAGACGATGTTCTCGCCAGTGGCAGGGTTATCGAACGCCAGTTCCACGACCTCGCGAAACGTCAGTTCGTCCTTTTCCACCTGGCGTGGCCGGCCGTTGATGACAACGGTGACAGTGTGCGGCGGCGGACGCGTCGGCGCGCTGCTGGCGGTCGGTTCGATGTTCGGATTCATGGCCAGGCTCCATTGAGTGATCGAATCAGGTGAAGGACGTGTCAGTGTGGGTCGCCACCAAAGTTACCGGGACCACTGCCGGTCAGCCTTTGGGCGGGAACGGATCGTTCCCGTAGGAGTCGCGCTCCCGAATGCGGCCGTCCTGTCCGTGGATCAGGATCTCCGATTCGCGGCGTTGCGCGATCTCTCGCGCCGCCGCTTCGGCTTCGCGCTGCGTGTCATGGACCGATGCCGCACGCTCGGCGCCCTCGCTCTTGACCGCCCATCCCTCAGGGTGAGGAACCACGTGTACATTCTTGCCGCTCATTGCATGATCTCCGCTAGTGTGACGATCGCCACGGTTTACACCATTAGCTGTGGCTAGCATTATTGTAAACCATACGTGGAGTAGCGCAAGCATGGACGGTGGTCGCCTGAAGCTGGCCCGTGAAGCGGCCGGCCTGTCGTTGCGGGATCTGGAAGGAGCGCTCAGTCGCGTGGTGACGGCGCAGGCCATCGGCAAGTACGAGCGTGGAGAGATGGCGCCGAGCCAGCCGGTGCTCATCGCGCTTGCACAGGCGCTGTCCGTGTCGCCGCACTACCTGCTGAGCGAGCGCCGGATCGCCATGGAGGCACTCGATTTCCGGAAGGAACTAAAGGCCGACGCCAAGGCCGAGAGAGCGACTGAGGCGGCCGTTGTCGACTACATCGATCGCTATGTGGATCTGGAGGAGACGCTCAACCTGGAGTCGATACAGTGGACTCCGCCTCCGAGCATCGAGCAGGTCCCAGCGGACCTCGCCGACGCCGAGCGCGCCGCCGAGCGCCTTCGTTCACTCTGGGAGCTTGGGACCGACCCGATCCCCGACATGGTGGAGCTACTGGAAGAGAAGGGCATCAAGGTTTTCTTCCATCCATTGCCGGCGAAAGTCTTCGGCTCGCAAGCGATCGCACGCGTTCGCCTTGAAGGAGGCGACATCCGTGTCGCGTCGATCGTGGTCAACTCCGCAACGACCGGTGAGCGGCAGCGATTCACGCTGGCCCACGAACTCGCCCACTTCGTCATGCCGGGGATTTCCGATCTTGAAGAGAAGCTCGGCGAGAGCTATGCAGATCGCTTCGGAGGAGCGTGGCTGGTGCCAGCCACCACGTTGATCGAGAAGGTCGGGCAGCACCGTACCCACATCACGTTGGCGGAACTGGTCGATCTCAAGCGCTATTTCCAGGTGAGCCTGCAGGTGATCCTGATCCGGTTATGCCAGCTGGGCGTCATTACGAAGAGCGTGGCGGGACCGTTCTGGGGAATGTTCAAAGCCAAGGGCTGGAAGGACGGTTCCCGAGACGAGCCGGAGCGGTTGGAGCCGATGAAGGGGCATCGGCTGGAGCGACTTTGCCTGCGCGCGCTCGCGGAAGATGCCATCTCGGAGAGCAAGGCGTGTGAGCTGCTGCGCATTTCTCGCTCCCAGCTTGAGGCGCTGCTGGATGAGTCCCTTGCGTGAGCGTGTTCGTCCTCGACAGTTCGGTCTTGTTCGACTTGGTGCATGGCGGCATCGACCGCGAAGTTCTTGGGCACTACTCGATGGAAACACCGCTGCTCATGGTGAGTGAGGTCATCGAGCACCATGAGCGCCTCATCAGTTCCGGCCTGACCTTTGTCCCGCTCAGCGGCGAAGAAGAGAAGTTGGCCGATGCGATGTTGGGGGAGCATGGCTCGGGCCCAGGCGCATCACGTCGACAACAAAAAAAGCGCCTGTCGCGCGTAGATTGCGTATTTCGCCCCATCGTGACCGGTGATTTCGCTAAGGCGTGACCGGTCGTTTCGCTAAGGTGTGACCGCCAATTTCGGTAACTCGTGACCGATTTCCGGGCGTTTCCGAAATCATCGGTCACGG
>JBFWOF010000015.1:0-111857 GCA_050250665.1 Lysobacterales bacterium | reverse complement strand
TCCGCCAGGTCGGCATCTACGCGCCGCTGGGGCAGATGTACGAGCCCGAGGATCTGGGTTCGATGCTCTATTACCGCGAGGAAAAAAGCGGCCAGATCCTGGAGGTGGGCATCTCGGAAGCGGGCGCGATCAGTTCCTGGATCGCCGCCGCCACCAGCTACAGCTCCCACGATCTGCCGATGCTGCCCTGCTACATCTATTACTCGATGTTTGGCTGGCAGCGGGTTGGTGATCTGATCTGGGCGGCCGCCGACCAGCGTGCCCGCGGCTTCCTGCTCGGCGCCACCAGCGGCCGCACCACGCTCGGTGGCGAAGGCCTGCAGCATCAGGACGGCGCCAGTCACCTCGGTTTCGCCACCGTTCCCAACTGCCGCGCCTACGACCCGGCCTACGCCTACGAGATCGCCATCATCATGCAGCGCGGCATCGAAGAGATGCTGGCCGAGCAGAGCGATGTCTTCTACTACCTCACCGTCGGCAACGAGAACTACGCGCAGCCGTCGATGCCCGAGGGCGTGCGCGAGGGCGTGCTGCGGGGGATGTATCGGTTGCCGGGACCGGGGACCCGGGACGCGGGACCCGGGGAAGGCACAAAGTCAAAAGCCGAGTCATTGGCTTCTACCGGGTCCCCGGTCCCGGGTCCCGGGTCCCGGCATCAAGTACAGCTTCTGGCCTCTGGCGCCATCCTGTCGCAGGCGCTGCAGGCGGCCGAGCTGCTGGCCGAATTCGGCGTTGATGCGCACCTGTGGAGCGTGACCAGCTGGACCGAGTTGCAGCGTGATGGCATCGAGTGTGAGCGCCGCTCACGAGTAGCTTTCGACGCGGACGCCGCCCTGCCCCATGTCACCGAGCAGTTGGCGGCCAGTCATGGCCCGGTGATTGCTGCCAGCGACTATGTGCGGGCGCTGCCGGAACTGATCCGCGCTTTCGTGCCGCGACGCTACATCACGCTCGGAACCGACGGCTTCGGGCGCAGCGATACCCGCGCCGGCTTGCGCGATTTCTTCGAGATCGATGCCAGGGCCATCGCTTTTGCCGCGATCAAGGCGCTGGCAGATGACGGCGAGTATTCGCGGCAAGCGCTGGCTGCAGCCGCCGTCACGCTGGGCTGGGCGGAACGGTCCGTGGATGCGCCGTGGGTGCGCTGATGCTGCCGAGCTTGCTCGGCTGGTAACTGCGCTCACGACTGATCCGGTTCGGCAGGCGGACTAGATTCCGCAAGTCCCGCGATCGCGTGCGATTGCCGCCGCCATTCGTGGCGGCATTGCCGCCGGCCATGTCGTGCCCAGCCAGGCGCAGTGCCCGTCCTGGGCGAAGCCGTTCATGGTCTTGTCCAGCTCCGGCACATAGAACTTCGGTCGCTGACGCCAGCCCTCCAGGGCCAGCGCCAGCTCGGCCCGCGCCTGCTCGTAGTCGCCATTGCGGCGCAGCAGATCGGCCAGCACGCTGCGCGTGGTCAGGGTGTTGCTGTGCAGGGGCGGCAGGTGCTGCAGACGCGACTGCAGGACATCTCGGGCCAGTTCCAGCGCCGGCGGCAACTGCCCCTGAGCCCGCAGCACCATGATCTTCGCCTGTCGGGCCAGATCGACCAGTTCGGGATTCGGCGTGCGCTGGTGCAGCCGGCCAGCCATGGCCAGAGCCTGGTCGGCGATCTGTTCGGCCTCGGCGAGGTCTCCGCGTGCCACCAGATACTGGGCCAGTTTTTCGTACTGCAGCACCAGATCCCAATGGTCGTTGGTGAAGATGCGCTGATTGATGGCCAGCGACTGCCGCAGACTGGCGATGGCCTCATCGATACGACCCAGGGCATACAGACATCGCGCACGATTGGTCAGACCCTCGGCGATCAGATTGTGATCGTCGGGCAATACCGCCCGGCGCAGGCTGAGGGCCTCATCGATGGCTCGCAGTGCCTCCTCGAATCCGCCCATGCGGAACTCGCTGAGGGCGTGGATGGTGTAGGAGTTGGCCATCTCCAGACTGTGTTCCGGCAAGTGCTCACGCCAGGCCTCGATGGCCTGCAGTGCGATGACGTTGGCGCGCTCCAGATCCTGCAACTGGTAATAGGCCGCGCCGACACGGTGCAGGCTGTGGATGGTTCTGGGATCGTCAGGCCCCAGCGCCTTCAAACGCATGTCATGGGAGGTCTGCATGGCCGCGATCATTTCGTCGTAACGACCGGTGCGTTCGTAGACCCGCCCCAGCATCAGATAGCTCTCGGCGGTCTGGTCGCTGGCGCCCAGAGCCGCTTCTCGCAGCTTCAGCGCCAGGGTGAACAGCTTTTCGGCAGCGCCAAATTCCGAGTATCCCCAGTACACCTGGCCCATCTTCTGGGCCAGATCGGCGCGTACCAGCGGCGCCGACTGCAGTGACTCCAGTCGGGTCACTCCCCGCGCCATCAAGTCGAGTACGGTGGATTCCTTGTTGATGTTGAAGCCGGTGCCGAGGGCGTCACCCGCAGCAAAGACGTCCAGCATGAACTCCGCCACCTGGCTGGCCTTCTGCGCTTCCAGGGCGGCCTCGGACTGCAAGCGGTGTTCGCGGACCAGCGCCACCCCCAGCAATACGACCAGCAGCGCGGCAGCGGCCAGAATGCGGTGATTGCGCATCAGAAAACGCCGCGAGCGATACAGCCAGGTCTGCTTTTGCGCCTGGACCGGACGGAACTCCAGATAGCGCTGCAGATCTTCCGCCATGGCCGCAGCGCTCGGGTAGCGAGCCTGCGGCTGGCGGCGCATGGCCTGCAGCACGATGGCGTCCAGATCGCCCTGCAGTTGCCGCCGCTCCGGACCCTGGACCCAGCTCGATGGCAGCGCCGCCTCGCAGGACAGGATGGCGTCGTCCAGGTTCTTGCCCGAATTCAACCACGGGTGATGGCCACTCAAGACTTCGTAGAGCAGCACGCCCATGGTGTAGACATCGCTGGCCACGCTGATGGGCTCGCCGCTGACTTGTTCGGGTGAGGCATAGGCCGGTGTGCGCGGTTGAAACTCGACTTGCGTACTGGTGACGTCGTCCAGGCGCTTGGCGATGCCGAAGTCCAGCAGTCGCGGTTCATTGCGTGAGTCAACCAGGATGTTGCCGGGCTTGATGTCCCGATGGACGACCAGCTGCCGATGGGCATAGTCGACCGCGCCCAGCAGCTTGATGATCAGGCGAACCCGGTCGCGGATCGGAAGTGCCGCCATGACCTCGGCAAAGGGCTGCCCTTCGACGTACTCCATCGCCAGCCAGGGCGTGCCGTCATCGGTGATGCCCACCTGCATCAGGCGAGCGATGTTGGGATGGTCGAGGCGCGCCAGTATCGATTGTTCGGCCTGAAATCGCCGGCGCGCTTCGGCACTGGCAAATCGCGCCCGCAGGATCTTCAGCGCAACCTGCCCACCGACGTCTGCACGTCGGGCCAGATAGACCCTGCCACCGCCACCTTCGCCGAGCAGGGATTCGATCAGAAACGGTCCCAGCGACTGCCCCAGCAAGCGATCGTCAGCGCTCAGGGTCTCGGCTGGCGACCGACCCAGAAACTCGGCGCCAGTGGCGTGCGCCGCCAGCAGGCGTCGGACTTCTGCGGCGATTTCCGGGTCCGATGCGCCGGACAGCAGTTCCGGCCATTGCGATGGATCACGGTCGATCAGTGTGCCGAACAGGGCCTTGGCCTGCGACCACTGCTCCGGACTCATGCGTCCTCTCGCAAGCTGCTGCGCAGCCAGGCCCTGGCCATTGCCCACTCGCGCTTGACGGTCGCGGGCGACAGGTCCATCAATTCCGCGGTTTCTTCGATCGAGAAGCCGGCGAAATAACGTAGCTCCACCACCTGAACCTGACGCCGATCCAGTTCCTGAAGGCGCGTCAGAGCCAGGTCCAGCGCCAGCAGCTCCTCGATATCGACGTCCACCGACGGCGCATCCAGTCCCTGGGTGTAGGTCGTCACCCGCAGTTGGTCGCCACCGCGCTTGAGCTGATTCAGCCGGCGGGCGTGATCGGTCAGCACTCTACGCATCAGATGCCCGGACAGCGCCAGGAACTCGCGCTCATCCTCGAATCGCAGGTCCGGGTAACTCGCCACCAGCTTGAGCCAGGCTTCGTGCACCAGCGCCGTGGTGTTGAGACTGTGTCCGGCGTGCTCACCCCGCAACTGCCGATGAGCCATCCGCCGCAGGTTCTGGTAGAGGTCCGCCACCAGTTCCTCGGAGCTGATTCCCTCCGCGCCGGCTGCATTGCTCGCGCCGTCTGGCGGTTCCGGAGCGCGATTCATCGCCCCAGTCTGCCTTTGCAAGGCTCGCAGTCGTCCGTGGAAGCCTCTGTCATCCGGTCCAGTCAGGGGTTTCGAGGAAACGATCCGTGACTTTAACAGCGAAGCCGGTGACAAGCACGTCGATTGGCCGGTCGTCAGCCCGATCAGTCCGCGACGAGCGCATTCAGGACCGCTGCTGATTCCGGCAAGGCGTCAGGCTGTCGAAATCGGTCGAGCTACCCTTCTGCCGCGATGGTTGCCGGCAGAACCCGCGCTGGTGTGGATCAGGGCGATCCCAGCGCCCACCGCAAGTTTTCGGTTACGGCAAGTTGCGACGGCGCCAGTCCGAAGCGCTGGCGGAAGCTGGTGGAGAAGTGGGCGACAGACTTGTAACCCACGGCATAGGCGATGTCGCTGACGCGGCCATCACCCGATTCCAGAAGGTCTTTTGCGCGACGCAGTCGGATTTCACGAATCAGGGCACTGGGACTCATTCCCAGACTGGACTTGACGAGCCTGAAGAGGGTGGTTCGGTCCTGGTTCATGGCCGTGGCCAAGGCCTGCACATCGAAACAGTCCTCTGCCAGGTGCTCTTCGATCGCGCGTTGCAATCGATCCAGGAGGGTGGAACTGCGCCGCTTGTTGGCAAGGGCAACGGTCGGCGAATTCGGCGCGGTTGCCGATTCGTTTGCAGGACTGGTCAGCGTCGCGAACGGTATCCAGCAAAATGCGTCGGAACGATGGGTTGCGGCATGGCCGCGAATCCCGCGGGGAAGGAGGTCACGCCCAGTGGCCCCTTTCGGCTCCTCCAGAGTCACCAGAGATGCCCCGCGCCATTGAACGAAAGTTGCAGCTGCTGGCGTGGACACGGTCGCATTGCTGGTCATTTTTCCCCCATTGGAGCGTGGCTCCGAAAGTGAAAGCCCTGGCCCCTGCAGTCGCGGGCGCCTTGTCTACTGGGGTCAAGCGTGATGTCGCGCGAAACTGGCTCATCGAATGACGAGGCCATCGCGAGCGCTGATTCGGCTCAGCGCTGAGCGCTGTGGCCAGGCAGGCATGGGCCAGGGGTCGATGACTGCCCCGCCGGGTTTTGCGCATAATCCGTCGGACTTGCCGATGTCTCGGGCAACTTGCTGGTGTCGATACGCTACAAACTCGAATGGCTGGAATCGACCTTGCCCAGGCGCGATCTGGCGCCAGGGCGATATCTCCTCGGCCGCGGCGGTAACAGCGATCTGCTGATCGATGCCCCCGGCGTGTCGCGCGAGCACGCCGAGTTGGTGATCTGCGCCGATCGCGGGCTGATCGTGCGCGATCTGGGTTCGACCAACGGCACTCGCGTGGACGGTGTCCGCATCGGTCATGGGGCCTACAGTGGCGATGTCGAACTGCAACTGGGCGCCGCTCGTGTGCGCCTGCGCGAACGCCAGGGCGGACTCGATGAACTCGCCTTTGTCCTGCCCGTTGCTGCCGCCGACTCGGACGATCAGGATCGGACCGATCCGTCTGCGGATCTGGACACCGCCGTTCACGACCTCAGCCGCGAACTGCAGCAGGCCGCCCTCGACTGGTGCCGGCAGCCGGCGACAGGGCGCGAGCTTGGGGCACTGCTGCAACGCTGGGTGACCGCGCCCGGAATCCGCCAGCTGCAACTGCGGCGCGCCACGGATCAGACGCTGGGTGCCCACGCAGGAGAGGGTGATCCCGAGGCCATGGACTGCCTGGCCCGAACGGAGGTCTGGGAACTCTGGGCCGAGGTCGAAACAGCGCCGGCGCGACAGGCACTGACGCGGCTGGGTGAGGAAATGCTGCGCTGGGCGGCGCCCGCAGTAGAAGTTGGCGCTGACGCGGTTGCTCACGGCATGGCGCAGCCCGATGGGGTTCCCAGTGCCGATCCCGACATGCGTGAGCTGGTCAAGCAATTGGCGAGAGCCGCCAAAGCCAGGGTTCCGGTGCTGTTGCTGGGCGAAACCGGGGTAGGCAAGGAACTGCTGGCGCGCTGGGTGCATCAGCAATCGCCCCGCGCCGAGCGGCCATTTCTGGCGCTGAACTGCGCCGCACTGTCGCGCGAACTGCTGGAAGCCGAGCTTTTCGGCGTCGAGCGCGGCGCCGCCACCGGGGTGGAGGCCCGACCCGGCCTGTTCGAGCGAGCCGATGGCGGCAGTCTGTTTCTGGATGAAATTGGCGACACCGCTGCCGACACCCAGGTACGCCTGTTGCGAGTGCTGGAAGCAGGCGAGGTGCTGCGGGTGGGCGCGAAGGCGCCGACACGCATCGATGTACGGGTGATTGCTGCCACTCATCGCGATCTGCCGACGGAAATCGCGGCGGGTCGATTCCGCCTCGACCTGTTCCATCGCATCGCCGGCTTCAGTGCCCGGGTGCCACCGTTGCGGGAGCGCCGCGTCGACATTGCGCCACTGGCCATCCACTTCTTCCAGCAGTCTCTGACACGCAACCGGCGCCACAGTCCAGGCATCACGGCGGCCGCACTGCTGGCCTTGCAACGCTGGTCCTGGCCCGGAAATGTGCGTGAACTCAAGCAGGCGATCGAGCATGCGGTGATTGTGCTTGACGAAGGTGAAGCGCTGGACCGCGAGCATCTGCCCGAGTCCGTCCGCGACGAGCCGGCAGCGATGGCGGATCTGACACTGGATGGGGCCGTCGCACGCGCCGAACGGGAAGCCCTGATTGCCGCTCTGGCGCTGGCCGGCGGTCAGCCAGAACGGGCCTGGACCTTGCTCGGCATCGGCAAGACCAGCTTCTACAAGAAGCTGAAGGAACATCGGCTGTCGCGTCCCGGCAGCGAGAGCGAGACGGCATGAGCAGCGTGGCCGATACCGATCTGCTGTCGCTCACGGAAGAATTCGAGCGCAAGGCTCGATCTTCGACGGCGCGGGAATTGCCGCCAGGAACCCGATTCGGGCGCTACCGCATCGAGCGCCTGCTGGGACGCGGTGGCATGGGTGTGGTCTATCAGGCGGAACAGACCGAGCCGGTCCGGCGTACCGTGGCCATCAAGATGGTGCTGCACGCGCAGCTGGATCAGCAGGCCAGGGCACGATTCGATCTGGAGCGGCAGGCATTGGCCAGTCTGGCCCATCCGGGTGTCGCTCAGCTCTATGACGCCGGCAGCAGCAGCGATGGCACCGCCTACTTCGCCATGGAATATGTGTCAGGTTCGCGCCTGGATCAGTACTGGGTCCGGCAGGGACTGGATACGGTGGCGCGGGTGCGCGTGCTGCGCGATCTTTGTCGCATTGTCGGACACGCCCATCGCCGCGGCATTGTTCACTGCGATCTGAAGCCAGCCAATGTGCTGGTCTCGGAGATCGAGGGCGACGCCCGCTTGCGGGTGATTGATTTTGGCATCGCCCGCGCCATCGGCAGCGACGACGGCGATCAGGCCGGTGGCTCGCCAGGATTCATGAGTCCGGAACAGGCTCGTTCCGATGCGGTCATCGACGCCCGCAGCGATGTCTTCGCGCTGGGGGCGCTGCTGCGATTGGCCGTGAATGCGCCGATTCGGGCATGGCTGAATGACTCGGCGCCTGCGCTGCCCGATCTGCTTCAGCGCATAGCCCATGAGCGCGTCGATGAGCTTCAGCCCTCGCGCTTGCGCTCGCGGCAGCTGGATGCGCTGCGCTGCCGTGAACTGGCGTCGTTGATCGATCGGGCGCTGGCGATGCAGCCGGGTGCACGCTACGCCGATGCTCACGAGCTGGCCGATGATCTGGATCGCTGGTTGCAGCGGCAAGCGCTGATGGCCATGCCGCGGACGATCGGCTATGCCTTGCGCTGCATCCTGCGCCGTTATCGCTGGCCGCTGAGCATCGCTGGCGCCTTTGTGGCAATGGCCGCCATGTTTGCCTTGCAGTTCTACGACCAGTATCGACAGACACGGCTGGAGCGTGACACCGCCGAACAGGTCGTCGCCCTGCTCATCGACACCTACACAGCAGCCGATCCCGAGCAGTATCCCGGCGGCAGCGCCAGCGCCCGCGAGCTCCTGGCCAGTGCCAGCACCCGAGTCAGTGCCCGAGACCTGCCCGCGCCCGTGCGCACGCGGGTGCTTCTGGCGCTGGGGCGGGCGCAGCACAGCCTGGAGTTGTACGACGACGCCCGGCGCAGTTTCGAACAGGCACAGCAGGCACTGGCGGACACCGGTACGCTGGAGGCGGATCGGATCGAATTGCTGCAGGCCCGGGTCGAGAGCGACGCCGGCGAGTTTGACGCCGCCGAAGAGCGCGCTCGGGCGCTGTCGCAGCGCCATGCTTCTGACGCACCGACATTCAATGCCGAGGTGTTGCTTCTGCGGGCTGACAATGCCTACCTGCAGAGTGACTACGACCAGGCCCAGGCTTTCGCCGATCAGGCGGCCGGATGGATCGACAGCAGCCAGGACGCCGACCTGCTACGCCAGCTGGCGACCGTGCGTGCCCGTATCGCAAGCGATCGCGGCGATACCCGAGCTGCCCTGCAACTGCAGCAGCAGGCCCTGGACCTCGCCCGTGAACTGTGGGGCGACAGCGATCTGCGCACGCTGGACATGCGCAATGATCTGGCGCTCTACGCCAGCCGCGATGGCCAGCACGCCCTGGCTCTGGCCACCCTCGAACGCGTGGCCGAACTGACCGCCGAGGCCTGGGGCAGTGACAGCGCCGGTCTGGCCACGGTCTACGGCAATCTGGGCACCAGCGCCCTGCGGGCCGGAGACGCGCACAGAGCCGAGGTCGAACACCGACGGGCCCTTGCGATCTTCCAGCAGCGCCTGGGCAATGAATCCATGCACACCGGTACCGAACTCAACAATCTCGCGGCGGCGCTGGAGGCACAGGGCCACGCCGATGCCGCCCTGCCCTATTTCGAGCAAGCCGAGCAGGCGCTGATGGCGGCGCTGGGCAGCGAGCACGTGCGGGTGGGCGTCACCCTGCACAATCAGGCGCGAGCCTGCCTGGCGCTGGGTCGGACTGAGCGGGCCGGCCACTTGCTCGAGCGCAGTGGCGCCATCCTGCGTCCAGCGCTCGGTGAGGATCATCCGCGCTGGGCGGTGCTGCAGACCACACAGGCCGAGTTTCTCTTGCAGACGGGACGGCCGAAGGAAGCATTGGTCCTGCTTGAAGATGCGGCCCCCAGACTGAGCGATGCCTTCGGCAACGAGAGTCGTGAGTCCAGACGCGCACAGGACTTGATCGCCCGGGCTCGGGCCGAACAAGTCGCGGCTAGTGTGGTGTCCCGTAAATGCCCTGGTTCAGCGAAGTGCGGGGCAGCTTCAGACTGACGCTGGGGCCGCCCCCGGGCCACTCAATCTTGTCCGAATGTGATAACTTGCGGCGTCGTGATTTCGGGCGCCTGGGTGCCGCGCTCGACACTCCAGTGAACTGCGTTTCTGCCGGGAAACTCTCATGTCCAGTCTCTTGCGTCTGATGAAGCAGCTGGGGGCCGATGCCGCGCTCAGCAACGAATATCACCGCGATCCGGCAGGGGTCATTCAGCGCTTCGGTCTCAGCGACGAAGAGCGCGACGCCCTCCTGAACAAGGACTACGAGGCGATCAAGCGCCTCACCGGGCTGAAGGACGGGCAGTTTGCCACCAACAGCACGATCAGCGCCTACGACAGCTGATCCCTTGTCCAGCCCGCATGGCCAGCGTTCACAGACGGCGCCTCAGCGGCTTTCAAGCCGGTCTCTGTCTGTTGTGTCTGCTGGCCCTGGCAGCCGCCAGTAGCGCCGCATCCCAGACCATCGAGCAACGCGTCGAAGCCATCGAGCTCAGCAACAAGACCGAACCCTGGCAGGTGTCGGCGGAGCTGATCAAGGAACTCGGACCCGATCGCGTCAGCCTTGAAGACCCCCTGCGCTTCCGGATTGAACTGGTGGAAGCGCGCAACCACGCCTTGCGTGGCGACTACGCCAGCGGCCTGCTGATGCTGGAAGACATGCTGCAACGTCAGGTGCCCCCGGAATTGCGGATACGGGCCCTCACGCTGGCGGTCAACATCACCACCAATGTCAGCGAGTATCCGCGGGCCTTTGCCTGGTTGGCCGAAGGCCTGTCCCTGCTGGACCAGATCGATACGCCGCAACCCAGAATGCTCGGAATGGCGTCCTATCTGTATCTGCGCGCCGGCGAAGAGCGGCTGGCCATGGACTACGCCGAGCAAGCCCTGGACGGGGCGCGCTCTGGCGGCACCGATCGCGACGTCTGCATAGCGCTGTCCGATTTTTCCAAGGCCCTCGATGAGATCGGCCACACCGCGCAGGCCGAATCGACCAGCCGCGAGCAGATCGATGTCTGCGGCCGCGCCGAGGATCCGGTCTTCGTTGCCGATGGCCACAAGGGCGTGGGCAAATCCCTGCTGGCGCAGGAGCGCTACGCCCACGCCATTCCCTGGCTGACGGATGCGCGGGCCCAGTTTGCCGCCGCGGGATTCACCAGCGGCGTGCTGGAAACCGGGGTGCTGCTGGCAAGGGCCATGCTGTACTCGGGCGAATCGCTGGATGCGGCCCGGGCATTGCTGGAGGAAGCCTTGCCGACCTTCGAGCAGCAGCAGGCACGCGACAACATCGAGGCGGCGCGCTCGCTGCTGAGCGAGATTCTCGCGCGCAAGGGCGATCCGGTCGGCGCGCTGGAGCAACTGCGCCTGGCCCGGAGCGCGCATGAGTACCTGGACCAGAACGCCCGCGAGCGGCGGATGGCTTATCTGCAGATGCAGTTCGATACCCAGGCCAAGGAAAAGCAGATTTCGGCGCTGCGCGACGAGCGCGCCCTGCAGGCCGCAGAAATTGCTGCGCGTTCCAGGATGCAATGGCTACAGGGACTGGGGCTGCTGTGCCTGGTGTTGATTACGGCGCTGTTGATCTCATGGTTGCTGCGCACGCTGGTGGAGCGTCGACGTTATCGCGAGTTGTCCGAGCACGATGGCCTGACCGGCCTCTACAACCATCAGAGTACGGTGCGCTTTGGCCGCGCCCTGCTGGCGCGCTGTCAACGTGAATCGGTTCCGTTCACGGCCATCGTGGCCGATATCGACAGCTTCAAGCAGATCAACGATCGCTACGGCCACGCTGCGGGCGATGCGGTGCTGCGCAGCTTCGGCCTGCTCCTGCGTGAGGTCTTTCCCAAGGCCGCCGTGGTCGGCCGCAGCGGCGGCGAAGAGTTCACGATGTTGATCGAAGGCAGCGCCGAACAGGCCCGTTTCCTGATCGAGGATCTGCGCCGTCGGATAGCGCCGGTGGTCTTTGAGGGACTGCAGGTCGAGTACAGCCTCAGCTACGGCCTGTGCGCAACGCGCGAAGCGGCACTGCCGCTCGAGAACGTCCTGCGCAGCGCGGATATTGCGCTGTATCAGGCCAAACGCAGTGGCCGTAATCGCATCATCGATGCCGCCCATCTTCCGGCCCTGGACAAGGTCGAGTCCGGGTTGGTGGTCGTCGGCAGCGGCATCCAGCTGGGACGTCATCTCAGTTCGCGCTGCCTGTCGGAGATCCAGGAGGCCGAAAGCGTGCTGGTACTGACTGATGGCGCCGCCTTCGGGATGATTGCCGAACTGCGCCCCGATCTGATCGACCTGCGCGTGTACTACGCCGAGGGTAAGGACCGGCGTCAGACCTACCGGGAAATGGAAGCGGCCATCATGGCCGAGGTGCGCGCCGGCAAGCGCGTTTGCGCGGTGTTCTACGGCCACCCTGGCGTCTTTGCCGATGTCCCGCACGGGGTCATCCGCAAGGCCCGGGAAGCGGGATTCAGCGCCCGCATGGAGCCCGGCATCTCGGCCGAAGCCTGCCTCTACGCCGATCTCGGCATAGACCCGGGACGCAGTGGCGTGCAGTCGGTGGAAGCGACCCAGTTCCTGCTGGAAGAGCGGCAGATCGACACCCGCAGCCTGCTGCTGCTGTGGCAGGTAGCGCTCACCGGGGACACCGCCTGCACCCGATTTCATGCCGAGCCGGAGGAAATCCAGAAGCTGGTCGAGCGCCTGCTGCAGGACTACCCGGCCGATCACGAAGTCATTCTCTACGAAGCGGCACGCTTGTCAGTGGAGCCGTTCCGGGCCGACCGGCTGCCGTTGGCCAACCTGGCGCGGGCCCGTTTTGAGGAATACACCACGCTGGTGATACCGCCCTGCGGGCCGCGCCAGCGCGATCCGACGGCGCAGTTGTTGCGGGCCATCCGGGAGCAGGAAAAGCCCTGAGCGGAGTGCTATCGATCACGGCAATGGCCGGTCGACGGGTGTCGCCGAGCCGATCTGCGTCAGTGCCAGACCCGCCAGCAGCAGCACCAGACCGAACGCCCGGAGCGGGCTCAACGGGCGCACCGCAGCGCCGAATGCGCCCACATAGTCAATGCTGGTCGACACCAGAATCTGGGCCACCATGACGAACAGAATGGTGTTGGCAATGCCGAAGCGGGGCGCCACCGTGGTCACGGTCAGGATGTAGAGCAACACGATGCATCCGCCCAGCCATTGCATCGCCGGTGCCTTCGACAGCAGGCCCAGCGCAGGCCAGGACTGCAGCAGGATCAGCAAGGCCAGCGATAGCGCCAGACCGACCGCGAACAGCACGCAGCTGGCAGCCACGCTGCTGCCCAGCGTGCGTGCGAGTGCTCCGTTGAGGCTGGCCATGACCGGAATACCGGCGCCTGCCGCAAAAGCCGCGGCGGCGTACAGTCCATGCTCTGACATCAGCGGCTCAAGCCTGTGGCGGCGCCGTCTGCGCCAGGGCAGGCCGGATTGAAACGGTGGAATTCCATTGCCCCAACTGATCCCGGCCAGTGCGCCAGGCCAGATGTGGCAGCCGGAAGTCCAGATAGCCGAGAGCAACCGCCAGCGCGAGGTCGCCCAGATCGAAGCGCGTCGCTGGTCGCGGCAGTCCCTCGAAGTGATCGAGCGTGCGCCCGATGGCCGCCTGCCAACGCGCGATCCATTCCTCGGAGCGCAATTGCGGAGGGCGACGGGCCTCCATCACCAGGGCAAAAGCAGCATCCATGATGCCGTCGGCCAGGGCCTGGCGGGTCAGGGCCCCGAAGCGAGCCACGGTGTCGGCCGGAAGCAATGCAGCGGCGTCGGAGTCGAGCTGATCCAGATATTCGCAGATCACCGGGCTGTCGACGATGACACCCGCGTCATCCAGCAGCAGGGTCGGCACCTTGCCGAGCGGATTGTGCTGTTGCAGCGCACCGGTCTCACCGAGTGGATTCACCACCAGCAATTCCACGTCGGGGATCTGCTTTTCGATCAGCAGCGCGCGCACCTTGCGGGCATAAGGAGAGGTTGGCGAATACATCAACTTCATGGTCTGCACTCCAGCGGAATCTGCACGCGGCCAGTGACACCGCGATCGATGACAGGGCGTACCAGGGGATTCACCCCCAGCCCAGCAAACGCGCGCCCAGCACCATCTGGGCGAAAAATCCGGCGAGAAAGGCCAGCGTGCGCAGCAGCGGAATACCCAAGGTGTATATCAATGCGTGGGCAACGCGGGCGGCTACGAAGATCACCGACCATTGTGCGGTCAGGTCATCGCCCAGACCGAGTACATGCACCGACAAGGCCAAGGGCGCGAACACCGCCAGATTCTCGAATGCGTTGCGATGGGCGTTGCTCAGGCGCCAGGCCCAGTCGGCGTGCGCGCGGGTATCCGGCTGCGGATTGCGCAGGGCTGGCCAAAGTCCCATCTCCAACAAGCGGTTGACGATAATGGGAACCCACATCAAGCCGGTGAACAGCGCAACCAACGTCAGGGACAGCAGTTCGGTCGAAGTAGCAACAGGCATGGAAAGCTCCAGGGGTTGATCAGCATGACCACGGACCAGTGCAGACCTGTCCGGTGGCACCGATGAAGTGAACTGTACATACTAGTAGTTACAGAATCAACAGGAGTTGGGCATGACCAAGAGAGCCATCCTTGATGCAGCCAAGACCTTGCTGTGGGAACAAGGCTTTGAAAGCATGAGTCCGCGCAAGGTCATGGATCTGAGCGGTGCTGGTCAGGGCAGCCTCTACCACCATTTCCGCTCCAAGCAGGACCTCGCCGATGCGGCATTGGCGGAGGTTGAGTCGGAACTGCTGGCGGTGGCCGCGCGCCTGTTCGCGTCGGATCTGGCGCCGCTGGAGCGCATCCGCGCCTATCTGCTGCTCGAACGCAATGGCCTCAAGGGCTGCCGCCTCGGCCGACTGTCCAATGAGGGCGGCGTGCTTGGGGACGAAGTGCTGCGCGGACGCCTGGCCAGCTATTTCTCGCGCATCGAGGAATATCTGGTGGCAGCGCTGGATCAGGCGCAGCGGGACGGCGCCTTCCGCATACCCCTGGAGAGCCGCGATGTCGCGGCTGCGTTGGCCGCTTCGGTGCAGGGTGGATTCCTGCTCAGCCGTGCCAGCGCCGACCCACAAGCCATCACGCGCGCCACCCGAGGTGCCTGGCAGATGCTGGCCGGATTGAGCAAGAACCCGAGCGCCTGAGGCCGCTGCTTCAGCGCCCTCGCCGCTCCTGGAAACGGTCCAGTACGGCGGCGCCGGCCAGCGCCAGCGCGGTCGCCCATAACCAGGGGCTGCTGAACCAGAGCCCGAGGTCGGACAGCGAATGTAGCGCGCCCTGAGCCGGCGACCGGGCATCGAGCAGCGTCGGTGCCGCGTAGATCAGCGCGCAAACCAGTGCAATCAAAGCGCCGATGCCCAATAGCCAGCGCTCGATGGCTTCATCGACTTCCTGCTCGCGGAGACGGCGCGCGACAGCGCTGGCAAAATCTGCCGGCGGGTCCAGGCGAGGCCGCTCGCGTGCGCTGCGGACGACCGCCCGATAGAGTTTGATGCGGGCCTCGTCGGCGGATGCTGCGGCGGCCAGTTCGAGTTGATGCGCCTGCTCCTGCGCCTCCCACTCGCGCTGCTGTTCGGCGCTCCATTTCACGTTGCGGGTCATGCGGCTACTCCCATCGCCAGCTCCAGACGCTCGCGCAAACGGCGCCGCGCCCGGAACAGGCTGTTCTTCACCGTGCCCTCGGGCTGACCGGTGATGTTGCTGATCTCGGCAATGCCGAGTTCTTCGAAATGATAGAGCTCGATCAGCGTGCGCTGCAGCGGCGGCAGGGCATCCAGTTCACGGCTGACACAGGCCATCAGATCGGCATCGCTGCAGGCTTCGGCCAGATCGAAATCATCGCTGACCCGGTCCAGCGTGTCCTGATCGGCCTCATGGCCTGCCGCCGGTTCGTCCATGGGCAGGCGCTTGCGCTGCAGATGGCGAGTGGCGATCGAGAACGCGATCCTGCCTATCCAGGTGGCCAGCGAGCTCTCGAAACGATACTGCTCGAGCTTCTGATGTACGCGCAGGAACACTTCCTGACTGAGTTCGCGGGTGTCTTCCGGATGCCGGACCATGCGTTCGAGCAGATGCCAGACCAGACCCTGATGGGCGCGCACCAGCCGCTCGAAAGCGCCCGGCTGTCGCGCCAGCACGGCCTGAACCAGCAGTTCGTCGGTACTCATGAGGGGATGGAGACAGCCTCAGCGAGATCGGTTGCACCTCAGTCTGGCATGGAAGTCGCGGATGGGTGAGCCTGGCCGCACCCAGAGCCACGTCTCCCCGTGGGAGCGGCTTCAGCCGCGAACAGATCCCTTACGCAGCAAGGCAGAAGCGATCGCGGCTGAAGCCGCTCCCACAGGGGCCATGCAACCGATCTCGCACTCGCTGTCTCTATAGCGGCAAAGGGTAATACCGCCCGTTGCTCAGGAGTTCACCATGGATTTCGCACCGATGATCCCCATCGTGCTGTTCGTCTGCATCACCTACGCGATCAAGATCGTCATGGACGGCCGTGTGCGCCGTCGTCTGGCCGAGTCCGGCGCCTCGGAAGACCTGGTCCGCACCATGCTGGCCGCTGACGAACAGAACCGGAAGGTGTCCTCGCTGAAATGGGGTCTGGTGCTGGTACTGGTCGGTATCGCCTTCGGACTCATCGATGTCTTCAATCTGGGTCCGAACGATCCGGCAGCCTTCGGCATCGTCATTGCCGCTGCGGGCCTCGGCATGCTCGGCTTCCATGGCCTGGCCAGTCGCGCCCGCTGAAGCCTGGCTTGCGCACCCGGCGGTCTCGACCGCCGGGTGCGCGTTTGAGCGTTACTGTCCCTGCGCCTGGGCGAATCCGGCGACTCCGTCGAAGTTGAACAGATGCTCGGTCTTGATGACATCGAGGCCGGCATCGGCCATCCGCTGCAGCAGCGCGACCTTGTCACCCAGGGTCAAGGTGTCCTGACCCTCGCGTGCCAGAAAGCGGCAGCGCCAGTGATCGGTGCAGAAGGTCTCGGCGTGTCCCTGCGGCCACACCTTGACGCCGCGATTGGTGATCAGCTGCAGCGCCAGCGCCTCGGTTTCGGTGGCCTGCAACTGCGCGGCCAGCGTATCCGGTGCGATATCGGCGGCGTGCACGAAGATGTCGATACCCACCCGGGTCTTGTGCTGCGCCGGCTGACGCACGTACAGCGGTCGGCGCGGCTGGGCGGCCGGCGCAGCCGCCTCATATTTCACCGCCGTCAGCTGCGTCGGCTGCTGCCCCAGGCGGGCGATCACGGCCTCGGCAAAGTCGGCGGTGCCGACCTTGCTGCGGGTGTTCGCGGAAGCAATGTCGGCGGTGTGAATGCCGTCCTCCAGGGTCCGAAGCCAGGCATTGTGAATGCGCTCGGCCACGTCGTTCTGACGCAGCTGCACCAGCATCATCACCGCGGCCAGCAGCAGGCCGCCGGGATTGGCGATGCCCTGCCCGGCGATATCCGGGGCGCTGCCGTGGATGGCTTCGAACATGGCGCCGTGCTCGCCGATGTTGGCGCTGCCGGCCAGACCCACGCTGCCGGTCATCTCGGCGGCGATGTCGCTGAGGATGTCGCCATAGAGATTGGGCATGACGATGACGTCGAAGCGTTCCGGCCGAGTGGCCAGGCGGGCCGCGCCAATATCGATGATGTAGCGCTCGCGCTCGATGTCCGGGTACTCGGCGGCGATCTCCTCGAACACGCGCGCGAACAGGCCGTCGGTCATCTTCATGATGTTGTCCTTCACCATGCAGCTGACCTTGCGCCGACCGTACTGGCGGGCGTACTCGAAGGCATGGCGGACAATCTTCTCGCAACCCGGGCGCGTGATCAGCTTCAGGCACTGATAGACCTCATCGGTCTGGCGGTGTTCGATGCCGGCGTACAGGTCTTCCTCGTTCTCGCGGACGATGACCACATCCATGCGCGGGTGCAGCGTCGCCACGAAGGGCGCGTAGCTGATGCAGGGGCGCACATTGGCGTACAGCCCCAGGGTCTTGCGCAGGGTCACGTTGAGACTCTTGTAGCCGCCGCCCGAAGGTGTGGTGATCGGGCCCTTGAGCAGCACGCCGGTACGCCGCAGGCTGGCCCAGGCCGCGTCATCGATGCCCGAGGCATGGCCGCGCAGATAGGTGGCTTCGCCGATCTCGATGAATTCCGGGGCGATACGCGCTCCGGCGGCGCTGAGGATGGCCAGCGTGGCCTGCATGATCTCGGGGCCGATACCGTCGCCGGGTGCGACCGTGATCGGCGTCAGCACGGCGCTTTCAGTCGCGGCTTCCGGAGCGCTGCTGTCCAGCCATTGCGGCGAGTTGACCTGATCCATTTCCATGTGGGTTTCCATCCGGGTGCGAAGATGGACGCAAGCTAGGCAATCCGGATGCATTTGAGAAATACTTGTATTTGATTCTATCGATAGCTTTTTCTCTATGCCTACGCCCCTGCGTCGACTGCTGCGCATCACCCCGCAGCAGCTGCGTGCCTTCGAAACCACGGCGCGCCTGCTCTCGGTCACCCGCGCCGCCGAAGCCATGCACCTCAGCCAACCCACGGTCAGCGTGCAGCTCAAGGAACTGGCCGGCGCCATCGGCGAACCGCTGTTCGAGTACTCGGGGCGCAAGCTGCGCCTGACCCAGACCGGCGAAACCCTGCAGCACACCGTGGCCGAGCTGATCGACTGCTGGCAGCGCTTCGAGGCCAATCTCAACGAGCAGCGTGGCCTGGTGCGCGGGCATCTGCGCATCGCGGCGGTGACCACGGCCGAATATTTCGTGCCGGATCTGATCGGGCCCTTTGCCGCCGCCCATCCCGGTGTCGAGTTCGAGCTCAGCATCGAGAACCGCGACCGCGTGGTGCAGCGTTTGCAGCAGCGCAGCGACGATCTGGTGGTGATGATGCTGCCGCCGCAGGATCTGCCGCTGCGCTCCCTGCCCTTTCTCGACAATCCGCTGATCGTGGTCGCCGGCAACAGTCACCCGCTGGCACGCAAGAAGCTCAAGCTCGGCGATCTGGCTGAAGAACGCTGGCTGATGCGCGAGGCCGGCAGCGGCACCCGGCGCGTGACCGAGCAGCACTTCGCCGAAGCCGGTTTCAAGCCGAAGATCGCCATGAGCCTGGGCAGCAACGAGGCGATCAAGCACTCGGTCGCGGCGGGCCTGGGTATCGCCGTGATTTCACGGCTGGCGGTCAGTCAGTCCGGCCAGAGCGATCTCGCCGCCGCCGGGCTGACTGAACTCAAGGTGCGCGGCTTTCCGATCGAGCGCCGCTGGTCACTGGTCTGGCGCAGCGACCATCCGCTCTCCGCCACGGCCCGGCGCTTCGTCAGCTATCTGCAGGAGACACCGCAGTCCCGAGCCCCTGCGGATGGCTAGCCGCGAAAATCGCAAATCAAGGCGGCCCCAGGGAAACATCAGGACGCCGAGAACGCAGAGGAAGAGCAGAGAGAACACGGAGAGGCCTCCAATTTCACCAAAACTGCGCGGTGACCTTGAACCGGCATGTAGCGAAGGTAGGCCGAGGGTGCCGCGCAGCGGCTCCCCGGTGTTTTTCGCCAACTTCGTAAATTCAATGCCTTACGGATACCGTCTCACGGAAAGAAGCTGAGATCTGTGCTTGCTCTTCTCTGCGTTCTCCGCGCCTCTCCGCGTTCAAGCTCTGGTCTTGGGCGACCTCGACGTACCGCAGCCGCGAAGTCGTCGCGGCTGGCGGTCGCGACGCGAGGTCGCTCCTACGAGAGCCGCGGGCTCAATGCACCACGTAACTCAGGCACACCTCACAGCCGAACCAGCGCTTGGCGACGCTGGCGGGACCGCTGCCGCTCTGTTTGGCCTCCCAGCCGGCGCGGTCCAGGGCCTTGAGGGCCTCGCCGCCGGACTTCTCCAGGGCTCCGTTGACGGCGAACAGTTCCGCCAGCAGCTGATCGCGATCCGCCATGCGCGCCGCCAGCTCGGCCTGCACGTTCTCGTGCATCTGCAGTTGGCTGGCGCTGGGACGACCGTCGTAGCCGACCACCGCGCCATAGAGCTCGCCCATGCGCTCACGCAGCTGTTCCTCACCGCTGACATAGCCGCCGTCGGTGTCGCTGGCGGCGAGCTTCTTGCGCAAGGTCGACAGCTTGTCGGCGTAACTGTCCAAGGCCTTCGGGATCTTGCTGCCGAGCGCCTTGCGGCGTGCTTCGATCTGGGTGTCGAGGTCGGCCAGCTGATCGGCGACAAAGGTCAGATCGCCGAGCTCACCGTGTAGCGCCAGCGCCAGTTCGCGCTGGGCGGTGCGATCTTCGGCACTGTGCGGCGAACGCGGATCGGCCGCCAGCGTGACCTTGCCCTCGGCGCTCTGCTTGCCACGGGTCAGCACATAGCGATAGTCGCCCTCGGGCAGCCGCGGTCCAACAAAAGCCTGCACCAGCTGGGTCGATGGCGGCAGCTTGGGCGCTTTCAGACGCATCGGCCATTCGATGCGGACCACGCCGCGACGCTTGTCCACCGGCAGGGTCGTGATCAACTTGTTCTTGCTGTCGAAGACTTCCAGCTTGGAGTCGCCGAACATGTGGCGCTTGGCCGCGTAGAAACTGATCACCGCCACATCCGGCAGGCTCTGGCCCGCGTATTCATCGTCGCCGCCGAAATCCTGCAATCCACCGCCGATGGTCTGGATGCCCGCCCGTGAGGGCAGCAGGGCCAGATCCTGTTTCAGCACCTCGGCGTTCAGCGCCCGCAGCGGGCTCAGGTCGTCGATGATGTAGACGCCGCGACCGTGGGTGGCGATCACCAGATCGTTCTCGCGCGGATGCAGGTACAGATCGTGCACCGCCACGCGCGGCAGATTCTCGGCAAAGCGCGCCCAGTTGGTGCCGCCGTCGATGGAGATGAACAAACCGAACTCGGTGCCCAGATACAGCAGATCCGCCTGCACCGGATCCTGCTCGATCACCCAGGCGTAGCCGTCGACGCCAGCCAGATTCACCGGCGTGAAACTGGCACCGAAATCGCGGGTGACCAGCAGGTAGGGCTTCATGTCGCCGCGGCGATGATCGTCGATGGCGACGAAGGCGGTGCCCTCGTCATGCGGCGAAGCCTCGATGCGCGACACCCAGGCTCCCTTGGGCGTGCCCTTCAGTCTGGCCGTGAGATTGGTCCAGCTGCGGCCGCCATCGCGGGTCAGCTGCACATTGCCGTCATCGGTGCCGACCCAGATGGTGTCGGGGTTCTTCGGCGACTCGGCAATGGTGTAGAGGGTGGTGTTGTTCTCGGCAGAGGAATTGTCACGGCTGAGACCGCCGGACTTGGCCTGGCGCTGCAGCTGCGGATTGTTGGTGGTCAGGTCCGGCGATATCCGGGTCCAGCTCTCGCCGCGATCGCTGGACACATGCAGATACTGCGAGCCGGTGTAGAGCTTGCCGCTGGGCGCCAGTACCGTGGGCGTGTTCCAGTTGAAGCGCAGCTTCTCCTCGCCCTCGCCGCGGGCCGGTTCGATGCGCTTGATCTCACCCAGGCTGCGGTTGACGCGTAGCAGCTTGCCGCCCTGGTACTGACTGAACACGGTATCGGCATCGGTGGGATCCGGCCAGGCCCAGAAGCCGTCGCCCATGCCGACGCTGTCCCAGTCACGATTGCGGATGCCCGAGGCGCTGCGACTGGGTGCGGTCCAGGAACCGTTGTCCTGCAGGCCACCATAGACCTGATAGGGCTGCGCCATGTCGGCACTGACGTGATAGAACTGGCTGACCGGCAGATTGCGGAACTGGCTCCATTTGGCGCCCTGGCTCATCGAAACATAGACGCCGCCATCGGTGCCCAGCAGCAACTGCTGCGGCAGCTTGGGATTGATCCACAGCGCGTGATGGTCAGGGTGCACCGAACCGCCGAAGCTCATGCTGTTGAAGGTCTTGCCGCCGTCGGTGGAGACCGTGGTCACGAAAGCCGGTCTATAGATGCGATCGGCGTCGACCGGGTCGACCACGATCTCGCCGAAGTAGAAGGGCCGCATTTGCACATTGGTGCTGGAATTGGTCTCGGCCCAGCTGTTGCCCATGTCGTCTGAACGATAGAGCGCGGTCTTCTTGGCCTCGACCAGCGCGTACACCACATTGGATTTGCTCGGCGCCACCGCCAGCGCGATACGGCCCTTCTCGGTGGTCGGCAAACCGCTTTCGGCCTTGGCCCAGCTGCTGCCGCCGTCAAAGCTGCGGTAAAGACCACTGCCCTTGCCGCCAGAGCGGAAGAAGTCCGGTGAACGCCGCAGGCTCCACATGCCGGCATAGAGCACATTCGGATTGCGCGGATCGATGGCGAGGTCGGAGCAGCCGGTTTCGGTGTCGACGTACAGCACCTTCTCGAAGCTGGCACCACCGTCGCGGGAGCGATAGACGCCGCGCTCGGTCGAATCGCTCCACAGCGCCCCGGTCACGCAGACGAACACGTTCTTGCCATTGTTCTGGTCGACCAGGATCTCGGCGATGCGCTCGGATTTCTCCAGGCCCACGCGCTTGAAACTCTCGCCGCCGTCGCTGCTCAGGTACAGGCCGTCGCCCACCGAGACCGTGTTGCGCACATTGGTCTCGCCAGTGCCCACCCAGACGGTCTTCGGGTTGGTCGGATCGATGCGAATGGCACCGATGCTCTGGATGTGGTCATCGAACACCGGCTTGAAGGTGGTGCCGCCATCGGTCGAGCGCCAGACGCCGCCCGAGGCTGCGCCGACGAAGATCGTCTGCGGAAACTCGGCGCTGGCATCGATGGCGCTGATGCGGCCACTGGTATGCGCCGTACCGATGCTGCGAGCCCGCAGACCACCGAAGACGCTGGAATCAGGCGCGGTCTGGGCCGCGATTTCGCCGCTGGCGAGAGCAGCCAGTAGCATCAGGGGAAGTGTGCGCATCAGGTTTCTCCAGGGAGATTCTCGCAGCTGCGAGGTCCAGGGGATGGAGCAAGTCAGTCACAAGGAATCAGGGCGTCATTGCGAGGCGCGTAGCGACGAAGCAATCCAGGGTCGTGAGGCGGGACCTCTGGATTGCTTCCCCCGGATCGAGTCCGGGGTCGCAATCACGCCGGGGTTCATGGCGCGTCTGCAGCAAACGCAGGTCGAGGGTGTCGCGCAGCGGCTCCCCGGCGATTCTCGATGGTCCGTGTGCCGGGGAACGCGCCTGCGGTGCGCACTCTCGGCCTACTTGGCCGCCTCGACCTTGGCCTTCGGCGCCGGCTGGGCAAAGCGGTCAGCCGCCAGATCGACATTGACGTCGATCTTGGTGAACTGCATCTCCTGCTTCATCTCGCCCATCGGACCGGTCATGACGTTGGTGATCGAGTACGGCACCATCGTGCCGGCCACTTCCTTGTAGTCGCCGAGGATGGCGCTGCCGGCAACTTCCTGACCCTGCATCTTGACCACGCTCTCGGTCTTGATCACCAGGAAGTATTCGGTGTCGATGTAGTTGGTCTCTTCAGTGCCATCGGCGCGGGTCACCTTGACCTTGTAGGCCGGGGTGCCATCGACATCGACCACGCCCTGCAGCTCGACCTTGTGGCCCTTGCTCTTGTAGTCGACCAGCGCGCCGTCGATGTCGGCCTGATTCTTGAACTGGGTCAGCTCATCGCTGCCCATCGGCTCCGGATCGAGCTTGCCCATCATCGGCATGATCTGCCAGCCATTCTCGCCATCGAAGGCCTGACTGGCCTGCATGCCCTGGAAGCTGAAATCGATGCGCATGGAATTCGGGCGCTTCATTTCGGCCACGAAGGGCATCTGCATCGGGCCCATGGTCATCGTGCCCTCGGCCCGCGTGGTCTTGATCGCCTTGAGCACGTCCATGCCGCCACGGGCTTCAATGTGCTTGGCAATGACCGCGTCGACATCGGTCAGATCGTCGGCATACACGAAGCTGGACGCACCAAACACGGCCAGGCCCAGCATCAGAGAAGACAGAGACAATTTCATCGCACACCTCGGGGGTTTGGGTTGCCGGCACTATGCAGAGAATGCCGGTTCGCACCATGTGCCAGAGGATGGGCTTGCAAACGAAAGTGAATCAGTCCCTGGTCGGCGATGGCATCAGCATCGGCGACGATTCGCCGCTCGGAGCCCGGCCACCGCGAACACGACGACCGCCATGCTCACTCGAAACCATCGGCATGGATATTGGTCTGGGGTGGGGTGATCGAATACTCCGGCCCGTCGGAACGGATCACCTTGCGTGACCGGGGTCTGCCTTCCCCCATTGGCCGCAGACCTGCAGGCGGTGGTCAGTCAGAATGTGCTTGAATCCAGGCACGTCTGGCGGCAGCTTCTGCTATTGACGGTTTGCAGAAATCCCCGGCTTCGATGAGTTCCCCATTTGGCAAACGCCCAGCAACCAAAGTGTATCGATCCCGGCTTCCTGCGCACATTGATGCACCTGCGCTGGTTTGCGGCGCTGGGTCAGGCGCTGGCCATCTGGATCGCGGTGCATCTGCTGGCGCTGCCGATGCCGGGCTGGGCACTCTGGCTGGGCGTGGCCGTGCTGGTGGGCTTCAACGGTTATCTGTTGCTGCGCGGCCAGACACTGCCCAGCACGCCACCGGTCGCCCTGCTGCACCTCGCCGTGGACATCGCCGAACTCAGCTGGGCCATCGCCTGGAGCGGCGGTGTGATGAATCCTTTCGCGTCGCTGTTGCTGGTGCCGATCGCGTTATCGACGCTGGCCCTGCCGGTGCGACATATCGTCGCGGTTGCGGTCATGGCGACCGCAGGCTATGCCGCGGCAGCAAGCTTGGGCCTGCCGCTGCCGCATGTCCACGGCATTTCCGGCACTTTCGACCTGCATCTGGCCGGCATGGCGGTCAACTTCGCGCTGTCGGCGGTGGTGTTCGTGGCAATGCTCACGCGACTGGCCGCCTTGCGTGATGCCGGCGAGCGCGAGGTCGCGCGCCTGCGCGAACAGTCCGCTCGTGACGAGGGCATCCTCGGGCTGGCTACGCACGCCGCGGCCATGGCGCACACCCTGAACACGCCGCTGGGAACGCTGACATTGCTGCTCGACGACCTGGCCGAGGACCACGCCGGAGACCCGGTGCTGCATGACGATCTGGGACGCGCGCGCGTACTGGTGGCTCACTGCCGCGATCAGGTGCGCAAACTGGCCCAGGAAGCCCATCCCGATGCCCACGCACGGCTGCCGCTGAACGCCTATGTCGACCGCGTGATTTCACGCTGGGAACTGCTGCGTCCAGCCATGCGCTTGCTGCGCGATGTAAGGCTTCCGGCCACCGAAGTACGCGCCGATCCGGCGTTGGAGCATCTGCTGCAAGCCCTGCTCGACAATGCCGCGGATGCCAGCGCCAGTCGCGGTCAGAGCACGCTCAAGCTGAATCTGCAGGTGGTGGACGATGATCTGCTCGGTGTCATCAGTGATCTCGGCGGCGATGCGCTGGCGCGCAAACCGCTGACGCAGCGCCTGTTCGATTCCGGCAAGCCCGAAGGGCTGGGCGTAGGCCTGGCGCTTTCGCACGCGACCGTGGACAGGCTCGGCGGCGAGCTGCTCCTGCAAGCCGCTGCCGAGGGTGCAATCACCCGTTTGCGCTTGCCGCTGGGCAGCCTGCGCGAATGAATTCCCCAGCCCTGCACATCCTGGTTGTCGACGACGACCCGGTCTACGCCGCGCAGCTGCAACGCTCGCTGGAACGCCGCGGCCATACCAGCAGCATCGCCCACGATATCGAGCAGGCGCTCTGCGCCGCACACGACCGCCTGCCCGATGCCGCCCTCGTCGACCTCAAGCTGGCCGAAGCATCGGGGCTGCGCCTGATCGAACCACTGCGGGCGCTGTCCGAGGACATGGTGATCGTGCTGCTGACCGGCTATGCCAGCGTCGCCACGGCCGTTGAGGCGATCAAGCGTGGCGCCGACGACTACCTGCCCAAACCCGCCAGCATGCAAGCCATTCTGCGCGCCATCAATGGCGAGCCAGCGACAGAGGCTGTCGTTGAGGTTCCGATTTCGATGACCCGAATGCAGCGCCTGGAATGGGAGCACATCCAGCAAGCCCTGAGCGCAACCGGCGGTAACATCTCAGCCACGGCTCGCCTGCTCGGCATGCATCGGCGCACCTTGCAGCGCAAGCTTGGCAAGCGACCGGCGCCGGAAAGCGGGTGAGTGCCCGCTCGGGCTGCCGGCTGGATGCGGGCCGATTGCGGCTGACCTCACCAATTCACCCGCACTCCGACATAGGCCGTGCGCCCGGCGCCGGGTACGGCAATGCCCCAGGGAACGCCGTTAAGGCTCATGGTCATGCCCTGGCCCACATAGGCCCCACCCAGGGGCAGGGCGTAGCCGCGATCGAGCAGATTGTCGATGCCGGCATCGATGCGCACTCGGGTCCAGGCATAGCCGCCGTGCAGGTGCAGCAAGCCATAACCGCTGGTGGCGATCTCGTTGCGCACATCCGACACCCGGGTCTTGGCACTGACCAGTTCCCATTCCAGGGCGCTGTTCCATTGGCCCCGCGATTGCGCCAACGTCAGCCGGGCGTTGGCCGGCATCTGCTGGTAGAGATCGTCGCCGCTATCGCGGTTTTCCCCACGCTGCCATTGCAGACGCGCGCTCAGGTCAATGGTGCTCAGGCCCTCTGACTCGGCCAGTCGCGTCTGCGCTGTCAGATTCATACCCCAGAGCCGGGCCGATTGATTGGCCCAGCGCAGCACATTGAACTGATCATCTCGGAACACCCCTGCCGGCACCGCATCGATGTAGTCATCGACGTGGGTGTAGAAGGGCGTCAGCTCGAGCCGTCGCAAGCCATCGCCGGACTGCCAGCGCCAGGTGGCCGAGGCGGTGTAGGCGGTCTCCGCTCGCAGCGCCGGATCACCCACATAGCCATTGCCATCACCCACGGTGTTGTTCATCGAGGCCGCCATGGCCCAGGTCGACCAGGCGTAGCGCTCATAGAGATTGGGCGAGCGCACCCTGCGTGCCAGTCCGAACTCCAGCGTCTGCGTTGCAGCCAGTTGGTAACGCACCGATGCCGCCAGGTTCCAGTGATGATCGCTGCGCTGATGCTCCAGCGCGTTGAAGGCGGCGGCCTCGGCAGCCTGATTGCCCATGGCCATTGCTGCCGAGCTGTATCCCTGCACATCGGCGGCATTGGTGCGCAGACCTTCGTAGCGCAGGCCCAGCATCGTCGTCCAAAGGCCAGCCGGATGCGCTTCCCATTCGGCGAACAGCGCGTGACGATCGCGCTCGCCATCACGGATGTTGGTGAATATGCCCGGACCCATGGCCCCGCCCGAGGCCGGCCAATAGTCGTCCAGACGATAGCGCTGCCACTCGACGCCCAAGCGCGCCAGATCGTTGTCCTGCAGGGGCAGATCCAGGTGCGCGGTCGCGCCGGTCGTGCGGCTAGCGGTGTTCATCGGCATACCCGCCGCGCAAGTGCCGGCGGGATCGCCCATGAAACGAATTGGTGCACACGGACTGCCGGTACCGGCGTTGGATCCGTACCAGAAGCGTCGATCTGGACCGAAGTCCATCCGGTGCTCTACGTCCTCGTGGTAGACGCGGATTTCCAGGGTACCCGCATCCAGTTCGCCGAGGTAGCGCAGATTCGCCCGCTGCTGCCGATTGTCGACCATGTCCATGCGCTGGTTCGGATAGCCTTGGAAGGGCGTGTCCTGATATCCCAATTGCGCCTCGATCAGCTGATCGCGGCCGCGCCAGGCCAGCGTCAGTGCATGGTTCCGGGTTTTGTAGGCGCTAGAACCCACCTCATCCAGCGGCAGACTGTGGCCGACGCGGCCAGTGGCCGTGCTGGTCTTGAAGTTGCCGCCAGCGGCGTAGTTGTCGGCCTGTGCATGCGCTCCGCTGTAGTTGGCCGCAAAGCGTTCACTGGCGTAGGCCAGATGCAGATCGCTGCGCCAGGCGGCGCCGTTGTCGCGATAGCCGAAACCCGCTTCGCCACTCCATTCGGGCGCAGCGCCGGCTTCGACAAAGCGCGGTCCGCGCGTCTCGACCACGATGCTGCCGGCAATGCTGTCCCCACCGGCGCTGACCGGGGTGATGCCGGCGTAGACCTGAATGCGGCCGATCGCACCCGGATCTAGGTAGGACAAGGGCGGGTTCATGTGATTCGGGCAGGAGGCGATCAAGTCCATGCCGTCCACCGTGGTGCGCACGCGATCGCCGCCCAGACCGAAGATCACCGGCAGGCTGCTGGTGCCACCGGCCGATCGGAGGTTCAAACCCGGCACGTCACGCAGCAGGCTGGCGCTGTCGGCGGTGCTGCTGCGGACCGGCGCCAGACTCGAATCGTCGATCCTGCCGACGGGGGTCGGAACCGGATCGATCCGCCGACCTTTTACTTCCACCCGCTCCAGTTCCATCGGTGCCGCCACCAAGACTCTGGCCGCGACCAGCAGGGCCGCAGCCAGGACAGACTTCGCAAATCGCATCGCTCACTCCATTGATCAGCCGATGGGCGAATCTTGTTTTCGCCCCCGGCTCACTCTAGTGAGCGGGATCAACAATGGAATGCGACCGAATGTCGCAGGGGGTGGCGCCCGACTGCGCGACCACCCCGCCGCTGAAATCGCATCAGGTCACAACTCGGCGCGCATCACTCGAATCCGTCGGCCAGGATCGCGTCAGGCAAGGTCCAGACACCGAAGGCCAGCGCGAATGGCGCCACCAGACCCGTCGCTGGCCCGGCGATCACGCGCAGGGGCGCGACATCACCATTGGCGCCGCTGGCAAATACCAGCACCTGGCCTATGGTGTTGGCCACGTACAGTTGGTCGTTCCAGAGCGCCACATCGGCGTTGGCGCCCAGACCCGTGGCCGGGCCCGCCATCGTGCGCAGGGGCGCGGCGGCGCCACTGGCATTGCGCGCATATACCTGCACCTTCGCGTTGAGATACTGGCTGACGAACAGTTCCGTCGCCGTAGAGGCCAAACCCAGATTGGCTCCGCCGCTGGCGGTGAGCTGACGCAGGGGCGGCGTAGCGCCGCCGGCGTTATCGGCGTAGGCGTAGATCGAATCGGCATCGACGAAGTGTCGGGCCACGAACACCTCGCCCAGACTGTGATCCAGCGCATAGGCACCGGTCATGGCGGTGATCGTGCGACGCGGGGCGACATCGCCATCATCCTGGGCACCGAACACGCTGACCGGCCCAGTGTCCGACGACACATACAGCTCGTCATGCGCCAGTGCGAACTGATAGACACTGCCGAGTCCGGTGGTGGGCCCCTTGATCATCCGGGTGGCGGCGACATTGCCGAGATTGTTCAGCGCGAAGGCCTTCACGTACTGACCTGCGCCACTGCTCACATAGAGCATGTCGGCGTCCATTGCCACCCCGCGGATGTCCAGCAAACCTGTCGCCGGACCGGCCAGCGTGGCGATGGGCTCGGCATTGCCCTCGGCATCGGCGGGAAACAGGTGCACAGCGCCGGTGTTGGCATCGCCAACTGCCATCACCTCGATGGGGACCCCGGGCTGCAGGCGTACATTGTCGAAGCGGGTACCCGGCGCCGCGTTGTCGTAAAGTCCGACGCGGCCACTCAGATAGTTGAGCCCGGGAGGCACGCTCACGGTGCGCAGGTCCAGGGTGGTAATCGCGGTTGCCGATTCGCGCAGATAGGCCCGCAGAATCGGACCGCGGGCGGTCACTCTGAGGCGGGTGGCCCCGGCGCCCAGATTGGGTGTGATCGATGCCTGCTGGTAGATGGTGTAGGGCCCGGCTACACTGGAAATCACGTGCCAGTAGATTCGATCCGGAAAGAGCACCAGCAACACACCGGCGTTCGCCGTCGGATCGGTGCGCAGCCACAGCCCACCGTCGGCCACGTCCAGCACATCCAGCTCGAAGCTGAAATCACTGAGTTCCAGCGGTAGCAGCGTAGCCGTTGGTGGCGTATTTGTCGGCGCCTGAGCGGCAAACTCCCCGGCCGTCGCTTGCCAGTCACCGCGCAGATTGCTCCATGGCAACTGCGGCCCCGCATCAAAGTTGTCGGTGTACACCGACTGCGCCGACGCCGTCGAAAAAGCCAGCAGCAAGGCGTATCCCAACCCACACAGCACACGGCCCAATGTCAGCATGACCCAACTCCAGGCTACCCCTGGCTGCCAACATATCCTGACCATCCGTTTCCTGTTTGACGGCCGTCAAGTCAGCCGCAGGGGCTGTTACCAATGCCTCGGCGCAACCGCGCAAACATGCCCTCGAATAGCCGTTGAGCTGTGGGCGCTGACCTCTTTGGCGGCGAGCCCAGTTGAACACCGCCAATCGTGCTCGTGGCGAGGCAACGCCCCTGCCTTGCGCTACAACTCCAGCACCCACTTGGCGAACAGCAACTCCCCTCGCGGCTGCACGCCAGCTATGCCCTCGCCGCCCTGCTCCGAGCGTGAGGCGCCGACGATGACTCGGGTAAAGCGGCCAGGTTCGTAGGTATAGGTGAGCTGCCATTGACGGAAGGCGTCGGGCTCACGCGGCGCTGCAGTCGGATCGAGACGGTCGCGGCTGCGAAAGGGATTCAGGAACAGCGACAGGTGATGGCGCTGGCCCGGATGCAGATTCAGGCGCAGCTGGGCGTAGCTGACTTCGGATTCGGCGCCGGGGCGATCACTGTCGAAGCGGTTGCTGGCCCAGAACAGATAGCCGTCGACATGCGCGAGTCCGTTCAATGACAGACCCACGCTGGTGCTGCGACTGCGCCCGCCGGTGTTGTTGACGTAGTCGGGACTGGTGCCCACACCGATCGAGCCATTGATGGACAGGTGTGCATGCAGCGGTACGGAGGCGCTGAGATACTGGCTGTGGGTGCGAATCAGGGCGCCGTCAGCGCGGCTGGTGTTGACCGCATACGAGGCGGACAGCGACACCTCGTTGGCGAAGTCCACCGAGCCATCGATCGACGCACCACCATCCAGCAACAAGCCGTGGCGATTGTCGGTACCGTAGACCGAGGCATACAGCGAGCGACGGCTGAACGCACTGCCTTCGGCGGCGGGAAATTCAAGGAAGGAAGCATGCGAGAGGGCGCGCGTGTCGGTGCGCGACACGCTGCCGAGATCGGCGCGGAATCCGGGGCCAGTGTCAGAGTAATAGGTCGAAGCGCTGTAGGCACCGCGACTGAAGCCGTGGGCTGCCGACAGCGCAAGATCGGAGTCGGACTCGCTGCGCCCAGGCGTGTCGATGGCATCGGCACGCACGTAAGAGCCAGCCAGCTGCGCCACGATCTGATGTTCGCTGCTCGGTTGCCAGTTCAAATCGGTGGCGATCACCGCATTGGCATAGCCATCGGCCGATCGCAGCGAGGCAAAGCTGCCCCAGTTCGAGGGTTTTCCGGGTTCAAATGGTGTGCTGCCGCGGTGCACCGCATTCCAGGAGCGTCCCGGCAGCGTGACGAAACGCGAGCTGTTCTGACCGACCTCCAGATAGGTGGTGAGTGCGTCATCGGCGATCAGCGCGGCCTGGGTGCTGCCCTCCCGGCGTGACACATATTGCACGCCCACCGAGGGATCGGCGATGGCGCGGGTGTAGAGCAGCGACATCGGCGTGCTGAAAGCGCCGGATTCCTCGGTGAAGAACGGTCGGCGCTCGGCGTAAGTCACCGCAAAACGACGATTGATCGTGGAGACGAAGGCATCGCTCTCGACCTGGGAGAAATCAGGGTTCAGCGCCACGAGGATCTTGCGCCCGGAACGCCATTGAAACAGCGCGTCCAGTCCGGCATCACTTTGCGTGTCGTCCGAAATTCGAGCCTGGGTGCTCGGATCGAAGCGACGCTGCCCGCTGAAGATGGCATAGGGCAACCAGCGCGCGCTGAACTCGGGTTCTTCCTCGGTGATCCGAATCTCGCCGGTCCGGAAGTGTTCGAACTGGCATTCGCCGCAGTTCTTGCGGTAATCGATGGGACTGAAGGCCTGCCGCTCATAACGACCCGAATCCAGCCTTCGCTCCACACTCAAGGCGATCTCGCCCTCGGGTGCTGCAGCAAGTTCCAGCGTGGACCAGGGGATGCGCATCTCGATGGTGTAGCCGGTGTCGGTGATCTGCGCGGCCGACCGCCAGTGTCCATCCCAGTTCGGGCTGCCACCCCCGGCACTGCCGCCAATCGAATCGAGTGTGGCGCCAGCCGCGTTCACGCCGAGCTCGAACACCCGCTGGGCCTTGATGTCCGGTTGCACCCGCAGCGTCACGCCATCGCCGTAGCTGCTGTCGTGCTTGCCGGCGGTGGCCTTGATCGGCCCGGTCTGGGTCACACTCACCCGCACCAGCAAGGCATCAGGGCTGGTGGCGACCCGGGCAAAGGCGCTCGGCTCGATCGGTACTCCCCACAGCGGCGCCACTTCGAAGGCCAGCGGCAATTCGAGCGCGTCATCCCATTCTCCCGGTGCCGCCACGCCGTCAATGGCCGGCGCCGAGGCCAGCTGCGGCAAAGTGCGCAGCTCCGCCCACGCCGGTCCGGCGTTCACCAGAATCAGGATCAGGGCAGATGCCAGTCTCACAATGCCGATTACCTTCCCGGAGTGCTTGGTTGCAGCATTCGAACCACACTAACGCCACAAGTTCCGATGCCTGCGCTGGCACTTGCCAAGTCAGGAGCGGCGAACAGGATGCCCAAGCCATCGGACCTGGCTGTAGTGCTGATTCGGCGAGTTCCCCGATCTGATCGCCAGCACGTTGCTGCCGCCGCACGTCGGCGCGGAACGCGTTGCCATGACTGCCCCGGAACTCCCCTACTCAACGCCGTGACATGGCCGCGGCTATCGCTGCGATCTCGGCCCCGCGCAGATGGGGATTGGCCAGCGCCGACAGCGTGGAGCGATAGCGCGTCTGCGTCAGATGCAGCTCCCGCATCTGACGCTCGAACAGGCGCTCGGCATCCCTGGGCTCGCGGATGTACTGCCGCGGACCGGCGCCGAGTTGATCTTCCAGATCCTGCGCATAGGACTTGAGCTCGTTCTGCAGCGTCCGCAGCTGCTCGCGCAAGACCTCGTTGTAATGCTGCAGCCGCTGCGCCGGCAGGGTCGCCAGCGTCGCTGCTTTGATCTGCTCAACCTCCATCTGCAGCGTCAACAGCGTCAGCAGATCATTGGCCTGGTAGGCCTGATTGATCTGCTGCATCAGCCCGGTCTTGCGCAAGCGCTCGACGGGGTCAGTCTCGCGATCCGGGTGCAGACTGCTGACCAGCTTGCGATAGACCTCGCGCACCGATGCCCCTGCGGCTTGCGCGGCTTGTTCGCGCCGCAATTCGGCGGCGCTCGGTCGGCGGTTGCGCCTGCGCTGCGCCGCCCGCTCTTCGCGCTCGCGCTGCTCGGCCTCAAAACGCTCATCCATGCGCTCCTGGACGTGGCGCAGCAGCTCCTCGACCGATTCAGCCCCGTGCTCGGCCACGACATCGTCGCCAAACAGTTCGCTGGCCATGCCTTCAACGTATTCCATCTGCAAATCCCGCTCGACTCGCCGACGCTCATCCAGACTGATCCCGCTGTGGTGCTGGTAGATCGCCTCCAGCGCCTCATCGGTGACGTCGGTTACCGCATCCTCGATACGCATCAGCAGAAACTTGGTGAGCGCGTCGCGCTGCCGACGGGTCAGCTTCAAACCCTTCGGCGGATGCATCAGCAAGGCGTCGATCTGTTCGATCAGCTGCCGCTGCAGCGCGGTCAGGGCCTGCGTGCCGGGCAGCATCTCGTCCCGTACCCGATCGTGCACACGCTGTTGCATGAGCTTCCATTGCTCGACCATCAGACGCGCCCGGGCAATCTGCTGGGTCAGCCGGTTGAAGCTGCGTTGGGCTGGATTGAGTTCGGCTGCACCCTGATCGATGCGCAGCAGATCAGCCGCCGGCGCCGGTGTCTTCGGGTCATCGAACAGGGATTCTTGCTGGGGTGGCTTCATGAGTGGCGAGATGGAGGACTTGGCCTCGACAATAGCTTGAGCAAGCTCATCAGACGCAGGGACTGGCGCTTGCGCCCGGGTCTCTGCACGCTTCTGCTTGGGCACCGGTGATTGATTTGCAAGTCCGGAAACGGCCAGCCCAAGACCGCGCCAAGCTTCAGCATCAGGTCCTCACCAACTGAGGACAACATCGATGAATGCCTTCCAATTGCATGCCCTGCCCCACCAAGCTTTTACCCAGCTCTTTCATCTCTCCGATGACGAACTTGCCGCCCGAGGCGCTCTGCGCGTGGTCGCCGACAGCCATCCGGGTTTCCCGTGCCGAGTCAGTCTGACTGACGCAGCCATCGGGGCGGAACTGCTGTTGCTCCCCTTCGTGCACCAGCCTGCAGACGGGCCCTATCGAGCCAGCGGACCGATCTTCGTCGCCCGCGATGCACGCACCGCTGTCCTGGCGCCGGGAGAAATTCCCAGCAGTATCAGTTCGCGTCTGCTGTCGGTACGCGGCTACGACGCTGCACATCAGATGCTCGACGCCGAGGTCATCGACGGCCTGCACCTGCGCGCGGAAATCGAGCGCCAGTTTACTCATCCCGAAATCCGCTATCTGCATGTGCACAATGCCAGGCGCGGCTGTTACGCGTGTCGGGTGGAGCGATGGGATGGCTGACAACAAAGTCTGCGCCGATAAGGACCATCGAGAATGCCAGCATGACCTCCAGCAGTCGGTACGTGCCCGCTATTCACCCACATGCCGGCCACTCTTCCCGCTATTGCTGCCGAGGCTGTTCGCGATGCATGACAAAATCCGGCTCGAATTCGGTCAGTGCTTCTTGCATCAGCGCAAACGGTGCTTCCATCGGCAACAAGAGCACGCCGTTGCCGAAGCGCTTGGCGATCACTTCATCACCCTCGAATCGCAAGGACTTGGGCAAGCGCACAGCCTGGCTGCGGCCGGACATGAATAATTTGCCGGCATTGGACATTCGACGCCTCCCATGTGGTGGTTATCAACGACATCTATCACGACTGATTCTGTCGATGACAGTGCCCGAAAAGAGCTACGCCTCGACCCATGCTCACCCCAACCACGCAAACTTGCCCACGAATACCACCGCCAGCACCCACACGGTAGGCGGCACTTCGCCGGCGCGTCCAGCGATCAGCTTGATCGCGGCGTAGCTGATGAAGCCGAAGGCGATGCCGTGGGCGATGGAGAAGGTCAGCGGCATGCTGATGGCGCAGATGAAGGCCGGCGCTGATTCGGACAGATCTTCCCAGTCGATCTCCGACAGCGCCCGCGCCATCAGCACGGCCACGTAGATCAGTGCCGGCGCGGTGGCGAAGGCCGGCACCGTGCCGGCCAGCGGCGCCAGGAACAGGGCGGCGATGAACAACAGGCCGACCACTACGGCTGTGAGACCCGTGCGCCCACCGACCGCAGTACCGGCCGCGCTTTCGATGTAGGCGGTGGTCGACGAGGTGCCCAGCAGCGAGCCGGCGGCGATGGCCGTGGAATCGGCCAGCAGCGCCCGTTTCAGACGCGGCAGCTTGCCCTGATCATCCAGCAGGCCAGCGCGGTGGCTGACACCGATCAGCGTGCCGGTGGCGTCGAAGAGTTCGACCAGGAAGAAGGTCAGGACCACGGCGATTAGTCCGGCGTTGAGCGCGCCGACGATGTCGAGCTGCAGAAAGACCGGTGCGATAGTCGGCGGCGCTGCAAACACGCCGTTGAACGGGGTGATTCCCAAGGCCACCGAAGCCACGGTCACCGCCAGAATGCCGATGACGATGCCACCGGTAAGCTTGCGCGCTTCCAGACCCACAATCAGCAGCAGCCCGGCGATGGCCAGCAGCGTCCCGGGCGCGTGCAGATCGCCGAGCGTCACCAGCGTGGCCGGACTGCCGACGATGATGCCGGCGTTCTTGAGGCCGATGATCGCCAGGAACAGGCCGATACCGGCCGAAATCGCCAGTTTCAGCGAGCGCGGAATGGCATTGATGATCCACTCGCGCACCCGAAACAGGCTGACCGCAATGATCAGGCAGCCCGACAGGAACACGGCGCCCAGTGCGGTCTGCCAGCTGTAGCCCATCGTGCCCACCACGGTGAAGGCAAAATAGGCATTCAGGCCCATGCCCGGCGCCATCGCGATCGGATAGTTGGCGTACAGCCCCATCAGCATCGAACCGAAGGCAGCGGCCAGACAGGTGGCGACAAAGACCGCCTCCTTCGGCATGCCGGCGGCGCTCAGAATCTCCGGATTGACGAACACGATGTAGGCCATCGCCAGAAAGGTCGACAGACCCGCCAGGCACTCGGTCTTCACTGAACTGCCGTGTTCGCGCAGCGCGAACCAGGACTGCAGCATCGCGGCGTCTCCAAAGTCAAAGGCCGGATTATTGCCCTTCACAGGGCTGGTCCGTACGCGCGGCTCCAGGGCCAGTTGATCGAGATCAACTACTTGATCTTCCCCTAATGTAGCTTGTCTTCATGTTGCATCGTGGCAGGACGCCGTTGGCGCTTGACGGTAGCGGCCTTCTGCTCAGCACTGGCAGGGGAAACAAGATGAACAAAGTACGATTGATCTGCTCGGCCTGCGCCCTGGCGCTGTTCGCCACGGGTGCTGTCCAGGCCACGGACTACACCTCACCCACCCACGTATTCCAGCTGGGCGACATCATCGGTGACTTCGATGGCAGCACGGTGGGCACAGATCCCACCATCTTGTGCACACCCACCGGAACGCCGACCTTTCCTGGCACATCGCCCTGCCCGCCTGACATTCCTCTGCCGCAAGGCGGCCAAACCCCGTCAACGGGGCTGTATGCGCTGGACAGCAGTTTCGGCTTTTACGTCAGCGACTTTGTCGGGGCCGCGCCCAAGGTGCGCGACGACGACTACCTGGAAGGTTGGGTCGGAACCTATGTTGATCCAGTCACCATGGATCCCGGTCTGTTGATTGCCGACGCAGCAACAGATACCTTCAGGGTAGCGCCGCCGCTCGGCACCTGGTGTGCCGGCATCGGTGGTGATGCGGTCAAGTGCGACACCGAACACTATTCGGTGATGGAGCACATCCTGACCTGTCACGAGGTGATTCCCTACAACCCCTCGATCCTGGCCACCGGACTGCAACCGCCGCTGATCGATCCGGCCACCGGCAATCCCATTCCCGATCCGAACAATCCGGGCCAGCCTCTGCGCTGTCGCAAACTCGACAACGATCTGCGGCTGATCCAGAACGGTGTCCTGACCAACATTCCGATCACCATGGGCCTGGATGGCACACCGGCCGAACTGACCGCCAACGAGAGCACGGTGCTCGACAACATCGCCGCCAGCAGCAGCTACGGCATCACCGAAAAGGACGATGGCAAGGCACTGTATCGCTGGGGCAATCTGGTCAAGCGCCCGAATGACATCCGCATCTACGCACGCATCCCGCTGCCGGGCGAATGGAAGGTTCCGGGAGCAAGCTTTGCAGTGACCAAAGCCAGGTTGATCGTCGATCACTGGATCACCAACAACCCCAACGACCAGCTGCGACCCGAAGATCTGGAGAACGAGGGCGCCAAGGGCCGCATTCCCAGTTCCAACGGGGTGCTGCCGCGGGCCATTGCGGTCGGTTCCTTCCTGTACTCGGCTCGCGACTGCTACGAGGGTGATGGCGATTTCCTGCCCGCGGGCAGCGTCATGCAGAACGGCGATTTCATGATGCCGACGGCCGATCCGATGCCCTTCTCCTCAGATCTGACCGGTGGCTTCACCAACGCCTGGTACACCACCATCGATCGTGACCCCTTCGAATGGTCCTATGCGCTCGGCGGCTCACAGCTACCGGTGGATGACGGCAGTCTGGGTGCATTGCTTTCTGGTCCGCGCTGGCGACTGCGATCCAACAAGTTCGGTCAGGACATTCCCGGGCTGGAGGTGCCGCTGATCGCGTGCAGCCCGCCGCCCTTCCAGCAGGACAACATCAAGTACGAAATCGGTGTGCGCACCACGACCGTGATCAATCTGCTCGACTGGACCGTACCCGGCGGCAGCCCGCTGACCGATTCCCGAGCCTGGGTGGATTACAACTTCAACCCCTTCATTGCCGTCAATCCGAACACCAACGTGTCCTCCAACGGCACACCGATGACCGACGATCTGGATCTGGTGGTTTACATCAAGGGCGATCGCAAGCCGACCGTGCTGTACTCGGCGCGTCTGGAACTGAGTTACAGCGGCGTGCCCGATCCGGTGTTTGGCGATGGCTTTGAGTGAGCCGGGTACCACCTTCTGCCGAGCGCTGGCGCTGCTGGCGCTCGGTGCCTTGCTGATCGCTTGCCAGACACCCGCTCCGCGTCCGCTGGAATCTGCCGACCGCGCTTCGGTGGCAGCGGTGTCGGACCCCAGTTGCCTGGCTCCCCAGCCAGACGGGACTTCCGCGTCGGAGCAGCAAAGTCGTCTGGCCCAAGCCCTGCTGCGCGCGGCTTTCCGCGGCGACCATCCTTGTGTTGATCAGATGATCAGGGCCGGCGCTGAGGTCGATGCCCAGCTCCCCGATGGAACCAGCGCATTGGGTCTGGCGGCAGCTCAGGGCCAGATCGAGGTCATTCAGGCCCTGCTCGCGGCCGGTGCCCGGATCGATCTGGCCAATCGGGCCGGGGTAACGCCGCTCAGCGCAGCTGCCGGCAGCAACCAGGCTGCGGCCATGTCGCGACTGTTGCAGGCCGGCGCTGACGTGCATCTGGTCTCGGTGCAAGGTTGGAGTGCCCTGCACCACGCCATTGCCGGTTGCCATCTGGCGCCGACACGACTGCTGCTGGCCACCGGGATCGATGTGGATCAGGCCGATGGCCATGGCAACACCGCCTTGCTGCTCGCCGCCGCTGTCTGCCCCGACTCGATTCCGCTCCTGCTCGACCACGGGGCGGATATCGAGCATCGCGAAATCCAGGGCATGACCGCCCTGCTGGTCGCCGCCCAGAACGGCCAGGCCGAAGCCGTGGAACTGCTGCTCGCCCGTGGTGCTGACCCCGGGCATCGTGACCTGCGCGGCCGCGACTACCGGCAATGGGCAGCGCTCGCGGCAAACACGCCGTCGATGGCACGCTGAACCCAGAGACCGCTGCATCTCGGATGCCGCGTGTCGGCCGAGCTTGGCGCAATTGTTGCGTCTGTCGGGTATGGACATCGCGCTCGCCCCCCCTGCGTGGCTCGCCACGCTGCAATTGCGCTTCGCGGCCGCCCGCGGCTGCACTCAACTGGTGCACAAGCTGCACACAGGCCCGCTGCGGGTGCAGCGCTTGCTCTATCCGGAGGGGCCGCAGACGGCGCATGCCCTGCTGCTGCATCCACCCGGCGGCATCGCCGGTGGCGATGCGCTGGAGCTGGATATTGCGCTGGCCGAAGGTGCGCAAGCACTGATCACCACCCCGGGGGCGGCCAAGTGGTACCACGGCCGCCGCGGTGGCGCGCGCCAGTCGGTGCGGCTGAGCGTCGCCGCCAATGCCTGCCTCGAGTGGCTGCCACAGGAAGCCATCCTGTTCGACGGCGCCAACGCCGAGCAGCAACTCCACATCGATCTGGACGGCAATGCCCGCATGATCGGCTGGGATATCACCCAGTTCGGGCGCACCGCTGCCGGCGAGCACTGGACCGAAGGTCGCTGGCGCCAGCATCTGAGTCTGTGGCGGGATGGCCGCGAACGTTGCTGCGAGCGCGCTGATCTCGGCGCCCGCGACCCGCTGCTGCGCTCGCCACTGGGGCTGTCCGGGTATCCGGTGACCGCCACCCTGTGGGCCGCCGCCCCCGATTTGCAGGAGCAGGCTGAGACGCTGATCGAAGCCCTCCGCGTGCGCGCTGCCGGGCACGGCCTGGCGGTGGGCATCAGCTGGCTGCCGGCGCCGATCGAGCTGCTGATGGTGCGAGTCCTGGGCGGTTCAGCCGAGTTGGTACGTGCCTTGCTAGAGGACCTCTGGTCGCAGCTGCGGCCGGCCGTGATTGGTCGCGCGGCGCAGCGGCCGCGCATCTGGGCTACCTGAGGACACCGCCGCTTCCATGGAACTGTCGCCGCGCGAGAAAGACAAGTTGCTGCTGTTCATCGCCGCGCTGCTGGCCGAGCGGCGGCGGGCGCGCGGGCTCAAGCTCAACTATCCCGAAGCGGTGGCTTTCATCAGCGCCGCGATCATGGAAGGCGCCCGCGACGGCCGCAGCGTGGCCGAACTGATGCACTACGGCACCACCCTGCTCAGCCGCGCGGAGGTCATGGACGGCGTACCCGAGATGATTCCCGACATCCAGGTCGAGGCCACCTTTCCCGACGGCAGCAAGCTCGTCACCGTTCATGGACCGATTGCATGAAGATCCCGTACTGCCTCCCGCTGCTGGCCCTGCCCTGCCCGGCCCTGGCCCATCCCGGACATGGCCCGGGGGAGCTCGAACACTGGCTGATCGGCCTGCTCTTCGCGGGTCTGACCCTGGCCTTGGTCAGCGCGCTGCGCAGTGGCAAGGAGAAGCGCGACGACGCGCCAGCACCCAAGCGGCGCAAGCCATGATCACCCCGGGCGAACTCCTGGTCGAGCCCGGCGAGATCGAACTCAACGTCGGCCGCGAAACTGTGCGGATCACCGTCGCCAATCGCGGCGATCGGCCGATCCAGGTGGGCTCGCACTACCACTTCTTCGAGACCAATGACGCGCTGGAATTCGAGCGGGCACCGACGCGGGGCTTCCGGCTGAACATTGCTTCTGGAACTGCGGTGCGCTTCGAGCCCGGCCAGACCCGCAGTGTCGAGCTGGTCGCGCTGGCGGGTGATCGAAGGGTGTACGGCTTTGCCGGGCGGGTGATGGACAGCCTGGATCTGCCGGGCTCTGGTAGAGCCGAGCTTGCTCGGCTGGAGGTGTCAAGGCAGGGTGAGCGTGAAAGCCGAGCAGGGGCAGCGGAGCAAGCTCCGCTCTACAAGAGCGACAGCGGCGGCAGCGGCGGCGGCCCATGAAAATCACCCGCCAGGCCTATGCCGAGATGTACGGCCCGACCACCGGCGATCGCGTGCGCCTGGCCGATACCGATCTGATCATCGAGGTCGAGCGTGACCACACGATCTATGGCGAAGAGGTCAAGTTCGGCGGCGGCAAGGTCATCCGCGACGGCATGGGCCAGAGTCAGCGGCTGAGTGCAGATTGCGCCGATTCCGTGATCACCAACGCGCTGATCGTTGATCACTGGGGCATCGTCAAGGCCGATGTCGGACTGAAGTCCGGTCGCATCAGCGGCATCGGCAAGGCCGGAAATCCCGATATCCAGCCCGGCGTCAACATCGTCATCGGCCCCGGCACCGAGATCATCGCCGGCGAAGGGCTGATCCTCACCGCCGGCGGCATTGACGCCCATATCCATTTCATCTGCCCGCAGCAGATCGAAGAGGCGCTGATGTCGGGCATCACCACCATGCTCGGTGGCGGCACCGGCCCGGCCACCGGCACCAATGCCACCACCTGCACGCCCGGTCCCTGGCATCTGCGGCGCATGCTCGAAGCCGCCGAGGCCTTTCCGATGAACCTCGGATTTCTCGGCAAGGGCAATGCCAGTTTGCCGGGCGCGCTGAGCGAACAGATTGATGCTGGCGCCATCGGCCTGAAGCTGCACGAGGACTGGGGCACCACGCCCGCCGCCATCGATTGTGCCTTGACCGTGGCCGACGCCACCGATACCCAGGTCGCCATCCATACCGACACCCTCAACGAATCCGGCTTCGTCGAAACCACGCTGGCGGCGCTGAAGGGTCGCACCATCCACACCTACCACACCGAAGGGGCCGGTGGCGGTCATGCCCCGGACATCATCAAGGCGGCCTCGCGGCCCAATGTGCTGCCCTCCTCGACCAATCCGACGCGCCCGTTCACGGTCAACACCCTGGACGAGCATCTGGACATGCTGATGGTCTGCCATCACCTTGATCCGAGCATTGCCGAGGACGTCGCTTTCGCCGAAAGCCGTATCCGCCGCGAGACCATCGCCGCAGAAGACATCCTGCACGATCTCGGCGCCTTCTCGATGATCTCCAGCGACAGCCAGGCCATGGGCCGCGTCGGCGAGGTCATCCTGCGCACCTGGCAGACCGCGCACAAGATGAAGCAGCAGCGCGGCAGCCTGCGGAGCGATCCGGCCCGCCACGACAATTTCCGGGTCCAGCGCTACCTCGCCAAGTACACGATCAACCCCGCCATCAGCCACGGCATCAGTCACGAAGTGGGCTCGGTGGAGGTCGGCAAATGGGCCGATCTGGTGCTGTGGAAGCCGGCCTTCTTCGGCGTCAAGCCGAGCCTGATCCTGAAGGGCGGCAGCATCGCCGCCGCGCCCATGGGCGATCCCAATGCCTCGATCCCGACGCCACAGCCGGTGCACTACCGGCCGATGTTCGGAGCGTTCGGGCGCAACCTGACCCGGAGTTCGCTGACCTTCGTGTCGCAATCGGCGCTGGCCGCCGACATCGGCGGCCGCTACGGGTTGAGCAAGCCGCTGGTGGCCGTCCGCAACTGCCGCCAGATCGGCAAGGCGCAGATGATCCACAACGCCGCCATGCCCGATATCCAGGTTGATCCGCAGACCTATGTGGTCGTCGCCGACGGCGTGCCGCTGTGGTGTGAACCCGCCGCCGTGCTGCCGATGGCGCAGCGTTATTTCCTGTTTTGAGGGCTGGCCGACATGAAGTTTCACCTCGCAGGTAGAGAGATCGACCGGGATCAAATACGGCGTCATTGCGACCCCGGACTTGATCCGGGGGACGCAAGCCAGAAGTTCTTCGCCAGTTCCCCTGGATTGCTTCGTCGCTGCGCTCCTCGCAACGACGCCGGTGGTCCAGTCAGAGAATCGAACCTATGCTGATCCGCACCCTGATCCGCGCCGCCGACTGCCCCGCCGATGCGCTGGCGGCGACTGCGCTGGAGCTGAGCGCGGCGCAGCGTCGACGTTGTCGTCAGCGCCTGGATTTGCCGGGCGGCGGGGAGCTGGCCATCGCCCTGGCACCAGGCACCGAGATGGTCCCGGGCGATCAGTTGCTCGGCGACGATGGCCGGCGCTTCGAGGTCTGCGCGGCGCCGGAAACCGTGCTGCGCATCAGCAGCCCCGAACCGCTGCTGCTGACCCGCGCCGCCTATCACCTCGGCAACCGCCATGTCGCCGTCGAAGTGGGCGCGGGCTATCTGGCGATCGAGCCGGATCCGGTGCTGCGCGAGATGCTGCAACTGCTGGGCGTGGACACCACCGAGGTCGAAGCGCCGTTCGAACCCGAGTCCGGCGCCTATGGCGGCGGTCACAAGCACGGCCACGACGCCAGCTTCGCCGAGGATTATCAGCTGGCGCAGACCCTGTTCGCCGAGCACGCCCATCCGCACGCTCCCGGCACCCGCCCTCACCGCCATGACTGACGCCCTGGCCGGCTTGTTGCAGCTGAGTTCGGCGACGCTGCCGATCGGCGCCTTCAGCCATTCGCTGGGTCTGGAAGCGGCGGTCGAGGCCGCCATCGTGGTCGATGCGGCAAGCGCCGAGCGCTGGATCGGCGATCAGCTGGAATGGCTCTGGGCACGCGCGGAGGCACCACTGTGGCTGGCGCTCTACGCGGCCTGGGGCGAACCGGATGCGTCGGCCCTGGAGCGCGGCAACGACCGCCTGCTGGCCATGCGCGAGAGTCAGGAATTGCTGCTGGAATGCACCCAGACCGGACACTCGCTGCGGCAATGGCTGCTGACGCTGCCGGCGGTACCCCAGCTGCGCGCCGAACAGCGTGCAGTGCTTGGCCAGCTGCAGCCGGTGGCCTACGCCTGCGTGCACGCGCTGGCCGCTCGCGCCCTCGGCCTGAGTGCGGTGTCCGGCTTGCATGCCTGCGCCTGGAGCTTGCTCGAAAACCTCTGCAGCGCGGCCGTGAAACTGGTGCCGCTGGGCCAGACCCAGGGTCAGGCGCTGCTGCGGCGGCTGGCCTTGCGGCTGCCGCAGGCGCTGACCCGCGCCCAATCCACACGCCCGGAGCAGATCAGCAATTTCGCACCGATGCTGGCGATCCTGTCGGCGCAGCACGAATCCCAGTACTCACGGCTGTTCCGGTCGTGAGGGTGTGTGGGCTCTGAACTACTCTGGTCACTCGCGCGAAGGCGGGAGTCCAGAAGAACACCTTTGGATTCCCGCCTTCGCGGGAATGACGACAACGGCTCTACATTTCGGACTTCCATCCATGAACACCGTCCACTGGACCGCCCGCCGCACCCGCTCCCTGCCGCCCTTGCGCATCGGCATTGGCGGACCGGTAGGCTCCGGCAAGACCACGCTGCTGGAGATGCTGTGCAAGGCGCTGCGCGATCGCTACGAGCTGGTCGCCATCACCAACGACATCTACACCAGGGAAGACCAGCGCCTGCTGACCGTGGCCGGCGCGCTGCCAGCCGAACGCATCATGGGCGTGGAAACCGGCGGCTGCCCGCACACCGCGATCCGCGAAGATGCCTCGATCAATCTGGAAGCCATCGAGCGCATGCTCACCCAGTTTCCCGATGCCGATATCGTCTTCATCGAATCGGGCGGTGACAATCTGGCAGCCACCTTCTCACCGGAACTGTCGGATCTGACGCTGTACGTGATCGACGTCGCCGGCGGCGAGAAAGTGCCGCGCAAGGGTGGTCCTGGCATCACCCGCTCGGATTTGCTGATCATCAACAAGACCGATTTGGCGCCACATGTGGGCGCTTCGCTCGAGATCATGCGCAGCGACACCACCCGCATGCGCGGGGGCAAGCCTTTTGTCATGACCGATCTGCGCACCCTCACCGGACTGGATCAGGTGATTGCCTTCATCGAGCGCGAGGGCCTGCTCGTCGGCTCCATCACGTAGGTCACGTTGTCCGCGCAGCGGACTACGTGACACGGTGACGCGCCTTGGGCACAACTGAGCAAGAGTCGGCAGGCCCTGTCACGTAGTCCGCTGCGCGGACAACATGGCCTACAAGAGCCCGGAACCCGATGCCGCTATTCAACCCTCTCGGCCACAGCAAGCCTCGCGGGCGGCGAGGCGCTGGTGCGCTCCAGGCGCCACATTCCCTGGTGCCCGCGCTCGTTCACCTCATCACCGAGTTCGATGCCCGGCTTCAGGTTGCTCTCCGGAAAATCGCGGGCCTTGCAGCTGTCGGTTTCAGGGCCGGTGCAGATCCAGGCACTGCCGGCCACACCCATGATCTCGATGGCATAGGGCTCAAAGCGAGACAAGCGATAGCCCAGAAACTCGTGGCTCTCGTCCCAGGGGGCGCCCTTCTGCAGGCGCGTGTGGAAATTGCCGGCCAGCACCAGCGCCCGGGCCTTGGGTTGAGCTTTCAGTGCCTCGCTCAGGCCTTCCGCCATGGCCTGGTCGCGGGCATCGCCGTCGGCCACGGCGGCGCCGACCTGATCCAGCGCCAGCACCTCGATCGGGGTCCTCAAGCGTAGCTGACGCAGCCGCTCCAGCAGTTCCAGCATGGCCAGAGAGCTGCGCCCGTCCTGATAGTCGCGGGTCCAGAATTTGCCTGCCAGCAAGGCCGCGCGATCTTCGCCGGTGCCGGCGCTGTCGAGAAAGGCATCGATGCGCTTCTGCTCATCGCGCGGCAACTCCAGACCGACCACCAGAGGCTCTTCAGCCGCCAGTGCATCGGCCAGATCGGCCACCAGCGCCGGCACTTCAGCGGTGCCGTGGATTTCGCCGACGAGCAGCACCCGATGTCCCGTTGCCGCTTCCAGCAGTTGCTTCATCGGTGCTGCGGGCTCGGTGGCCAGCAACGGCATCGACAGGACAGCGACCAGCGGTAACAAGCCCAGGCGCAGACGAATCGCGATCATCGAGAAATCTCCCAAGGCCAAGCCGATCGGAATCAGACCACTGAACCGATGCCGAAGTTCAACCCGGTGCAGTGGTCAGGGGCAATCGACTGGCTTTGCCTCAATCCAGATCGCCAGTGGTTGATGCGTCATTGCGAGGAACGCAGTGACGAAGCAATCCAGTGCTCTTGATGGCGTGCTTCTGGGTTGCTTCGCTGCGCTTTCCAAGAACCGGTATCGTAAGCGATTGAATTCCCGAGACTGGCGCAAAGCGGCTGTTCGTAGCCCGAAGTGCGCGCAGTGCTCTGCGGGCGCTGACGCGAAAGCGCCCCGCTGAGCCGCTGCGCGGCACAACGGGCTACGCGCACCAGGCGGGTTCATGGCCAGCGTGCAGTCTCGGACCGACGAGAACTCGCGATGGCTGTCTGCACACCTACTGGAACGCGAAATCCTCGCCCAGAGACCTTTGATCAAGGTCAGACAGAGTGTGCCCAGCGCTGTGCATACTGGGCTTCGGGCATCGCCCATGTGCACAGGAGCTACCATGACCGGCAAGTCCGCACTTCCCGCAGCCCCACTGGCCGTTCCCGGCTATCTGGAACAGACCTACTGGTGGGCTTATGTGCATCCGAAGGCGGTCTACATCTTCGAGCGCCAGTGGCTGGTCAATCTGATCCTGTGGGGCAATTTCTCGCGCTTGCGCGATGCCGCGCTGAACACCCTGGGTGACTCGCTCGGCGGACGCACGCTGCAGATCGCCTGCGTCTACGGCAACCTGACCGCCAGACTGCGCGAGCGCATCGCGCCCCAGGGCCAGCTTGATGTCGTCGACATCCTGCCGGTGCAGCTCAACAATCTGGCCCGCAAATTGCCGGCCGAGTCCCAGGTGGGACTGATCCACGCCGACAGCGCCGATCTGCCGATGGCCAACGCCAGCTACGACCGTGCACTGCTGTTCTTCCTGCTGCACGAAATGCCCGAGGACGTGCGCAAATCGACCCTGGCCGAAGCCCTGCGGGTTATCAAGCCCGGCGGGCAGCTGGTCATCGTCGACTATCATCGACCGAGCGCCGCCAACCCGCTGTATTGGCCCATGCAGGGCATCCTGCGCACGCTCGAGCCCTACGCCATGGATCTGTGGCGCCAGCCGCTGGAGGCCTGGCTGCCGCCCGGCATCAAGCCCTCCCAGATTCAACGCTCCACGCTGTTTGGCAAGCTCTATCAACTGGTGACGATCACCGTCTAGCCTTCGCCGATGCCGCACCGACCCTGCGACCGTCCGCAGGGCTCGCCCGCGCGTCCATCGGCCCATGGTTGCCGGCCAGCCTGAGCTGTGTGATTGTCGGTCCGCAATGTTTCGGCATAGGTACCGACAAGGCAGACCATGAGTTCCAACAACGCTTCTGGCGATGCCACCTTCCGCCGCATGTTGCAGGCGCGCATCACCCAACTTGCCATGCAGGCGCAGACCACCCTCGATGACGCTTGGGCGCCCGACCGCGTTGAGCAGCTGCGAACTTCCTTCGCCGAAACCAGCGACATTGCCACACGCTTCAAGCTCGACGAGGTTGCCCATGCCTGCCGCGACACCGGCGCCTATCTGGGTTTTCTGCTGGACGGCGCCGAGCCGCCCAATGACGCCGAACGCCAGCGCCTGAACGAATTTCTGGAACTGCTCGCGCATCAGGCGCTGGAGCTGGCCGCTCAGCTGCAGCGGGAAGAAAACACCCGCGCTGCGGTGCTCTACGTGCGTCCGCCCGATCGCGATATCCCGGGCCTGCAGGCGCAGCTTCGGCAGCAAGGCTGGCGGGCGCTGATCGAGGCCGATCGCGACGGCGTAGCCCAGGTCGTCGACGATCAGACTCTGGTTGGGGTGGTCGTGGATTCCAGCCTGCTGCCACAACTGGGCGAGATCATCGACACCATCGATCAGGCCCGCAAGCCCGGGCCGACGCCGCCGGTGCTGGTGGTCACGCTGGAGGGCAGCATCACCGATCAGCTGCTCGGCATGACCGGCAGCACCGATGCCTTCATCGCCAATGCTGACGCCGCCGGCGTGGTCCGCAAGCTGGTCGAACTGCAGCACACGCTGAGCTCAACCGAGCCGCTGCGGGTGTTGATCGTGGATGACGACCGCACCCAGATCGTGTTCTACGACGCCGTGCTGCGACGTCGCGGCATCACCACAAGGGTCGCCACCAGCTCGCGCGAAGCGCTGGGTGTGGTCCAGACTTTCAGACCCGATCTGATGCTGGTGAATCTCAACATGCCGGAAATCGACGGCATGGCTTTGACCGCCCGCGTCCGCGAAATGCCGGGAACGCTGCTGCTACCGATCGTGTTTGTCTCCGGCGAGCAGGATGTGGACAAACGCACCCGGGCGATCAATGTCGGCGCAGACGATTTTCTGACCCGACCGGTGCAGCCGGCGCATCTGATCGATGTGGTCGTCGGCCGCGCCAAGCGCGCCCGCGCACTCAGGCGCCAGGTCTTGAGCGGACCGCTGGCGGCACCCACCGGACCCTTGGCCCGCAGCCTGCTGGCACTGCGTATCCGCGACCTCGGCGATCGCCCGGCGGCGCTGATTTCGGTCGGCCTCGAGAATGCCAAGGCCCTGACCGAAAAACTGCCCAGTCTGCTGCGCTGTGAAATGGAGCAGGCCATCTCCGGTCGAATCGCCGCCCGCCTCGGCGCCGGGGATTCCTTCGGACCCTGGGATGAATTTCATTTCCTGGTCCTGGCCGCCCGCAACAGCGAAGGCGAATTGCACCAGCTGGCCCAGAATCTGCGGCAGGGCATCGACGTACGTCCGGTGGTGGTCTCGCGCGGACAGATCAAGGTGCAGGCGCGGGTCGAACTCTGCGCGGCCCTGCCGGACGCGCAGCGCTGGCTGGACCTGGCACTGGGCTTGTGGGCCCGCGGTGGCAAAACCGAGGGCGCCTCTCAATCTGCCCCGGCGACGCCAGCACCGAAGAAGGAAAGCCCAGCCGCCGGCAACCCGGTGACGCATCCGCAACTGGCTCTGTGCGTGGCCGAGTATCAACCGCTGATCATGGTCCGCGGCGCCGTCACCGATCAATGGCAACAGCGCCTGCGCCTGCGCCCCGGGCCGCAGCAGCCGGCCACGCTGGGTCGCGACAATTATTACGAGCAGGCGCTCCATGCCGGCACGCTGGCCAGACTGGACCGCATGGCCCTGCGCCTCGCTCTGGACAGCATCGTCGTCCAGCGCAAACGCGGGCGCCAATTGCGCATTCAGGTGGAAGTGGCGCTGCCGACCATCATCGATCCGGGCTTCTTTCCCTATCTTGAGGACGAATGCCGCAAGAGCGGACTGACCCGCGGATCCGGTGAACTCACGCTGGAACTCGACACCGATGCGGTCATCGAACAACTGACCACGGTGCGCCCGGTCCTGGATCGATTACGCACGCTGGGCGTGCATCTGTGCCTGCGCCATTTCGGGCTGCAGAAGGAAGCGCTGCGCCTGCTGCAGCAGATCAATGTCGACGCCGTCAAGCTCGACACCGACCTGGCGCTGCAGCCATCGCTGGCCTTCACCTCGATGCTGGCGCATGTGCGCGATGGCGGCGTACCGATCGAGGTCGAGGATGTCCCTGACCGCCTCACCATCACCCGCCTGTGGGAGCTTGGCACGGACTACATCCAGTGCGAGCAACTGCGCGGCTACAGCGAATCGCTGGAGTTCGAATTCCAGGCGACCGTGGGCTGAATCTCTGCAGTACCCGAAACAGCCTCAGTTTTCGAAGCCGTTGCCAAACAGCCGTTCCGGTTCCAATCGCAAATCGTCGATAGGCGCATTGATGAAGCCGCCAGCGGAGCGCAGCAAGCGAAGATGGAGATGCCGCGCCGGTCGCATACCCAAGACTCCTACGCGACCAGTTCCGCAACCGGTAACAGCGAAAGCGACCGAATCCACCTGACGCTGCTGAGTATCGTAGCCTTCTACGCTGGCGTAGTACGGTGCGGGGCAATTCGCTCCCCGAGTATCGAATTGGATGCCCTGAACATCTCCGGGGGCCTCAATCCAGACTCCGAAGTTTGCGGCCATCAGGTTCGGCGGTGACGCAAATCCACCAAAAATTGACGTATGAGGAAGACCGAACCAGAGGTCCAGGACCTGAGGGGTCCCGCTGAAACTCAAGTCACCGGACACGAACGGTGCGCTGGTGCCGGCCTGGACATCGTCGAAGTTGGCCACATAGGCAGGCTGAACAGTGCTCTGGGCCGACGCGCTCAAGCCCGTGATCGGTCCGTACTGGATGTCGTCCACGACGAAGTTGCTACCGCCATTGCGAAAGAACTCGACCCGAACAAAAGGACTGCTTGCCTGCAGTCCAAAATAGGCAGAGCGCAAGTTCGGGCAGCCTTCGTCAAGGGCGAATACGCCGCTGTCCAACTGTGCGCCTTGCGCGTTGAAGATGCGCCATCCCATCAGGCTGCCGATTCCACCCGGATCCGGACACGCCGTCGAACGCAGCGCGAAACCCACCACGGTCACCGCCTGCGGGAAGCGCACTGAAAACTGCAGGTTGCTCTGCAGGAATCTATCCGGCGATCCGCGCAATCCAAACAAGTTCAAATGCGGGTTACCGAGAAGCTGATCCAGCACCACGGCCTTGGGCGAGCCGGGGAGCGGAGCCCCGATCTCCTCGATCACCACTCCAAGACTGGTGAATGGCGTCTCGGTACCGATCGCAACATCCTCAAACGTGACCTGGCGCAGAGGGCCGCCGATCTGGGCTGCCTCGTGTTCGCTGTCGACACGTAGAACCTGAGCCTGAGCGTCGGACAACAGCAGTACTCCAGCGACGACCATCGCCGAAATCAAGATACGAGACATGTTAATTCCTGAGAGTAGGCCGGGGCACAGAGCACCCGAAAATGTGACTATCTGAATCGTCAAGTTAGGGTTTGTTTGCTCGAGCAGTCAATGCTCGGACTCAACTACCAGTCGCTACGACCTGGCAGCAGCCCCTTGAGTTCCGCATCGGTCAGATTCCGCCACTGGCCGAGCTTGAGCGCACCGAGCTTGATGTTGTCGATGCGCACGCGGCGCAGTTCCGTCACCCGATAGCCGAGCGCCGCCGACATCAGACGGATCTGGCGGTTGAGGCCCTGGGTCAGGACGATGCGGAAACCGAATTTGGCGATGCGCGAGGTGCGGCACGGCAGGGTCTTCTTGCCGTGGATGACTACGCCCCTGGACATGGTCGCCAGGAATTCCGGGGTCACGGTCTTGTTGACGCCGACGAGGTACTCCTTCTCGTGCTTGTTCTCGGCACGCAGGATGTCATTGACGATATCACCGTTGCTGGTCAACAGGATCAAGCCCTCGGAGTCCTTGTCCAGGCGTCCGATCGGGAAGATCCGTTGTTCGTGACCGACAAATTCGACGATGTTTCCCGACACCGAATCCTCGGTGGTGCAGGTGATGCCGACCGGCTTGTTCAGGGCGATGTAGACATGCTTGCGGCCCTTCTTCTTCGGCCGCGCCCGCAGTTCGGCGCCATCGACGCGCACCTCGTCGCCTTCGGCCACGTCCATGCCGATCAGCGCGACTTCGCCGTTGAGCGTGACCCGCCCTTGCTCGATCAGCTCGTCCGCTTCTCGGCGCGAACAGAAACCGGTTTCACTGATGTGCTTGTTGAGGCGCATGGCTGGGGAGCTTGGAAAGGGAGAGGTATGCAGTGACGGAAACTAGCAGAGTGGCGTCATTGCGAAGTCGGCAAATCCGCCCGCGGCCATCCACTGCGTCTGAGACTGTGCTACGGCATTGCTTCACTGCGCCTTCCATGAGCCCATATCGTAAGCTATTGATTCGGCGTCCGCGTGGGCGAAACGCAAGCTTTGTCCACCTGTAGGAGCGCCCTTGCGGCGCGACCGCTGCTGCTGACGTGCGACTTGCCGGTCGCGACGCGAGGTCGCTCCTACAGGCGAGCTTGCCTACCGGCGAGCTTGTGATTCACGGCCGGCAGGCCGTGTCGGGACGGAACAAGTGGCTCGCAATGACGCCGCAGCCCATGACCAGTCGCGCGCCGTGGTTCCCCGCCCTTCAGCGCCCGCATCTGGCGGCCCAGCCTTCCCAACCCAGGGCCCTGAGCGTTTCGATGTTGCGCCGGTAGATCTCGTCGGTGTCTTCCACCGCTTCGATGGCGCGATCGATGCTGCTTTCGCGCAGCAGATGCAGGGTCGGGTACGGTGAGCGATTGCTGCAGTTCTCGATGGCCTCGGCCTCGGCGTCGGCAAACTGGTAGTCGGGATGGAAGCTGGCCACCTGCAGTTCGCCCTCCAGCCCCAGCGCCTGCACGGTGGCCTCGGCGATCTCCAGAAAGTCATTGAAATCGAGGAAATCGACCAGTACCTGCGGGTGGATCAGCAGCGTGGTTTCGATCTCCTCAGCATCGGCCGCCGCCAGCCGCCCGAGCTCCTCGGCCAGATCGGCCACCAGCTGATCTTCATCGATGGCCGTGCTGACCCGAAAACGCACCCGTCCCTTGACATAGGGTGCCCGTGCGAAGGGACACAGATTGAGCCCGATGACGGCCTGTTCCAGCCATTGACGGGTGTCGGCGACGACTGCTTCGTCGCTGGGATGATCGGGCTGCTCGGACACGTCTGCTCTGCCGGGGCGGGGGCTGCGCATTCTGGACTGTGGCCCGGCCCTTGGCCACTGGCCGGCGCCAGACGCTGTCGCCTGCGCGTCATTCCGGCAAGCGCCAGCCGCTATCCCTCACAATAGACGCGCACGTACCCGGACACACGGTCGCTGCAAGCGGCAGACGCGATACCCGTGTCGCTGCCACTGGCTTGTTGCGAAGGACTTGAACTCATGCGTTTTCGACTGCCCTGCCCTGCCTGGTTCCAGATTCTGGGACTGGCCCTGTTGATGGTCGGCTGCCAGTCCACGGGGGCCAGATCACTATCCCGCAGCGATCAGGTGCTGTTCCTGCCCAGCACGGCGCGGCAGCTGGGCGCGGACCAGATCGAAATGCGGGTCGAGAGCTGGGTGTTCGAATTCGAGCGCCGGCCGGGACTCAGCGCCCTGCTGGCCCACCATCTGGATCTGGATCCGGAGCAGATGGCCATCGGTGATCGCAACCGCTTCTACGCCCGCACGCAGCTGTTTCGGGTGGATTCGGAAAGCCGCAAGCAGATTGCGCTGAGCTTGCCCTACCGCTGCGCAGGGCCGGGGCAGCGCTGCGACCAGCCGGAGCTGCCACGCAGCAACGGAGCCGGGCGCAGCAGCAGTCGTCTGTTGTTGAGCGCGCCTGCAGGCCTTGAGGATGGTGACTGGATCGAGTTCTCGGTGGTGATGCCCGCCGGTGATGCGCGCCAGTTCGAGGGCCGAGCCTTGTGGCTGGCGCCGGAAGGGCTTTCGGTCATCTCCGATATCGACGACACCATCAAGGTATCGGAGGTGGGCGATCGCCGACAGATGTTGCTGAACACCTTCGTCCACGAATTCGCCGCAGTGCCCGGCATGGCTGCGCAGTATCAGCAGCTCGCACAGGAGAGCCACGCCCGCTTCCATTATGTGTCCTCCAGCCCGATCCAGCTGTACTCGCCGCTGGCGCAGTTTCTGGACGATCAGGGCTTTCCCCGTGGCAGCGTGCACTTGCGCGAATCGACCTCCTTCACCAGCCTCATCCCGCGCAAGGGCGATTCGAGCGCGCACAAGCGCGGAGCCATCGGACAACTCCTCAGCGATTTCCCGGATCGACGATTTCTGCTGATCGGTGATTCGGGAGAATCCGATCCGGAAATCTACGGGGAAATTGCTCGCGAACACCGGGATCAGGTGCTGGGTATCCGCATCCGCCAGGTCGGCGATGCAGGATCGGAGTCCGAGCGTTACCGGCGCAGCTTCCGGGACCTGCCGACGACGCTGTGGCAGGTTTTCGACCGTGCCGGGAGCATGAGGCTGCTGCCGCAGACAGCGGTGCCCGAGCCCTCGCTGCTGCCGGGCTCTTGAGCTGGCCCAGCCTGATGGCTAGCCGAACCTCGCGTCCACACTGAACGTGCGGGGCACGGGGCACGGGAAAGGCTGAACCGAACTTTCCGAGGACCTGAGGGATCTGTAGGTCCAGACTTGTCTGGACGCTCCTCCCGCCAGAAGCCCAGAAGCGTCCAGACAAGTCTGGACCTACGGGCACGGTCTGACGTGCCGACTGTCGTCAATTAGACCGCGTTGCGGTCAACGCGTCCCAGGTTCACCGCAAGACGGGGCGGACCCAAACGGTGCTTGCCCCGCCCTCCCCTACCACGGCAGCTCGCTGCCGTTGGCGTGCCAGAAGCTGCCGCTGGTCGCGATGCTCAATGCATTAATGCGCTCGATCAACTGCGCGGCTGCCGCGGCCGGATCGATGTCGCCGGCGCCGCCGGTCATCTGCGTGCGTACAAATCCCGGGTGCAGCAGCGCCACGGCGATATCCCGCTCACAACAGTTGATCGCCAGGGATTTGCCGGCACTGTTCAGGGCCGCCTTGGACATACGGTAGCCGTAGTAGCCGCCAGAACTGTTGTCGGCAATGGAGCCCATGCGGCTGGTGATCATGGCTACCTTGCTGCCGGCCTGCAGCACCGGCAACAGCGCTTCGGTCAGCAGCAGCGGCGCCAGGGTGTTCACTTCAAACTGGGCACGCAACTGCTCGATCTGCTGGCGCAACTGGCCCAGCGCATCGCGGCGCAGGATGCCGGCACAGTGAATCAGAATATCCAGGGGACGATCGCCCACGGCCTCACGCACGCGATCGATCCCCGCAGCCTCGGTCAGCTCCACGCCGTCAATGCGCTCGCAGGGCAGTTGCGACAGGGCCGGGCCGGGATCGCGGCAGACCGCGATCACCTCCTGACCCGCTGCCAGATAATTGCGCACCAGTTCCAGGCCTATGCCGCGGGCGCTGCCGGTGATCAGAATTCTGGACATCTTCAGGGCTCCTTCGTGCTTGTACAAAGCCAGATGCTATCGGTCGGCGCGTGAAGAAGCGTACTCGGTTGTGCTGCCACAAACTGGTCGCAGGATGGTCTCGAAACCGGACAGTGGCGTCCGCCCGGCGCAAGCTGCCGCGCTGAGAAACTGGGGGAACTGGCCAATGCATTGCGGTATTCGCCAGATTTGCGCGTCACCAGCCCGTTTCTCGCTCAATCTTGGTGCCATATCGGTTGGCATGGAGTTTGCGATTCACCGACTCAACCACAAACTCTGGAGTCGATGATGATGACGCGCCCTGCCCTACCCCGCACTGCAGCGCTGTTGCTGGCCTTGCTGCTGACTCCGATAAGCCACGCGGCCGACAAGGTGCTGGGTCCAGGTGAAAACGCCGATGTAGGCAGTCGATCCGTTCGGGTCCCGACCGGCGTCGTGGCCGGCAACATCGACACCGGCAGCGGTGGCGTTGAGCTGGCAGAGGGCGCCAGCGCGGGCAACATCGACACCGGCAGTGGCGGCGTCCGTCTGGGCGCCGACAGCAGCGCCGGTCGCATCGACACCGGCAGTGGTGGCGTGCGTCTGGGTGACGGCGCCCGAACTGCCGATATCGACACGGGCAGCGGCGGCGTGCGCGGCGGCGTGCGCGTCCAGATCGACGGCAAGATCGATACCGGTAGTGGCTCGGTCGAGCTGGGCCGGGGATCGCAGGTGGCCGGCAAGATCGATACCGGCAGCGGCAGTGTCGAACTCGAGGGTACCCGAGTAGCGGGTGATGTCGACAGCGGCAGTGGTGACATCACGCTGATTGACAGCGAAGTGCGCGGCGACCTCAAGACCACCACCGGCAAGGTCGATCTGCAGGGCAGCACCGTGATTGGCGGCGATCTGCTGGTGCGCAAGTCGCGTTGCTTCGGCTGGTGCTGGGGCGACGACAAGAAGACCACCATCACCATCGGCGCTGGCGTACAGGTTCTGGGGCAGATCAGGGCGGAACACGAAGTGGAGCTCTGGGTGCATGACACCGCACAGATTGGCGCGGTTACTGGCGCCGAGGTCAAACGCTACGCGGCTGAGCGACCGTAGTCGCGCTCAACCGGCGTAGTTCAGTACCAGCGCCGCCACCTGCGGTGCCCGGTCACGACGATCATAGGCGCGCGTGGTCTGAATACTGGCGTGACCGAGCCAATGCTGCACGGTCGCCAGATCAGCGCCCTGCGCCAGCGCCTGGGTCGCGGCTGTCGCCCGCATCACGTGCGGACCAAACCATGGCAGATCGACCAAGCCCAGATCGACGCCATAACGCCGCACCACCTGGCTGTAGACCGACTGTGCACTGAGACGCCCGTCGCCCCGGGCATTGCGCAAGGCCAGGAACAAGGGACTGGCAGGACCGTCGGCTGGCAGCCGTGCCAGATAGGCCTGGATGCGTTCCAGCGCCTGCGGATGCAGGGGCAGCTGACGCATACGTCCGCCCTTCCCGCGCACGCGCAGGCGCCAGCGACCGCGGTCGCGATGGACGTCGCCGCGGTTGAGTGCCACCAGTTCGCCGCGACGCAGTCCCTGAAACAGCAGCAGCGCCAGAATGGCGCGGTCGCGCAAGCCCTTGAGCGTGCCGCTCGAAGGCGCCTCCAGCAGCGCCATGGCTTCGGCCTCGGACAAGGCCGGAGTTTGCCCCTCATAGCTCTCCACCGCCGGCCGACGTACGGCCTGTACCGGGTTCGCGTCTATCCACTGGCGCTCACACAGGTATCGAAACAGCGACGCCAGGGCCGACAGCTTGCGGCGCTGCGTCGCCGCCCCTGCGCCCTGCTGTTGAAGATGATGACGCCAGGCGAGCACTTCAGCCATCTGCACCGACTGTAGTTGCGCCGCGGAGCTGATCTGGCGGAAGTGCAGGAAATCGCGGACGTCAGCGGCATAGGCACGACGCGAATGCGGGCTCAACAACTGCGCCAGCCACTCCCCCTGCATCCGCATGCCCGCCAGGCCAGCCAGGTCTGTCGCCTGCTCGGGCACCAGCAGTTCCTGGGGACTCGTCAGCGCGAGTTGCGTCTTCTTGGTCATGCCGGCAACTTAACTAATGATAAATAATCTTATCACTAGTTAATGACCTGCAGAGGGCGCCACTGAGGGCTCGTCACTCCATTGAGTCGACAATCCGGGCTGGGTGCGAGCCGTACCTGATCCGGTCCAGAGCTATCAGCTTCGACAGCCGAACAGCTGGCATCGAGACAGGGGGAAGCTCCGCGCTAACGCGAGAAAAAGGTGGTGGTTTCTATCGCCGACCTTCGCTGGTCCAGGAGCACCGATCCGGCGTCCGGTCGTGTTCGCAACCGGAGCATCTTTGCAAGCGCACAAATCCCGTCAAATCAGTGCGATAGCGCAATCTTTGGCAAGCAAATCCAGCGCTGACCAGCGACTTCAGGACGGAGGGCCAATGGATGCCCCGCAAGCCAAGGATGGAATGCCGATCCTGGACGGAGGCTTCGTGATTCGGCTTGCCATCAGCCGCTTCGGCGCTACATCGGCCACAGACCAAGGATCACCCGAAACCTGAGGTAGGCCGTGGACGCTGCAGCTGGATCGGAGCGGCTCTTGAGGAGGGACGCGCGCCTGCGCGGCCGCTCTTGATCTGTGGTCAGGATGCAGACCGAGGGCGCCGCGCAGCGGCTCCCCGGCTGCATGCGCCGAGGAGCGCGGCTGCTGCGCGCACCCACGGCCTACGTCTGCAAACTGCTGCTTGTGGGCAACAGTGACTGCGAGGTGCCATGAAGCGAGGTCGTGAAGCGAGAAAAAGGTGGTGGTGCGAACCGGCGCTTCAGGTGCAGTCCCTGTGCGGCAGCCTGGTGGTCGAGCCGCAGCTCGGTTCAGGAATCGCCAGAGGGTCCGCGGCGCGACTGCGCCATCAGTTCATCCGGGTCGTAGCCCAGTCGGCGCATATGCGCCTCCCACTCCTGGCGCTCCTCATCGGCCCTGGCCGGTGGCGGCGCCACGGCCCTCGCTGATGCCGTCTGGGTCGGCGCCTTGGGTTTGGGCGCCGATGGTGCCCGGCCGATGACGAATTCGAAGTGGCTGACGTTGCGGCCGATCTTGCCCTTGTCGTAGCGGATGCGCAGCTCGGTGCGCTCATTGAGCTGGGCTACGGCCGGCGCCACCACCCAGCGTTCGAACTCCGAGAAGCGCGGGTAGCTGTCGACACAATCCAGCCAGCGTCGCAGCTGTTCGACCGTCACCTGGCGTCGGCCGAGGCCAGCGTACTGCGCCAGCACTTCAAACATGCGGATGGCGAAGGTGGAAGACAGCCGTGCCACCGATTCCAGCGGATAGCTGGTGAAACGGTCCTTGAGCGCCGAGATGAAGGGCAACATCTCCGGCGAGAAGTTCAACACGACGCGACCGCGACGATTCTGGTATCGGATCATCGAGACCCAGCGCAGCAGCGTTTCCTGACCGGTCTGTGCATCGCTCAGGGTCACCTTGCGCTCGAACAGGCGCACGGCAGCGTCTTTCAGCTCCTCGTAGACTTTTTCCGCTGACAACCCGAAGGTCTCGCGAAAGGGCGCTGCTTCAACCACGAAGGTACGCTGCTGTTCCAGCGACTGCCGGGAATCGACCTGGGCCACGCAAAACAGCACCAAGCGCTGTTCCTGCAGCGTCAAACGATAGGAAGCCTCGACGATGGCATTCGCCTTGGTCACCAGCATGCTGCCGCCGCGTTTCATGTCACCACCTTTCTCTCGCGCGAACTGCTATTTCTTTTTCTTTTTCAATGGTTTGTCTGGCTCTTTGGCTGCCAAAGACCGGCCCTGCACCCACTCCCCGAGAAACTGGTTCAGCGCCGACACCAGCGCCTTGCGCTCATCGGCTGCCAATCCCTTGGACCAGCGCACCACCAGATTGCTGCGATCGGGACTGGCTACCGTGGCCAGCAGTTGGCCATCGGCGCTCATCACCGATTCCTCCACCTTCTGCTTGCCGCTGCGTCGTGCCGGCAGCAATTCCGCCTCGAGTTCGGTGTAGGCGACGAGTGTTCGTGCCGCATTCCAGTCGGACTTGCGGGCCTGCTCGCCGATGGCGCTGAGGCGCTGTCGGATCTCATCCATCCGATCCAGCCCGCGGGCACGACCGACAAAGCGCGCCAGGCGCCGACCCAGCTCACGCGACAGGCGATCATGACCACCCAGCGCCAGCACAAAGGGGTAGGGCAGTTCTGCCAGGGACAGCTTGAACGACAGATCGCCCGCCGAGACCTGCAGCCACTGCGCCAGCGCTTCCTGCGTGGCGAACAACTGCCGCTGCAGCCAGACACTCCATTTGACGCCGGTCTCGTAGGCCGAGTGCTTGCGACTGGCGTCGGCGGTTTCGGTCAACAGCGCGGCGTCGCGATCGCTGAGCTCGGCGACGATGGCCTTCAGCGGCTGGCCCAGATGGGCACAGGCGAAACGCCGGCGCGAACCATCGATGACTTCGAAGTCGGCGCCGGCATCACCCGTGACCGGGCGCACGATCGCCGGCGTGGTCTGCCCATGGCTGCCGATGGAATCGATCAGATCACTGACCGTGCGCTCGTCGAGCGCGGCCTGCAGGCGCCCCTGCAGCTCCCAGACCCGAACCCGCTTCGGATCCACTTCCCGCAACACCAGCGGTGAGCCCGTCATCTGCTCCAGCCGGCCCAGGATGCCGCGCCCGGATTTGGGCAGCGGCACACCTGGGGTCGCTGCCGCGCCTATCCCTTCCAGCAGGCGTCGCGCCCGATCCTGCGCACTGCGTCCGCTACTCATGCCTTAGTCCCCCGTTTGAGATCGATCATGCCCAGCATCTCCTCAAAAACCTCGTCCAGAGCCTCGCGTACGCGCCGATTGGCCTCAGCCTGGCTACGGTCGACCTGATTGCTGCCTTCATAGCAACTGGGTGCACCGGCCGAGCCGCGGCGCACGGCCTCGGACATCGGAAAGTGATTGTTGAAGATCAGGCTGCCGAAGAAGCGGCTGGCCAGCAGCGCATGGGTCTGATCACTCAGCGAGCCCTTCTGCAGCTGCGTCAGCAACAGCCTCAGCCAGCGCTTGCGGTCATTGAAGCCCGGCAGCCGCTCGGTCCAGGCGTGTACTACCTTGGCAAACTTCACCGCCGCTTCCAGATCGAGATTGCGCGGCGGCACCGGAATCACCAGCCCGTCAGAGGCGACGACCGCATTGATGGCCGCCAGATTCAGCGCCGGAGCGCTGTCCAGCAGCACGAAGTCATACTGGTCCAGTCGCCGCATCGCCGTGTCCAGACGCCGCCAGAAGGGATTGTCCTGGATACCCGTGCGGGCAGTTTCCACGGCCAGCAACATTTCCGCATCGTAGACATCCACCGACGCCGGGATGATGTCGATCGTGGGCCAATGGGTCTGATGTACCAGCGTCAGCGGATCGTCAATTTCGCCGGTCAGTATCGGACCGATGGTCTGTTCCCAGTCGATTCCACGAACCGGCTCGCCGCCGCGACTGACCTCGAAAGATGCCGTCAGCGAGCCCTGTGGATCCAGATCCACCAGCAGCACCCGATAACCTCGGGAAGCCAGAAAATGGCTGGCCAGATAGGTGCAGGTGGTCTTGGAACTGCCGCCCTTGAAGTTGACGAAGCCGAGTACATACGGGCGCCGCGCCGGTGTCTTCGGCAGGGTGCCGGCGTAGGCGCGGATGGCGTTGATCTCTTCCAGCGTATACATCCGCCGCCCGCCAGCGCTACGATCGGACGGTCCGGGAAAATTGCCCTCACTTTCCTGCGAGCGCAACCAGGAGACCGAGCGACCGACTTCCCGCGCCGCTTCCTGAATCCGGTAGCGGCGCAAGGTCTTCAAGCCGATGGGCGGGGCATGCAGCTCACGCAGGGTACTGATGAAGCTGTCGCCCAGCGTGGCTACAATCTCGAGGGATTCCTGCACGTCGAGCTTGCTGACAACGTCGGGGGTCAGCATGGCCGCCGCGGCTTCTTGTTGCTTGTTCATCGCTAAAGTAGCTCTGATGACGTAACTGCACGCAAAGCTACCATGCTCTGTTGCTGCTAGTCAGCTGTTTTTGTTTTGTGTTTAGAGCTTTTAGTAGCTTGTTTATAGGCACTAGAACTCCAGTCAGAACGGGCACTTGGACACCCAAAGGCGAGAAATGGGGGGTTGGAAGCGAGAGATAGGTGGTTCTCGCGCGAGAGAAAGGCGGTTGAGCGCCGAGAAATAGGTGGCTCAGAGGCGTGAAAAAGGTGGTCGCACCTGCAGCCGGCTCGCATCCCTGTCGGCCGATCTTTGGCAGGCAAAGATCAAGGCAAGTCCCTGATTCCAAGGTGCTCTGTGCCGCCGGAGTAGACCATGAGGCAATACCGTGCTCAGCCACCGCGAACTGGCGAAGTAACTCCTCGTGGCCTGCTGTCGTCCAAGGCTCGGCCCTCCGATGGAAACTGCAATGAAGGCTGTAGTCGCCACACTGGCGTTGACGTTTTTGCTGGCTGCAGGACCCAACTCAGCCTGTGCCCAGGCTCAGATCCAGAATCTGAGCGATGAACTCAGCGCCGGTCAGCATCCGGGCATTGAAGCGATGGTCGTGCACCGGCAGGGCAGGGTGCTGGCAACTGCCGTGTCTTCCGCGATTGACGATGAGCTACCCGACCTGCGTTCGGTGACCAAATCGATCACCGCGTTGCTGGTCGGGATTGCCCTGGATCAGGGCAGCCTGGGTTCTGTCGAACAACCGATCGCCGAGCTGCTTCCGGCTTACGCCAAGGCCTTCAGCGGGGATCCACGCAAGGCCCGGATCACCATTGCCGATCTGCTGACCATGCGCAGCGGCCTCGCCTGTGACGACTGGAATCCGAAGTCGCCTGGACATGAGGACAAGATGTACCGCAAGCGCGACTGGGTGCGGTTCTGGATCAGCCAGCCCATGGTTGGCGAGCCAGGCAGCCAGTTCTCCTACTGCACCGGCAATGCCATCGCGCTGGGGCTGATTCTCAAGCAAGCCACCGGCCGCAGTGTGGCCGAGTTTGCCGCCGATGAGCTGTTCACGCCTCTGGGCATCCGCAGTGCCCGATGGCAGCTTTGGAATCGGGGCCGGGAGATCGACAGCGGTGGTCATCTGCACCTGCACCCCGAAAGTCTGGCGCGGATCGGCGACCTGGTAGGCGGGGCCGGGCGCGCTGGCGACAGGCAACTGGTCTCGAGCCGCTGGATCGACCAGATGACTCAGGCTCATACGCCGATACCCGGACGCCAGCAGTCCTATGGCTACCTGTGGTGGCTGGATCAGACCACCCGACCCGAACTGCCGAGAACCCGGATACTGATGGCCTGGGGCAACGGTGGCAGCTTTCTGATCGTGATGCCGGAACTGCAGGCCAGCGTGGTCTTCATCGGCACCCGCTACAACCGCCCGGAAGCGCTGGAACCGATGCTCTGGTTGCGTGATCGGATCCTGCCAGCATGGGCTCCTCAAGGCACATCAACGCCGGTGAATCAGGGGCGATGACGCGTACACTGTGGGTGCCGGGATTTGGTACCCGGCAACACCAGATCGCAGTCGAACATCGCCATATCGAGGTCGTCATGAGCAAGGGCATGGATCAGAAGAAGAGCGCCAAGAAGCAGCCGCTGAAGACTCCCAAGGAGAAGCGAGCGGCCAAACAGGAAAAGAAAGCCAAGTAGCTGAGCGGCAGACCGTGCCGGAATGCGGCAGTGCGGCTTGACCTGTTGCGCCCGCCGGACCAGAGTCGGGCGGGGGAGGGCAGGGCATGGTAGACAGCGCACATCCGTATTTCCGCATTCTGTCACTCGCCGGCGGTGGCTATCTGGGGCTGTATACCGCTGGTGTGCTGGCGGGCCTGGAGAGCAGGGCGGGCCGGCCGCTGGCGCAGTGCTTCGATCTCATCGCCGGCACTTCGGTGGGTGGCCTGCTGGGGCTTGCGCTGGCCTTCGAGGTGCCGGTCATCCGGATCGTCGAGCTGTTCCGCGAACGCGGCAGCGAGATCTTCTCGGCCCGCAGCCTGCCGACCAGCAGCGTCGGGCGACTGCTCGATCTGACGCGATCGGTGCTCGGTCCCAAGTACTCCGGTGAGTCGCTGCGTGCAGCGCTGACCGAGATTTTTGGCAAGCGCCGGCTGGGCGATGCCACCCATCGGCTGGTGGTGCCGGCGGTGAACGTTTCGCTCAGTCAGACCAAGGTCTTCAAGACGCCGCATGGTGAGCGCTCCACCGGCGATGAGCGGGTGCTGGCCGTGGACGTGGCCATGGCCACCTCGGCGGCGCCGGCCTATTTCCCGTCGGTGAAAGTCGGACGCTTCCTGTATGCCGATGGCGGCATCTTCGCCGTGGCGCCCGATCAGGTGGCGCTGCACGAAGCCGAGCATTTTCTCGGCATCGCTCCGCCACAGATCCGGATGCTGTCGATAGGCACCGCGACCTCCGGATATCGGCCGGCCGATGGCGTGGATGCGGACGATGGCGCGGTAGGTTGGCTTTCCGATGGGCGCTTGATCCTGACCACCGTAGCCGTGCAGCAGCAGCATGTGGAATCGATGCTGGAGGACCGCCTCGGCGCGCGTTATCAGCGCATCGACGCCGAATGGCCGGCTGCAGCCGGACTCGGCATCGATATCGCCACTTCAGCGGCGGCCGATACGCTCACCGCCCTGGCCGAACGCACCCTCGCTCAGCTCAACCAGGCTGAAATCGATCAGGCGCTGGGCAACTGATCCCGCGCCGGCGATCTGTAGACCTCAGTTGGGAATGACGTAGCCGAGGCCGCGACGGGTTTCGATCAGTTCCGGGGCGCCCATGCGCGAGAGCTTGCTGCGCAAGGTACTCATCAGTACCTCGATGACCTTCTCCGAGGCGTCCGGATGTTCGGCGTAGAGCTGGGCGTACAGCGCGCTGCGGGTGAGCATGCGGCCGCGCTGTCGCATCAGATACTCCAGCAACTCGAATTCCTTGGGCGACAGCGCCAGGGGCTGGCCCTTGCAGCGGACCAGTCGGCGTTCGGCGTCCAGCGAAACCTCGCCGATGCAGATCGGTGGCGCCGGCTCTCCGCGCTCGCGCAGCAGGGCCAGCCTCGACAGCAGTTGATCGGTGAGTACGGGCTTGACCAGCGAGGCATCAGCGCCGTGATCCAGGGCCATGACCCGGTCATTGACCTGCTCGCGCCCGGTCAACACCAGCACCCGAGCATCATCCCCCCGTTGCCGCAAACCCTTCAGCAGTCCCAGGGCATCGGTGGTTCGCGGAGCCAGGTCCAGCACCACCATGGCGTAGGCGCAGGCCTGCATCAGGCCGGCGGCACCGGCGCAGCTTTCGGCGACTTCCACCAAATAGCCCGCGGCCGCCAGTGCCGGCACCAGCGAGGAGCGGATTTTTTCAGAGGCCTCGATCAACAACAAACGCATGGATCGTATCCATCCCGGTTGCGCCAAGTATCAAGGCCAGAGCTTTGCGGAGGATTAACGCGAACGCCGCCTGCCGGATGATTCTGACCGCAGTCAGGGTGATGCCGGACTGCGCCACTAATCTAATCCAATTGCCCGGTCGGCTGATATGGGCCTGCGCAAGCAGGCAGGCGTCGGGTCATCCCATGGGATGTCGCGGATCACGGAACGTGGGTCCGCGGCATGGCTGACGCCAACAACTGAGGCACTCAATCGCGCTTGCGCCAGCCTGCTCATGCAGATAATTAGGTTTATATATCAATACATTAGCCAATTTTCGGCGACCTCATCCCGAGTGCCATGGCGGGCATTTCGGCAACTGCTGCGCCGCTGGCGAGGCGTCCGCTCCGGGACGCCTCGCGCGGGTCCAGCCTTCCCCTCCAGACTGGGAAAGGGCTCAGTTCTCCGGCTCGGTCGGCAGGAAGATGCCGACGAATACCCCGATGTTGCCGCTCGCCAGGCCGAAGGTGACGATCAGTACCGGCGCCGGCAATGCCAGCGGACCGTCGTTGACGTAGGCCGAATCGAAACCGTCGGGGAACACCAGTTGCTGGCAGCCGGGTGTCGGGTCGAGGAAGCAACCGCGGCGCAGACTGCCGGGGCTGGTGATGGCGCCCTTGACCAGCCCGACGGTGTTGTTGCCGATGTCCGCAGCGCTCTTGAGGTTGGCCTGGATCTTGTTGATGTCTTTCAGGTCCTGAGCGGTCGAGAGCCCAGCCGAAAGAATGCTCTGCGCCTGCTCGATCGCATCCGGCCCGATCAGGATGGTGCTGTTGGCTGGCGCATAGGCTTCAAAGCCGACGCCCTCGGCGACTGAGTTCGGAATCTTGGCGACATGTATGGAAAGACTGGCGGCGGTGATGATGCCGGCCAGATTGCCGGCATTCGCATAGCTCACCAGGCCGTTCTGCGCCACCAGGATCACGGCGGCACGAATCACATCGCCGAGGATTGGCCGATAGACGTTCTTGATGATCCGCGTGCGGATGCGGGTGGCGCTGAGCACGCCGGCCAGGGTGAAGCGCACGGCCTTGTGCATCTGCAGTGGCGCCTGCGGACCGAGCAGGCCATTGGCCAGCAAGGACTGGTGCAGTGCATCGAGGTCGGTCACCAGCAAGGCAGGTATCTGGTGACCGATCAGCTCGACTGTCGGTCCGATCGCCGCCAGCACGCCGGGCACACCCGGCTCCAGTCCGCTCAAGGCCGCACCCTGCGCCAGCAGACGCTGGTTGAGATTGAACAGCTCCACATTCGGCGTCAGCGGATTGGCCACGAGCACAGCCATCTGCTGCAGGCTTTGCGCCAGCTCGGCATTGGCTTGCAGATAGGCCTGATCGTCGGCGCCGGCCGCAAAGCCCATGCTGATGGCGGTGTCGCGATCCGGCGGCATCCCGCCTTCGGGCGCCAGCGGCGTCAGTCCGCGGATCCTGTCCACCGAAATCCCGGTGCGCAGCGTCTGCAGCTGTGCATCGATCATCTGGATGGCGGGGACGTTGTTGGCCAGAACCGCGGCTTCCAGCTCGGAGATCAGGCGTTCGGCCTGTTCCAGCTGCGCCCCGAAATCGGCGTAGATGCTGCCCTCGGGCGCGTCGGCGATGCTCTCCATGACCACCACGCGGGTGCTGTAGCTTTCCATGGTGTCGGGGAGGTCAACCCGCAGCAGATATTCGCCCTGGGTACTCGGGCTGGATTGCACCGAACTGCTGTTGACGGTTGGCAATGGTCCGCTGCTGGCGCCGGGGACTGCTTCGAGGATGCTGAGCGTGATGCTGGGCTGCGGGTTCAGTGGCAGGCCCTCGTTGCTGTAGACAACGACGTTGAGCGGACTGCTCTGGCCGCCGATCAGCACCGGATTGTCCAGCGCGATATCGATGCGCGGGCCACCGGAGACGCTGAGAGCTACATTGCTACCGGGCGCCGCCGAGCTGCCAGGAGCCGGGCTTTGCTGGAATACCGTTCCCAGCGGCAGATCATCGCGATTGACATAATTCAGGGCGCCAAGCATCAGATTGCCGTCCATCAGGCGCAGGCCGGCATTGAGCAGATCGAGTCCGACCACGCGCGGTACGGTCACCGGTGCCGGTCCCTGGGACACCTCCAGCCGGACCGAATCACCGGCCGCCGCGGCGCTGCCAGCGCTGGGCAACTGGGCGCGGACCTGGCCGACCGGAACCACGGCATCGAAGACCTGAACGATGGGATTGGCGCCGAGGTCCGCTGCCGCGACGGCGTTGACTGCCGCCGCCTCGGTCAGACCGATCACATCGGGCACGGTGGTGCCGGTGCGCACCAGCAGGTCAAAGAGCTGGGTATCGCTGTAGCCCAGGCTGTCAGTGACCTGCAGGATGATCGGATGGGTACCCAGATCACCCGCGGTCGGGGTCCAGGTGATGATTCCCAGGGCGTTCACGCTCATGCCGGCGGGGGCCTGCACCAGCTGGAAACTCAGGGATTCGCCGACATCGGGATCGACCGCCAGCACGGCGTAGCGGTACTCGAAATCGGGTGATGCCAGGGTCCGCGGCGTGGACAGGATCTGCGGCGCGCTGTTCGGTGGCAACACCTCGATCCGTACCGTGGCCAGATTCGACTGCAGCGCGCCATCGGAGGCCCGGTAGGTGAACTGATCGACGTCCGGTGTCCGCTCTTCGGGGAGCAGGGCATTGACCCGGTTGGCGTTCAGTCCGGGCAGCAGCCAGTGCGGTTGCTCCTGGGCCGGCACCGTGCCGTCTTCATTGATGTTGGTGACATGGTAGTTCCACTGGTTCCAGATCGGCCGGGCGGCCGGCCAGTCATCGTTGGGACCTTCGTAGACTCGCACGATGTCCGAAGTGCCGACGCCGAAGCGGGACTCGCCGTGGATGATCATTTCGGAGGCGCCATCGCCGTCGACATCGGCCATGATGGGCATGGCGCGCACGCCCGAGGCATTGTCCAGATCGAAGATGCCGATCAGGGTGCCGTCAACGCCGTTGAGTACGTGCGCCCTGATGTCCTGATCAATGATGGCGACTTCAACCTTGCCGTCACCATCGAAGTCCATCACCACCGGCCCGTAATAGCGTGGATCAAAGGTTGGGTCCTCCACGGTTGGATAGCGCCATTTCAGGCTGCCATCGGCGCCGTTGTAGACCTCCAGGAAGCCCGGACTGGAGCCTCTGCCGGCGGCCGAGAGAATGTCGGCGCGGCCGTCGTCGTCGACATCGGCAATCACCAGCGGCAGATCCTCCTCGGTCGTGGTCACCACCTGCCACTTGAGGCTGCCGTCATGTTCGTACACGGCGGTGTCGTTGGTGTCAGTCGCCCGCACCAGTTCGGGGTAGGGGTCGTCGTCGAGATTGGCGGCGATCGGCGTGGAGCGGGGCGCGGACAGATCGCCCGGGACGGTCCACAGCACTTCACCGCGATGGGAGAAGGCTGCGCCGGAGACCAGAATCTCGAGGTCGCCATCGAGATCCAGATCGACCACTTCCACGGTCAGCTCGATGCCGCTGCGGATGAAGCCCACGCCACGGGCGTAGCGGGTGAAAAGAATCCGGCCATTGTTGTCGAAGACCGTGACGCCGATGGCGTCGGTCTGGGCATGGCCGTGGATCAGCTCCGGCGTGCCGTCGCCATCCAGATCGGCGACAGCAATCTCGCCGCCGGGGTTGCCGCGCTGGTCGATGATGGCGTCGAGGTATATCCCGTCCTGCGGGATCGCCTCGCTGATCCACTTGAAGCTGCCGTCATGCTCGAAGGCGATCAGCTTGCGGCCGTCCTGGGTGGTGGTGCGGCCGCCTTCGGTCCCGACTGCCACCATCTCCATGCGCCCGTCGAGATCGATATCGGCCAGCAGGAAGCCCTGACTGCCCTCGACGCTGCGGTCATAGGCCGGCGTCTGGTAGATCTGCGAGCCGTCGCTGGCCCGCACCAACAGACCGCGATTGGCGCCTGCGGCGCCGTTGCTGTAGCGAACGAAGATGTCCGGAGCGCCATCCCCATCAACGTCACCCAGTCGCGGCATTCCGATCCGACCGCCATTGGGGCTCTGCACCCGATATTTCTCGACGAAGCCGAAGGGACTGAGGTTCTGATCCGGGGTGTAGCTGAAACCACCGTCTCCAGCCAGGGCCAGGGTGCCGGCACCGGCGTCATCGACCAGCACGGCGCTGAGCGGACTCAGGTTGGGATCGGCGTCGTTGATGAGCACGCCCAGTGCCGGCACGTTCAGGGTGTCGCCGCGTTCGACCGTGTAGGCGTCATCGACGGCAATCGGTGGCAGGTTGTTGTCGATCAGAATGGTGAAGCTGGCGCTGTCACTGCCGCCGCGGCCATCAATGACCGCCACGCTGACGCTCTCGCTGCCCTGAGTCAGGCTGGTGGGAATCCAGCTGATCAGGCCGCTGGCGGCATTGATGCTCATGCCGGTGGGAGCCTGGGTCAGGCTGTACTGCAGGGGATCCAGGTCTGGATCGGTAGCCAGCAGCTGCAGGCTGAAGCTCTGATTCAGGAATGCGCCCTGATCGGCCACAGGGTTCAGTACCGGTGGCTGATTGGCATCGATCACCTGCACCTGAAAGCTCTCGAGATCGAAGAAGGCCCGGCTGTCGGTGACCCGTACGGTGACCGGATGGGGGCCGAGATCGGCCACTGTCGGGGTCCAGGTCAAAAGGCCGCTGAGCGGATTCAACTGCATGCCGCCGGGGCCTGCGTCCAGCGTGTAGCTCAGCACGTCACCGACGTCCGGATCGCTGGCTGGCACGATCAGACTCAGGGTCTGGTTGGCGGCGACGATGCGCTCGCCGATGGTGTCGATCAGCGGTGGCGAGTTGGGCAGCAGGACCTCGATGACAAAGGTCTCGGTATCGACCGCGCCCTGATCGTCCTCGGCGCGAACGGTCACGGTGTTCTGGCCGCCATCGGCCAGACCGGGCGTCCAGCTGAGCACGCCAGTGCTGTCGATGCTGAGTCCGGTCGGACCGCTGTCGATGGCATACAGCACCACCGTGCTGGCCGGCGGCAGAACCCGGATCTGGTGGCCGAAATTGCGTTCAGCCACCGCGCCCAGCAGGTCGATCGGGACGATCCGGAAATTGCCCTCGAATCCATCCGAGAAGATGGCTCCCGGCACGCCGCGCGGGGCTGCCAGCAAGGGCCCGCACAGCAGGCCGGCGAGCACGAGAATCAGCGTCAGCAGGCGACGATGGGCGCTCATGGCGAAGCTCCTCCGATCAGCGGATTGGCGGCGCGGAAAATGTCCCGGGACTGATTGTTGTCGGCCGGCACGAGGTTGCTGGCATCGGACTCGAACACGATCCACTGGCCATCGCCGGAAATCTCCGGCCGCAGGCTGTGACCATTGGCCTCGCCGCCGGCATCGGGCACGCTGACCCGTGCGGTCGCGCCGTTGCTGCGGTCATGGACAAAGATGTCCTGTCTGGCGTTGCCATCGCCGCTCACCAGATTGCTGGCATTGGAGCGGAAGGCCACGAAACGCCCGTCATCGCTGATCGAGGGCGTGAAGCTGTCGTGATTGGCCTCGGCGCCGGCAGAGGAAACGCTGACGCGGGTGGTCGTCGCCGTCGCCAGCTCATGCACGAAGATGTCCCAGTGGCCGTTGCTGTCGCCGGCCACCAGATTGCTGGCCAGCGAGCGAAAGGCGACGAACTGGCCATTGCCGGAGATCGCCGCCTGCACGCTGTCGTCGTTGGCCTGCACGCCCAGGCTGGAAACGCTCACGCGCACGATCGGCCCGGCGATGCCCTGGTAATTGTTGCCGGCATCAAAACGGTACTTGACGAAGACATCCTGGAAGTCGTTGTCGTCCTCGGGCACCAGATTGCCAGCATGACTGTGGAAGGCCACCAGACGACCATCATCGGAGACCGCGGCGGCAAAACTGTCGGCATTGCCCTCGGGACATTCGATGCCGGGATCGCTCACGCAGCTGGGGTCGGCGGTCAGATCAGGGCGGCTCAGGCGCTCGGCCATGGGTACCGGACTGGTGATGGCGTCGTACAGGAAAATGCTGTGCATCAGGTTGGTGCCGGTGTCGGTCGGCCTCGCACTGACGGGTTCGGAAGTCTGGAAAGCCGCACGGCTGTGAAAGACGACGAACTGACCATTGCCGGAAATCCGGCTCTCCTGACGCGCCTGTCGATCGGTGTTGTTGCTGGTGAAGCTGATCTGCAGGATTTCCTGGGTGGTGTTGGCGAGGCGATCGCGCAGCACGCCTTGGGCGAAATCCCGGTAGCCGGTGAACACCACGCGCAGACCGTCGTCGGACACCGAGGGCGCGTAGCTGCCCCGGTACAGATTGGTGAAGTTCAGCACATTGCCGCTGGCATCGACATTGACCCGCTCGATGGTCCCGGCACCAAGATCGCGCAGGAACACATCGGGCAAGTCATTGATATCGCCGGCCAGCAGATTGCTGGCGCTGGAGCGGAAGGCGATGATGTTGCCGTCATCGGAAACACTCGCTTCATAGCTGTCGTGATTGGCCTCGGTGCCGTCCAGAGCGGTACTGACACGCTGGATTTGCGCCTGCGCCGTTGCCGCGACAAGCAGCAACACGACGATCGATGCCCGAGCCATCCTGGGCAGGCTGCTGGCTGCAGGTTTCATGCTGTCCCCCGTTTTTGGCGTACTGCAAGCACAAGCGCAAAACGGCGGAAAACTCCATCAGCCCGCTTCCGACGTCATGGCGAGCCGCGTGTGTCGGCCCGAAACTGCCCGCGGCCCGTGAGCCACAAGCCCGCCCGTAGGCAAGCTCGCCTGTAGGAGCGACCTCGTGTCGCGACCGGCAAGCTGGACGACCGCAGCAGCGGTCGCGCCGCAAGGGCGCTCCTACAGGTGAACAAAGCCGCCGGTGGTGGTTGTTCGCCCTCGGCCTACGTCTGGCTGTAGATCTGGCCCCAGCCCAGCCGCGTGACCAGCGTCAATCCCTGGCGACGGTGTCGTCAGCCGGAATCCGCGTCAGCAACTCGTCCAGGGCTTCTTTCCAGCGCTCCGGGGTCTCCGGATTCCCGGCGTAGATCCGCTCTGCCGTTGCGATGTGTGCACGCGCCTGATCGAGCCGTCCGAGCGCCAGCGAAACTTCGCCCAGACGGTGGTGGAAGCGACCGGTGTACAGATGGTTGGGGGCATAGGCCGTCGCGGCACCGTCGGCCGCCGCACGCAGGTTCTCGGCTGCGGCCTCCAACTGGCCGGCATTGAACTGCAGACTGCCGAGATTGAACCGCGCCAGCAGCGCTTGCGGGTGCTGCGCCCCCAGCATCTGCTCCTGCATCTGCGCCGCCTCGGCCACCATCGCCACCGCGCGGGGCAGGTCGCCGGCGTCCTCATAGCTCATGCCCAGATTGGCCAGCGCCGTGGCCAGATCCGGATGGGCGCTGTGGATCTGGCGGTGCAGGGCGATGCTGCGTTCGAAGGCGGCGATGGCACCCGGCGCATCGCCGAGGCCCTCCAGCGCATTGGCCAGATTGTTCCAGAGGATGGCGTGGTCCAGCGGCCGCACTTCCGGCAGCTCTGCACCGAGCTGCAGGGCGCTGCGGGTGACATCGGCAGCGCGCTGATATTGCTCCAGTTTGGGCAGCAGGCCGCCGAGATCGGCGAGCACGTCATAGCGCGCCCGGCGGGCCGCATGGGTTTCCAATCCCTGCAGCATCTGCAGGGCCTGCTCGTACTGCGTCAGCGCGGCGGTGTAGTTGCTGTCGCCCCAGTCGACCCGGCCGAGTGCCGTGAGCGTGCGGGCGATGGGCACCGGGTCGCCTGCTTCGCGAAAGTAGGTCATCGCCTGCGACAGCTGGTCCCGCGCCGTGTCGGACTCGCCCAGGCCCTCCATGGCAAAACCGATCGCGTAGCGCAATTCGGCCTGCAGTTCCGGCTGTTCGGCAAAACGCTCGCCGATGGTCGGAATCGCCTGCCGCAGGGCACCGGCCAGGGTGGCTTCGCCAGCGTTTTCATAGGGATCGGCGCGGCTGATCATTTCGGTCAGAAAGGACTTGGCCGCTTCCGCCCGCTCGGCCTGGATGCGCGCCTGGCGGGCCTGCAGTGACACCGCCACCAGCGCTACGATGAGCACGACAAAGACCGTGACGGTGGCCACGCTGGCAGCACGGTGGCGCTGCACGAACTTGCCAAGCCGGTACCAGCGCGATGCGCCCCGCGCGAGTACCGGCAGGCCCGCCAGATAGCGGCCGATATCCTCGCCCAGCGCAGCGGCCGAGGCGTAGCGCTGGCCCGGTTCCTTGCGCAGTGCAGTCATGACGATGCGATCCAGGTCGCCGCGCAGCTGCCGGCGCAGCAGACCGTGAGGGGGCAAGCCGCGGGGCAGGGGAGTGATCGATCGCGCTACCTTGGTGCTCGGCGCAGCCGGCATCGAATGGCACACCGTACGCTCGATCTCCATCGGGCTACGCACCATCAATGCGTAGGGGCGAGCACCGGTCAGCAGCTCGTACAGCAGCACACCCAGCGAGTAGACATCGCTGCTGGGCTCCACCGGCAAGCCCCGCACCTGCTCGGGACTCGCGTATTCGGGCGTCAGCATCTGCAGCTGGGTACCGGTTTGCGGCAGGGACAGTCCGACCGATTCAGCATCGAGCACCTTGGCGATGCCGAAATCGATGATCCGCGGTTGGCCGTCGTCATCGACCAGCACATTGCTGGCCTTGATGTCGCGATGGACGATGCCGCGCTGGTGCGCGATCTGCAGCGCTTCGCAGACGCGCTGGAACAGGCGCAGCCGTTGCCTGAGGTCGAGCCCGGTGCGTTCGTAGTATTCGGTGATCGGCAGCCCGCGGACCAGTTCCATGGCAATGAAGGGCGTGCCGTCGGCGGCATTGCCGCCGTCGATGACGCGGGCGATGCCGGGATGTTCCAGGCAAGCCAGAATCTGGCGTTCGGCGTGGAAGCGTTGCAGCGCCGAGCCGGTGAGGTGGCCGGCCCCGTAGAGCTTGATCGCCACTTCTTGCTCGAAGCCGCCTTCGACCCGGCGGGCGCGAAATACCCGGCCCATACCGCCGATCCCTATCTGCTCGATCAGTTCGAAGGCACCGAGGCGCTCGCCGCGACGGTCCGGATCAGGTGCGCCCGGCGGTGGAACATCGAGGAATCCCTGGGTCAGCCGATCTGCCGCCAGCAGCTGCTCGACCTCGGCGCGTAGCGCCGGTTCTCCGGCGCAGGCCTGATCCAGCCAGGCCGCTCGGGATTCCGAGGGCTGATCCAGGGATGCCGTGAACAGGGCCAGCGCCCGCTGCTCACGAGTGACCGCAGCGCCGCTCACACTGCCCCCAGCTGGCCGTAGAGCCAGGCCCGTGCGGCCCGCCAGGCACGCTCCACGGTGGCGGTCGACAAATCCATCGAGTGTGCAGTCTCGGCGATCGACAGCCCGGCGAAATAACGCAGCTCCACCACCCGCGCCTGGGTTGGGTCGAGAGCCTCCAGTCGATTCAGGGCCTGATCCAGCGCCTGTAGATCGACCACGTCCTCGGTGACCGACAGGGTCAGCGGGGCCATGCCGCTGGCGTCGCGCCGCGCCGCTTGCCGACGCCGGGCGCTGTCCACCAGCACCTGCCGGATCACGCGGGCCGAGACCGCAAAAAAGTGCGTGCGGTCCTGCCAGTCGATGTGGGCGCCGCCCGCCAGCTTCAGATAGGCCTCGTGCACCAGGGCCGTGGGCTGCAGCGTGTGGCCGGCCCGCTCACCCGCCATCTGCGCCCGCGCGATGCGCTTCAGCTCCTGATAGGCCCGCGCCATCAAGGCATCGCGCGCGGCCTCATCGCCCGAGGACCATTGCCGCAGCAGCACGGTGAAGGGCGTCTGGCCACCCGGCCGTTCCACGGCCAACTCCCGTTGTCGGTGTCGGTCAAGGGTAGCCGCGGCAGGAAGCGCGCTGCAAGTCGGAAATTCGACCTTGCGCTGCCGGTCAGGACCGCGATGTCATGCGGTCCTGACCGACGCGTGGCGGAGAGAAGCAGCTCCGCCCGCAGGACCCGTAGTTCAGTCGCGTAGAGAGAACGCAAGGCATTCCGTCGGCGCTTGTACTTCGACGCCTTGCGTCCCCGATGCCCGTCGCGCCTCAGAACAGGCGCACGCTGTCGTACCAGTCGTCGTAGTCGGCGCGATAGCTGATGAAGTCGGCCTGCGTGGTTTTCAGCAGGATCAGGTAGCTGCCCCGACTGCCGACGCCGTAGCCGCCGAAATAGACCTCATTGCCCTGGCGCGCGATAACGGTCTTGTGCCAATCCCAGCCGTGCCCGGATCCGCCATCGATCAGCTCCCAGTTCGATTTCGGGATACCGGTCACCTGAACACCGAATGCTTCGATGTCGGCCGCCGGCTCGGCCGGGCCGAGCTTGGCCACGGCCACCAGATTGACGCCTTCGCTGGCGCCGCGCAATCCACCCCATCCTCCGCCGAATTCCTTGGTCTCCAGCTTGGTTCCTGACGGAACCAGCATCGAGAAACCATAGTCGCTGGACTCGTAAACCGACCATTCCTCGGCAAAAGCCGAGGTCTGCATGATCAGGGCGAAGACAAAAACGGCAGCTGCAGTGAGATGTTTCATGATGATCTCCAGATCCAATGCCGACACGCATGGACTGTCGGCCAAGTCCGAACGGTTCGACGCGATCTACCGCTGAACCGTCCTCCATTCGAACTATCGGATTTTGGTAGCAGAATCCGCCAAAAGTGTGACCAGAGCTCTCGAATTTGCGCGATCCGGGGACCTGCCTCGTGGACCGGCGCCGTCGGAGCTGTCGGAGCCATTGAGCGATCGCGGCCTTCTCCCTGCGGCAAAGGCAATGGTCGGCTTTGCGGCTGTCAGACTTAACCGGGGCCTGCGTTGCCTGGGTTTGACTACCATGCGATCACACCAGCCCGCACCGGAACCGGAATATTCTTCAGCTGCAGATGGCGATGCTCGCAGGGGCGGTCGCCAAGCCCGGCAACTGCGGTTTCACTGCCGAGCAATTCGCCGTCACTGGCGGCGCCCTGCAGGCGGGCGGCCAGGTTGACGTCCGCGCCATAGATGTCGCCATCGCGCCCGACCACCACTTCGCCGTGGTGCATGCCGGCGTGCAGCGGCAATGTGTCGATTTCCAGCGCGGCAGTTCCGCGTCGGTAGCGCAGACGGAGTTCCTCCAGGCCAGCGAGCGCGTCCGGCGGCGTTGGGAAGCTCAGCAGCGCGGCATCGCCGATGGTCTTGACCAGTCGACCGCCATGGTGCTCGGCGGCGTCACGAGCGGTCTTGCGCAACACGCCTGCCAGCAGCAGCGCACTGTGCTCGTCACGCGCCGCCATGGCGGTGTAGCCACTCATGTCGACAAAGCACACGGTCATGGTCTCGCGATGGCCGTCAGCGAGATCCCGAGCCGGCAACAGGGTCTCCACCAGTCGCTCGGCGCGCCTGTCGACGAGGCTGCGCAGTGGCGAAAACCCGAGGGCCGTCAGCGTGCCGGCGATCAGTGCACCGGTCTCGTCCGGCCAGCCGAAACGGGTGACGATCTGCGCTGACATCGCCCCCTCGATCGCGACGAACAGGGTCGTCAGCAAGACACCGAGCAAGCCCAGAACACTGCCCTTGCGCAAGGCCAGACGCGGATCGAGCGAACCCTGGTAAAACACGGCCAGCGCGATGCCCAGCAGGATCGCCGCCACCATCACCGGAAAGAACAGCAGCGTACTGGCCAGCCAAAGGGATTCAGCAGACATGCGCGCGATCTGCAATCCGCTGTCGAAGCCAAACAGCAACAGCAGGAACAGGATGGCGCTCCAGGCCACGGCACCGATCAGGAAGACCAGCGTCGGCAGCACGTAGAGCCAGCCGATCCGCCGCCTGGCCTCGTCGTCGCCGAATTCGTAGTTGATGCCGATCCCGCTGAAGCCCGCAATCGGGGTCACGGCCAGAACAAAGCTCAGGCCGACCAGAGAATGGAGTGCAGTCCCGGCGCTCAGCGCAAAACCGAGGCCGAGCAGGGCGCCGAGCAGGACCGCGCCCAACCACAGCCCTCGATTCCGCATCAGCGCCAGCAAGCGGTGCTGGGCGCGCGTGCTCCGTTCGGCCGTCGCTTCGTCATCCTGGGGCCACGAGCGCAGCGATGGCACCAGGCGGGCCAGGGCGGAACCCAGCATCCGATTCGCCTTCTTCCGCCACCTGGCCAGCGTCTGGAATCGACTGGGCATCTGCGTCCGTCGCTCGACGTAACGGGAGATCAGCTCCAATCGCACTTCGCTAGGAAATCCCGCCAGAAAGGCGGTCAGGTCGACCACTCCACCGGCGCCGGCCGCAAAGGCCAGCGGATCCAGCAGCATCGTCCACGGCAGCCCGGGAACCAGCCCGGGCCGCAGCACCACGAAATACAGCGCGGCCAGGGCGCCGAAGGACAGGGCGCGACGCAGTCGAGTGAGCCCATCGTCTTCACGTCGACTCAAGGCCAGCACCAGCGCCAGGGCGCTGGCGAGCATCACGCAGGACAGCGTCAGACACTGCAGCCAGTCCTGGATCGGCTGCAGCCGGTGCAGCCGCACCAGCGACCACCAGGCCTCCAGCAAGGGAAACTGCGAGCGCGCCTTCGGGACCTCGATCACCGGCAAGCTGAAGGCGTAGAGCGCCACTACCAGTGTGACGGCGGACAGTGTCAGGACCATCCAGCGTGCCATCGAAACGCGCCACCGCGAACCGCGCATATGACTGCTCCCTGACAGGGATCGCCATAGTCTGCATCAGGTCGGTTCGCACGCGAAGAGAGTGTCGGCGATCAGGGCAGGGTGTTGCACAATGCCGCGGATCGCGATTGCCGGTGCATCAATCATTGCCAGTCGAGCAGGGCTACGAACTCCGCGCAAACCCAGCGAAGCACTGAGTCATCAACTGTAACGCAAGGTCTGTTTTTTGAGCTAGGATCAGGCTCTGAGCCGTTTCCACACGGTCAATCCCAAGGTTCCTCAATATGTCAGCCAGTCTCTCGCGCCCGTTGAACGGCGTCGGTATTGCTCGCGTCTGTGTGCTGGTGTGCATGGCGGTGTTCTCCAACTTGGTCAGCGCCGAGCGCCTTGCCGACAAATCCACCGCAGTTCCATCCGGAACGGTTGTCGACTGGAACGCGACATTCTCCGAACCCTCGGGCCCGAGTGGCACCGTAGGTGCCTTTGCGGTCTGGGACGACGGTAGCGGCGAGGCGCTCTATGTCGGGGCTCACAACAATTCCGCTGGCGGCATTTTCACCACGGCGGGCGGAATCGCGGTCAACGGGATCGGACGCTGGAATGGCGTGAGTTGGTCGGCGCTGGGCAGCGGCCTCAACGGCTCGGTGTCCTCGATCGCTGCAATTGACGACGAGTTGGTGGTCTGTGGCTCCTTCAATCGCGCCGGTGGCGTGCTGGTCAATGGCATTGCGCGCTGGAACGGGCATCGCTGGGCCGACATGGGTGCTGATTTTCGAGATTGTTCGACGACCACGGTACTCGGCGGTGTGCTGTATGCCAGCGGCAACTTGAACTCGATTCCCTGGACCGTAGCGCGTTGGACCGGTAGTAGCTGGGTGGCAGTTGGTTCTGGCTTCGATCAACCGGTTTCGGCGCTGGCCGTCTACAACGGTAGTCTGGTGGCGGGCGGCAACTTCCGCACCTTCGATACGCGCCAGATCCGGTACGTGGCGCAGTGGGATGGCAGCGAGTGGCAGTCCATCGGTACTGGTTTGCCCGGCTGGGTGATGGAACTGGCCGTTCATCAGGGCGAACTGATTGCGAGTGGTCTGTTTACCTATGGAAGCGGCGGAACCACCAGTCGCGTGGCGCACTGGAACGGCAGCAGCTGGGGACCGCTCGGGGCTTTGAACCGGGCGGAAGCGTTGGTCGACGTCGATGGCGAGCTCTACGCCGGGACTACAGGCACGAATGGCGGCGTCATGCATTGGACCGGCGGCGCCTGGGTGCCGGTCGGCGGCGGCACCGACGGGATCGTCTACAGCGCCTTTGGTTGGCAGGGACAGCTCTATGTGGGCGGCGTGTTTGGCCGCGCCGGCAATACTGCTGCCAACCGAGCTGCGCGCTGGAATGGCTCGACCTGGGCGGCGCTGGGTGCAGGCATCGATGGGACGGTCATTGATGTCGTCGAGCATGAAGGCAGCCTGATTGCCGCCGGCAGATTTCGCGGGGGCAATGGCCTGCTCTCCCAGGGTGTGGCGCGTTGGACCGGTGCCGGATGGGAAGCCCTGGGCACCGGCCTCGGCAATCACGGTTATGCCGTGACCGTGTTCGAATCGCAGATCGTCGCTGCTGGGCCCTTCGGCACGGATGGCAATGGCGATCCGACCAGCCGCGTCATGCGCTGGGATGGCAACAACTGGATTCCGATGGGGAGCGTCATCGGTGGCTACGTTTACGATTTGATCATCTACAACGGCGAACTGCTTGCTGGCGGGGAGATGAGGTATGCCGGTGCCACCCCGCTCGAGAACGTCGCCCGCTGGAACGGCAGTGCCTGGGTGCCCTTCGGACCCCGGCCCCTGGGAGTGGTGTGGGCGATGATCATCCACAACGGCCAGCTGGTCGCGTCCGGCTATGACCCTTTCAGCGTCGATGAATACAACGCCGTGCGCTGGAACGGTCAGAGCTGGGAACCGCTCGGAACCCAGCCCAGCCGCGAAATGCCGGCGCTGGCAGTCCTTGGCAATGAGCTCTACGGCAGTGCCGGACCCAGCGGTTCGGCATCGGGGAACAGCGTGTTTCGCTGGGAAGGCACCCACTGGATTGCACTGCCGGGCCTCAGCCACCGCGTCTACTCGCTGGTGGTCTACGAGAATGCCTTGCTGGCGGCTGGGTCCAATCCCGACGGCAGCGACATCCCGGTATCACGCTGGGATGGCAATGCCTGGAGCCCGGTGGGTGCGAGTTTCGACATTGGCATCGCCAAGCTCTTCGTCTACCAGGGACAGTTACTGGCCAGCGGCAATTTCCACCGCGCCGGAAACCTGATCACACCCTACATCGCCGCCTATGGTCCGGCGCAACAGACCCAGACAGCGATCACCGCCAGCTCGCCAGCACCGTCGGCGATCGGGCAGAGCGTCCAGATTTCCGTGGAGATCACCGGACTGACCGCACCGACCGTCGGATACGTGACCGTCAGCGGTGTTCCCGGCGGCGCCTGTACGGATCTCGATCTGGTGCCGATCAATGGAACCACGGCGCAGGCACAATGCACCATTCAATGGACCCGCGGATGCCCACGCTGGCTGACCGCCAACTACATGGGCGGCACCGACGGAACTACCACTTGGCAACCCAGCAAGTCCGAGCTGTACACGCACCTGGTGACTGGCGGAACCAACTGCGCTGAGATCGGGATTTTTGCAGACTCGTTCGAGTGACGGGTCCTGGGATGGGGCCGTCGGGCGGGTGACTGGGGCGAACGGCGAGCCGAATACGGGCCTGCTATCAGTGCGCCTAACAAAGATTATGTCAATTTTAGGCTGGCCGCGCTGGCTCACCAGTTCTGCCGGATATCCGTCAACGCTAGGCCTCAGCGTGAAGTCTGGGGGCGACCGCGATTTCCAAGAGATGTTGCAGCGGCCGCGCGGCCCGTTCTGCGCTGTCTCGTTGACTGATTCAAATCCATCCTCGAACACGGATGTCACGTCGGATCCGGGCGCGCCTCAGCCCCGAGAATTGACGTAATCTGTAGTGCCGTCATTGGTGATCCGCGTGCAATGATCCGGCTGCTGGGTGCTGCGGTCCTGCTTTTCCTTGCCCTTCCGACCTACGCGTCGCTACTCGACGACGACCGTGTATTCGTACACGTCGACGACGGCACCCGGTCGATTGGAATCGTGACGGCATTGGCGCAGGACGCGCGTGGGTTGTTGTGGATTGGCACCCAGGACGGGCTGGTGCGCTATGACGGTTATCAGTTCGCCTTCTACGCACAGGACATCAACGATCCGAGCTCGCTCGGCGGCAAGTATGTGCGTTCGCTGGCGATTGCCAGCGACGGGCGGCTCTGGATCGGCACTTTGAACAGCGGTGTATCGATCTACGATCCGACAACGGATCGGTTCACCAACCATGCGCATTCCGACGAGCAGCCTGATTCCTTGAGCAACAACCGGGTCGATGCGATGGTCAGTGATCCGGACGGCGGCATGTGGGTGGGCACGAATGCGGGGCTGGACTATTGGGATCGGCATTCGGGCAAATTTGTCCACTATCGCCATCAGGACCATGACCAGAGCACCATCAATGACGATCGCATTCGCTCGTTGTTGATCGATCAGCGCGGTGATTTGTGGGTAGGCAGCTGGAATGGTCTGAATCGACGCCGCAAGGGGAGCGTCGAGTTCGAGACCATTGGCGCGGTCAACAACGCGTCAGAGTCGCTGGTCGGCAAGAACTTGCTGCGGCTGTTTCAGGACACTCGGGGCCAGATCTGGTTCGGAACGCCTGAAAACGGGGGCGGTTGGTTGGACCCGATTTCGCTCAAGGTCAACTGGCTGCCACAAAGTGCGCAGGCAAGCGATGCCTTGTCCCACCCCTGGGTGACCGGGATTGCGCAGAGTCAGGAAGATCAGCTCTGGATCGCCACCTACGGGGGCGGGGTGAATCTGGTCGACTTGAATACGCGCCAGGTCATTGGTCATTTGCGCGCAGATCCGATGGTTGCCACCGGCATCGGCAGTGATGAAATCGGGCCCCTGTTGGTCGACCAGAGCGGTCTGCTCTGGGTGGGCACCTGGGGCGCCGGCTTGCGCTACTGCAATGTACGCAATGAAGCCTTCCGCATGCTGCGTCCCAGCTCGATACGCAGCAAGGCCCTGAGTGCCGGTGACGTGGCTTCGATCATGGTCGCCAAGGACGGCATGGTCTGGGTGGGAACGAGCAGCAATGGCATTGATCTGCTGGACATGGAACACGGTGTGATCGGCGGATTTCGGGCCGATCCAGAGAATCCGCGGGCGTTGGCTGACGGCAGCGTGACGGCGCTGGCCCAGGCGATCGACCACACGGTCTGGGTGGGGACGCGTCAGACCGGACTCTATCGACTTCGGGAAGGTAAGCAGGAATTCAAGCGCTACAGCCGGGATGATGGTCTGCTCAACAACTATGTACATCGGATATTGCCGATGGCCGATGGCAACCTTTGGATCGGCACCAGCGGTGGCTTGAATCGATTCGACGTCGGCACCGAGCAATTTCATACGGTCGACAGCGATGCGGCACCCGATGTGCCGTTTGAGCAACAGATCGATGCACTGGTGGTCGACGGCGCCGGCACCCTGTGGGTGGGGGCGGAGACTGGCTTGTTCGCTCTGCGACCGGGTGAATCGAGGTTGCGCTTGATCGCCGATGACCCCGATCGCATCGGTTCTCTGGCGGGCACGGATGTCAATGGCCTGTTGGTGGATCGACAGGATCGGCTGTGGGTGAGCACCGCCAAGGGTCTGGAGCTCATGCGCAGCTGGGACGGCGATCGAGCAGAGTTCGACTCGATCACGACACGCCTGGGTCGACCAGGGAACGGCTTGGGAACCAACATGCTGGAGGACAATCAGGGGCGCATCTGGACCTCTGAATCCAACATGGTGGTTCCCGAAGTCTGGTCGCTGCAGTTTTTCGGGCTGGCCGACGGACTGGATCTGGGGACATCCTGGATTCGTGCCTATGCGCAATTGGCGGACGGCCGCATGCTTTACGGCGGCAGCAATGGGCTGGTCGTGGTGGACGCGGACAAGCTTGAGCCCTGGGACTACGATCCACCGCTGGTGATCACCGAGGCCAGCGTCGACGGCCAGTCCCTGGTTCCGCCAGCGGTGTTGGTCCTGCCGCCCGGCACGCGCAGTTTCAGCATTGGTTTTGCCGCCCTGGATTACACGGACCCAAAGAAAAACAAGTACGCCTTCCGCCTGGATCCTTACGACCGGGACTGGGTGACCGCAGCCTCAGACCGGCGCATTGCGACTTATACCAATCTCGACCCCGGTAGCTATGAGCTGCAGGTGCGTGGCAGCAATCGCCTGGGCAAGTGGGCAACCCAGCAGCTCACCATCGACGTCGAGCAACAGCCATCCTGGTATCAAACTGCGCTGTTCAAGAGCTTGGTGGCAATGGTCGTACTGCTGTTGCTCTACTTGACCTACCGATTGCGCGTGCGGCAACTGCACGCCGCGCAACAAAAACTGCACGCCATGGTTCAGGCACGCACCGTCGAGCTGGAACAGGCGATGAGGCAGGTCGAGCAAGCCAGCTTGACCGATCCGCTGACTGGGCTGCGCAATCGCCGCTACCTGCAGGAACACATCCAGGCGGACGTGGATCGCAGTGTGCAGGCGGTGGCAGCGGGGGAGAAGAATCACGATATGGTGTTCTTCCTCGTTGATATTGATCGGTTCAAGGCAGTCAATGATCAACACGGTCACGCCGCTGGCGACGCGGTATTGGTGCAATTCGCTGAGTTGTTGCGTCAGGCATTCCGGCCGTCCGACATCCTGCTTCGATGGGGCGGCGAGGAGTTCCTGGTCCTTTCGCGCTTTGTGGACAGAGCCCAGGCGAGCAAGGCGGCCGAGCGCGTGCGTTCGCAGATCGAGGCACACGAATTCGAGCTGCCTGGTGGCCGCATCTTGAAAAAGACCTGCAGCATTGGCTATGCCGCTTTCCCTTGGCTTCCAGCTGATCCCGAGATGCTCAGCTGGGAGCAGGTCGTCGATATTGCCGACATTGCCCTGCTCGCGGCGAAGCGCAGCCAGCGCAACGCCTGGATCGGAATCCTCGCCCCCGCCGGCTCCAGCAAGGACGATGCCGACAGCCTGGCACACCAGCCGGCGACGGCGATTGGCCGTTTTGGAGTCCAAAGTTCGATCACCGATCCGGCACGGATATGCTGGGAGTAGCGGAACAGGTACCGGGCCTTGTCCGGGCCGGAATCAGGCAATCAATGGAGATTCCATAACCTCTCGGAAGCGAACGTGTTGCGAGCCACCTGTTTCGGCCCGAAACGGCCTATCGGCCATGAACCAGCAGATTGCCCGTAGGAGCGACCTCGCGTCGCGACCGGCAAGCCGCCCGTCCGCTCTAGAGTTCGCGCCGCGAGGGCGCTCCTGCAGGTGAACAAAGCCGGCGTTGCACCCACGCTGATGACGCATCGACAACTTGCGACATGCGCTCATGGCGAGTCGCTTCGCGTCGTCATCCCCTGGGGCCATGCCTCAGCCGCGACACTCAGAAACGCCCGCCGGTCTGGTCGAAGACGCTGTTGCGTAGTGCGACCAGTTTCGGTCCGAAATCGTGGAGCAGCTTGTCGCGGTTCACGGCGGTAACGCGGCCGCTGCAGTTGAAGGCCAGGATGCGGCTGCGGTCGGCGGAGACCATGGGTACGCCGACGGCGAAGACGTCGGGGTTCCAGTCGCCCAGGGAAAAACAGAAACCGTAGTTCTCGTAGTCCTCGCGCGCTCGGACGATGCCGGCGCGGATTCTCGGCCATTGCTCGGGTTCGCATTCGCTTTCGATTTCGGCCAGATGGCGGTCGAACACGGCTTGCGGCCTGGCCGCCAGGTCGGCGCGGCCGAGGGCCGTAGAGCCGTGCGGCACACGGGCGCCGGGATCGAGCTTGAGGTGGAAAGTGTCGTCGCCCTGAAACACTTCAAGCAGCACCATGCGCCGGCCATCGGCAGCGCCGAGCATGACCGCCGACTTGGTGTATTCGGCCAGTTCGCGCATCAGCGGGCGCGCCACGGTGACCACGTCGTGACTCTTGACGAAGGCGTGGCCGAGCGACAGCACCGCCGGTCCCAGCGCGTACTTTTCCAGGCTCGGCGAGTACTCCAGATAGCCGAGCGCCGCCAGCGTGAAGGTCAGCCGCGACACCGTGGGTTTGGGCAGCCCGGTGCGGCGCACGATGTCCTGATTGCCGAGGTGGCCGTCGCCGTGCTCGAAGCAACGCAGGATCGAGAAGGCGCGGCCGACCACGTTGACGAACTGCGGGTGGCTGGCATCGATCGGTAGCTCGAAAGTGTCAGCGCTGCGGCGTGGCTTGCCCATGCGGAGCTCCGGCTCAGTGCGCTGACACGACGGTGTGCCGGGCCAGTTCGAGTTTGGCGATCATGTCGCGATGGACCTCGTCCGGGCCATCGGCCAGGCGCAGCGTGCGCACCATGGCGTAGGCGTGCGCCAGCGGGAAGTCGCCGCTGACACCGGCGCCGCCATGGGCCTGGATGGCCCAGTCGATGATCTGGCAAGCCATGGTCGGTGCCACCACCTTGATCATCGCGATCTCGCTGCGGGCCGCCTTGTTGCCGACCTTGTCCATCATGTCGGCCGCTTTCAGCGTCAGCAAACGAGCCTGTTCGATCATGCAGCGGGCCTCGGCGATGCGCTCGTGCCAGACCGAGAATTCGCTGATCTTGCGGCCAAAGGCCACCCGCGTGGTGATCCGCTGGCACAGGGCTTCGAGCGCACGCTCGGCGATGCCGATGGTGCGCATGCAGTGGTGGATGCGACCGGGACCGAGGCGGCCCTGGGCAATTTCGAAGCCACGGCCTTCGCCCAGCAGGATGTTCTCGGCGGGCACGCGCACATCGGTCAGACGGATATCCATGTGGCCGTGCGGGGCTTCGTCGTAGCCGAAGACCGTGACCGGACGGATCACCTCGATGCCGGGGGCGTCGGCGGGCACCAGAATCATCGACTGCTGTCGATGCCTGGACTCGTTGGGATCGGTCTTGCCCATGACGATGTAGACCGCGCAGCGCGGATCGCCGGCGCCGGAGGAGTACCACTTGCGTCCGTTGATGACGTACTCGTCGCCCTCCCGGCGTATCGAGCACTCGATGTTGGTGGCGTCGGATGAGGCCACCGCCGGCTCGGTCATCAGGAAGGCCGAGCGGATCTGACCGGCGAGCAGCGGCTCCAGCCAGCGATCCTTCTGGGCCTCGGTGCCGTAGCGTTCAAGCACTTCCATGTTGCCGGTGTCCGGCGCGCTGCAATTGAAGATCTCCGGCGCCCACAGGGTGCGGCCCATGATCTCGCACAGCGGCGCGTATTCCAGATTCGACAGCCCCTGCGGGGCCCGTTCGGACTTCGGCAGGAACAGGTTCCAGAGACCTTGCGCGCGGGCTCTGGCCTTGAGGTCCTCGAACAGGCTGATCGGCGTCCACGCCCTGCCCTGGCGGCGATTCTCCAGAATCTCCTGCTCGACCTGATCCTCCAGCGGCAGGATGTGTAGTTCGTAGAAAGACTGCACTTGCCTGCGCAGTTCTTCGACCTTGGGCGTGTAGGAAAAGTCCATCAGGGGATCCTCTTCAGGGTCGGCAATATGTTTCGTATAGCGGAACAACGGTCAAGATCGTGGGTAATCGTAGGCTCCTGCCTGTGCGCACGCAAGTGGCAGGAATGCAGAAATACGGCGGGATATGGGTCGGTGAGCACCATGCCGAGTGCTTGAACACAACCGTGAGCCGACGTAGAGTGGTGGCATTCAATGAAATAATGTTCCATATAGCGGAACACAAAGCGTCCAGACAAGTCTGGACCTACGAGGCGGCGATACCGCGCCAGATGACCCGCACCCCCACTCCAGCCAGGCCCAAACCATGTCTGATGCACGAAAACTGTTTGATCTCGACGGCCGTACCGCCTTGATTACCGGCGGCTCACGGGGCCTGGGCCTGCAGATGGCCGAGGCCCTGGGTGACTACGGGGCACGACTGATGCTGTCGGCGCGCAAGACCGATGAACTGGAAGCGGCCCGCAGTCACCTGCAGGCGCGCGGCATCCAGGTGGAGGTTTGCGCGGCTGACGCCGGTGCCGAGGCAGGCATTCGGACGCTGGCCGACGCGGCCATGGATAGCCTCGGCCACGTCGATATCCTGATCAACAATGCCGGTGCCAGCTGGGGCGCAGCGGCGGAGGATTATCCGGTCGAGGCCTGGGACAAGGTCTTCAACCTCAATGTGCGCGGCGTCTTCCTGCTGACCCAGGCGATCGGCAAGCGCTCGATGCTGCCGCGCAAGCACGGGCGCATCATCAACATCGCTTCAGTGGCTGGCCTGGCTGGCAACCCGCCGGGATCGATGAAGACCATCGCCTACAACAGCTCCAAGGCGGCGGTGATCAATTTCACCCGCGCGCTGGCCAGCGAATGGGGCGCGCATGGCATCACCGTCAATGCGCTGGCGCCCGGGTTCTTTCCGACACGCATGTCGAACGGGCTGATCAGCGCCATCGGTGAGAAGGCGATTGCGGCACAGGCACCGCTGAATCGACTCGGCGACGAGGAAGATCTGAAGGGGGCCACGCTGCTGTTTGCGTCCAATGCCGGCAAGCACATCACCGGCCAGGTGCTGGCGGTCGATGGCGGCGTATCGGCGGTATGAGCGCCATGGACTTTCGCGACAAGGTCGCCGTCATCACCGGTGCCGGCTCGGGCTTCGGGCGCGAGTTCGCCCGTCTGGGCGCCGAGCTCGGCATGAGGCTGGTACTGCTCGATGTGCAAGCCGATGCGCTGCAAGACACGGCCGATGAACTGCAGGCGCACGGCACGCGGTTGCTGTCGCGGCTGGTGGATGTGGCTGATGGCGCGCAGATGGAGGCGCTGGCGGCTGAGGTGGCCGCCGAGTTCGGACTGGTGCATCTGCTGTTCAACAACGCCGGCGTCGGCAGCGCCGGATTGATCTGGGAAAACACCGTGGCCGACTGGCAATGGGTGCTCGGGGTCAATCTCTGGGGTGTGATCCATGGCCTGCGCGCCTTTGTGCCGCGCATGCTCGCCGCCGCCAAGGCCGATCCGGCTTATCGCGGCCACATCGTCAACACGGCTTCCATGGCCGGCTTACTGAATCCACCGACCAGCGGCGTCTACAACGTGTCCAAGCACGCGGTGGTCTCGCTCAGCGAAACCCTGCACCACGACCTGGCCCTGGTGACCGAACAGCTGCGCTGCTCGGTGCTGTGTCCCTTCTATGTGCCGACCGGCATCCACGAGTCGCATCGCAACCGTCCGGCCGAACTCGCGAATGCCCAGGCTGCAACGGCCTCGCAGCGGCTGGCCCAGGCCATGACCAGCAAGGCCGTGACCTCGGGCAAGGTCAGCGCCGCCGAGGTGGCGAGCATGACCTTCGACGCCATCCGCGACGGACGCTTCTACATCCTGTCGCACCCGCAGGCGTTGAGTGGCGTGCGCCAACGCGCCGACGATCTGCTGGCGCTGCGCAATCCCGGCGATCCCCTGAGCGGGCGCCCGGACTTGCGCGAAGCCATGGTGCAGGCGCTGCGCAGCTAATCCCGGTTTGGCTCCCTGGAACGGTCGGGAGCTGAGAGAATGGGCCATCCTATCAGCCGGTGATCTGCTGTAGCCGTGGCCAGCCCGAAGACTCTGATCAATGCTTTGCACGCGCACTGGGAGGTGGTTGAGCATCTGGTATTGGCAGCCCGCGAGCACGCGGCATTTACGCCGGAACAGGTGCTGGCGATCCTCACCCGCACTGGGCCCGAGCGAACGCTGGAGTCGCGAGAGGCCGCGCTGCGGCAGATGATCGCAGCCGATCTGCTGCAGGTCTTGCCACGTGACACCCTGCTGCAGTTGCATCCGCTGGTGCTCGATTTTGCCCGCGGCCTGACTCGCGAACACGAACTGGGCTTGTCCGAAGTGCTGCAGGCGCGCGTGCAGGCCATCACCCAGTCCAGTGCGCGCCTGCTTGAGGGTTTGCAATCGCGCGATTTCGATCAGCTGCGGCAGGCTGGTTTTCAGCTCGCCGAATTGTTCCGACAGATCGCGCAGCAGCTGGATCAGGATCGCCACGCCATCCTGGAGATCGCCGAACGCGCCAAATCCGCTGACGCCAATCTGCCCATCGCCCGACGCTATCGCGAAGTGCTCGAAGCTTTCGATCGCTATGTCGAACCGATGGCCGAGATGATGGACACCGGCCCCGGCGGCACCTTCTACCGACATCTGGAAGCGGCCGAGCAGGCCCTTGATCACGCTGTGGAAACCCTGACGGTTCAGGGCGGGCTGTATGGCGACCGCCAGAACCTGCGGCAGGTGTCGTTTCGCGTCAAGGAGCTGCGCCGGCTCGGTCGAGAGGTGCTCAAGCAGTGCTCGGATACGCTGCTGCCGCTGCGCGAGGAAATCCGCCAGCACGACAGCTTGTCGGGTGCGGTCAGCCTGCTGCTGGGTCGGGTACGCAAGCGCGGACTCCTTGCCACCTTGCGGGCCCGTGATCTGCCGCGCTGGCGTCGCGATCAGCCGCGTCGAATCAGCGTCAGTCCTGCCGTAGGTGCCTGGATGGCCGAGGCCTTGGAGTACCAGCCGCCCACGGTGGGCTTTCCCGATGACGCCGCGCCGGTGGCGACCTTTGATCTGGAGTATGTCGATGAGAGCGCATTGTTGGCGGAGCTGAAATCGGCCGTGCCGGTGAACGATCTGCTGATCTGGCTGCAGCAGAGATTCCCGAACTACAGCGACAGCACCCTGCTCAGGCTCTATCACGCGCTATTGGTTCGGCATGACTGGCAGTTGCGCATTGCCGATCAAAGCACCCAGCGCGAGCTTCAGCGCTTGCGTGTTACCTATCATGCGCATGCCCTGGTCGACGCATGAGTGCTGCCGTGAATGTCAATCTGGACAAGCTCGGCGCGCTCGCCGAACTGTTCGCTGCGCTCAATGCCGGTCGCCATCTCAATCGCTTGCACGATATGGCACTGTGGTCCGAACTGGAGCGGGAACGCGACGCCTACGAACTGCTGTTTGCGCGACTGGGATTTGACCTGCGTATCGATGACCGCGGCTTTGCCTGGTTCCATTTTGATGACAGCAGCAGCGCCATGTCCAAGGCCACCCGCCATCTGGCCCTGTTGCTGCTGCTGATCTTCGAACACCAGGCCGACGCCGGCCGCCATCTGGGGCGTTTTGCCGACTGGCGCATCGACCGGGCGCTGTTGACCGAGTTGATCGAAAAGCACCAGCTGCTGCTGGAAGCCGAGGCGCTGGCTGACCCGGAGTTGTTGGCGGTGATCATGCGCAGCGCGGTGAATTATGGATTTGCCGAGGCCGAGGGTCAGGCCTGGCGATTGCTGCCTTCGGTGTATCGCTATCTGGACCGCTTCGAGGCGCTGGCGCGTGATGACGACTCCTCCGCCAACGAGGGCGACGTCTCGGCGGAAGGAGAGCTTCCGTGAGCCCCTATGGCTTCAAGCGTCTGGCCTTGCTCGGCAGCGCCGGCTATAGACGCGCCGAGCTGCCACTGGACGCAGCGGTCTCGTTGATCGCGCCGAACAATGCCGGAAAGACCAGTCTGATCAACGCCCTGCAGTTTCTGCTGATCGTCGATCGCCGTCAGATGGATTTCGGCGCGCACGATCTGGAGACCAGCCGGCGCTTCTATTTCCCCAATAACAGCGCCTACATCCTGCTGGAGGTGGCCCTGCCGCACGGCAGCGTGGTGCTCGGCTGCGTCGGCAAGGGCGTAGGTCACGACTACAGCTATTTCGCCTACCGTGGACAACTGGAACTCGACGACTTTCGCTTGCCCAGTGGCGCTCAGGTGGCGCAGCCGCAACTGCATGCGCACCTGGCGCGCTCAGGCAAACTGGTGCACAGCTACAGCACCCGTGAATTCACCGAGGCCATCTTCGGCAGCCGCCGTCGTGCCAGCGACAACGAACCCGACATCACGCTGTTCAAGCTCGACCATCCCAGCCAGGCCGACGCCTACCGGCGGGTACTGACACGCACGCTGCGTCTGGATCGATTGCGCTCGGCCGAGGTCAAGGACTATCTGCTAACCATCTTCCGTCGCGACTTGCCCGATTCGGACATCGACTTCAAGGCCGAGTGGGACAAGGCCTTCGCCGAGGTCAACGCCGATCGCGCCCAGTACGAAGCGGCGCTGCGCCAGCGGGGACAGATCGAAGCGATGGAGCAGTTGCAGGGCAAGCGACTGACCCTGCGCGGCAAGCTGCTGGTCCAGCGGCCGCAACTCGATCATCTGCTCGCCGCCTGGCAGGCGCACTACGAGCGGTCCGAGCGTGAACTGGCCGAGCGCATCAAGGCGGTCGAGAGCGAGCTGGACGAGCAGCTGACCCGGGTCCAGAGCCTGTCCGAGAGTCGCGCGAATCTGACTCGTCAGCTGGGTGAGGCCAATCAGCGCCAGCAGCGCTGTCTTGAACTCGAAAACGAGTTTGCCCTGCTCAGCGGCCGCGCCGATCTGGAATCGGCATTGCAGCTGGCGCAGACCAGACTGGACCAGCAGACCGCGCATTTGCACAGTGCGAGTAGCCGCAGCGCCGCTGCCATCGCCCGTGAAATCGAAGCGGCGAAGCGCGAGCAGGAGCAACTGCAGCGCACCCAGGCGCATCTCTCGCACAATCTCTATCTGTACCTGCAGTCCACGCTCGAGGCGCCGCAGCTGGAGCGGCTCAATCGCGCCTTGAGCGCGCAGGTACTGACCCTGGGCAGCGAGGGTTTCAGCGCCGACGCCCCGGCACTGCAACAGTGGTTGGCGAGTGCCGACGACACGCTGGAGCTGCCCGGCTTGCGCCTGCAGCTCGGCGCACTCAAGCCTCAGCACAGCCAGCCGGATGCCGCCGAGCTTGCGCAGCGACTGAGTGAAGTCGAGGCGCAGATTGCGCGCTTGAATCAGGAACTGGCCACCGCTCGCGACCTCGCTCAGGCGCAGCGTGAGAAGGACCGTCTGCAAGACGACGTCGACCACCAGAAAGCCAGACTGGCGCGATACGACGAGTACCGGCAGCTCGCCGAAACCAGCGCCGCGCGTCAGCAAGAGCTCGGCGCGCTCGACGAGCAGCTGCAACAGACCCATGCGCAGATCGAGCGCGCTCGCGGCCATGATCGGGCCCTGCGCCAGAACGAGCGCGAGCTGCAAGGCGAGTTGCAGGCCCTGCGCGATGACCATCGGGTGATCGTGCAGCGCCGCGAGCAGCGTCGCGATGATGGCCCGACCTTCGTCCATCTGGCCGATCTGCCGCACACGCCCTGGATCAGCACGAAGGAACCGGGTCTGGCTCAGCTGCGCGGCCTGCTGGAAAGCTATCTGTCTGATTGCAGCGAGCTGCTGCGGCTGGATCAGCAACTGGAAACCCTGCGAGCACAGCTGCATGCCGGCGGTTTGACCAAGTTCCAGTTCCTCGGCGGCAGCGAGCAGGAGATTGGTCGCATGATCGACTTCGCCAGTCTGCTGCCGCAGGAGGCCGAAGCACTGGAGCGCAAGGCGCGCAGTGCCGTGGTCAATGTCACGCTTTGCCTGCGTGAGCTGCGCGATGGCCTGCTGGCATTCCAGAGCCGCATGCGCGACTTCAACCGGTTGGTCAATCGTCGGCAGCTATCCGATCTGTCCGTGTTTCGCATCGATCCAGTCGAGGAAACGGCGCTGGTCGAGGCCATCAATGCCCTGATCAGCACCGCCGAGCAGGTGCAGAGCGGCCAGAGTTTCGAGCTGTTCAACCACGCCACCGTACTCGACGATGCCACCGTGAATCGTGCCAAGTCATTGCTGATCCGGGTCGGCGAAGAGAAGGGCTGTCTGCGCGTGGAGCATCTGTTCCGACTGCAGTTCGTGGTCGGCAAGAAGGGTCGGCCGGAAGAAGCCTTTGGCGATATCGACAGCGCCGCGTCCAATGGCACGGTGCTGATGGCCAAGCTGGTGACCGGACTGGCCTTGCTGCATCTGATGCAGGACAAGCGTCACCAGGTCCAGGCGGTCTGTTATGTCGACGAGGCCTCGGCGCTGGATCTGCGCAACCAACGGCATCTGATCGACACGGCTGCCGAATTCGGATTCGCGTTGATCTTTGCCTCGCCGACTCCCCTGGTCACGGCGCGTTACTGCGTTCCGATCACCACCGTCAACGGTGACAACCACATCAGCTGGCGCAGCTGGCAGATCCTGGAGCCCTTGAACGAAGACACGCCGGCATGAGTCGCGCGCTGGTTGCCGCGCTGGAGAAGCTGCTGAATGCTGCCGACGAGCTGCCGGCCAGCGCGCTGAGTGAAGCGCAACGGCGGGCGCTGGATCAGTTGGCGATGCGCACCGGCGCGCTCAGTCGTGAGCCCAAGGGCGGCGGCAGTGTTTACCGACTGCGTCAACGGCTCATTCTGGAAGAGCATTTGCTGGCCCTGCGGCCGTTGGCGCCCGAGGCGATCGACTCAGAACTGCCGGCACGGTCGAGCAATATCGGCGTCAGCCGCGACAGCAAGGGACAGCGCCATCGGCATGCGCAGAGCTATCTGCTGATCAAGACCGTCGGTGCGCCGGTGTACTGGCGTCGTAACGGGAGGGCGCTGGATCTGTCCACGCCGGTTCGTGACAGCGGGGCTGCCGCTCTGGCCCTGTCGGCCGAGGATGACTGGAGCACCGATGAGCCCTTGTGGCTGGTCGAGAATCAGGCTTTGTTCGACAGGCTCGACTGGTTTCCCGATGCTGGCCCGGCCACGGTCGCTTACTATGCCGGCCAACTCAGTGGCGAATTGCTGGACTGGCTGGCCCGCACGCGACCGGCACCCCGGGTTGTGCTGTTTGCCGACTACGATGGCACCGGATTGCTCAACTACGCCAGACTGCGATCCGCCACCCGAGGTCATTGCCGTTTCTGGCTGATGCCCGGTTGGCGCGATCTGCTGCGGCGCTTTGGCAACCGGGCCTTATGGGTGCGCACCCGGGCCGATGTCGAGCGCGCCCGGGCAGCGCTGGAATCTGCGGGATTGGAGCCGGATATTGCTGCACTCTGCGAGCTCATGGCGACAGAGGGCGCCGCGCTGGAACAGGAAGCGATCTGGTTGGGCGCGAGCGCCGGTTAGACTCGACCATTCCCTGCGTTTGCCTGAAGGCCATGATCGAACAGCCCTACACCCTGCCCTGCGGCGTGACTTTGCCCAACCGTCTGGCCAAGGCGGCGATGACCGAGGGCCTGGCGGACCGCGAGCATCTGGCCACGCCGCGCCTGGCGCAGCTCTATCGACGATGGAGTGAGGGCGGGATCGGCCTGTCGCTGACCGGCAACGTCATGATCGAACACTCGGTGCTCGAGAACCCGGCCAATGTGGTGATCGATCCCAGTCACCCGCACACGGTATCGGCACAGGCTCGCGAACGGCTGCGGGCGTGGGCGCAGGCCGGCAGCGTGGCCGGCAATGCGCTGTGGATGCAGATCTCGCACGCGGGCCGGCAGTCGCCGCGCTATGTGACCGGTCGTCCCCGTGGGCCCTCTGCCGTGCAACTGGATCTGCTCGGCAACTACGCCCGGCCGGTGGCGCTGAGTGTCGAGGAAATCGCTGAACTGGTGCGGCGCTTTGCGCAGGTGGCGGTCATTGCCCGCGAATGCGGTTTCGGCGGCGTGCAGATCCACTCGGCCCACGGCTATCTGCTGAGTTCCTTCCTGTCGCCGGTGACCAACCGGCGCGAGGATGAATATGGCGGCAGCATCGAGAATCGGGCGCGCTTTTTGATCCAGATTCTGCGTGCCGTACGCCAGGCGGTCGGCAGCGACTACCCGATCTCGGTCAAGCTCAATTCGGACGATTTCCGCAAGGGTGGTTTCAGCCACGCGGACTGCCTCAAGGTGGTCGAACTGCTGAATCCGGAGGGCATCGATCTGCTGGAGATCTCCGGGGGCACCTACGAGCAGCCGCGCCTGCTCGGCATGGAGGGCAAGCCCGATTCGGTGATGCCGGTGCGCGCCAGCACGCGCCTGCGCGAGGCCTATTTCCTGTCCTATGCCGAGGACATCCGCAAGATCGCGCGGATGCCGCTGATGGTGACCGGCGGCTTCCGCTCCCGCGCCGGCATGGTTCAGGCGCTGACCGATGGGGTCTGCGATGTCATCGGCATTGCCCGCCCGGTATGCACCCATGCGGATTCGCCCAGGCAGTTGCTGGCGAGCGAGATCGACGCCCTGCCCGCCTTCGAGGCCGGCCTGCATCTGGCCGAACGCGGCTGGCGTTCACCGACCAGCCGATACACGCTGATGCGGGTCATCAATGTGCTCGGCGGCCAGCAGTGGTACTACGAGAACATCCATCGACTGGCCGACGGGCTGCCGGCGAAGCTGGATCGCGGCATGCTCACCGCCTTTGCCATGTTCTGGCGCAACGAGCTGTGGCGGGCGCTGCGAATGCGCCGGGGCTGACGTGCGCCATCCGAGGTCGTGTCCATGACCTCTGGACGTTTGTGACGAAAACGCAATGGGCTAGGGTGAGGTTCTTGTATGGGCCGACACGCCTGGCCTTTTCCGTTTTGCCCTGAAGGAAATCAATCCGATGCGAATGATGTACATGCTGGTGATGTCCATGACCTTGTGGACCGGTTCCCTGTCGGCCGCCCTCGCCGCGCCAACGCCGGATGCCGCGGCGCTCAAGGTCTATGCCGACCAGTTGCTGGAACAGAATTACCAGAGCGACGCCCCCGGCGCTGTGGTGCTGGTGGCACGCGGCGATGAGGTGTTGTATCGCGGCGCCCGGGGCATGGCGAATATCGAACTCGGCGTACCGCTGGCGCCCGACCAGGTGTTCCGGATTGGCTCGGTGACCAAACAGTTCGCCGCCGCCACGGTGATGAAGCTGATCGATCAGGGCAAGTTGAAACTTGACGACCCCCTGAGCAAATTCCTGCCGGGTTATCCCAACGGTGACAAGATCACGGTGTTGCAGCTGCTCAACCACACCTCGGGCGTGAAGAACTACACCGATATTCCCGGCGTCATGGCGGGACCGATCCGCATGGATGTGAGCACCTCGGCCCTGGTCGATACCTTCAAGAATGCACCCGTGGATTTCACGCCCGGGTCGGCCTGGACCTACAGCAACTCGGGCTATGTGCTGATCGGCGCGGTGATCGAGGCGGTGACCGGATTGTCCTGGGACGCCGCCATCCAGCAGCAGGTGCTGTCGCCAGCCGGCCTCAGCCACACCCGCTTCGGCGCCGATGATGTGCTGATTGCTGGGATGGTCAGCGGCTACGGCCGCAAGGGTAGCCAGGTCATTCCCGCGGCCTATCTGAGCATGACCCAGCCGCACGCGGCGGGCGCGCTGGTATCGACGGTCGATGATCTGTTCCGCTGGAACCGCGCCCTGCACGGCGGTCATTTGCTGAAACCCGCCAGCTATCAGCAGATGATCACGCCGACCGGCCCCGCCGCGGAAGCCAGTTATGGATTCGGCATCGGGACCGGCACGGTGCGCGGTCGTCCGCAGCTCTCGCACGACGGCGGTATCAACGGATTCGCCAGTCATCTGCTGTATCTGCCCAAGGACGAGATCAGCGTCGCGGTCCTGCAGAATTCCGACGATGGTACAAACACATCCATGATCGCCGTGAAGCTCGCCGCCTTTGCGCTGGGCGATCCGTATCCGGAGGCCAAAGCCATTGCCGTCGAAGCCGAGGTGCTGGCCCGTTACGAGGGCGTTTATCGCATCGATGCGCAGAACACGCGAACGCTGCGGATGGTCGACGGCACCCTGACCTCGCAGCGCACCGGTGGCCAACGTCTGAAACTGATTCCGATCGAAGCCGATGTGTTCCTGTTCGAGGACAGCCTGACCCGGATGCAGATCGAGCGCGATGACGACAACCAGATCAGCGGCATGCGGCTGTTTCAGAGTGGCGAAGGCGAAGGCCAGTTTGCCGAGCGCACCGATGAGCCCTTGCCCTCCGAGCGCGCCCATATCGATCTGGACAGTGCCCAGTTGCAGCGCGTACTCGGTACCTACATGGCGGGTCCGGGCACCATGACCGTGTTTGTCGAGGACGACCAGCTCAAGGTGCAGCTCAGCGGCCAGCCGGCTTTCGATCTCTTTGCCGCGACGCCGGATCAGTTTTTCCTGACTGTGGTCGATGCCACGCTGGATTTCGCCGCAGGCGAGCCGGCGCCGTCCTTGACGCTGAAGCAGGGCGGCGCAGTGATCGAATTCACGCGCAAGAAGGAGTGAATCCGGGCGGAGGGCGCCGCGCTGCGGCGCCGCTCTGGTGTTTCAGGCAGATCGAGAGCGGCCGCGCAGGCGCGCGTCCCTCCTCAAGGCCGCTCCGGTACCGCCAGAGGTCGTTCACGGAACGTGGATCATGTTGGGTCGAATCGCTTGGCTCTCCAAGAGCCAACGTCGTCAGTTGTTGATGCGTCATTGCGAGGAGCGCGCCTTTAGCCGCGAGCGCAGCGTGGCGGGACGAAGCAATCCAGTGCTTCTGCCGCTGTGTGTCTGGATTGCTTCCCCCGGAACAAGTCCGGGGTCGCAATGACGCTGGGGGACATGGCCCGGACGCAGTGCCGGGGCGACCCACGAGACTGGCATTGCCGCATCGAACAAGGTCCGGCACCACATGGGTGCCGGACCTGGATTTGGCTCAGTAGTAGAAGCCGTTCAGCAGGTCGACGATGATGCCGGTGGCAATTTCCACCAGTACCAGATCACCATCGATGCGCACCCAGCGGCAGCCGTAGGGCGGCGGTGCTATGCCGTAGGGGCGGTAATCGACGTAGTAGTAGGAGCTGTAGTAGGGCGCCGGCAGTCGGTAGCCGATCGACCAGCTGCGATAGCCGTAACCACGCGGATAGTGGTAGCGCGACGGCGCACGATAGCGATGGCCGGACCAGCCGTGGTTCCAGCCGCGACGCCAGTCATTGTTCCAGCGCGAGTGATGATCGTTGCGGTAACCCTGGCGATAGCCGGAATTCCAGCCATTGCCGCGGCCATGGCGATCGTAGTCATAGCCATAACCTGAGCGGCCGTTGTAATGACGATCGTTGTAGCCGCGGCCATCGTGATTGTTACGACGGCCGTCACCACGCCACTCGTTCTGCGCGCCCGATGAGGCCAGACCCAGGTTGCCGCGGCCCTGCTGGTAAGCCTGGCCACCGCCGTACTGCTGGCCGCCGCGATTGCCACGGTTGTCGCGCTGGCCCTGACCATAGTCCCGCGCTGCACCATTGTGATCGCCGCCCCTGCGGCCCTGGCTGTTGCCGCGACCGCCGTAATCGCCCGAGCCCTGCTGGTACGGTTGTGATTGCGGCTGGCTGCGGCTCTGCTCCGAAGGTGCTCCGCGGCCTTCGTCCCGACCCCGACCATTGTCAGCTGTTGCGGTCATGGCGCTTGCTCCCAGGAGCAGTGCCGCCGCTGTCATCATCAATTTGTTCATAGCCTGGTCTCCTCAAGCCCTCCGGGCAGCCGCCAAACCCCGCGTTTGACCTCGTCCGTGGCATCAGATTGCATCCGACTGCCTGAACAGAACACCCGAAATTAGCTGAACGGAGCCGACCTGTTCAGTTTCGACCGACGAATCCTATCGTCCGGCGGGATTCGAATCGGCATCACACAGCAGCCCGATCTGTCGTAGTTTCGGTCAGGCATCGAATCCGCAGGACGCCCGAATGTACCGACTGATCGAAGTGCTGGCGCCATTGGCTGCCCGAGACAGGCTGATCAGGGCGCTCGAAGACACCGATGTCATCGCCCGCTGGCCGGTACTCGAAGGCGAAGAGAAGGTCTGTGCGCGCTTGCTGGTGCAGGTACAGAGCAGCGGCGACTGGGTCGACGCCATTGAATCGGCGCTCACAGGGATTGAGGACTATCGTCTGGTGTTGCTGCCGGTGGAAGCCAGCATTCCGCGCGAACCCAAGCCGGACCCGGTCGAAGCGGAATCCGAGGCGCCCAGGCGCAACGGGGGGATCAGTCGCGACGAGCTGATTGACGAACTCCAGGACGGCATCTCGCTGGGCTTCGACTATCTTTCCTTCGTGCTGGTCTCGGTGCTGGTCGCGATTGTGGGTCTGGTGCAGGACAATATTGCGGTGATCGTCGGGGCGATGGTGCTGGCGCCGCTGCTGACGCCGAACGTGGCCGTGGCGCTGGCGACCACACTGGGCGATTTCAAACTCGCGCGGCAGGCTCTGAAGGCCGGAACGCTGGGTGCCGGACTGGCCTTGCTGGTGGCGATGGCGGTCAGCTACTGTCTGGACCTCTCCCTGGATTCCCATGAGTTGCTGGTCCGCACCGAGATCCGCGTGGGCGACGTCCTGGTGGCGCTGGCGGCGGGCGCGGCCGGGGTGCTGGCCTTGACCGGTGGTGCCTCATCCAGTCTGATCGGAGTCATGGTGGCGGTGGCCTTGATGCCGCCGCTGGTGGCGGCGGGTCTGTTTGCCGGCGCGGGCCAGTGGCAGCACGCCTACGCTGCCGGTTCCCTGTTCGCGGTCAACCTGCTGGCTGTCAACCTCGCCGGCGTCCTGACCTTTCTGGTTCGGGGTATCCGCCCGCGAGGCTGGTGGCAGGCCGCCAGAGCCGAACGCAGCGCCTGGATTGCGGTATCGATCTGGGCCTTGCTGTTGCTGGCGCTGCTGCTGTTGTTGAATGCCACTGGCGTAATGACCCTGTGGGATGCCTGAGCGACGGATTCGGATCAGATGGATGCCCAGATCTGTCGATTGACCGACAGTGGCTGCAGCGTATCCTTGAGCAGCGTCCGGATCGGCCGATTCGGGCTCGCACCGCCCAGCGTCTCTGCGTGTTGCCCTCGCCACCACTGCCCTGGCTGCCATGCATACGATCACCCTCGCTTCCTTCGTGCTGTTCACGGGTCTGGTCGGATTGGCCACCTGGTGGTTTACCCGCGGTGACGATCACGCCAGCAGCAAGGGTTATTTTCTGGCCGGGCGCACGCTCAGTTTTCCGCTGATTGCCGGCTCGCTGCTGCTGACCAATCTGTCGACCGAGCAGATGGTCGGTCTGAATGGCGCTGCCTTCAGCGACGGTTTGAGTGTGATGGCCTGGGAAGTGGTGGCGGTGGTGGCGCTGGTGCTGATGGCGCTGTTCTTCCTGCCGCGCTTTCTCAAGAGCGGCATTGCCACCTTGCCCCAGTACCTAGAGCTGCGCTTCGATCACGGTACGCAGGTCATCACCAACCTGATCTTCCTGGTGGCCTACGCCGTCATCCTGTTGCCGATCATTCTCTACACCGGCGCCACCGGTCTCAGCGGCATCCTCGATGTGCCGGCACTGACCGGCATCGACAACCCGACCACCAATCTGTGGCTGCTGGTGTGGCTGGTCGGCATCATCGGCTCGGTGTACGCGCTCTTCGGCGGCTTGCGCACCGTCGCCGTATCGGACTTGCTGAACGGCATCGGCCTGCTGATTGGCGGCTTTCTGATCACCTGGTTCGGGCTGCAGGCGGTCAGTGACGGACAGGGCGTGGTCGAGGGATGGCGTTTGCTGGTTTCGACACAGCCGGAGCGGTTCACATCGATCGGCACCGAGCAGCAGTCGGTACCGTTTTCGACGCTGTTCACCGGGGTGCTGCTGCTGCATTTGTTCTATTGGTGCACCAATCAGCAGATCATCCAGCGCACCTTCGGCGCGAGCAGTCTGGCTGAGGGTCAGAAGGGCGTGCTGCTGACCGGCGCACTGAAGCTCATCGGTCCCCTGTACCTGGTCATTCCCGGCATGATTGCCTGGCAGCTGTTCGCGGCCGAAGGCATTGCGCCCGACCACGCCTACGGGCGGCTGGTGCACGAGGTGCTGCCGGCCCCGCTCACCGGGTTCTTCGCCGCGGTGATGGTCGGAGCCATCCTCAGCTCCTTCAATTCGGCGCTCAATTCCACCTGCACGCTGTTCAGTCTGGGCCTGTACCGGACCGTGCTGCGCAAGGATGCCGACGAGGCCAGCGTGGTGCGCTCGGGCAAGATCTTCGGCTGGGTGCTGGCCGCCATCTCGATGACGATCGCACCCTTGCTGGCCCATACCGGCAGCATCTTCGGCTATCTGCAGAAGATGAATGGCATCTATTTCATCCCGATCTTCGCGGTGGTCGTGGTCGGCATGCTGGCGCGACGGGTACCGCCGGTGGCGGCCAAGGTGGCCCTGATCGGCGGCTGTGCCCTGATCGCGGTGGGCTATTTCGTGCCGCCTTTTGATCGCCTGGTGGCGGCGATGCACGAGTTCCATTTCCTGGGTGCGGTCTTCGTGACCCTGGTGCTGCTGATGCTGGCCATAGGACAGGCACGGCCATTGCCGCAGGCCTGGGTGCAGCAGGACAGCGGCGATGTCGATCTTCGGCCCTGGCCGCTGGCCCGCGCTGCCGGCGCCGCGCTGATCCTGATTGTGCTGCTGATCTATATCGGTTTCGCCCGCTGACGAGGGTGTCGCGCCGCCCGCGTTAACGCCTTGCGCACGCAAGCGCACGGCATACTTGAGCGGTCAAGCCTGCTTGTTCCGGTGCCTCGGCGCGTGCAACACCACCTCGCCCCCCAAGGAAGCTTGTCCTGCGACCGTCGGCTTTGGGGTCCGAGTCCGGACATGCCGCTCGCCAACCACATGGATTTTTCCGGAGAGTCGATGACCCGCCCCCACTGGCGACACATCACCATGGTCCTGATGCTGGCAGCGCTCGCCGGCTGCGTCAGCCCCTCGCGCCAGGAAGGGCGTCTGGCGGTTGATCAGTTGACGGCCAGCCGCTTGCCAGCCACGGCCGCGCCAGAAAGTGCCGACGCCGCTTCCTTGACGACGCGTGTCGCCGAGCTGGGGCAAGGCGAACTGTCGCTGGATCGGGCCCTGCAGCTGGCCCTGATCAACAATCCGCGCCTGCAGGCGGAATATGCCCAGCTCGGACTGGCCCGCGCCGATCTGATCGAAGCCAGCCGCTTGTCGAATCCGCGCTTTGCGCTGCTGCGCAAGGATGAACGCGGTGGCGACGGTCGCGGCTACACCCGCCACTTGAGTCAGAGTTTCACCGAGCTGCTGTTGCTGCCGGCAAGCACGCGCATGGCCAAGGCGGAATTCGCGCGCACCCAGCAGCAGATCGGTGCCGCGGTGCTGGATCTGGCGGTGGATGTGGAGGTGGCCTGGTACCGAGCGGTGGCAGCCCTGCAGACGCAGGCCATGCGCGAGGCGATTGCGAAGGCGGCGCAGCTGTCGGCCGAGCTGGCGCAGCGCTTCCATGCGGCTGGCAATTTGCCGAGACTGGAGCTGTTGATGGAGCAGGCCGCAGCCACCCAGGCCAGCATCGAGGCACGTCGGGCCGGCGCTGATGTGGCTGAGGCGCGGGCGGAACTGGCCGCGCTGCTGGGCCTGCGCAGCCGCGCGCCATGGACCGTCCCTGCGCGGCTGCCGGGGCCGACGGCCCGGACCCTGGATGCCGACACGCTGGTACGACTGGCCCGTGGGCAGCGTCTGGATTACGCCGCCAGCCAGGCCGAGCTGGCGATGCGCGAGGACGCGCTCAAGCTGGCGCGCAACTGGCGCTGGTTCGGCGACATTGAACTCGGCATCGAACGCGAAACCGAAACCGACGGCGCCCGCTTCCGCGGTCTGGAAGTCAGCCTGGAGCTGCCGATCTTCCAGCAGGGACAGGCTGCCATCGCCCGAGCCGAAGCCGAGCGCGACGCGGCTGCAGCGAGGCTGTCGGAACTGGAACTGGCCATCGACAACCAGCTGGTTCTGGCACTGGAACGCCTGCAGATGCAGAGTGATGTTGCCGAGCAATACCAGGCCGGCCTGCTGCCGCAGCGCGAGGGCATCGTCGATGGCACCCAGCGCGAACTCAATTTCATGTTCAAGGGCGCGTTCGAGCTGCTGCTGGTGAAACAGGAGCAGTACGCCGCCTACCAGGACTACCTGGAGGCGGTGCGTGACTACTGGGTGGCACGGGCCGAGCTGCGCCGCGCCGTGGGTGGACGATTGCCCGACGATGGCGACACGGGCGAAGTCAGCATCGGCGTCGACGCCATTCTTCCGGACACCGAAGAGACGCCCGACGATAGGCATCAACACCACCACCATTGAAAGCCTCGCTCAACCGGCCGCGCAGCGGTCTGGGTGACTCAGCTCTCTGCATCAACGATGTCAGGCAGCACCTTAGGCGCCACCTGACCAGAAAGCGAAACTGCCATGAATCGACGTGATTTCTTCTTGAACACAGGTGCCGCCACGCTGGCGGCGACGGTGCCGGCCGCGGCGTTGGCCGAGGCCAGTTCCAGCGGCCCGCGTCGCCATCCCAAAGTGCGCACGCTGAATGGCTGGACCTTGCCCTATCAAATGAAAGGTGGAGTCAAGGAATTCCATCTAGTCGCCGAGGAGATCGAACACGAGTTCGCGCCCGGAACCCGCGCCAGGTGCTGGGGTTACAACGGCAGCACACCGGGGCCGACCATCGAGGTCAACGAAGGCGATCGGGTGCGCATACTGGTGACCAATCGTTTGCCGGAGCACACCACCATTCACTGGCACGGCATCGATCTGCCCTCGGGTATGGATGGCGTGGGTGGACTCAGCCAGCCGCATATCAAGCCGGGTGAAACCTATGCCTACGAGTTCACGCTGCGCCAGCACGGCACGCACATGTATCACCCGCATGCCGACGAAATGGTGCAGATGGCGGTAGGCATGATGGGCTTGTTCATCATTCATCCGCGCCAGGCAGAGCCCGAGCGCATCGACCGTGACTATGCCTTGCTGCTGCACAACTGGGCGCTGCATCCGGGCACCTGGCGACCTGATCCCTCGGTGATGACCGACTTCGACCTCTGGACCTTCAACTCCAAGGTGTTCCCGGCGATTGATCCGATCGTTGCCCGCAGCGGCGAGCGTGTGCGCATCCGCATCGGCAATCTGTCAATGCACGACCATCCCATTCACATGCACGGACCGCGCTTCTGGGTGACCGGTGGCGACGGCGGTCGCTGGCCGCGCAATCTGTGGCGCACCGAGGTCACCGAGACCGTGGCGGTGGGCCAGACCCGAGACATCGAGTTCATCGCCCAGGCCGGCGACTGGGCCTTCCATTGCCACAAATCACATCACACCATGAACGCCATGGGTCACGACGTGCCGAACACGCTGGGCGTGGACCAGAGTGGCGTCGAGTCCGAGATCCGCAAGTTGCTGCCGGGCTACATGGCCATGGGCGAGACCGGCATGGCCGAACATCAGGACCACACCCAGATGGGCCACATGCCGGGTCCGGAAAACACCTTGCCGATGATGATGGGCGTGGGACCCTTCGGGAATCTGGAGATGGGCGGCATGTTCACCGTGGTCAAGGTGCGCGACGACCTCAAGGCCGGCGATTACAGCGATCCCGGCTGGTACCCGCATCCCGAGGACACGGTGGCGCGCTGCATCAGTCAGGATCCGGATTTCGGATCACCGGTGCGGCGCGAACCGCTGCCGCCGGGCGACGCGCCGATGAACCAGGCCAAGCCGACGCGGCATGGGCACGAGGGGCATTGAGGCAGTGGTGGTGATCGTGGACTGGAGGCGCCTCAGGCCTCAATCCACCCAGGGATTGAAAAGGCGTACGCCCAGATTGGCGAAATCGCTGACATTTCGAGTGGCAACCGTCAGGTCATGCGCGAAGGCGGTGGCGGCGATGAGCGCATCGCGCTCGGAGCGCGGGTCGGGCACGTGCAGTTGTGCGCAGCGGATTGCCACTTCCGAGTCCACGGGGAGCTTTCCCTGGATCGCGTCCCGGCGTTCAATCTGCACACCCAGCTCCAGCTCAAGCAGGGTGATGGCCGACAGAAGCGCCGTCACCACCACCAACTCGTCTGCGTGCCTTATTCGAAGCCGTTCGCAAAGATCAACGGGCCGACCGCGGGCGGAGCGCTGAGGGTCTGTACGGCCTGATTGTTGGCGAGGACCGGATCGCTGGCCGTGGTATCCGGCACCAGCTGCACCTGCACATTGCCGGGCGATCCGGTGCCGCTCCAGTTGGCCTGAGCGACCACTTCGATGGTGGCGGTGCCTGGCAGCAGCGCGGCCGCGCTCAGCTGCACGACATTGCCGGCAGCCACGCTGACATTGGCTGGGCAGTTGCACGCGATGGCGGGCAGATCCAGGCCATCGGGCAGGTCGATGCTGGCTGAAAATCCGGAAGCCAGGCTCGGGCCGATATTGGCCACCGCCACCCGCACTTCCAGTTGCGTACTGTTCCAGCTGTGGCTGATCGAACTGATCTGCAGATCGGTCTGGCGCTCTATGGGGCTTTGCAGCTGCACCTGGTCGTTGTCCGGATGGTTGTCGCGACTGCCGCCGATGGCCAAAGGCGTGCTGACCCGGGCACCGATACTGAGGGTACCGCTCGCCAGCGGAGTCAGCGTTCCGGTAGCGAAGATCGTCGCGGTACCGCCCACCGGCAAACCGAGCCCGATGTCGATGTCGTTGCCAATACAGGCCCCGAAGCAGCCGATCGCAGGTGTGCAGCTGCCGCCAGCTGAGGTGCTGCAGCCCCAGGCAGGGTTCTCCAGGGCATCGCGCAGTCCACTCGGCAGGCTGGCCCTGAAGCGGCCATTGGTGGTCGCCGCTGGGCCGAGATTGGTGACAGTCCAGCTCAGATTGACCGGGTTGCCGGCAATCACCGTTCCCGGCGGCGTCACTTCCACGCTGAGATCCGACAGTGCCGGAGCGCTGGCGAGGCACTGGAGATCCAGTGACCAGTCGCGCAGCTGGCCGCTATCGCCGCTGGCCAGGTCCTCGATCTTCAGCCGCCACAGACCGCTGGCGGCGGCGCCATCGTTGCCCGTGGTGCGGCGACCGTAGAGCTCGGACAGCGGCGTATTGGGGATCAGCGTTCCCGACAACCCGGGCTGGCTCTGCGGCTGACCACAGCCAATCTGCGCCTCAACCGGACCATCGTCGGCGAAGGTGGCAAGCACATCATCCAGCGTACAGCTGCCGGCGCTGGCACCGGCGCTGGCCAGCGGGCGGTTGAGCAGGCTCACGATGCCTTCGCTGCCACCGATGAAGACCTGCCCGTTGGGATCGGTCAGGGTCAGACGCAGATCGCCGAGATAGCTGTGTTCCAGATCGACCCCGACGCGCACGCCACCGACATGGCTGCAGTTGCCTGGATTGACGAAGTTGATGCTGCTCTCGACGCTGCCCTGATCGGGAATGGCGGCGCTGCAATTGCTGTTCAGGGCACTTCCGCTGCAACGCGCGCCGGGCAGGCTGGGCTGACTGGCAGTGACGACCAGATCTGCCTGCACCCGGTCTCCCAGGCTGGCCCAGCTGTTCTTGCCGCGAAGGCCGCCCACGAACAGGCTGGCGGTTCGACTCTGGCCGGACTGTGCCGGTGCCGTGGTGCGCAAGCGCAGTACATCGCCGTTCTTCACCCACAAGGGCGCGTCACGGTAGGGTCCGTAGTTCAGGCTGAGCGACGCACCCAGCGCATAGGCAGGCACCTGCACGCCGTTGCCCAGACCGTCGACAATCACGACATCCGAGGTGACCGTGGTGTTCGGACGATCGCTGATCGCCGGGAAGCTCATGACCGCAGGCGCGATATCCCAGGGGGCCGAACCAAAGGCGTTACCCTGCAGGCGGGTCAGCAGTGGCAGCTGCCAGTCCTGCTGAATGCTGCTGAGGATCAGGATGCGACCATCACGCTGCAAGGCCACATCCCGGAGGGCGACCACCCCTTCGTTGCAGTTGCTGGAGTTGAACAGCGGTTGCACCGGATACCAGGCGTACTGCCCCTCCTGCGGTGCAAAGCTGGTGTCTCCCGGCAACTGAAAGCCGCTGACGCCGTACAGGCGCCGGGTCAGATGCTGGAAGTGCTGGGTACGTCGGCAGTTGTTCGGCGCCTGACGCAGCACATTGCCGATCAGCGTCCGCCCATCTGACCCTTCAGTGACGGCGCCGAAACCCAGGCGATCGGCAGAGTTGCTGACCGGCGTCAGAAAGCCATTCACATCGGGCTGAGCCGCGCCGTCTCGGGGCCAGAGTTCGTTGGAAACACGCGGCAGGTTGTAGCGCGGCAGGGTCAGGCGGATGCGCCCGTCGGGGTGCACGGCCAGCGCGTCGCCGCCATTGAAGGCGGTTGTATCGACATCATCCACCAGGATCGGCTGAAAGCCGTCATCCAGACTGCCGTCCATCTTCAGTCGGATCAGCTGCAACTGGCCGCCGAGGAAAGGCAGGGTGGCCACCAGAATGCCCCGCCCCGGCTGCTCCACCGCCGCGACCGTCAACCGCGCGTTGTTCAGCAATTGCACACCGGTGCCGGCAAAGCCAGGATCCGGCGCGCCGGAGGGCAGGAAAACCCGCACCGCAGCGCGGTACTGGTTCGGTCCCAGGTACTCATTGGCGCCCACCAGCAGCCGCCCTCCGGCGAGCACCTCGATCGATTCGCAGACGAAGGGTTCCAGGCGCAGGTAGCCGGGCGTAGGAGCGGAAGGATCGATGAACTGCGGGTCCAATACACCGTTTTCGAGGATGCGCAGCAGATAGGATGTCGATTCGGAGCTGGCACACAGATAGGCTGAGCCGTCCGGCAGCACAGCCAGATCACGGACATACAGCTGATCACCCCAACCGGACTGATACAGCCCGGAGCTTCCGTAGGCGGGGTCCGCGCTGCCATCGGAAAGCAAGCGTCCGGCATACAGACTGCGGATATTGCCCGGTATGGTCTCCTCGCGACCGGCGATCAGAATGCGCTGCTGATGATCCAGCCCCATGCGCTGAAAAACCCGGTCGCGCACTGGAGCCGCCATTGCGGGAAAAGGGTTCTCCAACTCGCCGTTGCCAGAAAAGCTGGAATCGAAGGCAGTGGGTTGAGCCAGCGCGGGCAGGGCCGCCAGCAGAAGCAGTCCAAGGAAGAAGCCGAGAAGCGGTCGATCGTGGAGGTAGCTGGGCATTGGCGTGGGGGAATCTGAAAACACACCTCCACTCAGCAACCCCTGTGCCAGGCTTGCGACCAAAGCCGGAGGCATCCTGAAATGCACTCGCAAGAGCTTGTTTTGTAAGCATTGTTCATGAACACTGAAGCCACGCGAAAGAGTCTGCGTGAGGCAGCACTTCAAGTTTGGCGTTCAGATCAGCGAACAGAAGGCCCGAGGCAACGCCGCCCCCGGTTCGCGATCACGAACGGTCACTCCGTCCGCGACTTGCGCCCCCTTCCGCGTCGCCGGTTTCGCCGGCGCACCTACTCGAAGCCGTTCGCGAATAGTGCATCCACGGCCAGCGAGTAGCTCCAGACGCCGCGTCCGAGGGTGCCGGCGTACAGCGTCTGGTTGCTCGGCTGGTAGCGCAGATCGAAGACCAGCACGTCCGGCAAGGCATTGCCGAGGATCGACCAGGTGTTGCCTGAAGCCGGCAGCGTGTACACGCCCGAGCGCGTGCCAATGGCGACGACATCACCGCTGGTCTGGGCGATGAACTCGATGGTGCGGAAATCCAGCGACGAGATACTGGCCAGATTGAAGGTGGCGTCCTGCCAGGTGGCGCCGGCGTCGGTGCTGCGGAACACCTGATTGTCGTCCACAGCAAAGACCAGGCTGGGATTGTCCGGATCCATGGTCACGTCGGTGATCGTGGCGGCGCCGGCCGGCAGCGCCGCGGTGGCCACAAATCCACCCGGATCACGGCGGAAAACCTGGGAATTCTTGCCCACATAACCGGCATCGGCATTGGCATTGCTGCCGTAGGTCATGGCATTGCGGTTGGCGCCAGGGCCGCCGATGGAGTTCAATGTCGGGCTGGCGGTGTCAGCGTTGAGCGATTCGAACAGCAGACTGGTGCCACCGACCAGCAGCCGGTTGGGCGCTGCCAGATTGGTTTCCACTGGGGTCACGAATTGCGGGCCGCTGATCGACGGCATGCCGATGCTGCCGACCTGGCCATTGGCCGGGTTGTACTGGCGCCGCGAGAAGCCCCCCAGATTCTGGCTGCTCATGAAGCGATAGCTGCCGGCGCTGCCCAGCGATACGTCGTTGACAGCGATATCGCCACCATCGCCGCCGTTGATGAAGGTCCACACTGGATTGCCCGGCGTCTGCTGCATGTGCGTGCCGTTGTCCTGGGTGCCGATGGTGACGATGTTGGAGACGCGGTCGTGATCCAGATCATGTACTTCAAGCACGGACAGGTCGCCATTCACCGATTGCCACACGCCGGTACTTGAGCGCGGATTGGTGCGACGGTAGACGCCGCCATCATCCACTTCCAGCAGGTTGCCATTGGCATCGAAAGCCATGTCGCGGCTGTCGGCATGGGGCGCCGAGTTGCTGGCGGCGCCGGCGTTGACGATGGTCGCGAACTGGCTGCCGGAAGCGAGCGCGGCATTGCCGCGCTGGACATTGCCGGTGAAGGGACTCGATGTGATGCGATCACCGGCGATATAGACGATGTTCGAATCGGTGGGATCGACGGCCAGCGCGGTGTTGGTGGTGCCCTGCCCGCCCGGATGCACCGGCGGCACGTCCATGGACGTCCAGTTGGCGCCGCTGTTGGCCGATCGGTAGACCCCGGCCAGCACGCCGCTGTTGACCACCGCCGCGAAGACCACGCCACTCGGCCCCACACCCAGGCGGATGGTCCCGGTCGAACTGCTGAGCCCGGCGATACCAGCCGTGATATTGGTCCAGGTACTGCCGGTGTTGTCGCTGCGCCAGACCGTGGGCGACGCGCCGATGACCGAGAGGTAGAAGCGTGCCGTGTTGCCGGGGTCGGCAGCCATGTCGCTGACGGCGCCAGAAGGCAGATTGCCGTTGCCGGAAATCTGGGTCCAGTTGGCGCCGGTGTTGACGCTGCGATACAGGCCATTGTTGCGGGTGGCGGCCAACAGCGTGGCTCCGCGTGCCGCCACCGCCGTGATCTTCTGGCCGACGAATACCGACTGGCCGAGCAATGACCAGGCGCTGCCGCCGTTGGTTGAGTAGTACACGCCGATCTCGTCATCGCCGCGCTGGGCGAAATTGCTCCAGCGACCGGTCCCGCCGATCACCGTATTGCCACTGGCATCCAGCGGGTCCAGCGCCAGTGCACCGATGGACTGTGAGGGCTGGTTGTCCGTCAGCGGAGTCCAGGTCGGGCTGGCCGCGGTCGCGTTGGTGGTTTTCCAGATGCCGCCATTGACTGAGCCGATGTAGAGGATGTTGGCATTGCTCGGATGCGGCGCCAGGCGATGCACACCGCCGGCCACCTCGTTGTTGGGCGGCACCGACACCTGGGCATTGCGGGTGGGTGAGGGGCCGAGGTGCACCCAGGCATTGCCGCTGCCACGCTGCAGCGGTCGCGGCGGTGGGATGGTCTGTACTCTTTGTTCGGCCGGATCCACCGGTTCGGCGTCCGACAGTTCCGGGCCTTCATAACTTTCCGCCAGCGGGATCGGCGCTTGCCAGCTGATCGGTTCCAGCGGCGGCAGGGTCTGCACCGGCGCCAGTACTGGACCGACGGCAGCTGCGGTACCGAACATGCAGAGCCAGAGTACGGCGCCAGCTGCGATTCTGGTGGGGGCGGACATGCGGGACCTCGAATCATCCTTGGGATGGAGCAAGCCTAGCGCCGGCGATGGACCCACGCCACCTTGACCGATGGCAGGGTTGGGCTGAGAGAGGTTGTTGGGCACGGCCTGCGGCCTTGGCCCAACCTACCGCGCCTGTAGGTTGGGCTAAGCGCAGCGTGCCCAACATCGCTCGAACCGGCTATTCACCTGTCTGAGCAGGAGCTTCGGCGACATCCGCGGGCTCGTTGCCCCAACCGGCCAGATACCAGCCACGTCGAGCGCATGCGGCCAGCGAGCTGTATGGCCAGTCCCAGGGTGTCGCGACATAGCCATGTTTCACCGGATTGAAGTGGATGTAGTCCAGATGCCGCGCCAGATCCACTTCATCCCGGATCTGATGCTCCCAGTAGCGCCGTTGCCAGATTCCTCGCTCGCGTTTTCGCGGCCGCGATTGACCGGCGGTTTCGCCCGCCAGCTGGAGGCCGACGCTGGAACGGTGTTTGATCATCGACCAGCGTCTGGGAAAATCGGAGTCACACTTTGGCATGGTCCAGATGCAGTGCAGATGGTCGGGCAATACCACGCAAGCAGGCATGGAAAATGGGGCTTTCTGCCTGACATGGCCAAACGCCATGCGCAGTCTGTCAACCAGATGGGTGTCAGCAAAGAGTGGTCGACGATTGAAGGTGACCATGGTGAAGAAGTAGCAGTTGCCATCAAGGCTCCGTCGATAGCGCATATTGGCGGTATCCAGATTCGGTATCGCCATGTTTCGCGCTTCTGCGCCGCTGATCGATCCGTGATTTCGGATCTTCCTGTCCGAAATTTCCTACAAGATCGGCAAGGGACCGCCTGTTGGGCACGGCCTTTGGCCTTAGCCCAACCTACGTGCGCCGTAGGTTGGGCCAAGCGCAGCGTGCCCAACATCGATCGCGCCGAAGATTCTTCGGCCTTGACCCCATCGAGCACGCTCAGGCTCTAGTCTTCGCGCCAGTCCCATTGCCACCGAGCCGTCCATGCATCCGAGTGACCCTGACCGCGATTTTCCCCGTGCCGCCGAGCGCGTGCTGGCGGCCGCGCCTGCCATCGATGACGTCGATCCGGCCGAAACCGGGGAATGGCTGGACGCGCTGGATGCGGTGGTCCATGCCGATGGCAAGGAGCGGGCGCAGTATCTGTTCGATCGCCTGGCCGATCACGCGCTCACCCGCGGCGTGCAATCGGCCCGGGCCAGAATCACGCCCTACCGCAACACGGTGCCCCTGCAGGCGCAGCCGCCCTACCCCGGCGATCTGGAACTGGAAGCGCGTCTGGGCGCAGCCATGCGCTGGAACGCGCTGGCCATGGTGGTACGCGCCAACACCGAGGCCGGCGAACTCGGCGGGCATATCGCCAGCTATGCCTCGGCCGCCGATCTGTTCGAGGTCGGCTTCCATCATTTCTTCAAGGCGGACGGCCACGCCGACGGCGGCGATCTGGTGTATTTCCAGCCGCATTCCTCGCCCGGTGTGTACGCCCGAGCCTATCTGGAGGGCTTCTTGCCCGAGCAGCGGCTGGCGCGCTACCGGCGTGAAATCGGCGAGCCCGGGCTGTGTTCCTACCCGCATCCGTGGCTGATGCCGGATTTCTGGCAGTTCCCGACCGGATCCATGGGCCTCGGCCCGATCAACTCGATCTATCAGGCCCGTTTTCTGCGCTATCTGGAGCATCGGGGCCTGGCGGCCACGCAGAGCCGCCGGGTCTGGGGCTTCTTCGGCGACGGCGAGATGGACGAGCCCGAGTCCATCGGGGCGCTGTCGCTGGCGGCTCGCGAGCGGCTGGACAATCTGACCTTCGTCATCAACTGCAATCTGCAGCGTCTGGACGGCCCGGTGCGCGGCAACAGCCGGATCATCGATGAGCTGGAAGCGCTGTTCGCCGGTGCCGGCTGGAATGTCATCAAGGTGCTCTGGGGTTCGGACTGGGACCCGCTGTTCGCGCGCGATGTCAGCGGCGAGTTGCTGCGGGCCTTCGCGCATACCGTCGATGGCCAGTTCCAGACCTTCTCGGCCAACGACGGCGCCTACAACCGCGAGCGCTTCTTCGGCCAGAACGCCGAACTGGCGCGGCTGGTGGCGGACCTCTCCGACGCCGATATCGATCGATTGAAACGTGGCGGCCACGACGCCCGCAAGCTGCACGCGGCCTATGCCGCGGCGCTGGCGCACAAGGGCCAGCCGACGGTGGTGCTGGCCAAGACCATGAAGGGCTTCGGCATGGGCAAGGCCGGCCAGGGCCGCATGACCACGCATCAGCACAAGAAGCTTGATGTCGACGAACTGAAGGCCTTCCGCGACCGTTTTGGCCTGCCGCTGAGCGACAGCGAGGTCGAAGCGCTGAAGTTCTACAAACCGGCCGAGGACAGCGCCGAGATGCGCTATCTACGTGCCCGTCGGCAGACCCTCGGCGGCGAGTTGCCGCGGCGCCGGCAGCAATCCAGTGCGCCCTTGCCGGCGCCGGCGGTCGAGTCCTTCGCCCGCTTTGCGCTGGAGGCCGATCAGAAAGCCATGTCGACCACGATGGCGGTGGTGCGCATGCTCGGCAATCTGCTCAAGGACGAGCACATCGGCCAGCGGGTGGTGCCGATCGTGGCCGATGAAGCCCGCACCTTCGGCATGGCCAGTCTGTTCCGCCAGGTCGGCATCTACGCGCCGCTGGGGCAGATGTACGAGCCCGAGGATCTGGGTTCGATGCTCTATTACCGCGAGGAAAAAAGCGGCCAGATCCTGGAGGAGGGCATCTCGGAAGCGGGCGCGATCAGTTCCTGGATCGCCGCCGCCACCAGCTACAGCACCCACGATCTGCCGATGCTGCCCTGCTACATCTATTACTCGATGTTTGGCTGGCAGCGGGTTGGTGATCTGATCTGGGCGGCCGCCGACCAGCGAGCCCGCGGCTTCCTGCTCGGCGCCACCAGCGGCCGCACCACGCTCGGTGGCGAAGGCCTGCAGCATCAGGACGGCGCCAGTCACCACG
>JBFWOF010000014.1:0-114034 GCA_050250665.1 Lysobacterales bacterium | reverse complement strand
CGGAAAGACCCAAAACCGACACCCCATCGTGACCGATGCCGTTAGAATCCAAGCAACGCACAACCGTCAGTAGAAACCGGTCACGTTGAACCGAAACGACCGGTCACGATGAGCGAAATGCGCACGTCAACCTCGATGGCGTCTTCAATCTGTCGCGGCAGTTCGTCGACGGCATGTGCGATCGCCAGTTCGGCCGCATCGTCAACATCAGCTCGGTGAACGGTCAGACCGGCCAGTTCGGACAGACCAATTACTCGGCAGCGAAGGCCGGCATGCATGGTTTCACGATGGCGCTGGCCCGCGAAGTCGCCCGCAAGGGAGTCACGGTGAATTCGGTGTCACCGGGCTATTGCAAGACCCAGATGGTCATGAAGATTCCGGAAGCCATCCGCAACGACATCATCGCCAAGATCCCGGTCGGGCGCCTCGGCGAGCCGGCGGACATCGCCCGGGTCGTGAATTTCCTCAGTGCCGATGAGTCCGGATTCATCACCGGCGCCAACCTGCCGGTGAACGGCGGCTATTTCATGGACTAGCCCGTGGGGCGGAAACCCGGATAGCCGGGATTCCGCCATCGAAGTACCGCGGGAAGACTGCACGGCGCCGGCGTCACGGCGATCTTGCCGTCAGCCGCACCGGTCGGTGGATTCTCCGCCGTTGGCGAAGAATCCACCCTACGACTCAAGAACCCGCGCTCTCGCTGATCCGCGCACCCTGCTTGCGCACGATGACCAGGGCCAGTTCGATGGCCTGCTCGTAATTGAGCCGCGGATCGACCGTGGAATGGTAGGCGCGCTGCAGATCATGCTCGGTCAGATCGCGGGCGCCGCCCATACATTCGGTGACGTTCTCACCGGTCAGTTCCAGATGAGCGCCTCCCAGGCGCGAGCCACTGGCTGCGTGGATGTCAAAGGCCTGCTCCAGTTCCGAGCGGATGTTCTCGAAGCGCCGGGTCTTCAACCCCGAAGCCGTGCCCTCGGTGTTGCCATGCATGGGGTCACAGCACCACAGCACCCGCTTGCCGTTGTTGCGGACCACATCAATCAGCCGCGGCAGATGCTCGGCAATCTTGCTGGCACCGAGTCGATGGATCAGCGTCAGACGCCCGGGCTCATTGTCCGGATTCAGACGCTCGATCAGACGGATCAGCTGTTCCGCCGTCACCGACGGTCCGATCTTGACACCGACCGGATTACGGATTCCGCGGAAGTACTCGGTGTGGGCGCCATCCAGTGCTGCAGTGCGCATGCCTATCCAGGGGAAATGGGTGGACAGGTTGAACCAGCCCCACTGCCGCGGCACCTGGCGCGTCAGCGCCTCTTCGTAATGCAGCAACAGCGCCTCGTGCGAGGTGTAGAAATCGACCCGCCGCAGACTGCCGATAGGCGCGCCGCCTACGCTCTCCATGAAGCGCACGGCATCGCCGATAGACCGAACCATGTCACGGTACTCGCGCTCGAAGGGCGAGTGCCTGACCCAGTCCAGATCCCAGTATTCCGGGTGGTGCAGATCGGCAAAACCGCCGTCGATCAGCGCCCGCACAAAATTCATGGTCATCGCCGACCGCGAGTGACCTTCGATCAGTCGCGCCGGATCCGGCCGCCTGGATTCCGGCGTGAACTCCGGCCCGTTGACCAGATCGCCCCTGTAGCTAGGCAAGGTCACTCCGTCCCGTGTCTCCATATCGGCCGAGCGCGGCTTGGCGTACTGCCCGGCAAAGCGCCCTACCCTGACGATGGGCTGCTTCAACCCGTGCACCAGCACCAGGCTCATCTGCAGCAGCACCTTCAGCCGATTGGCAATGTGCGGGCTGTTGCAGTCGCTGAAGTTCTCGGCGCAGTCACCGCCCTGGAGGAGGAAGCGCTTGCCATCGGCGGCATCCGCGAGCTCCTGCCGCAATTGCATGATTTCCCATGACGTGACCAGGGGCGGCAGTGACTTGAGCTCCTGCAGACGGGCGCTCAGTGCAGCAGCATCATCGTACTGCGGTTGCTGCAGCGCGGTGCGCTCACTCCATGACGACGGCGACCAGTTGGGAACTTCCTTGATGGCAGTAAGCACGGGATCTTTCCTCAAAACAGGGGTTCTAGGCGCCATGAATCAATCGCACTCCAAATCTGATCAGCGGCGCGGGGGAAAAACGATAAGCAGCAGCATCGCCAGCGCCATCAACGCGAAAGCCACAAAGGTCCAGACCGGCATGCTCAAGCCCAGGAACTCCCAATCGACATTGGCACATTCGCCCGAGGTCATCAGCACCGTCTTGAGCATGTTTCCGAATGGAAAGTTGTCCCACATGTAGTCCAGCGGCGGGGCACAGGAAGGCAACTGGTCCTTGGGCAGGGACTGCAACCAGACATGTCGCCCGGCTATCGCTGCCCCCAGTACCCCAGCCAGCAGGCCCAACATGGCGTAAATACGGGTACCCAGTGTGCCAGGCCCGTGCAGCGCGCCAAGCAGACAGATGGCCCCGAAGAGCATCACCGCTACCCGCTGGAACATGCACAGAGGACAGGGAACCAGCCCCAGACCGTACTCTGCATAGAAGGCGTATGCCAACATCAGCGCGCAGACCAACGCGAACGCGCCAAACACCTGCCGGGAACTCAGATTTCTCAATGCCAACATCTGCCTTTCTCTGTCATTACCGTTGAGCCCGATTCGGACCACAGCAGGCGCCCAAGGTTTCCACAACGGGAAAGAATCTGCCGACCGTACCGTAGCGCCCGAGTGTAACCCAAGACGGGTGGGGTGCTGCAGTGCAAAAAAAAAAGGCCGCCCAGGGGCGGCCTTTCTGCGATCGGAGTGAACCCGCGATCAAGCTTCGGCTTCAACCGCTGCCGATGCGCTCTGCGGGCGATCGACCAGCTCGACGTAGGCCATCGGCGCATTGTCGCCAGCGCGGAAACCGCACTTCAGAATGCGCAGGTAGCCACCCGGACGAGCGCGATAGCGCGGACCGAGTTCAACGAATAGCTTGCCGATGACGGCCTTGTCGCGCAGGCGACTGAAAGCCAGACGACGGTTGCTGACGCCGTCTTCCTTCGCCAGAGTCAGCAAGGGCTCTGCGAACCGACGCAGTTCCTTGGCCTTGGGCAAGGTGGTCTTGATCAGCTCGTGCTGAAACAAGGAGTTGGTCATGTTACGGAACATGGCCTGGCGGTGGGCGCTGGTGCGCGCAAAAGCGCGGCCGGCATTACGATGACGCATGACTTATTCTCCTTATCAACCGCCAAAACCGCTGGTGGCAAGCCCTGGCGGCGGCCAGTTCTCCAGCTTCATGCCGAGCGACAAACCACGCGCTGCCAGCACATCCTTGATTTCAGTGAGCGACTTCTTGCCCAGATTGGGCGTCTTCAGCAGCTCTACCTCGGTGCGTTGAATCAGATCACCGATGTAATAAATGCTCTCGGCCTTCAGACAGTTGGCCGAACGCACCGTCAGTTCCAGATCATCGATCGGACGCAGCAGGATCGGATCGACCTCAGCACGGCCCGCAGCCGGGCGCTCGACCTCACGACGACTGACGTCGACGAAGGCGCCTAACTGGTCGACGAGAATGCCGGCAGCCTGCTTGACTGCGTCAACCGCATCAACAGTTCCGTCGGTTTCAACGTCCAGTACCAGCTTGTCCAGATCGGTGCGCTGCTCGACACGCGCGCTCTCGACCGTGTAAGCCACGCGGCGAATCGGCGCATAGGTCGCATCGATCTGCAGGCGGCCGATGGGACGAGCCTCATCTTCCGGCATGCGACGGCTGCTGGCCGCCTCATAACCCACACCACGCGCAATCTTCAGACGCATCGACAGCGACACGTCCTTGGTCAGCGTGCAGATCAGCAGATCCGGGTTCACCACTTCCACGTTGTGGTCGGTGGTGATGTCGCCGGCCGTCACCGGGCCCCGACCCTTGCGGCTCAGGTGCACGGTGGTCTGATCAACATTGTGCAGACGCACAGCCACGTCCTTCAGGTTCAGCAGGATCTCGACCACATCCTCCTGAACGCCTTCCATCGTGCTGTATTCGTGCAGGACCCCGTCAATCTCGACTTCAGTCACCGCTGCCCCAGGAATAGAGGACAGCAACACGCGACGAAGCGCGTTACCCAAAGTGTGGCCGAATCCCCGCTCGAGCGGCTCGAGTACAACTCGCGCACGCCGATCACCGGCATTCTCGACCACCAGATTATGGGGACGTAGCAAGCTGGTTGCAGACGTCATGAATAAACCTCGCAGGATTACTTGGAATAGAGCTCGACGATCAAATTCTCATTGATGTCGGCGGACAAATCACTGCGGTCAGGAACCTGCTTGAACACACCCTCGGCCTTGGCTGCATCAATCTCCAGCCAGCTGGGGGTCAAATCCATTTCCTGACTCAGGGTCAGAGCTTCCTTGACGCGGAGCTGCTCCTTGGCACGATCGGCCAGGGCAACGATGTCGCCGACCTTGACCTGATAAGAAGCCAGGTTGACGATCTTGCCATTCACTTTGACGCCGCGATGGGAAACCATCTGTCGAGCCTGGGCGCGGGTTACCGCAAAACCGAGGCGATAGACGACGTTGTCCAGTCGCGATTCAAGCAGTTGCAGCAAGTTCTCACCAGTCGCACCGCGACGGCGATTTGCCTCAAAGTAGTAACGGCGAAACTGGCGCTCGAGCACGCCATAGATGCGCTTGACCTTCTGCTTCTCGCGCAACTGCAGCGAGTAGTCAGAGTTCTTAGCCTTCTTGGCGGTTCCGTGTTGACCAGGCTTCTGCTCGATCTTGCACTTCTTGTCGATCGGGCGAGCCGGGCTCTTCAGGAAAAGGTCGGTGCCTTCCCGGCGAGCCAGTTTGCAGGTGGGTCCAGTATAACGAGCCATGACGTCAATCCTCCTTGATTACACGCGACGGCGCTTCGGCGGACGGCAGCCGTTGTGCGGAATCGGCGTCACATCCAAAATGTTCGTCACCTTCAGACCAAGCGCATTCAGCGCACGAACTGCGGACTCGCGACCCGGACCCGGGCCCTTGATCCGCACTTCCAGTGCCTTTACGCCGTATTCCAGCGCCACCTTGCCGGCCTTCTCGGCAGCCACCTGGGCCGCGAACGGGGTGCTCTTGCGAGAACCGCGGAAACCGGCGCCACCCGAAGTCGCCCAGCTCAGAGCATTGCCCTGACGGTCGGTGATCGTGATCACCGTGTTGTTGAATGAAGCCTGGACGTGCGCGATGCCATCCGACACCGAGCGCTTGATTTTCTTCTTGGCTTTACCAGCCGAGGCAGACGCCTTGCTCATATTCTAATTCCGTTTGAAGTTTCTTACTTCTTGATCTGCTTACGCGGGCCCTTGCGGGTGCGCGCGTTGGTGCGGGTACGCTGGCCGCGGATCGGCAAGCCCTTGCGATGACGCAGACCGCGGTAGCAGCCCAGATCAATCAAGCGCTTGACGCTCATCGCCACTTCACGACGCAGATCACCTTCGACGGTGAACTTGCCGATCTCGGCACGCAAACGCTCGACCTCGGCCTCGCTGAGGCTCTTGACCTTGGTGGTCGGGTCCACACCAGCGCCCACGCAGATCTTGCGTGCACTGCTACGCCCGATGCCGTAGATACTGGTCAAGCCGATCCACGCATGCTTGTTGACCGGGATATTGACTCCCGCGATACGTGCCATGAGTACTCTCCACTCCAAGAGCGCGACTGGTGGAACCGCCTATTGTAGCAGCTTCCTACCAGCTATGCGCAAGTTTCTTCTGATTCCGGGCTGACGGACAGCTTTACTTCAGCAAACCGCCACGCCCGACGTTCTTGAGATTCGCTTTCTTCAACAGACTGTCGTACTGGTGCGACATCAAGTGCGCCTGAATCTGCGCCATGAAGTCCATGACTACGACCACCACGATCAACAATGACGTACCACCAAAGTAGAACGGCACATCGAAATAGATACGCATGATCTCCGGCAACAGACAGACCGCAACCAGGTACAGAGCGCCGACCGCCGTCAGGCGCGTCAGCACGCCATCGATGTACTCGGCCGTAGCCTTGCCGGGACGAATTCCGGGAATCAGTGCACCGGATTTCTTCAGGTTGTCCGCCGTCTCCTGCGCATTGAAGACCAACGCGGTGTAGAAGAAGGCGAAAAAGAAGATCAGCGCCGAATAGATCAACATATGCAGCGGCTGCTCAGGACCCAGCATCGCTGCGAGGCGCTGCAACCAACGAGATCCCTCGCCGGTACCGAACCAGGTAGCCGCGGTGGCAGGAAACAGGATCAGGCTCGACGCAAAGATCGGCGGAATCACGCCCGACATGTTCAGTTTCAGAGGTAGATGCGAAGACTGGTTCTGATAGGCCTGCCGTCCCGACATGCGGCGTGCGTAATTCACGGTGATGCGCCGCTGGGCGCGTTCCATGAAGACCACGAATGCCGTTACTACCACCACGATGCCCAGCACCAGGATGATCGACAGGAACTGCAGCTGGCCGGTACTGGCCAATTCCAGCGTCGTTGCTATCGCGCCCGGGAACCCAGCCACGATGCCGGCGAAGATCAGGATCGAGATACCGTTGCCGATACCACGTTCCGTCACCTGCTCACCCAGCCACATCAGATACATCGTGCCAGCCGTCAAGCTGATCACAGCCGTCACCAGGAAGCCGACCCCGGGGGAAATCACCACGCTGCCGCCCTGCTGCTGCAGCGCGAAGGCAACGCCGAAGCCCTGGAAAATCGACAGACCCAGAGTACCCCAACGGGTGTACTTGGTCAGCGTACGTCGGCCGGCCTCGCCTTCTTTCTTCAGCGCCTGCAACGAGGGCAGCGCCGTCGCCAGGATCTGAACCACGATGGACGCGGAAATATAAGGCATGACGCCGAGGGCGAAGACCGAGAAGCGCGCGAGCGCGCCGCCCGAGAACATGTTGAACACGTCGATGATGGTCCCGCGCTGCGACTGCATCAGCTGCAGCAGCGCCTCGGGATTCACGCCCGGGACCGGGATGAAGCTGCCCGCCCGGAAAACAATCAGCGCACCGAGCACGAAAAGCAGACGCGAGCGCAGCTCGGTCATCTTTCCGAGCCCGCCGATCGCTGAGGCTGAACTGTTCGACGCCTTGGCCAAGAGTCTTACTCCACCGATCCGCCGGCTGCGAGGATTGCCGCCTTGGCACCCTCGGTACAGGCAATACCGCGCACATTGACTGCGCGAGTGATTTCGCCCTGCTTGACAATCTTCACGCGCTTGGCGCCGGAGCCGACCATACCCGCCGCCTTCAGCGTCGCCAGGTCAACCAGATCGCCATCGATCTTGTCGACGCGATAGAGCATGACTTCAGCCGCATCAGCAGACATCTTGGAGCGGAATCCGATTTTCGGCAGACGCCGCTGCAAGGGCATCTGTCCGCCCTCGAAACCAGCCTTCACCTTGCCCTTGCCGGCGCGTGCGAACTGACCCTTGTGACCGCGACCGCAGGTCTTGCCCAGGGTCGAGCCGATGCCGCGACCGACGCGACGGGCTTCTTTCTTGCTGCCCTCGGCGGGCTTGATCGTATTAAGTCTCACGGTTACATCTCCACTCGATCGACAGCGTCAGCTTTCGACACGAACCAGGTAATTGACCTTGTCTATCAGGCCGCGAACGCAGGGGCTGTCCTTGAGTTCGACGACATGATTCATGCGCTTCAGGCCCAAAGCCTTGACGCACAGGCGATGACGCGCCGGCGTGCTGTTCGGGCTCTTCACCAGACGGACGCGAACCGTTGCATTGTTTTCACTGCTCATGCGACTTCCCCGTCAACTGTTCCAGACTCTTGCCGCGCTTGGCAGCGTAGTCAGCCGGAGCTGCCATGCGCGCCAGACCCTTGATGGTGGCTCGCACCAGGTTGATCGGATTGCGCGAACCGAAGGACTTCGCCAACACGTTCTGCACGCCGACCACCTCGAAGACTGCGCGCATGGCGCCGCCGGCAATGACGCCGGTACCTTCGGAAGCGGGCTGCATGTACACCTTGGCAGCACCGTGGACGCCCTGCGCCGGATACCACAAGGTACCTGCATTCAGGCTCACCTTGACCATGTTGCGACGAGCGCGATCCATCGCCTTGGAAATCGCGGCAGGCACTTCTCGCGCCTTGCCGTAGCCGATTCCGACTCGACCGTTACCGTCGCCAACCACCGTCAGCGCCGTGAAGCCGAACTGCCGACCACCCTTGACCACCTTGGCCACGCGGTTCACAGCTACCAGCTTTTCCAGCAGGCCATCACTACTTTCGTTATCGTTCGACATGCTACTCACCTATAGAGATCGAGGGGGCGGCAAAGCCGTCCTCAGAACTGGAGGCCGCCCTCGCGAGCCGCGTCGGCCAGCGCCTGGATGCGTCCGTGGTACTTGAACCCCGAACGATCAAACGCAACCCGGTCTACTCCGGCCGCCAAGGCCAGCTTGGCGATCGCCTTGCCGACCGCAGCCGCTGCTGCCTTGTTCTTGGTTCCGGTCAGGCCCTCACGGACCTCCTTCTCGAGCGTCGACGCTGCCGCCAACACACCGGATCCGCCAGCCGCGAAAACCTGGGCGTAAATATGCTGCCCACTGCGGTGTACGGTCAGCCGTGGAACCATCAGTTCCCGAATCCGATGCCGTGTCGATTGCGCTCTGCGCAGTCGCGCTTCTTTCTTGTCCACTTTGGCCATGACTATTAATGTCCTTGCATGAAACCGGGCCCAGACCGAGATCAGGCCTTCTTCGCTTCCTTGAGCGTGATCTTCTCGCCGCTGTAGCGCACACCCTTGCCCTTGTAGGGTTCAGGCGGACGGAACGCGCGGATCTTCGCAGCAACCTGACCGACGGCCTGCTTGTCGGCGCCCTTGATCAGAATTTCAGTCTGAGTCGGGGTCTCGACGCTGACGCCCTCAGGCACCTTGAACAGCACCGGGTGCGAGAAACCCAGGGTCAGATTGACATCGCGACCCTGCATGTTGGCGCGATAACCGACGCCGACCAGTTCCAGCTTGCGCTCGTAACCGGCGGAAACGCCAGTCACCAGATTGGCGAGCAAGGCACGCACGGTACCGGCCATGGCGTCGTTCGCCAGATCAGCAGGACTGACGTTGACCTGGGCGCCGTCAACATTGACGCTGACGCCGGCCGGCTGCGCAATCGACAGGGTACCCTTCGGACCCTTGACGCTGATGGAACCGGCGGCCATCGACATCTCGACGCCCTTCGGCAGTGAAATAGGCTTTTTAGCTACACGTGACATGATGAACTCCTAGGATCACGCGACCAGGCACAAGACTTCGCCACCCAGACCTTCAGAACGGGCCTTGGCGTCGGTCATCAGACCCTTGGAGGTCGACACAATGGCGATGCCCAGGCCACCCAGGATCGTCGGCAGACCATCCTTGCCGCGGTACTTGCGCAGGCCAGGTCGGCTGATTCGCTCGATTTTCTCGATTACCGGCCGGCCAAGGTAGTACTTGAGCTTCAAGCCCAGCACCCGCTTGCCCACACCCGCTTCCGAGACCACCACGTCTTCGACGTAGCCCTCATCTTTCAACAATTCGGCAATCGCGAGTTTCACCCGCGAAGCCGGCATCTGCACACTTGCCTTGCCCATGGCTTGCGCATTACGAATGCGCGTCAACATGTCGGCAATTGGATCGGTCATGCTCATGACGATTACCTGATTCCTGAATTCTTACCAGCTGGCCTTGCGCAGACCCGGGACGTCGCCACGCATGGTGGCTTCGCGGAGTTTGTTTCGACCCAAGCCAAACTTGCGGTAGAAACCACGCGGACGACCCGACAACGCGCAACGACTGCGCTGACGGCACGGACTGGAATCACGTGGCAGCTTCTGCAGCTTGGCCTGTGCTTCCATCTTCTCTTCATACGACGCGGTCAGGCTCGAAATGACGGCCTTGAGTTCGATGCGCTTTGCACCGTACCGCTTGGCCAACTTCTCGCGCTTGATCTCGCGATTCACCATCGACGTTTTCGCCACGGGATATCTCCTGAACAGCGCGATCAGTTACGGAACGGGAAGCCAAAGGCCTCCAGAAGCGCTTTCGCCTCCTGGTCGGTCTTGGCCGTGGTGGTGACGCAGATATCCATACCGCGAATCGCGTCGACCTGGTCGAAATCGATTTCGGGGAAGATGATCTGCTCTTTCACACCAAAGTTGTAATTACCGCGCCCGTCAAAGGCCCGGCCCGAGAGGCCGCGAAAATCGCGTACACGCGGGAGTGAAACATTGACCAGGCGATCGAGGAACTCGAGCATCTGACGACGACGCAGGGTCACCTTGCAGCCAATCGGCCAGCCGTCGCGAATCTTGAAGGCGGCGATGGACTTCTTGGCCAGAGTGGTCACCGGCTTCTGGCCAGCGATCTTGGTCATGTCCTCGACAGCATTTTCAAGAATCTTCTTGTTGCCGACAGCTTCGCCCACGCCCATGTTGAGCGTGATCTTGACCAGACGCGGCACCTGCATCGGGTTGCTGTAGCCGAATTTCTCAACCAGCTTCGGCACTACAGTCTCACGGTAAAACGATTCGAGTCTCGCGCTCACGGTCAGCCTCTCAAACTATATCGATGACTTCGCCCGTGGAGCGGTACACGCGGACCTTGTGCTCCACACCGGCGTCGTTCTTGACGGTCTTGAAACCGACCTTGTCGCCCTTTTGGGTCTTGGGATTCAGCAGCATCACGTTGGACGCGTCGACGGCAGCCTCACGTTCGATGATTCCGCCCGGCTGGTTGGCCTGGGGATTCGCCTTGGTGTGACGCTTGACGATGTTCACGTTCTCAACATAGACGCGACCTTCCGCAGTGACGCGCGTGACTGCGCCCTTGCGGCCTTTGTCCTTGCCAGCGATCACCACAACCTGATCGCCTTTACGAATACGGTTCATAACCAACCCCTCAAAGCACTTCAGGAGCAAGCGACACGATCTTCATGAACCGTTCCGACCGCAGTTCACGGGTCACGGGTCCAAAGATGCGAGTGCCGATCGGCTCAAGCTTGTTGTTCAACAAAACGGCGGCATTGCCGTCGAAGCGCACCAGCGAGCCGTCGGCACGACGCACACCCTTGCGGGTACGCACGACCACTGCATCGTAGACCTCGCCCTTCTTCACCTTGCCACGCGGGATGGCCGCGCGCACGGAGACCTTGATCACGTCACCGATGTTGGCGTACCGGCGCTTGGATCCACCCAGCACCTTGATACACATCAGTTCCTTCGCGCCACTGTTGTCGGCCGCGGCTAGCGTGCTCTGCATCTGGATCATGAGATGGTCTCCTCTTACTCGCCAGCGCGCCGGACGATCTCGGTGACCGCGTAGCTCTTGGTCTTCGAAATCGGGCGACAGGAAGTGATCGTGACCGTGTCACCTTCACAGGCGCCGAGTTCATCGTGCGCATGGAACTTGGTCGAACGACGGATGTACTTGCCGTACATGCCGTGCTTGACCTGGCGCTCGACCAGGACCGTAACGGTCTTCTGCATCTTGTTGCTCACCACGACGCCAACCAGCGGTCGGGCCTTCTTGGTGCTTTCTGTCTGCTGCTCGCTCATGGCTTAACCTTTGCGCTCGATCTCGGCGATGACGGTCTTAACGCGTGCGACATCGCGACGTACACGCTTGATCTGATGGACCTGGGTCTGCTGACCCTGGCCGCGTTGCATGCGCAGATTGAACTGCTCCTGGCGCAGGCCGACGAGTTGCTCTTTCAACTCGACGATCGACTTGGTTCGTAGTTCACTGGCATTCATCACATCACCGAACGGGTAACGAAAATGGTCTTGACGGACAACTTGGCAGCGGCCAGAGCCAGCGCTTCACGCGCCTGTACTTCTGAAACCCCTTCCATCTCATAGATCATTCGACCGGGCTGGATCTGCGCGACGTAGTACTCGACGTTGCCCTTTCCGTTACCCATGCGAACTTCGATCGGCTTCTTCGAAATCGGCTTGTCCGGAAACACTCGGATCCACAACTTTCCACCACGCTTGACGTAGCGGGAAATGGTCCGGCGGGCGGCTTCGATCTGCCGCGCAGTCAGCTGCCCGTGCTCAACGGCCTTGAGACCGTATTCGCCGAAACTGACCTTGTTCGCAACAAAGGCCAGACCATTGTTACGGCCTTTGTGCGCCTTGCGATATTTGGTTCGTGAAGGTTGCAGCATGGCTTCGATACTCCCTTACTTCGCCTGCGTGCGCTCGGCCTTGGTGTCGGCCTGAGGCGCATAGAGATCAAAGATGTCGCCGCGGTAGATCCACACCTTGACACCAATGATGCCGTAGGTGGTCTTAGCTTCAGCGAACCCGTAGTCGATGTCGGCTCGCAGCGTGTGCAGCGGAACGCGACCTTCGCGATACCACTCCGAACGCGCGATTTCCGCACCGTTCAAACGACCGGCAACACTCACCTTCACACCGAGGGCACCGAGGCGCAGCGCGTTCTGCACGGCGCGCTTCATGGCGCGGCGGAACATGATGCGACGCTCGAGCTGCTGGGTGATCGACTCGGCCACCAGCTGCGCATCAAGCTCCGGCTTGCGGATCTCGGCCACATTGACGTGCGTGGGCACGCCCATGATGTCCGACACTTCCTTGCGCAGCTTCTCGATGTCCTCACCCTTCTTGCCAATCACCACACCCGGACGGGCGGTGTGAATGGTCAGGCGGGCAGTCTTGGCAGGACGCTCGATCTGAATCTTGCTGATGCCGGCCTGGCTGAGACGGCTCTTCAGGTACTCACGCACCTTGAGATCCGCCACCAGGTAGTCGGCAAATTCCTTGCGGCCGGCATACCACTTCGAATTCCAGTCACGGGAGATTCCGAGACGGATGCCAACGGGATTGACTTTATGACCCATGTTTTGATCCTCAGTCCGCGCGGCCGTCGCCGACAATCACGGTGATGTGACTCGTGCGCTTGATGATTCGATTCGCGCGACCCTTGGCGCGAGCATGCAGACGCTTCAGCTGCGGACCTTCGTCCACGCAGATGGTCTGTACCTTGAGCTCGTCGACATCGGCGCCCAGGTTGTTTTCGGCATTGGATACCGCGGACAGCAGCACCTTGCGAATCATCCCTGCAGCTTTCTTCGGGCTGAACGTCAGCAGTTGCTCTGCCCGTCCGACCGCCATGCCCCGCACCTGGTCAGCAACCAGACGAGCCTTTTGCGGCGAGATTCTCGCCGTTCGCAGTATTGCGCGCGCTTCCATGATTACCTACCCGCCTTTTTGTCGCCGGAGTGGCCCTTGAAGGTGCGCGTCGGCGCGAACTCTCCAAGCTTGTGGCCCACCATGTTTTCGTTGATCACTACCGGAACGTGCAGTCGACCGTTGTGGACCGCAATCGTCAGACCCACCATTTCCGGCAGGATCATCGAACGACGCGACCAGGTCTTGATCGGCTTCTTGCTGTTCCCCGCCGCCGCTACTTCAACCTTCTTGAGAAGGTGCAGATCGGCGAAGGGGCCTTTCTTCAATGAACGAGACATGATTCCTTAGCCCTCAATCAGCCGTTACGACGGCGCACAATGAACACACTGGTGCGCTTGTTCTTGCGCGTCTTGTAGCCCTTGCTCGGCGTACCCCACGGCGACACCGGATGCGGGTTGCCCTGACCGGAGCGACCTTCACCACCACCGTGCGGGTGATCGACCGGGTTCATGGCCGCACCGCGAACCGTCGGGCGAATACCGCGCCAACGAGTGGCACCGGCCTTGCCCAGGCTCTCGAGGTTGTGCTCGGAGTTGGACACTTCACCGACGCAGGCGCGACAATCGGCCGGCACCTTGCGCATCTCACCGGAGCGCAGTCGCAGCGTGGCGTAGCCTTGCTCGCGAGCCACCAACTGGGCCGAGGCACCAGCGGCGCGAGCCAGCTGTGCGCCCTTGCCGGGCTTCATTTCGATGCAATGGACCGTACTACCGATCGGCATGTTGCGCAGCGGCAGGCAATTGCCGTTCTTGATCGGCGCATCACGACCGCTGAGGATCGCATCGCCGACCTTCGCACCCTTGGGCGCAATGATGTAACGACGCTCGCCGTCGATGTAGAGCAGCAGCGCGATGTGCGCAGTGCGGTTGGGATCGTACTCGAGACGCTCGATCTTGGCCGCAATGCCGTCCTTGTCGCGCTTGAAATCGATCAGACGGTAATGCTGACGCGAACCACCGCCGCGATGACGCGTGGTGATGCGACCGTGGTGATTACGACCACCGGTCTTATCCTGGGGCTCAACCAGCGGCTTGTACGGACCACCCTTGTGCAGCTCGGGGGTCACAACACGAACCACGCCGCGGCGGCCGGGGGACGTTGGCTTAACTTTAATCAGAGGCATGATCGCTTTCCTCTCAGGCCTGCGTGCCGAATTCGATGGACTGACCGTCGGCCAGCGTGACATAGGCCTTCCGCCAGTCGGCGCGCTTACCAGTGCGCCCACGGAAACCCTTGCTCTTGCCTTTCACGTTCAGAACCCGGACGCCCTCGACCTTGACCTTGAACAGCGTTTCGACCGCTGCCTTGACGTCAAGCTTGGTGGCAGTGGTCGCCACTTCGAACACATACTGGTTGTGGTCGGCCTGGATACGGGCCGCCTTTTCCGAGATCCGCGGTGCGATCAGCACCGACAGCAATCGCTCATTACTCACGACAGCCACTCCTCAATCTTCTTGACCGCGTCGACCGTCAGCACCAGGTTGTCGGTGCCGACCAGACTCGCCGGGTTCAACCCATGCACATCAACGACGTGCACGTGGGGAATATTGCGTGCCGCGAGGTAAGCGTTCTCACTGACTTCACTGGCCACAAAGGTAGCCCGATTGACGCCGAGCTCGTTCAGCTTCGCGATGAAGGACTTGGTCTTGCTGTCTGCAATCTCCAGGCCTGCAATCACGCGCACGCGGTCCTGACGGATCAACTCCGAGAGAATCGCCTGCATGGCAGCGCGATACATCTTGCGGTTGACCTTCTGCGCAAAGCTGCGCGGACGGGCGGCGAAGGCGCGGCCACCACCGACAAAGATCGGGGCACGGTAATCACCGTGACGGGCGCCGCCGCCCTTCTGCTTCTTGAACTTCTTCGTCGTTCCGGACATTTCGGAACGGGTCTTCTGCTTCTTGGTACCAGCGCGACCGGCATTGCGATATGCGGTGACGATCTGATGGACCAGCGCTTCCGAATAGGGGCGGTTGAACACCGCCTCGGAAACCTGCATCGGGCTCGCGCCCACGACATTCAATTCCATGGTCATTCCTCAGCGCCCCTTCGATGCGGGCCGCACGACGACATCACCACCCGGCGCACCGGGAATGGCACCGCGAACCAGCAGCAGATTGCGCTCGACATCGACGCGCACCACGCGGAGGTTCTGGATGGTCTCGTTGACGTTGCCCATGTGGCCGGCCATCTTCTTGCCCTTGAACACGCGGCCCGGCGTCTGGCGCTGACCGATGGAACCCGGGGAACGGTGGCTCAGCGAGTTACCGTGAGTGGCATCGCCCATCGTGAAGTTCCAGCGCTTGATGGTGCCCTGGAAGCCTTTGCCGCGGGTGACACCGGCGACGTCGACGATCTGGCCCTCGGTGAAGACATCGGCCTTCAGCTCGGCGCCGACGTCGAACTTGCCGACATCAGCGGAATCCAGACGGAATTCCCAGAGGCCGCGGCCCGGGCCGGTCTTCGCCTTGGCAAAATGGCCTGCCTGCGGCTTGTTGACGAGCGCAGTACGCTTGGTGCCGGTCGTAACCTGGATGGCATCGTAGCCGTCCGTGTCCTTGGTCTTGACCTGGGTCACGCGATTTGCTTCCACCTCGATGACCGACACCGGCACCGACTCGCCGTTCTCGGTAAACACTCGGGACATGCCGCACTTGCGGCCAACCAATCCGATAGTCATGACTGATCTCCTCGAGTTCTCAGTAGAGCTTGATCTGAACGTCGACGCCCGCAGCCAGGTCGAGCTTCATGAGCGCGTCCACGGTCTTGTCGTTCGGGTCGACGATATCCATCACACGCTTGTGCGTGCGGGTCTCGTACTGGTCACGCGCGTCCTTGTCGACGTGCGGCGAAGTGAGCACGGTGTAGCGCTCGATCTTCGTGGGAAGAGGGATAGGACCTCGGACCTGAGCCCCGGTGCGGCGGGCGGTCTCGACGATCTCGCTGGCAGACCTGTCGATCAGACGATGATCGAAAGCCTTCAGCCGAATACGAATTCGCTGTTGCTGAGCCATGTTTCTCTCCGTAGCGGTGTTCACGCCGCGCATTTCGCGCGTTCGCCACATCCTTGAGCCTACGCTCCACCGCCGATGTTTGTTCTCACTCGCAAAGCGAGCAAGAGGGCCGCGAACTATACTCCGCGGCGTTGTAATTGCCAAGCCCTAAACGAAACTGTTTATGTTCGGTTAAAGCAGATCTCTGAAGTCCCCGCCTCCTGGCAGGGACCTGCAGTCATTCCTTACTTGATGACCTTGGCGACGACACCGGCGCCGACGGTACGGCCGCCTTCGCGAATCGCGAAGCGCAGACCTTCTTCCATCGCGATCGGAGCAATCAGCGACACCACCATCTTCACGTTGTCGCCCGGCATCACCATCTCCACACCTTCCGGCAGCTCACAGTTGCCCGTGACGTCGGTCGTGCGGAAGTAGAACTGCGGACGATAACCCTTGAAGAACGGCGTGTGACGACCACCCTCTTCCTTGCTCAGCACGTACACTTCAGCCTCGAAGTTGGTGTGCGGATTGATCGAACCCGGCTTGCAGATCACCTGGCCGCGCTCGACGTCATCACGCTTGGTGCCGCGCAGCAGCAGACCCACGTTGTCGCCCGCCTGACCCTGATCCAGCAGCTTGCGGAACATCTCGACGCCGGTCACGATCGTCTTGATCGTCGGCTTCAGGCCCACAATCTCGATTTCCTCGCCCACCTTCACAATGCCGCGCTCGACGCGACCGGTCACCACCGTGCCACGACCCGAGATCGAGAACACGTCCTCGACCGGCATCAGGAAGGGCTTGTCGATGTCACGCTGCGGCTCCGGAATATAGGTATCCAGCGCATCCACCAGCTTCAGAATCGACGGCACGCCGATCTCGCTCTGATCACCTTCCAGCGCCTTCAGCGCCGAACCATGGATGATCGGCGTATCGTCGCCCGGGAAATCGTACTTGCTCAGCAGCTCGCGCACTTCCATTTCCACCAGCTCAAGCAGCTCGGCGTCGTCCACCATGTCCGCCTTGTTCAGGTAGACCACGATGTACGGCACACCGACCTGACGCGACAGCAGAATGTGCTCGCGGGTCTGCGGCATCGGACCGTCAGCAGCCGAGCACACCAGAATCGCGCCGTCCATCTGCGCCGCACCCGTGATCATGTTCTTCACGTAGTCGGCATGGCCCGGGCAATCGACGTGCGCGTAGTGGCGGTTCGGCGATTCGTACTCGACGTGCGCGGTCGAGATCGTGATGCCACGCGCCTTCTCTTCCGGCGCCTTGTCGATCTGGTCGTACGCCTTGAATTCTCCACCAAAGCGCTCTGCACCGATCTTGGTCAACGCTGCGGTCAGCGTCGTCTTCCCGTGATCCACGTGGCCAATCGTGCCCACGTTGACGTGCGGCTTGGTGCGCTCAAATTTGCTCTTGGACATGGCGAACTAACCTTTGATCTCTGGTTGTGCTTGGGACAATGAGCTTGTTGAAGCTCAGGACTTTTTCATGACGGCTTCGGCGATGTTGGCCGGAGCTTCTGCGTAATGATCGAATTCCATGGTGAAAGTGGCCCTGCCCTGCGTCATCGAACGCAGCGAGGTGGCGTAGCCGAACATTTCACCGAGCGGGACGGTCGAATTGACGACCTTGCCGGAGGAGGTTTCGTCGCTGCCCTGGAGGACACCGCGACGGCGCGAAATATCGCCCATGACGTCGCCCATGTAATCCTCGGGCGTCACCACCTCGACCTTCATGATGGGCTCCAGCAGCACCGGAGAGGCCTTCATGAAACCTTCCTTGAAGCCCATCGATCCGGCGATCTTGAAGGCCATTTCGTTGGAATCGACCTCGTGGTAAGAACCGTCAACGATGCGTACCTTGACGTCCACGATCGGAAAACCCGCCATGACGCCAGCCGCAACCGCTTCCTGAATTCCCTTGTCGACCGCAGGAATGTATTCCTTGGGTACGACACCACCGACAATCGCATTCTCGAACAGATAGCCCTCACCGCGCTCACGCGGCTCGATTTCCAGCACGACATGGCCATACTGGCCGCGGCCACCGGACTGACGCACGAACTTGCCGTCCTGCTTGACCGAACGACGGATGGTCTCGCGATAGGCGACCTGGGGCTTGCCGACATTGGCCTCGACGCCAAACTCGCGCTTCATGCGGTCGACGATGATCTCGAGATGCAACTCACCCATGCCCGAAATGATGGTCTGACCCGACTCCTCGTCGGTGCGTACGCGAAAGCTTGGATCTTCCTGCGCCAGTCGCGACAGGGCGATACCCATCTTTTCCTGATCCACCTTGGTCTTCGGCTCGATCGCCATGGCGATCACCGGCTCCGGGAAGACCATACGCTCCAGCGTGATCACGTTGTCCAGGGCGCACAGCGTGTCGCCGGTGGTGACATCCTTGAGACCGACGGCAGCGGCGATATCTCCCGCCCGCACTTCCTTGATCTCTTCGCGCTGGTTGGCATGCATCTGCAGCATTCGGCCAACCCGCTCCTTGCGGCTCTTGACCGGGTTGTACACGGTGTCACCCGAGCTCAGCGTGCCCGAGTAGACCCGGAAAAAGGTCAGCGTTCCCACATAGGGATCGGTGGCAATCTTGAATGCCAGTGACGAGAAGGGCTCGGTATCGAGCGCCGCCCGGGTGGCTTCGACCTCACGCTCGTCGGTACCGCGCACCGGCGGGCGATCAGCCGGCGACGGCAGCAGCGACACCACGGCATCCAGCATTGCCTGGACGCCCTTGTTCTTGAAGGCGGTACCGCAGAACACCGGAATCAGGCTGGTCGACAGGGTACCGGCACGCAGGCCAGCGATAATCTCGTCCTCGCTCAGCTCCACGCCATCCAGGTACTTGTTCATCAGCTCTTCGACGGCCTCGGCGGCGGCCTCGACCATGAACTCGCGCGCCTTCTTGCTGCGCTCCACCAGTTCAGCCGGGATATCGCGGTATTCGAACTTCATGCCCTGAGAGGCCGGATCCCAATGGATCGCCTTCATCTTGAGCAAATCGACCACGCCCTCGAAGTGATCTTCGGCACCGATCGGCACCTGCATCGGCACCGGGTTGGCACCCAGACGGTTCTTCAACTGGGCCACGACCTTGTCGAAATCAGCGCCGGCGCGATCCATCTTGTTGACGAAGGCCAGCCGCGGCACACCGTACTTGTTGGCCTGACGCCAAACCGTTTCCGACTGCGGCTGCACGCCACCGACTGCACATAGCACGAACACCGCACCGTCGAGCACGCGCAGGGAGCGCTCGACTTCGATGGTGAAGTCGACGTGCCCTGGCGTATCGATGATGTTGAAGCGGTGCTGCGGAAAAGACTGATCCATGCCAGTCCAGAAACACGTGGTGGCAGCCGAGGTGATCGTGATGCCACGCTCCTGCTCCTGCTCCATCCAGTCCATCGTCGCCGCACCTTCGTGCACTTCACCGATCTTGTGGTTGACGCCGGTGTAGTACAGGATGCGCTCGGTCGTTGTCGTCTTTCCGGCATCAATGTGAGCCATGATGCCGAAATTACGATAGCGCTCGATGGGGGTGTCTCGGGCCACGGCAAAGAATCCTTTCTTGTCGGGGTCTTACCAGCGGTAGTGCGAGAACGCCTTGTTCGCTTCAGCCATGCGATGGGTTTCTTCGCGCTTCTTCACGGCCGAACCGCGATTCTCGGAAGCGTCCATCAACTCGCCGGCCAGACGGCGCGGCATCGAGGTCTCACCACGCTTGCGCGCAGCGTCGATCACCCAGCGCATGGCCAGGGCGGAACGGCGAGCCGGGCGTACTTCGATCGGCACCTGGTAGGTAGCACCACCAACGCGGCGGGACTTGACCTCAACCACCGGAGCAACATTGCTCAGGGCCTTTTCGATCAGACCAACGGCGTCGCTGTTCTTGCCGCTGATTTCGTCGATGGCACCGTAGAGGATGCTCTCGGCGACGGCTTTCTTGCCGCTACGCATGATCATGTTGACAAAACGCGCGATCACCACGTTCCCGAATTTCGGGTCGGGCAGGATGGCGCGTTGCGGATGTGAACCTTTGCGGGACATGGCAGATCTCGTATGTGATTACTTGGGACGCTTGGCGCCGTACTTGGAGCGGCTCTGCTTGCGCTTGGCAACGCCGGAGGCATCAAGCGAACCACGCACGGTGTGATAACGCACACCGGGTAGATCCTTGACACGACCGCCGCGGATCAGCACCACGGAGTGCTCCTGCAGGTTATGACCTTCGCCACCGATGTAACTGATGACCTCAAAGCCATTGGTCAAACGCACCTTGGCCACTTTGCGAAGCGCCGAATTCGGCTTCTTCGGCGTGGTCGTGTAGACACGAGTACAAACGCCACGCTTTTGCGGGCAGTTCTCAAGCGCCGGAGACGCGGTCTTGAAAGACTTCGGTGACCGCGGCTTACGCACCAACTGGTTTACTGTCGCCATTGCTGGATCCCTAAGAAAGCAAACGACAGGCCTTGAAGCGACCTGTCGAGAAGCGGGAGTTTAACTGGCATCAAATTTTGCTGTCAACTCACCGTATGAATGAAAGCTGGCTGCAACTGCGTCCGACGCGGTTTCCCGGGTCGGACGCGGATCTGCAATCAGAGACTGTCCGCAAAATCCTCGCTGCGGTTACCACGGCTGATGCCGCCCAGAACTTCGAGCTCTTCGCTCGACAGCTCATCGTGCTTGCGACGGCGCTTGTCGTGGTGCGCCAGACCGGTACCGGCTGGAATCAGTCGGCCCACGATCACGTTTTCCTTGAGCCCGCGCAGCGTGTCGCGGGTACCGCGCACGGCAGCCTCGGTCAGCACTCGCGTGGTCTCCTGGAAGGAAGCCGCCGAGATGAAGGACTCGGTCGCCAGCGAGGCCTTGGTGATGCCCAGCAGAACGCGATCGTAAGCGGCCGGCTGCTCGTTGCGGCTGGCTGCGCGCTGATTCTCTTCCAGCACGCGGATGCGATCGATCTGCTCGCCGCGCAGGTAGCGGGTGTCACCAGAATCGGTGACTTCCACCTTGCGCAGCATCTGCCGGACGATGGTCTCGATGTGCTTGTCGTTGATCTTCACGCCCTGCAGGCGGTAGACGTCCTGAATTTCCTTGGTCAGGTAGACAGCCAAAGGCTCGACGCCGAGCAGGCGCAGGATGTCCTGCGGGTTCGGCTCGCCGTCGACCACGGTTTCACCCTTTTCGACATGCTCGCCTTCGAAGACGATGACCTGGCGCCACTTCGGAATCAGTTCCTCATGGACGTTGCCGTCCTTGTCGGTGATCAACAGGCGCTGCTTGCCCTTGGTGTCCTTGCCGAAGCTGACCACACCGGTGCACTCGGCCAGAATCGCCGGTTCCTTGGGCTTGCGCGCTTCGAACAGATCGGCCACGCGCGGCAGACCGCCGGTGATGTCGCGGGTCTTCGAGGTTTCCTGCGGGATACGGGCAACCACGTCACCCACGCCCACTTCGGCGCCGTCCTGCAGCGAGACGATGGCGCCGGCAGGCAGGAAGTACTGAGCGGTGATCTCGGTACCCGGCAGCACCAGGTTCTCGCCATCCATGCCTTCCAGACGAATCATCGGGCGCAGATCCTTGGCGCCGCCACCGCGACGCTTCGGATCGGTGACCACGTTGCTCTGCAAGCCCGTCAGGTCGTCGATCTGCTCGTTCACGGTCACGCCGTCGACAAAGTCGATGAAGCGCATGCGTCCGGCCACTTCCGACACGATCGGATGGGTATGCGGATCCCAGTTGGCGACCGTCTGGCCGCCCTTGACGGCATCGCCGTCACGCACTGCCAGCACTGAGCCATAAGGCACCTTGTAGCGCTCGCGCTCGCGGCCGTGGCCATCGAGCACGACGATTTCACCGGAACGCGAGACCGCAACCAGATGCCCGGCGTTGTGCTCGACCGTCTTCAGGTTGTTCAGACGGATGGTGCCGGTGGTCTTGATCTGCACGTGATCCTGAGCTGCGGTACGGGATGCCGCACCACCGATGTGGAAGGTACGCATGGTCAGCTGGGTACCCGGTTCACCGATCGACTGGGCGGCAATGACGCCCACCGCCTCACCGATGTTGACCAGATGGCCGCGCGCCAGATCACGTCCGTAGCACATGCCGCAGACGCCGAAGCGGGTGCTGCAGGTGATGGTCGAACGCACCTTCACTTCCTGCACGCCCAGCTCCTCGAGCCTGGCCACCCAGGCTTCGTCGAGCAGCGTGTTGCGGGTCACCACCGGATCCTCATCGTTACCCGGGGCAAACACGTCTTCAGCCACGACACGGCCGAGCACGCGATCCTTCAAGGGCTCGATGACGTCGCCGCCCTCGACGATCGGAGCCATGGTGATGTGCTCCAGCGTGCCGCAATCGACTTCGGTGATGACCACATCCTGGGCCACGTCGACCAGGCGTCGGGTCAGATAACCCGAGTTGGCGGTCTTCAGGGCGGTATCGGCCAGACCCTTACGGGCACCGTGGGTCGAGATGAAGTACTGCAGGACGTCCAGACCTTCGCGGAAGTTGGCCTTGATGGGCGTCTCGATGATGGAGCCATCGGGCTTGGCCATCAGGCCGCGCATGCCGGCCAGCTGTCGGATCTGGGCCGCGGAGCCACGGGCGCCGGAATCGGCCATGATGTAGATGGAATTCATCGACTTCTGGTCGATTTCCTTGCCTTCAGCGTCGACAGCCTTCTCGGTGCCGATGCCCTTCATCATGGCCTGCGCGACCTGCTCGTTGGTACGCGACCAGATGTCGACCACCTTGTTGTAACGCTCGCCGGCGGTCACCAGACCGCTGGTAAACTGGTCCTGGATCTCGCGCACCTCACGCTCTGCGCGCTCCAGGATCTCGCCCTTCTCGAGCGGAATCTTGAGGTCGTCGATGCCGATGGAGACGCCGGCGCGGGTCGCGTAGGCGAAACCGGTGTACATCAACTGATCGGCGAAGATCACCGTGTCCTTCAGCCCCAGACGGCGGTAACAGGCGTTGATCAGCCCGGAAATCGCCTTCTTGGTCAGCGACTGGTTGACCAGCGAGAAGGGCATGCCTGCCGGCAGGATCTCGGCCAGCAGTGCGCGACCGATGGTGGTCTCGGTCAGGGTGCGCTTCTTGGTGCGGTTGCCGTCCTCGTCGATCTCGGTCTCTTCGATGCGCACGCGTACCTTGGCGTGCAGATCGACCTTGTGGGCCGAGTAGGCGCGATGGACTTCCTTGACGTCGGAGAAGGCCATGCCTTCGCCACGCTTGCCGACCAGTTCACGGGTCATGTAGTACAGACCGAGCACCACGTCCTGGGTCGGGACGATGATCGGCTCACCGTTGGCGGGCGACAGGATGTTGTTGGTGCTCATCATCAGCGCACGGGCTTCCAGCTGCGCTTCCAGCGACAGCGGCACGTGCACGGCCATCTGATCGCCGTCGAAGTCGGCGTTGAAAGCGGTACACACCAGCGGATGCAGCTGGATGGCCTTGCCTTCGATCAACACCGGCTCGAAAGCCTGGATGCCGAGGCGATGCAGGGTGGGTGCGCGGTTCAGCAGCACCGGATGTTCGCGGATCACCTCTTCGAGGATGTCCCAGACCTCGGCGCTCTCACGCTCGACCAGCTTCTTCGCGGCCTTGATCGTGGTCGCCAGTCCGCGGCGCTGCAGCTTGCTGAAGATGAAGGGCTTGAACAGTTCCAGCGCCATCTTCTTGGGCAGGCCGCACTCGTGCAGCTTGAGTGTCGGGCCGACCACGATGACCGAACGGCCGGAGTAGTCGACGCGCTTGCCGAGCAGATTCTGACGGAAGCGACCCTGCTTGCCCTTGATCATGTCGGCCAGCGACTTCAGCGGGCGCTTGTTGGTGCCGGTGATGGCGCGACCACGACGGCCGTTGTCCATCAGCGCGTCGACAGCTTCCTGCAACATGCGCTTTTCATTGCGGACGATGATGTCCGGCGCATTCAGCTCAAGCAGGCGCTTGAGACGGTTGTTGCGGTTGATGACGCGGCGGTACAGATCGTTCAGATCGGAAGTCGCAAAGCGACCGCCGTCCAACGGCACCAGCGGACGCAGGTCCGGCGGCAGCACCGGCAGCACGGTCATGACCATCCACTCGGGACGGTTGCCGGACTCGACAAAAGCCTCCATCAGCTTGATGCGCTTGGACAGACGCTTGAGCTTGGTCTCGGAATTGGTGCTGGCGATCTCTTCCTTGAGGCGCACGATCTCGGCGTTGAGATCGATGGTCCGCAGCAGTTCGTAGACGGCCTCGGCGCCCATGCGGGCGTCAAATTCGTCGCCATGCTCCTCGACTGCGATCAGGAAGGCTTCTTCGGTGAGCAACTGGCCGCGGGTCAGCGCGGTCAGGCCCGGATCGACCACCACATAGGCTTCGAAGTACAGGATGCGCTCGATATCGCGCAGAGTCATGTCCAGCATCAGGCCGATGCGCGAAGGCAGCGACTTCAGGAACCAGATGTGCGCGGTCGGGCTGGCCAGCTCGATATGGCCCATGCGCTCACGGCGCACCTTGGCCAGCGTGACTTCGGTACCGCACTTCTCGCAGACCACACCGCGGTGCTTCATGCGCTTGTACTTGCCGCACAGGCACTCGTAGTCCTTGATCGGACCGAAGATCGCGGCGCAGAACAGACCGTCGCGTTCCGGCTTGAAAGTACGGTAATTGATGGTTTCCGGCTTCTTGACTTCGCCATAGGACCACGAGCGGATCAAATCGGGCGATGACAACCCGATACGGATCGAGTCGAAGTCCTGGGCCGGACGCTGCTGGTTGAATAGGTTCAACAGGTCTTTCATGGTGCTTTGCTCCAATGACTTCGACTGTTACTGCGCTTCGTTCTCGAGCTCGATGTGAATCGCCAGCGAGCGGATCTCCTTGACCAGCACGTTGAACGATTCGGGCATGCCCGCGACCATCTGGTGGTCGCCATCGACGATGTTCTTGTACATCTGGTTGCGGCCCTGCACGTCGTCCGACTTGACCGTCAGCATTTCCTGCAGGGTGTAAGCCGCACCGTAGGCTTCCAGTGCCCACACTTCCATTTCACCGAAGCGCTGACCACCGAACTGGGCCTTGCCGCCCAGCGGCTGCTGGGTCACCAGCGAGTACGGACCGGTGGAACGGGCGTGCATCTTGTCGTCGACCAGATGGTTGAGCTTGAGCATGTACATGTAGCCCACGGTCACCGGACGCTCGAAGGCGTCGCCGGTGCGGCCGTCGTAGAGGATGGTCTGACCGGAATCGGGCAGATTGGCCAGCTTCAACATGCGTTTGATTTCGGCTTCGGTTGCGCCGTCAAACACCGGCGTCGCCATCGGTACGCCCTTGGTCAGGTTCTTCGACAGCGCCATCAGCTCATCATCGCTGAAGGTGCTGAGATCGACCTGCTCACGGATCATGTTCTGGTTGTAGACCTCATCCAGGAACTTGCGTAGATCGGCAATCTTGGCCTTGGCCTCGAGCATCTCGCCGATGCGCTTGCCCAGACCCTTGGCGGCCCAGCCCAGATGGGTTTCCAGCACCTGCCCGATGTTCATGCGCGAAGGCACGCCGAGCGGATTCAGCACGATGTCGACCGAGGTGCCATCGTCCATGAAGGGCATGTCTTCCACCGGCACGATGTTCGAGATCACACCCTTGTTGCCGTGGCGACCGGCCATCTTGTCACCGGGCTGGATGCGACGCTTCACGGCCAGATAGACCTTGACCATCTTCAACACGCCCGGCGCCAGATCGTCGCCCGCGGTGATCTTCGAGCGCTTGTGCTCGAAACGCTTGTCGAACTCGGCCTTCTGCCGTTCGATCTGTTCCTGCGCACGCTCGATCGACTCCGCCGCAGCATCGTCCTTCATGCGGATCGCAAACCACTCGCTGCGAGCCAGCTTGTCCAGATACTCGCGGGTGATGGCTTCGCCCTTCTTGATGCCTTGGGGGCCGCCGTTGACGACTTTGCCCACCAGCGCATCGGCCAGACGATCGTAGATCGCGGCTTCGAGGATGCGGAACTGATCGTCGAAATCCTTGCGCACGCGCTTGATTTCGGCCTGCTCGATCTGCTGCGCACGCTTGTCCTTCTCCAGCCCGTCACGGGTGAAGACCTGGACGTCGATGACGGTACCGTCCATACCCGGCGGCACACGCAGCGAGCTGTCCTTCACATCCGAGGCTTTCTCGCCAAAGATCGCGCGCAGCAACTTTTCTTCCGGCGTGAGCTGGGTCTCACCCTTGGGCGTGACCTTGCCGACGAGGATGTCGCCAGCGTTGACTTCGGCGCCGATGTAGACAATGCCGCTCTCATCCAGACGTGACAGCGCCTGCTCACCCACGTTGGGGATGTCGGCCGTGATTTCTTCCGGGCCAAGCTTGGTGTCACGGGCAACGGCAGTCAGCTCTTCGATATGGATCGTGGTGTAGCGATCTTCCTTGACCACACGCTCGGAGACCAGGATCGAGTCTTCGAAGTTGTATCCATTCCAGGGCATGAACGCGACCAGCATGTTCTGACCCAGCGCAAGCTCGCCCAGATCGGTCGACGGACCGTCGGCCAGGGTATCGCCCGGAGCCACCCGATCACCGACCTGAACCAGCGGACGCTGGTTGATGCAGGTGTTCTGGTTGGAGCGGGTGTACTTGATCAGGCTGTAGATATCCACGCCCGGATCGTTCTCTTCGACTTCAGCCTCATTGGCCTTGACCACCACACGACCGGCATCGATCTGATCGACAACGCCGCCGCGGCGGGCAATCACGGTCACACCGGAGTCGCTGGCCACCTTGCGTTCAATGCCGGTACCGACGACCGGGCACTCAGCCCGCAGCGTTGGCACGGCCTGGCGCTGCATGTTCGCGCCCATGAGTGCGCGGTTGGCGTCGTTGTGCTCGAGGAAGGGCACCAATGCTGCCGCCACCGACACGATCTGCATCGGCGACACGTCCATGTAGTGGACTTCGCTCGGCGACTTCAACAAGATTTCGCCACGTTCGCGGCTGGTCACCAGGTCTTCGTTGAGATTGCCGTCCTCGTCCATGGTTGCGCTGGCCTGCGCCACGACGAATTCGTTCTCTTCGATCGCCGACAGATAGTCGACCTGATCGGTCACCTTGCCGTCGATGACACGACGGAACGGCGTCTCGATGAAGCCGTAGTCGTTGGTACGCGCGTAGACCGAAAGCGAGTTGATCAGACCGATGTTCGGACCTTCAGGGGTCTCGATCGGGCAGACACGACCGTAATGGGTGGGATGCACGTCGCGGACTTCGAAGCCGGCGCGCTCACGGGTCAGACCACCCGGGCCGAGAGCCGACACGCGGCGCTTGTGGGTCACTTCCGACAGCGGGTTGTTCTGATCCATAAACTGGCTCAGCTGCGAGGAGCCAAAGAACTCCTTGATCGCTGCAGCCACCGGCTTGGCATTGATCAGTTCCTGCGGCGTCAGGCCCTCGGACTCGGCCAGCGACAAACGCTCCTTGACCGCGCGCTCGACACGCACCAGACCGATGCGGAACACGTTCTCGGCCATTTCGCCGACGCTGCGTACACGGCGGTTGCCCAGGTGATCGATGTCATCGACCGTGCCCTTGCCGTTGCGGATGTCGATCAGCACACGCAGGACCGCCAGGATGTCGTCGTGCGAGAGCACGCCCGATCCGGTGGTTTCCTTGCGCCCGACGCGACGGTTGAACTTCATGCGACCGACGGCCGACAGATCGTAGCGGTCGGCGGCGAAGAACAGATTCTGGAACAGGTTCTGGGCCGCTTCCTTGGTCGGCGGCTCGCCCGGACGCATCATCCGATAGATTTCGACCAGTGCTTCCAGCTGGCTGCGCGAGGGATCGATGCGCAGCGTGTTGGAGATGTACGGACCGCGATCCAGATCGTTGACGAAAATGGTGCCGATGGCCGAAATCTTGGCCTGTCGGAAAGCGCTCAGATGGTCATCGGTCAACTCGTCGTTGGCCAGTGCCAGCACTTCACCAGACTTCGGATCCACCACATCCTCGGACAGGATGCGACCGATCAAGTACTCGTCGGGCACTTCAAGGTTCTTGTCCTTGAGCTTTTCCATCTGCCGCACATGGCGCGAGGTGATGCGCTTGCCGGCCTCGACGATCAGCTCCTTGCCGACGCGGATATCGAAGCTGGCGGTCTCGCCGCGCAGACGCTCGGGCACCAGCTCCATCAGGGCGCCAGTGTTCTTGAGCTCAAACTTGTTGATCTCGAAGAACATCTGCAGGATCTGGGTGTTGTTGTAGCCCAGACCGCGCAGCAGGATGGTCACCGGCAGCTTGCGGCGACGATCGATACGCGTGAACAGTGCATCCTTGGGGTCGAACTCGAAGTCCAGCCAGGAACCACGGTAAGGAATGACGCGCGCGGAATACAGCAGCTTGCCCGAGCTGTGGGTCTTGCCACGATCGTGGTCGAAGAACACACCCGGCGAGCGGTGCAGCTGCGAGACGATGACGCGCTCGGTACCGTTGACGATGAAGGTGCCGGTGTCGGTCATGAGCGGCAATTCGCCCATGTAGACCTCCTGCTCCTTGACGTACTTCACCGCCTTGTTGGAGCTCTCGCGGTCGTACACCACCAGACGCACGGTCACACGAAGCGGCGCGCCATAGGACAGGCCGCGCGACTTGCACTCGCGCACATCGAAAGGCGGATCGCCCAGACGGTAGCTGACGTACTCCAGCGAGGCACTGCCCGAATAGCTGCTGATCGGAAACACCGACTTCAACGCGGCGTGCAAGCCCACATCACGATAATTGGATGGTCCGTTCTCCGTCTGCAGGAAATCGCGGTAGGAGTTGACCTGGATCGCCAACAATGGGGGTACGGCAAGCACTGCGGGAGTCTTGCCGAAATCCTTGCGGATGCGCTTCTTTTCGGTGAACGAGTAGCTCATGGGGATTACTCTCGCCTTGGGCCGCACAGCGGCGGCAGTGAATCAGGAGCAGGAAAAGGAAAAACGGAAAAAGGAAAAGGGTGAAGTCCGCCGCAACCTTCTGGTTTGGCGAACCGCGTTACCTTTTTCCTTTTTCCATGTACCTTTTTCCACGCTGCAACTAACGAATAGAGGCCGGGGACCTTTCGGCCCCCAGCCCTGCGTACAACAGTCGGACCTGGGGTCGATTACTTGAGATCAACCTTGGCGCCGGCTTCTTCCAGCATCTTCTTGAACTTCTGCGCGTCATCCTTGCTGCAGCCGTCCTTGACGGTCGACGGCGCACCTTCGACCAGATCCTTGGCTTCCTTGAGGCCGAGGTTGGTGATGGCGCGAACGGCCTTGATGACCTCGACCTTCTTGTCACCGATGGCAGCCAGGTGCACGGTGAACTCGGTCTGCTCTTCGACCGGGGCAGCAGCAGCGGCCGGACCGGCAGCGACGGCAACCGGGGCAGCAGCGGACACGCCGAACTTCTCTTCCATTGCCTTCACGAGATCCATGATCTCCATGAGGCTCTTCGAAGCAATCGCTTCGAGAATCTGATCGTTGCTAAGGGACATGATTCAAAACTCCTGATTGATAAACGGATATAGCAGTTGCGGAACTCGCTCAGGCGGCCTCTGCACGCTCACCAACGGCACGAACTGCACGTGCCAGGCTTGCGGCCGGTTCGGCCAGGGTGCGAACCAGCTTGGTAGCCGGTTGCGTGAGCATTCCGAGCAGCATGGACAGGGCCTGTTCGCGCGTCGGCAGACTTGCCAGTCGATCCAGTTCGGCTGCGCCGTAGAGCTTTCCGCCCACGGACACGACCTTGGCGACGAGCTTGTCGTTGGTCTTTGCGAAATCCTTGATCAGACGCCCAGCTGCACCCGGATCGTCCTTCGAGAAGGCATACAGCAAGGGACCGGTGAGTGCGTCGGTGACGCATTCATAGTCGGTACCCTTCACTGCGCGACGCACCAGCGTGTTTTTTGCCACACGCAGATAAACGCCGCTGTTGCGCGCCTTCACGCGAAGATCGGTGAGATGGGCGACGGTCAGGCCGTCATACTTCGCGGCTACCAGCGACATTGCACTGGAAGCCACGTCGGTGAGTTCGGCAACGACCTCTTTCTTCTGATTCAGATTGAGCGCCATTGCTTCTCTCCAGCAGCAGATGACCGTGAATAATCACGGGTCATCCGTATCGACTCCGTCGATCGACTACCTCGACGTCGGATCCCGGAACTGGGATCCTGGACTGCGGTACTGCCGTTTCCGTTCATACCTGGATCGGGCGGCACCATCTGCGCGGGCCGTATCACGATTAAGCGTTCGACTGGCGTTGCCGGGTTTTCCCGGCGCGACCTGAAGAACACGCCCGCGGTCTTTGACGGCGGTCCGGACCAGCCGGACGCCCCCAAAATTCTTTACTTGGTGTTGACGGTCGACGGGTCCACGGTCACGCCCAGGCCCATCGTCGTCGACAAACTGATCTTCAGCAGATACTGACCCTTCGAACTGGCCGGCTTCAGGCGCAGCAGATCGGCGAGCAGGGCATTGAGGTTTTCGCGCAACGCGTCCACTTCAAAGCTGACCTTGCCGATCGTGCAATGAATGATGCCGCCCTTGTCGTTGCGGTACTTGACCTGGCCTGCCTTCGCATTCTTGACTGCAGTCACCACATCCGGCGTCACCGAGCCATCCTTGGGATTGGGCATCAGGCCGCGCGGACCGAGCAACTGGCCGAGTTTGCCGACCACACGCATCGCGTCCGGCGTGGCAATGACGCGACCGAAATTCAGTTCGCCGCCCTGCATCAACTCAGCCAGATCATCCATACCCACCGCGTCGGCACCCGCAGCCTTGGCGGCTTCAGCCTTCTCGCCCGGCGGGCAGAAGACAGCAACACGCACGGTCTTGCCGGTGCCGTTCGGAAGCAGAGTCGAGCCACGAACGCCCTGATCGGACTTCTTGGCGTCGATACCCAGACGCACGGCGACGTCCACGGCTTCAACGAACTTCACCTTGGAATTGTCCTTGAGGATGCGCAGCGCATCGTCGACCGGATAGGTCTTGCCCGGGGTCACTACACCCTGCAGGGCCTTGAAACGTTTGGTCATCGTGGTCATGGCATCAGATCTCCACATTCAGGCCCATGCTGCGGGCGCTACCAGCAATGGTGCGCACCGCGGCGTCCAGATCAGCCGCCGTGAGGTCGGGCATCTTGGTGTTGGCCACGTCCTCGAGCTGCTTGCGGGTGATCTTGCCGACCTTTTCGGTATTCGGGCGGCTGCTGCCCTTGGCCAGACCCAGCGCCTTCTTGATCAGAATGGTGGCCGGCGGCGTCTTGGTGATGAAGGTGAAGGAACGATCGCTGTACACGGTGATGATCACCGGCAAGGGCGTACCCTTTTCCTGCTTCTGCGTGGCAGCGTTGAACTGCTTGCAGAATTCCATGATGTTCACGCCGCGCTGACCCAGCGCCGGACCGACCGGCGGCGAGGGATTGGCTTCGCCTGCCTTGACCTGCAGCTTGATGTAGCCTGTGACTTTCTTTGCCATTGCATCGCTCCTTCGGGTTCGGACGCTGTTGGCATTTGCCGCGAGCTCCCCGTTTGATGTAGGTGAAACGTAAAACGTCAAACGTCAATTCAAAGCCGCTTCACCCAATTGACGTTTTACCTTTTACGTTTCACCGCTCTAGCTACGCTTTCTCCACCTGGCCGAACTCCAGTTCGACCGGGGTTGAGCGACCGAAGATCAGTACCGCGACCTTCAACCGGCTCTTGTCGTAGTTCACTTCCTCAACTACGGCGTTGAAATCATTGAACGGTCCCTCGGTGACTCGGACCATCTCGCCGGGCTCGAACAGCACCTTGGGCTTGGGCTTGTCGACGCCGTCCTGCACTCGTTGCAGGATCGCGTCGGCTTCCTTGTCACTGATCGGCAGGGGCCGGTCGGCGGTGCCGCCGATGAAGCCCATGACCTTGGGTGTTTCCTTGACCAGATGCCAGCACTCGTCGTCGATGCGCATGGATCGGCCATCCACCATGGTTTCGATCTGAACCAGCACATAGCCGGGAAAGAACTTGCGCTCGGACTTGCGCTTCTGCCCATGGCGCATCTCGATCACTTCTTCGGTAGGCACCAGGACCTGACCGAAACGATCATCCAGGCCCGATCGCTGCACGCGTTCTTCGAGCGAGCGACGTACCTGATTCTCGAATCCAGAATAGGCGTGGACGACGTACCAGCGTTTTGACATCCGGGAGTGTCCTCTCAACCCATCAACATGCGGACCATCCATGACAGGATCATGTCGATGATCCAGATCAGGATGCCGATGATCAGTACCGCTACCGCGACGATCAGCGTGGTCTGCCAGGTTTCCTGCCGAGTCGGCCAGACCACCTTGCGCACTTCGATCTGAGCGTCCAGCAAAAACTTCTTGAAGGCCTGGCCGGGAGCACTGGACAGACCCAGCACCACCGCGATGCCCAGACCGGCCAACAACGCCAAGACCCGTGCCCACATCGGCCACTGGTCAGCGAACCAATAAAACGTCACTGCTCCGCCGATCGCGAAGACCGCCGTAAACACTAACTTGATGACATCTTTTGCGTTCATGGATTCCTGGACGCCTGCACCGCGCCCCTCGCGGGGCGCGGCGTTGGATTATTCGGCTGGGCTACGCATCGGACTTGAAGTGGCACGCCAGGAGGGAATCGAACCCCCAACCTGCGGTTTTGGAGACCGCTGCTCTGCCAGTTGAGCTACTGGCGTACTGTCCTCAAGCGTGCAACTGCAGTTTGCCGATTACTTGATGACCTTGGCGACGACACCGGCGCCGACGGTACGGCCGCCTTCGCGAATCGCGAAGCGCAGACCTTCTTCCATCGCGATCGGAGCAATCAGCGACACCACCATCTTCACGTTGTCGCCCGGCATCACCATCTCCACACCTTCCGGCAGCTCACAGTTGCCCGTGACGTCGGTCGTGCGGAAGTAGAACTGCGGACGATAACCCTTGAAGAACGGCGTGTGACGACCACCCTCTTCCTTGCTCAGCACGTACACTTCAGCCTCGAAGTTGGTGTGCGGATTGATCGAACCCGGCTTGCAGATCACCTGGCCGCGCTCGACGTCATCACGCTTGGTGCCGCGCAGCAGCAGACCCACGTTGTCGCCCGCCTGACCCTGATCCAGCAGCTTGCGGAACATCTCGACGCCGGTCACGATCGTCTTGATCGTCGGCTTCAGGCCCACAATCTCGATTTCCTCGCCCACCTTCACAATGCCGCGCTCGACGCGACCGGTCACCACCGTGCCACGACCCGAGATCGAGAACACGTCCTCGACCGGCATCAGGAAGGGCTTGTCGATGTCACGCTGCGGCTCCGGAATATAGGTATCCAGCGCATCCACCAGCTTCAGAATCGACGGCACGCCGATCTCGCTCTGATCACCTTCCAGCGCCTTCAGCGCCGAACCATGGATGATCGGCGTATCGTCGCCCGGGAAATCGTACTTGCTCAGCAGCTCGCGCACTTCCATTTCCACCAGCTCAAGCAGCTCGGCGTCGTCCACCATGTCCGCCTTGTTCAGGTAGACCACGATGTACGGCACACCGACCTGACGCGACAGCAGAATGTGCTCGCGGGTCTGCGGCATCGGACCGTCAGCAGCCGAGCACACCAGAATCGCGCCGTCCATCTGCGCCGCACCCGTGATCATGTTCTTCACGTAGTCGGCATGGCCCGGGCAATCGACGTGCGCGTAGTGGCGGTTCGGCGATTCGTACTCGACGTGCGCGGTCGAGATCGTGATGCCACGCGCCTTCTCTTCCGGCGCCTTGTCGATCTGGTCGTACGCCTTGAATTCTCCACCAAAGCGCTCTGCACCGATCTTGGTCAACGCTGCGGTCAGCGTCGTCTTCCCGTGATCCACGTGGCCAATCGTGCCCACGTTGACGTGCGGCTTGGTGCGCTCAAATTTGCTCTTGGACATGATCGGCCTCTGGTGCGTGCGTCATTGACGACTTTCTGAAATGGTGCCCACGACTGGAATCGAACCAGCGACCTCCTCCTTACCAAGGAGGTGCTCTACCGACTGAGCTACATGGGCGTAAACGGTAATTTTTTCAGTTCCGGCTCTGGTATGCGGCTGGAGCGGGAAGCGGGAATCGAACCCGCGTGTTCAGCTTGGAAGGCTGACGTTCTACCATTGAACTACTCCCGCCTTACTCAACCGCAAACCCTGAACCTGGTGGAGGGAGGTGGATTCGAACCACCGAAGGCAGTGCCAGCTGATTTACAGTCAGCCCCCTTTGGCCGCTTGGGTATCCCTCCGCGACGGAGCCCACTATTGTGATTTCGGCCCTATACCTTTGTCAACCAGGATTTTGATGAATTTGCGCGTCCAGGGGTCAGATCCTTCCGATGTGCAGCTGGCGTTCAGGACTCGACGACCACGCGCAACTCCTTGGGCAGGGCGAATACCATACTCTCCTTGACGCCTTCCAGCTCACGCACCTGGCCCTGACCCAGCTGTCTCAGGCGCGCAACCACGCCCTGCACCAGCCCTTCGGGCGCCGATGCACCCGCGGTCACGCCAACTCGGGCCACCCCGACCAGCCATTCCGGGCGGATGTCGTCGGCGCCGTCAATGAGGTGCGCCGGCACACCGAATCGCTCCGCCAGTTCACGCAAGCGGTTGCTGTTGCTGCTGTTGGGGGAGCCTACGACCAGCACGCAATCGCACTGCTGGGCCAGCTCGCGCACGGCGTCCTGGCGGTTCTGGGTGGCGTAGCAGATGTCATCGTGGCGCGGCCCCTGAATGTCGGGAAAGCGCTCACGCAGGGCCGATATGATCTCCTGGGTTTCGTCCACCGACAGCGTGGTCTGCGTGGTGTAGGCCAGATTCTGTGGTTGAGCAACCTGGATCTGCCAGACGTCGGCCACGGTTTCGACCAACTGAATGGCACCGGCGCCGTCTTCCCGGTTCCATTGGCCGAGCGTGCCTTCCACTTCCGGATGGCCGGCATGACCGATCAGAATCATGTCGCGCCCGGCGCGACAATGGCGCGAAACCTCCATGTGCACCTTGGTAACCAGCGGGCAGGTGGCGTCGAAGACCCGGAAGCCGCGCTCGCCGGCCTCTGTTCGGACCGCCTGCGATACCCCGTGGGCACTGAAGATCACGGTGGCATCGCGCGGAACCTCATGCAATTCCTCGATGAAGATCGCGCCGCGGCTGCGCAGGCTCTCGACCACGAAACGGTTGTGGACCACTTCATGGCGTACATAGATCGGCGCCCCGAACAGATCCAGCGCACGCTCGACGATATCGATCGCACGGTCGACGCCGGCACAGAAACCGCGCGGATTAGCCAGCAGTACGTCCATGCGCCTCCCCGCCCGATTCGGATTTGCGTGCCCAGAACAACTCGTAGGCGATCAGCAGAACGATGCCGACAGAGATGCCGGAATCGGCCACATTGAAGGCCGGCCAATGCCACGTCCCGTAGTACACATCCACAAAATCAATCACATAGCCCAGGCGAGCGCGATCAATCAGATTGCCGATGGCGCCGCCGATCAGCAGCGCCAGGGGCATGCAAAGCAACCAGTGATGGCGCGCCGTGCGCCGCAGCCACTCGATCAGCACGACGGTGACGATGCTCGAGACCACCAGGAAGAACCAACGCTGCCAGCCACCGTGATCGCTCAGGAAGCTGAAGGCGCCGCCCTGATTGTGGACCAGCGTCCAGTTCAATCCCGGCACCACCGGGACCGACACCTGATATTGCAGATGGGCCACGGCGATGGTCTTGGTCCACTGGTCGAGAAGGATGATGACCGCCGACAACAGCAGCCAGACCCATCCGCCCCAGCGACTCGCCCTAGAACCACTGTCGGCTTTCACCGCTTCCATCCACGTTCTCCACACATCGACCGCACAGTTCCGGATGGCTGGCGTGGCTGCCCACATCCGCCCGATGATGCCAGCAGCGCGCGCACTTGGCCGCCTCGCTGACCCGCACTCGCAGGCGCGACGAACTTCCGGACACCGACAGGGCGTCGCCAGGCGCCAACTCAAGCGGGCTGAGGTGTACTGCTGAGACCAGGAACAGGAAGCGAAGTTCAGGCCCCAGCTCGGCCAGAGCGCTCAGCTGCTCGGCGGGCAGATACAGATCCAGCTCGGCGTCCAGCCCGGAGCCTATGCGCTTGTCCTTGCGCATCGGTTCCAGCGCCTGATTGACGGCCTCGCGCAGGCTCAGCAACTGGGTCCACTGCAAGGCAGACACCCGGGCGTCGTGCGGCAATGGCGCCAGTCCCTGATACCAGGTCGAGAACAGCGGCGAGCTGTTCTTGCGCGCCGGCAGGAAGCTCCAGATCTCGTCAGCGGTGAAGCTCAGGATCGGCGCCATCCAGCGCACCATGGCCTCGGCCACGTGATACATCGCCGTCTGCCCCGAGCGCCTCGCCAGTGAATCCGGCTGCAGCGTGTACATGCGGTCCTTCAGCACATCAAGGTAGAAGGCGCCGAGCTGCACGCTGCAGAAACCATGCAGCTCCTGATAGATCTGGTGGAACTGGTAGTCCTCGTAGCTCTTGATCGCACGCTGCTGCAACTGCCAGGCCTGATCGACAATCCACTGGTCGAAGGGCAGCAGTTCCGCATGCGCGACCAGATGCTGGTCCGGTTCGAAGCCATTGAGGTTGGCGAGCAGGTAGCGGCAGGTGTTGCGGATGCGCCGGTACGACTCGGAGACCCGCTTGAGAATCTCGTCGGACACGCTCATTTCGGCGCGATAGTCGGTCGCGGACACCCACAGCCGCAGCACATCCGCGCCCAGCGTCTTCATCACCTGCTGCGGCGCAACCACATTGCCGGCCGACTTGCTCATCTTCTTGCCGTCGGCGTCGACCGTGAAGCCATGGGTCAGGACCTGGCGATAGGGCGCGGTGCCGCGCATGGCCGTGCTGGTCAGCAAGGAGGACTGGAACCAGCCGCGATGCTGATCGGAACCTTCCAGATACAGATCGGCCGGAACGCCAGCCAACTCAGGACGCGCCTCGACCACACAGCGGTGAGTCACGCCCGAGTCGAACCAGACGTCCAGGATATCGGTGACCTTGTCATACTGATCGGCTTCGTCGCCGAGCAGATCACGCGCATCGAGGTCGTACCAGGCATCGACACCGCCTTGCTCGATGCGCTCGGCCACCTGATGCATCAGCTCGACCGAACGCGGATGCGGCGCCTGATGGACCTTGTCGACGAACAGCGCGATCGGCACGCCCCAGGTGCGCTGGCGCGAGATGCACCAGTCCGGCCGGCCGGAGATCATGCCCTGAATGCGCTCCTTGCCCCATTCGGGCACCCAGCGCACGGTGTCGATGGCCGCCATCGCCTGATCGCGCAGACCTGCCGCTTCCATGCTGATGAACCATTGCGGCGTGGCCCGGAAGATGGTCGGCGTCTTGTGGCGCCAGCAATGGGCCACGCTGTGATCCGATTCAAACGCGGCCAACAGACGGTCGACGCTGCGCAGATGTTCGATGATCTGCGGATTGGCTTCGCTGATGCGCAGTCCACCGAACAGCGGCAGATCGGCCGCATAGCGGCCGTCACCCTGCACCGGATTGATGACCTCGTCGGTGTAGCGCTTCAGCGCCAGAAAATCCTCGACGCCATAGGCCGGCGAGGTATGCACCAGGCCAGTGCCGTCTTCGGCACTGACATGATCACCGGTGATCAGCAGCGACACCCGATCGTAGAAGGGATGGCGCACATCGACCCGCTCCAGCGCCGCGCCGAGGCAACGCGCCACCACTTCGCCTTCCAGCTTGAAGCGCTTGAGACAGCGTTCGACCAGGGCGTCTGCGAGCACCAGATGACCGCGCTCGGTGCGCACCAGCGCGTATTCCAGCTCCGGATTGACCGCCACCGCCTGATTCGACGGCAGCGTCCAGGGTGTGGTGGTCCAGATCGCGGCAAAGCCGTCGCTGATCGGCGTCGCCAGGCCAAAAGCTCGCGCCAGCGCTGCGCCATCGACAAAAGGCAGCATCACATCGATGGCCGGGTCGACCTTGTTGCCGTATTCGATCTCGGCTTCGGCCAGGGCGCTGCGGCAATCGAAGCACCAGTGCACCGGCTTGAATCCCCGGACCACGTGACCGCGCTCGACGATTTGCGCCAGCGCGCGGACCATGTCCGCCTCGAACTGGAAGTCCATGGTGCGATAGGGCTGTTCCCAGGCGCCGAGCACGCCCAGGCGCTTGAAATCCTCGCGCTGCCGATCGATCTGCACCGCCGCGTACTTGCGACACTCGGCGCGGAACTGGCGGGCGTCGACCTTGTGGCCGACCTTGCCCACCTTCTTCTCTACTGCCACCTCGATCGGCAACCCATGGCAATCCCAACCCGGCACATAGGGCGAGCGATAGCCGGACAGCAGCTTGGACTTGACCACGATGTCCTTGAGGATCTTGTTGACCGCGTGGCCGATGTGGATATCGCCGTTGGCATAGGGCGGGCCGTCGTGCAGCACGAAAGCCTTGCGATCGGCCGTGGCCGCCTGCAGCGCAGCGTACAAGCCCTGCTCTTCCCAGGCCGCCAGCATGGCCGGCTCACGATTGGCCAGATCCGCCTTCATGGCGAAGGCCGTGGTCGGCAGCTGGATGGTGTGCTTGTAATCAGTCACGCTGGGTTTGCTCCGAGCAAAGAAAGCGCTTCGTCGGCGTCGCGACGAATCTGCTCAACGAGGGATGCGAGATCGGGAAAATGCCACTCGTCCCGTTGCTTCGCAATGAAGTCTATGGTTAACCGCTTTCCGTAGAGGTCGCCATCAAATCTGAACAGATGGACTTCCAGCAGTAGTTCCTTGCCGCCAACGGCGGGTCGGTAACCTAGGCTGGCCACGCCCGGATGACACTCGAGTCCGGCGCCGTCGACCCTGACGGCAAAGATGCCGCCGAAACCCAGCGAATTCTGCGGCCAACGCAGGTTGGCGGTTGGAAATCCCAGCTGCCGACCCAGCTGCTGGCCGCGGACCACCCGGCCGGCATAGGTGTAACGACGTCCCAGCGCGCGCTCGGCGGCGTCGAATTCGCCGGCGATCAACTCGGCACGGATCTGCGAACTGCTGATGCGCTCGCCATTGGCGGTGAGCGCGGCGATCTCCCGGGCGACATAGCCATGACGCTGACCCAGAGACTGCAGCAGTTCGAAATCGCCGCCGCGTTGATGCCCGAAGCGAAACCCCGGGCCGACCCAGACCTCACGCGCCTGCAGGCGATCGACCAGCACGTTCTCGATGAAGTCCTCGGCGCTGGTGGTGGCCAGTGCCTGATTGAAGTGCAGCGCCAGCAAGTGATCGATGCCACAGGCGCCAATGCGCTCGATCCGCTCGCGCGCGGGCGTCAGCCGCAACACCGGACCGCGGGCAAAATACTGGCGCGGCAGCGGCTCGAAACAGACCGCGACCGAGGGCAATCCGAGCGCCGCGGCGCGCTCGCGCAATTGCGCCAGCAAGGCCTGATGCCCCAGATGTACGCCGTCGAAGGCGCCGATGGCGACGATGCTGCCGGCCGGCGTCAGGGCTGCGCCACGATGGCTGCGACTGAAATTCATGGTGCGCTGCAAAAAGCGACGAGTATAGCGAGGCCGCGTGCCGCACTCGACGCCGTCATGTCGGGCTGCGGTCACGCAGATGCCGCGGACGCAGTCCGGAGGCGAAGGCGGCGGCCAGATAACTCAGGCCACCCGCAGCCACGGCCAGGGTCAACCACAGCAGCCGCTGCCAGGCGTTGAGCGTGCCGGGCTCAGGCGTTTGACCCGAGACCAGCAACACCGCAGCCGACGCCGCCAGGGTTGCCAGCGCCAGGGACAATCCATAACGCCCCCAGCCGCTGCCGAGCCGATAGGCGCCCGAACGCCGCAACCAGTGGAACAGCAATCCGGCATTGATATAGCCGGCCAGCGCACTGGACAGCGCCAGACCCGCGTGCGCACCGGGGCGCCCGGTCCATACCCAGATGCCGACGAAGATCACGTTCAGCACGATATTGGAGAGCATGCTGGCAATACCGGCCTTGACCGGCGTCTTGGTGTCCTGGCGAGCATAAAAGGCCGGCGCCAGCACCTTGACCGCGATGAAGGCGGGCAGACCCAGCGCCAGTGCCGCCAGACTGAGGCCCGACATCTGCGCATCAAGCGCACTGAAGCGACCGTAGCCGAACAAGGTCAGGAACATCGGCTCGGCCAGCAGGATCAGGAACACCGCCGCCGGCAGCGCGATGAACAGTCCCAGCCGCAGACCCCAATCCACCGAATGGGTGAAGCCCTCCGGATCCTGCGCGGCATGCTTGCCAGACAGGTGCGGCAGGATCACCGTCCCCAGAGCCACGCCGAAGATGCCCAGCGGAAACTCCAGCAAGCGGTCGGTGTAGTACAGCCAGGTCACGCTGCCGGTGACCAGGAAGGAAGCGATCAGGGTATCGATCAGCAGATTGACCTGGGCCACCGATGAGCCGAACAGGGTCGGGATCATCAGTTTGAGGATCTTGCGCACGCCGGCATCGCCCCAGCCCCAGCGCGGTCGCGGCAGCAGCCCCAGACGCGCCAGTCCCGGTAGCTGCATGAGCAGCTGCAACACACCACCGATGAGCACGCCCCACGCCAGCGCCTTGACTGGCTCGTCGAAGAACGGCGCCAGCCACAGGGCGGCAGCGATCAGAGCGATATTGAGCAGCACCGGCGACAGCGCCGGCAGCGCAAAACGGCTGTAGCTGTTGAGGATGCCGCCGGCAAAACCGGCCAGCGAGATCAGCAGGATGTAGGGAAAGGTGATGCGCAGCATCTGCGCGGTCAGCTCGAACTTCTCGGGCTTGTCGAGAAAGCCGGGAGCGAAGGCCGAGACGAAGGCCGGTGCGGCGAAAATGCCGAGGGCGACGACGACCAGCAGGATCGCCGCCAACGTGCCGCAGACATGATCGACAAAATGCCGCAGCGCCTCGCGATCTCCGCGCTGACGGTATTCGGCCAGCACCGGCACGAAGGCCAGCGAGAACGAGCCCTCGGCAAACAGCCGGCGCATGAAATTGGGAATGCGAAAGGCCACATAGAAGGCGTCGGTCGCCAGACTGGCACCGAACTTCTGGGCGAACACCAGATCGCGGACAAAGCCCAGCACCCGCGAGAGCAGGGTCATGGCGCTGACGATGGCGGTGGAGCGAAGCAGTTTCATGCAGACAAGAGCAATGTCCCGAGGCGGCCAAGTCTAGTCGGCGCAAGCGCCAGCTCCTCACTGGCGGCCGATCTGCCCGCGTTTGGGCTGCGATGAGCCGGAATTGCCGGCGATCCTGATTTTCCCGGAGGCTTGCGCCCCACCTGTGGGAGCGGACTCTGTCCGCGATCTGGCTTCCGATGGCGACCCGCTGTCGCGGCTGAAGCCGCTCCCACAGACTTGCGACTACCCGGGCGTCGATCGCGCCTGGTCGAAACTGAGGCCGAATCGGGCCAGATACTTGCGCAAACGATCGGCATCATTGCTGGAGGCCTTGCGCTCGCGGCTGGCCTGGAACAATTCGCGACCGGCTTCGCTGAGATTGCGTGCGCTGCGGCAGACGGCCAGCACATCGGCCAGTTGCACGCGGTCGAAGCGATCGAGTTCGTCCGCCGCTGCACCCAACAACGCGCGCAGATCGACGCCCTCGCCCGCTGACTCCAGGTGGCCTCTTGCGCCAGTCCAGAGTCGCTTGAGTCGCGCGATTTCCTCGTCGACGCCGGCCACGGTGATCCGCCCATGTTCCGCCAGCGTGGCCAGGCGCGTGATCGACGCGCCCAGATCCCGGAAATTGCCGGGCCAGACGGCCTCAACGCTGGTGGCAAAGCGCAGATAGCGCTCGCGGGCTTCACGGTTGAAGCTGACCCGTTCACCATTGACCCGGGCATGGCGCTCCAGCTCGAAATCGAGGTTGGGCTCGATGTCCTCGACCCGCTCCTTCAGTCCCGGCAGATAGAAGGTCCAGAGATTCAGTCGGGCATAGAGATCGTCGCGGAAGCGGCCTTCGGCCACCGCCTGGGCCAGATCGCGATTGGTGCCGGCGAGCAACTGGAAGTCGCTGCTGACTTCCTTGTCACCACCCAGTGGCGGAAAGCGCTTGTCCTCGATGGCGCGCAGCAGCATGGCCTGTTCGTCCAGGCCCAACTCGCCGATCTCGTCGAGAAACAGCAGGCCCTGATCGGCACTCTTGAGAAATCCGGCGCGCTCGCTCTGGGCGCCGGTAAAGGCGCCGCGCACATGGCCGAACAGGGCGCTGCCGGCGCCATCGCCGCGCAGGGTGGCGCAATTGACCTCGACGAAGCGCCCCTTCAGTTCGTGCCGATTCTTTTTCAGATCGAACAGATTGCGCGCCAGCATGCTCTTGCCGGCGCCGGTAGGGCCCATCAACAGGATCGGCGCCCGTGAGCGCACGGCAACGCGCTCGATCTGCTCGATCATGCGATTGAAGGCCGGGCTGCGCGTGGCGATGCCGCTCTTGAGGAAGCTGGTGGTCTCGTCGCTTTCCAGGGCAAAGCGCTGCGCGATGCGATCGTAGCGGGCCAGATCCAGATCGATGATCGAATGCGTGCCGGGATCGCCGACGCGCTGCTTGCGCGGCGGCGAGGTCTGCAGCAGGCGCCCAGGCACAAAGCGCGCCTCGGTCAGCAGGAACCAGCAGATCTGGGCGACGTGGGTGCCAGTAGTGATGTGCACCAGATAATCCTCGTTCTCCAGATCGAAGTCGTAGCTGCGCACGAAATCGAACAGTCTCGAGTACATCTGCTCGAAGTCCCAGGGATCAGCCACATGGAAATCGTGCACCCGCAATTCGGTGTCAGGACTGAGCTCACGCAGATCCTCCAGCACCTGCCCGACCACCGTCCTGAAGCGACGCTGGTCCACCAGCAACTCGATCCGATCGGCCGCGAAGTCCTCATACATGCCCAGGCTCACCGTGGGTCGCCATTTTTCCCAGCGGTTTTTGCCTTGTCCGGCATCCAGCTGCGTGCCGAGGAAGCCGATCACAACTTTCTTTTTCATGGCGCTCCACTCAAAACCGAGGCGTTGACTTGAAACGGCGTCATTGTGAGCCGCCACTTTCCGCCCGAAACAGGTGGCTCTCCATGAACCCACGTCGTAGGTTGTTGATGCGTCATTGCGAGGAGCGCAGCGACGAAGCAATCCAGTGCTTATGAAGCTGTGCATCTGGATTGCTTCGCTACGCTCGCAATGACGCCGGGGGTTCATGGTGCGTCAGCAGTTTCAGGCCGACACAGTTGGCTCGCAACGACGCAACGAAAGAGCGCGGGGGATCCGCTACGCGGCACCTTCAGCCCTCAGCTGCTGCCAGGCCGATTTTCAGGCACAGATTGGATACATATGGATACAGCTTATCTCATGGTATAGCTTTTCAGGCAAGCCAGCTTCGCAATTGGCAACCCGGAATCACCTAAATAATGATAATTCTCAGTAACTTATGATCGGACACAAGAAGCTGGCACGGTTCATGGAATTGCTCACGCCGCGACAAGACTGTTTCTTGTCATGACGGAGACTCACCATGGCCAATCGATCCTTGTTTTCCAGCCCGCACGCCGCCCCGAGCAATGTGCTCAATGCGGAGGGCGCCATCGCCTATGCGATGAGCGCGAAGCAGGCGCTGGCGCAACTGGCGATGACCGGCTGCCTCAACCAGACCTACTACGCCAGCGCCGAGTTGCAACTGGATCAGGTGCTGAAGCTGTGCTTCGAGGTCCCTGGTGAGTACCTGGCGAAGACTGCGGTCTATGCCCGTGAGCGCGGTCGCATGAAGGACATGCCAGCCTTGCTGTGTGCCTGGCTGGCCAGTTTCGACAGCGACCATCTGGAGCGAGTGTTTGCCCGGGTGATCGATGACGGCGTGATGCTGCGCAATTTCGTGCAGATCCTGCGCTCCGGCACGGTGGCACGAAAGAGCCTGGGTTCGCGTCCCAAGCGTCTGGTGCAGCAGTGGCTGGAGCAATCCAGCGATGAGCGCCTGATTCGAGCCACGGTGGGCCAGCAGCCCAGCCTGGCAGACGTGATCCGCATGGTGCATCCGCGAGCTGCGTCTATCGAGCGCTCGGCGCTGTACGGCTACCTGATCGGCAAGCCCGTGGATCAGAGCTTGCTGCCGTCGGAGCTGATGGCTTTCGAGCGCTTCAAGCTCGATCCGCGCGCGCCGCTGCCCAAGCTGCCGTTTCAATTGCTGACGGCGCAGCCGCTCGGCCAGGAGCACTGGGTACAGATCGCACGCAACGCGACCTGGACGCAGACGCGCATGAATCTGAACACCTTCATGCGCCATGGCGTTTTCGAGGACCGGGGGATGATCAAGCTGGTGGCCAGGCGACTGGCAGACGAACGCGCCATCCGCAAGGCACGTGCGTTTCCTTATCAGCTGCTCACGGCGTATCAGGCGGCACAGGCCGTGCCGCAGCCGATCCGCGAGGCACTGCGGGAGGCGACCGAGATTGCGGTGAGCAATGTGCCCTCGCTGACGGGCTCGGTGGCAGTGGCCATCGACGTTTCCGGATCGATGGGCTCGCCGGTCACCGGATATCGTCAGGGTGCCACGTCGGCCACTCGCTGCGTGGATGTCGCCGGCCTGATGGCGGCCGCCATTCTGGCGCGCAACAAGGGCGCCATGGTGTTGCCGTTCAACGATCGGGTACGGCCGTGGAACCGTGCCCGGGGCGGCGTGCTGGAAACCGCACAATCGCTGGTGAGCCTGCTCGGCGGCGGTACCTGCATCAGCGCGCCACTGGAGCAGATCAACCGGATGGGATTTGCGCCGGACAATCTGATCATCCTGTCGGACAACCAGAGCTGGATCGACAACAGGCAGTCGGGAGCTACAGCCACGCAGGTGCAATGGCAGCGGATCAAGCAACGCAATCCGTCGGCCAAGCTGATCTGCGTCGATCTGCAGCCCTACACCAACAGCCAGGTGGCGAGACAAAAGGATGTGCTCAATGTCGGTGGGTTTGCCGATGCGGTGTTCGAGGTGATCGCAGAGTTCAGCGCGGATCGCCACAATGCCGACCACTGGGTGCGACAAATCGAGGCCGTGAGCCTGGGGTAAAGGTGCTTGTTTGTTGGTTGTTGGTTGTTGGTGTTGGTGTTGGCTGGCAGCTGGAGATCCCGCAGCCCGGCAGATACTGCGCGGCACCAGGAAGAACGGCGTCATCGCGAGCGTAGCGAAGCAATCCAGCGACTCTGCCTGGTTTCATTCCGGAGCCAGGCAGCCTCAAGCAGAGCGCTGGATTGCCGCGACCGACGCCGCTATCGGGCGCCGACCTCGCAATGACGATTCATCCAGAGGCAGGGACTAGGCTGCAAAGCGCAGTCCCGTCAGGAGGAAGGAAAATCGCAACACGAATGCCGCCGGGACTACATGGATACGGCGCAAGCCTAGCCGGTTCAAGTCCGGCCATCCAAGCGCAAGCGCGGATGATGTCCCGGCAATTTCGTCGTGTTGCATAGCAGGAGCCTGAAGGTCGCGATGGATTTGCCATCCCGTACTGGACGGCAGCGTCACCTGGCCCGCTTCCCGGACCGGTGACGTACAACAGAATGGCGCTTCGCGTAGCGGCGAATGCAGGCAGGACTACATCTTTGAAATGTCCCGTCTTGTCGAATACTTGTCGCCGTTACGCGCAGCGCCACGAATGCACGAAGGACTACATCACGCCAGAAGTCGCCGGTTCGAACCCGGCCGGGTCTATCCCAGATGTTCAGACCCGTAGCTCAGTTGGTAGAGCACTGAACTGTCCTTCACCCACTGGTCGTGCGCTGCACCTTGAAAAACGAGAAAGATCATGAACGCATCAAATTATGAGTTGATCGAGCAGCACGGCGGTGTGCCGATCAAGATGTTTACCCAGGGCGTGCCAGTGGAAGACGAGGCGCGTCGTCAGTTGATGGGATTGGCGCGCCTGCCGGTGGTGGGTCCCTTTGTGGCAGCGATGCCCGATGTGCATCTCGGCATCGGCGCTACCGTGGGTTCGGTCGTGCCTACCCGTGGCGCCATCATTCCGGCTGCCGTGGGCGTCGACATCGGCTGCGGCATGATCGCGGCCCGCACCAGCCTGGTGGCGGCCGACCTGCCGGACAATCTTGGCCCCTTGCGCAGCGCCATCGAGCGTGCCGTGCCGCATGGCCGCAGCAAGGGCGCGCGCGACAAGGGCGCCTGGAACAAAGCACCGAAGCTGACCGAAGCCGCCTGGCGCGGCCTGGAGGCCGACTTCAAGCGCCTGTGCGAGCTGCACCCGCGTCTGAACAAAACCAACAATTTCCGGCACCTGGGTACGCTCGGTACCGGCAATCACTTCGTCGAGATCTGCCTCGACGAGAACGGTTCGGTGTGGGTGATGCTGCATTCCGGTTCGCGTGGCGTCGGCAACGCCATCGGCACCCATTTCATCGAGTTGGCACAGGCCGATATGCGCAACCATATCGCCAATCTGCCTCACCGGGATCTGGCCTACTTCAGCGAGGGCTCGCCGCATTTCGATGACTACGTGTTTGCCGTGGGTTGGGCCCAGGCGTTCGCCCGCGAGAACCGCGCGATCATGCTTCGGCACACGCTGGAGGCGCTGCAGAAGATTGTTCCGAAGAAGTTTTCGGTCACCGAGGAGGCGGTCAACTGCCATCACAACTATGTGCAGAAGGAAACCCACTTCGGCGAGGAACTGTTCGTCACCCGCAAGGGCGCAGTCAGTGCCCGTGCCGGCCAGCTCGGGATCATCCCGGGCAGCATGGGCGCCAAGAGCTTCATCGTCCGCGGCCTGGGCAACGCCGATTCGCTGTGCTCGTGTTCGCACGGCGCCGGGCGGGTGATGAGCCGCACCCGCGCCAAGAAGGAGATCACGCTCGAGCAGCACCGCATCGCCACCGCTCACGTCGAATGCCGCAAGGACAGCGACGTGATCGACGAGTCACCGGCGGCCTACAAGCCGATCGAAGCAGTCATGGCGGCGCAGCGTGATCTGGTCGAGATCGTGCATACGCTGCGTCAGGTGGTGTGCGTGAAGGGCTGAAAGGAGGGGCACGGGGCACGGGACAGGAACAGCCAGGCCTGAACTCGCGCAATTTGCCAGCGGAAATTGGCTCTTGTTCCAGCCTCCGCGGCTGCCGAAGTCATGGCCAGCCGTGCGTCCCCTGCCCCCTGCTCCTGCCCCGTGCCCACTGCCCCGTTCCACTTTCCAGAGATTCGCACCCATGACTTCAGCTCTCCCCATCCACATCGACGGCTCCCAGGGCGAAGGCGGCGGCCAGATCCTGCGGTCGGCGCTGTCGCTGTCGGTACTCACCGGTCGGCCGCTGCACCTGCGCCGGATCCGGGCCGGCCGGGCCAAGCCGGGGTTGATGCGCCAGCACCTCACCTGCTTGAAGGCGGCGGCGCAGATCAGTGCCGCGGATGTCAGCGGGGCCGAGATCGGCTCGACTGAAATCCACTTTGTCCCGCACACGATTGCTGCGGGCAACCATCACTTCGCCATCGGCACGGCCGGCAGCACCATGCTGGTCCTGCAGACGCTGTTGCCAATCCTGCTGCACGCCGACGCTCCCAGCCGGCTGACGCTCGAAGGCGGCACGCACAACGCCATGGCGCCGACCGCCGACTATGTCGAGCACTGCTTTCTGCCGGTGCTGGCGCGCATGGGCGCGCGCGTGCACATGCAGGTCGAACGCCCCGGGTTCTTTCCCGCAGGCGGCGGGCAGGTGCTGGTCCAGATCGAACCGGGAACGCTGAATCCCATCCAGCTGACCGCCCGCGGCGCTGCTGCCGGCATTCGCGCCCAGGCCGCGGTGGCCGGCATTCCCATGCATGTCGCGCTGCGTGAACTGACCACCGTGGCCGATCGTTTTCAGCTGCGCCGCGAGCACCTGCAGGAGATCGACCTGGGCCGGCGCGCCGGCCCAGGCAATGCGCTGACCCTGATTGCCCGCTTCGATTCCATCACCGAAGTGGTGACCGCTCTCGGTGAGCGCCGGCTCAGTGCCGAGCAGGTGGCCGCGGGCGCCTGCGATGCCCTGGAACACTATCTCGGCTCTGTCGCGGTGGTCGGGGAACACCTGTCCGATCAGTTGCTGCTGCCGATGCTGCTGGCCGGCGGCGGCGAATTCCTGATCGATCAGCCCAGTGGGCATCTGCGCAGCAATGCCGAGGTCATCGCTGCCTTTGGGCTCGGCCATGTGACCATCACGGCCGGTCCAGGGCCCAGGGACGGACATCGCGTGGTGGTGCATGCGCAGACGGGTGCCCTGCAGGCTGCTGGCGCCTGAACGCGCAGCGCAGGGAAATTGACTTCATGGCGAATTGGTCGCTATAGTCCGCGGTCTTTTGTTCAGCCCCAACCGTATTCGGAGTCGTTCGTGGCAAATATCAAGTCCGCCAAGAAGCGTGCGCGTCAAGCCGACAAGCGCAACGCCCACAATTCCAGCGTTCGTTCCATGCTGCGCACGGCCATCAAGAAAGTCGTGAAAGCCATCGAAGCTGGTGACAAATCCACCGCCGAAGGCGCCCTGAAGTCCGCCGTGCCGATCATCGATCGCATTTCGGCGCATGGCTTCATTCACAAGAACAAGGCCGCCCGTCACAAGAGCCGCTTGACTGCCGCCATCCGCAAGCTGGATGCCGCGCAGCCGGCCGCCTGATTCGGCAGCATCGGTGACGAAAAAGGCCGGCTTGAAGCCGGCCTTTTTTATGGGCTGAATCGGCCACTGACGGTCGGCATCAGCCCTGATCGGAACTGACCACGTCGTCCTGGCCTTCCGGCTCCGGCGCACGCTTGATGCTGTCGAGCGCATCCATGGTGGCGTACACCAGGGGCTCCAGACCGCGGCGCTCCAGCGCCGAGACCACGTAAACCGGACCTTTCCAGCGCAGACTGCGCTTCAAGGCTTTGGCCCGCGCTTCAGCCTCGCCCTCGGGCAACATGTCGGCCTTGTTCAGAACCAGCCAGCGCGGACGCTGCATCAGTTCCGGATCAAAGTTCTTGAGCTCGCGCTCGATCGCGCGCACCTGCTTGCTGCAGGAGGCCTGTTCCTCGAAGGGCACCAGATCGACCACGTGCCACAGCAGACGCGTGCGCTGCAGATGCTTGAGAAACTGCACGCCCAGACCCGCCCCCTCGGATGCCCCCTCGATCAAGCCCGGAATGTCGGCGACGACAAAGCTGCGATCGGCGGCCGCGCGGACCACACCCAGATTGGGGTGCAGCGTGGTAAAGGGATAATCAGCGACCTTTGGCGTTGCTGCCGAAATCGAGCGGATCAGGGTCGACTTGCCGGCATTGGGAAAACCGAGCAGGCCGACATCGGCCAGCACCTTGAGCTCCAGCTGCAGCTCACGCTCCTCACCTGGCGTTCCCGGCGTCGCCTTGCGCGGCGCGCGGTTGACTGAACTCTTGAAATGGATGTTGCCCTTGCCGCCCATGCCACCCTGCGCCACCAACAGGGTCTGGCCGTGCTCGGTCAGATCGCCGATGGTTTCTTCGGTGCCCGCATCCATGACCACGGTGCCTACCGGCACCCTGATGACCAGATCCTCGCCGGCACGCCCATAGCATTGCCGACCCATGCCGTTCTGGCCGCGCTCGGCCCGGAAAGTGCGCTGGTGGCGAAAGTCGATCAGCGTGTTCAGACCCTCATCGGCAATCAGACGAACGCTGCCGCCATCGCCGCCATCACCGCCGTCTGGTCCGCCCAGCGGGATGAACTTCTCGCGACGAAAACTGACGCAGCCATTGCCGCCTTTGCCAGCGTGCACCTGGATTCGTGCTTCATCGACGAATTTCATGATCAGGGAAACCTCATGCCTGAGGACGGAAACAAAAAGCCCCGCACGCGGCGGGGCTCTTGCTTGCACCCATGGCGCAATAATTACTCGGAAACGACGCTCACGAAGCGACGATTCAGCGGACCGCCCACGTGGAACTTGACGGTACCGCCGGTCAGCGCGAACAGCGTGTGATCGCGACCCAGACCGACGTTGGCGCCGGGATGGAAACGCGTACCGCGCTGACGCACGATGATGTTGCCCGGAGCAACCGCCTGGCCGCCGAAGAGCTTCACACCGAGATACTTGGGATTGGAGTCGCGACCGTTACGGGTCGAACCACCAGCCTTTTTATGTGCCATGACTTAATCCTTCTGAACGAGCCCGAGATCAGGCGTTGATACCTGTGATCTCGATTTCGGTGTAATGCTGACGATGACCCTGCTGCTTGCGATGGTGCTTGCGACGACGGAAGTGCACGATGTACACCTTGTCGGCACGGCCATGGCTCTTCACCGTGGCAGCTACCTTCGCGCCCGAAACCAGGGGTGCGCCAACGGTAATGCTGTCGCCATCGGCAACCAGCATCACCTGATCGAGTTCGATCGAATCGCCTTCGGCGACATTCAGCTTCTCTACCTTGAGAACGTCACCGGGGGCTGCACGATACTGCTTGCCACCAGTCGCAAATACGGCGTACATGACGAGACCTCGTCCATTGAGTCGCAAAACAAAGGAGCGGAACTATAACCGGATGCAGCCGTCCGGTCAATGAACGGAAGCCGTTTCTTCGATGCACTCGAACAGAGCATCACAATCGGGTAAGTTGACCGCGCGCACAACGTAGAATGCAGCTCAAGGCGCACAGTACGCATCAGCCCAGTATACGGAGAAGCCAACTGCAATGGGACCGGTAAAGCACGATCGCCGCCAGGAACCCCGCTTTCCCCTGCCGGGGCGATTCCGCTCCATCGCGCCCAGCGGCCTGATCGGCAAAGTGCTGGATCTCTCGCTCAATGGCGCCCTGCTGGAGTGCGAGGACGATCCGACCGTCGCCATGGGCGAGCACGTGGAGATGCTGCTGGAACTGGAGGACTCCCGTCCGTTCGCGGCCAAGGCGCGCATCGCGCACGTCGAGCAGCGACGCATCGGCATCGAGTTCCATGAGATCGAGACGCCGGCATTCGAACAGCTGTCCGAACTGGTGTTGTCGTTGAAACGCGCGCCGACGCTGGCCAAGCTGTCCACTCCGTCCGACTGATCGCCGAGCGCGTGTGCCTGCTCGCGCTGGCCATCGGCCAGCATCCGCTCTATCCCCTGGTGATCGCAGGCAACCGCGACGAATACCACGCGCGCCCCAGCGCCGCGGCCGCGCCCTGGCCGGATCATCCGCAGATAGTCGGCGGCCGCGACCTCACGGCTGGCGGCAGCTGGATGGCCGCCAGTCTCGGTGGCCGCGTGGCGATGGTGACCAATATCCGCCGACCTGGCGCCAGCAAGGGCCGCAGCCGCGGACATCTGGTCCGGGAAGCCTTGCTGGATCACGCCGATCCCGAACACAGCCTGGCGCGACTGCGAGCCTCGGCTGCCGACTACAGCCCCTACAACCTGATCTTCGGGCGTGGCCAGCAGCTGGCTTTCGTCAACAGTGACGGCAACAGCATCGCCTGCATGCCCGCGGGCATTTACGGGCTCAGCAATGCAACGCTGGATACGCTCTGGCCCAAGGTGGGGAAGCTCCGGGAGGCGCTGGCTCGGTGGTGCGCCAGGGGCGACTGCGAGGAATCGATATTGTTCGAGGCGTTGGCCGATACCGAAACCGCGGCAGATCCCGATCTACCCGATACCGGCGTCGGCCTGACGATGGAGCGCATGCTGTCGGCGCCATTCATCACCGGCAGCAGCTATGGCACGCGCAGCAGCACGCTGTACACGCTGGATCAGCAGGGCAGAGCGCGATTGCACGAGCGCCGTTTCGGCGCGGACGGCGTTTTCATCGACAGAGCAGCGCTCGAATGGCAAATATCTGCACCTGCGGATGGCGCCTGAACGAGCAGACTCTGGCATGGCGCTGCCAGCCAGACCGCGAACAGCTGTCGTAGCCCGGACGTGCGCGCAGCGCTCTCCGGGAGGTGATGCGTCAAGCGCCGGGGAGCCGCTGCCGTCAAGCAAAAAGGGATCGCGATCAGACCTAAGACCGCTTGTTCACGCGGAGGCGCGGAGGCCGCGGAGAAAGGCCAAGGGCGCTCGATGGCGATTGCACATCTCCGCGTTCTCCGCGCCTCCGCGTGAGATATCCAGCCAGAACCTGTGGATCGCTGCCGTGGATGGCGCCGCGCTGCGGTGCGGCCTCACCGCCCGGAGAGCGCTACCCGCACCCGGCAGTTTCATGGCCCGTTTGCAGTGTCGGGCGGACACGCGCGGCTCGCAATGACGCCGTTTCATGGCGCCAGGCGGGCGTCAGCCGATCAGGGCTGCCTGCGCCGTGGCGGCTTGTCGCCGGGCTTGCGCGGCCCGCGGGGCGGCTGCGGCCTGACGCTCTCATCGGCGTCGCCATCGGGCGCGTCGGACAGGCGGCTGATGCGCAGCGGCCGGCCCACGACCCAGACCTTCTTCAGATGCAGGAACACATCCTTGGGCATGCCCTCGGGCAACTCGACAATGCTGTAGTCGTCCTCGATCTCGATGCGGCCCATGAACTGGCTTTCCAGACCGGCCTCGTTGGCGATGGCCCCCACCAGATTGCCCGGTTTGACGCCATGCTTGTGGCCTACCTCAACCCTGAATTTCTCCAGCTTGCCGGCGCCTTCGGCGACGCGAGGGGGCCGCGCAGCGCGCGGCGGACGGGCCTCGGCAGTGCGATCGACCGGCGTCCGTTCAGGGCTGCGCTCCATCGGTGCACGGTCCTCGCTGCGGGCAAAACGCGGCTTGTCCGGGCCGCCGAACTTGGACACAGGCTCGCGCTTGCCGCGATCGCTGCGCGGGCGCTCGGCGCGCTCGCTGCGCTCGAAGCGCGGCTCATCGACGGGCGTGGTGTCACCGCCCGGCGCCAGCAGCAGCGGCGTCTTGCCCTGCAGCATGCGCGCCAGTGCCGCAGCAATGTCGAGCTCAGCCACTTCATTCTGATGGGCGTAATCGCTGATCAGACTGCGGAACAGATCGAGATCACCGGCCTCGATACCGTCGGAAATGCGCTTGTGGAAACGGGCAATGCGGCGGTCATTGACCGCCTGCACCGTCGGCAGATGCATCTGCTCGATCGGCTGGTGCGTGGCGCGCTCGATGGCACGCAGCAGATGGCGTTCGCGCGGCGTGACAAACAGGATGGCATCACCGGTGCGACCGGCACGACCGGTACGACCGATGCGATGCACATAGGCTTCGCTGTCGTAGGGAATATCGTAATTGACGACGTGACTGATGCGCTCGACGTCGAGTCCACGCGCCGCCACATCGGTGGCCACCAGGATATCCAGCTGGCCTTCCTTGAGTCGCGCAATGGTTTTTTCGCGCTGCGCCTGCAGCAGATCACCATTAATGGCCGCCGCGGCAAAGCCCCTGGCCTGCAGGCGCTCGGCCAATTCTTCGGTGCCGAGCTTGGTGCGGGCGAACACGATCATCGCCTCAAAGGGCTCGGCTTCGAGAATGCGTGTCAGCGCGTCCAGTTTGTGCAGGCCGCTGACCAGCCAGTAGCGTTGGCGTATGGCCTTCACGGTAGTCGTGCTGGAGCGGATCGTGACTTCTTCGGGTGACTTCAGATGGGTCTGGGCGATGCGCCGGATCGGTGCCGGCATGGTGGCCGAAAACAGCGCGACCTGACGCGTGTCCGGGGTCTTCTGCAGGATGCTCTCGACATCGTCGATGAAGCCCATGCGCAGCATCTCGTCAGCTTCGTCGAGCACCACCACCTTCAGTTGCGACAGATCGAGGGTGCCACGCGCCAGGTGATCCTTGATCCGTCCCGGCGTGCCGACGACCACATGCGTGCCGCGGGCCAGTCCGTGCAGCTGGGCGCCATAACCCTGGCCGCCGTAGACCGGCAGCACATGGAAATCGGGGATCTGCTGGGCGTAGCGCTGGAAAGCTTCGGCCACCTGGATGGCCAGCTCGCGCGTGGGCGCAAGCACCAGCGCCTGCGGCTTGAACTGCTTCATGTCGAGCTTGGCCAGGATCGGCAGCGCGAAGGCAGCGGTCTTGCCGGTGCCGGTCTGCGCCTGCCCGAGCACGTCGCGTCCGGCCATCAAGGGCGGAATGGTCGCCGCCTGGATCGGCGACGGCGATTCATAGCCAACACTGGCCAGCGTCTGCAGCAGATGGTCGGGCAGGCCCAGCTCGGAGAAGCTCGGCGGATTGGTTTCTTCAGACATGGCGCATCCTTGCGGGTCTAGACAATCAAGCTCGCGAGGCGCGAACCGGTCCGTATTGTAGCGCGACCAAGCTGAGCCAATGACCTCTGGCCGGGGTGGATCGCGCTTGACGCGCCTAAACTCGTGCGCACTCTCCCCAGCAAACGGATTGCGCCATGCTCAGCACCCGCCGCGAACTTCTGAAACTGGGCGCGCTCGCCGCTGCCGCTGGCGTTACCGGCATTCGCCCCGGCCTGGCCGTCGGCAGCGTCGAGAAAGCGCCGAAGCCACTCAATATCCTGATCCTCGGCGGCACCGGATTCACCGGCCCCCACCAGGTTCGCTATGCCTTGGCGCGTGGCCACAAGATCACCCTGTTCAATCGCGGACGACGGCCACAGGACTGGCCTGCCGAAGTCGAGGAACTGACCGGAGACCGCAACACCGGGGATGTCGCCGCGCTCAAGGGCCGGCGCTGGGATGTGTGCATAGACAATCCCACCAGCGTGCCTTTCTGGGTGCGTGATGTCGGCGAAGTGCTGGCCGGCCAGGTCGACCAGTACATCTTCATCTCGACCATTTCGGTGTACGCCGACACCAGCAAGCCGGGCATGGACGAAACCACAAAGCTCGCCGTATACGAGGGCGAGGACGTCCTCAAGGAGACCCGCGACAGCCTGATGGCGAACATGGCGCTGTACGGGCCGATGAAGGCGGCCAGTGAGGCCCAGGCGCAGCAGTACTTCAAGGAGCGGACCACCATCATCCGTCCCGGGCTGATCGTCGGCCCGGGCGATGAAACCGATCGCTTCAGCTACTGGCCGCTGCGCATCGAGGCCGGCGGCGATGTGCTGGCGCCGTCGGCGAACGGCGCCGACCCGGTGCAGTTCATCGATGCCCGTGATCTGGCGGAATGGACCATCCGCATGGCCGAGGCGCGTCGTTATGGCATCTACAATGCCACCGGGCCGGATTACGAGATGTCGGTTGCGGCCATGCTCTACGGCATCCGCGCCGTGACCACGGCCGGCGCCCGTCTGCACTTCGTACCGACCGAGTTTCTGGAGAAGCAGCAGGTCGCACCCTGGGGTGACATGCCGGTATGGGTGCCGGGCCAGGGCGAATCGGCGGGCTTTGCCCGGGTCAGCATCCAGCGCGCGCTCGATGCCGGACTCAGCTTCCGGCCGCTGGCCACGACCGCTGCGGACACCCTGAGCTGGTTTCATGCCCAGACGCCGGAACCACAGGGCACGCTGCGGGCCGGCATCAAGCGTGAGCGCGAGGCCGAGGTGCTGGCCGCGTGGCAGGCGCAGAACCGCGCCTCTTGACCGGGCTCAATCTCCGCCTTTGGTGAAAGTCGGTAACATGAGGCTCTGTCCGACGGCTGAGGAGCACTGCCATGTATAGCCACATTCTGGTCCCGACCGATGGCTCCGACCTGGCCAAGAAGGCTGTCGCTGCCGCCGTTGCGCTGGCCGTGAAAGTCGGTGCCCGGCTGACCGGCGTGTACGCTGTGCCGGAGTACATTCCGCCGGTGGATGCGATGGTGCCGGTGTACCAGTTCCCGTCCAAGGAAGAATACGAGCGCCAGGCTGCCGTGGAGGCCGAAGTGGTGTTCAAGGACTTCGCCGAAGCCTGCACCCAGGCTGGCGTTCCCTTTGAGGTCAGTCACGGCATCGACAGTCACCCTTACCGGCTGATCCTGGCGACAGCGGCCGAACGCGGCTGTGATCTGATCTGCATGTCCTCGCACGGAAGGCGCGGCCTCAGCGCGATGATTCTCGGCAGTGAAACGCAAAAGGTGCTGACCCACGGGGAACTGCCGGTGCTGGTGGTACGCTGACAAAATCCCCTCGCGGATCGCTCCATGGCGCAAGCTGATTACAGTCTGGACCAGACGGACGAGCAGTCGGTACTGCGATTGCGCGGAGACTGGACGGTCGCCGGCCTGCCCGCAGCCGAGCGCCGTTCGCAGGGACTGACGGCGGCAGCAGGCCCACGGCCGGCGCGCGTGGACGCCAGCGAGCTGACCGCACTCGACACGGCTGGCGCGCTGCTGCTGGTGCAGCGCTGGCTGGGGAGCATGCCGTGGCCGGAGTTCGAAGGTCTGCGCCCCGCCGACGGCGAGTTGCTGAATCTGGTCGGCGAACGTATCGCCGCGCCCAGAACCCGACAGCGCAAGCCCACCGGCATCCAGCCCATGCTCGAGCGGACCGGCGCCGCGGTCGAGTTCGCCTGGCGTCAGTTCACGTTGTTGCTGGGCTTCGGCGGGCAGACGCTGATCACCATTCTGGCGATCGTGGCCGGTCGCCAGCGCTTGCGCTGGACCAGCGCCGTGCACCATATGGAACGCGCCGGTCTGGACGCCGTTCCGATCGTCTGTCTGCTGAGCTTTCTGGTGGGCGCCGTGGTCGCCTTTCTCGGGGCCACGGTGCTCGCGGACTTCGGCGCCCAGGTGTTCACCGTGGAACTGGTCAGCTTTTCCTTCATGCGCGAATTCGGCGTGTTGCTGACGGCAATCATGATCGCTGGACGTTCGGGCAGCGCCTACACGGCAGAAATCGGCATGATGCGGGCCCGTGAGGAAATCGATGCGATCCGGGCACTGGGGCTGGATCCGCTCGAACTGCTGGTCATCCCGCGGCTGCTCGCGTTGCTGATCATGCTGCCGGTGTTGAGCTTTCTCGCGGTGCTGGCAGGCATCCTCGGTGGTGCCCTGGTGGGTGGCACCGAGCTTGGCATCTCGCCCGGCCTGTTCCTGGCCCGCATGCAGGAAACCGCCGAATTGCGGCATCTGTTGGTGGGCCTGTCAAAAGCGCCGCTGTTTGCCGTGATCATCGCCCTGGTCGGTTGCCTGGAAGGCCTCAAGGTGCAGGCCAGCGCCGAATCGGTGGGCCGGCACACCACCTCCTCGGTGGTTCAGTCGATCTTTCTGGTGATCCTGGTCGATGCCATTGCCGCCATCTTCTTCATGGAGCTCGGCTGGTGACGACAGACGTGGTCATGAGCGTACGCGGATTGTGCAACCAGTTCGGCGAGCAGGTGGTGCACAAGGATCTGGACCTCGACATCCTCAAGGGCGAGGTGCTGGGAATCATCGGCGGCTCGGGCGCCGGCAAGAGCGTGCTGATGCGTTCGATCCTCGGCCTGCAGCCCTATCGAGCGGGGCGCATCTGGTGGTTTGGCCAGGAGATGGCAACACTGGACGACAGTGAAAGGCATGCGCTGGAACGCCGGGTGGGCGTGATGTTCCAGGACGGCGCGCTGTTTTCCTCGCTGACCGTGCTCGAAAACGTGATGGTGCCGCTGAAGGAACACACGGCGCTGGACGAGCACTTCATCAGCGAACTGGCGCGCCTCAAGATTGCCCTGGTAGGACTGCCGCCAGACGCCGCCAACAAGTATCCGGAAACACTCTCGGGCGGTATGCGCAAGCGCGCCGGGCTGGCCCGCGCATTGGCGCTGGATCCGGAAATCCTGTTCTTCGATGAACCCACCTCCGGCCTCGACCCCATCGGTGCGGCCGCCTTCGACGAACTGGTCGTCACCCTGCACCAGGCGCTGCATCTGACCGTGATCCTGATCACCCATGATCTGGACAGCGTCTATCGCATCTGCGAGCGCGTGGCGGTTCTGGCTGACCGCCACGTGATCGCGGTCGACAAGCCGGCGGTGATTCAGGAACTGGACCAGCCCTGGATCCGCGAATGCTTTCAGGGACCGCGCGGGCGTATGGCCTACACTCAATCCGAACAACTCAAGGCTGACAGCTGATGACACCCGTTCAACGATCGTTCTGGCCCACTGGCTGCCAGCCCCCGAGACCGGAGTAGCTGCGCGACCATGGAAACCAAAGCTCATCACGTCCTGATCGGCGCCTTCGTGCTGCTGACTCTGATCGGCGCCATGTTCTTCGGCCTGTGGGTGGCCAAGGTCAATCTCGACGCCGAATTCGACGAGTACGACGTGGTCTTCCACGAAACCGTGACCGGCCTGACCAAGGGTGCGGCGGTCAATTTCAACGGCATCCAGGTGGGTGAAGTGCGGCGTTTGTCGCTGGACCGCGAAGACGCGGCGCGGGTGCTGGCGCGCATCCGCGTCGGCGCCGACACGCCGATCCGCACCGACACCAGCGCCCGTCTGACCTACACCGGTCTGACCGGCGTGGCCATCATCGAGCTGGTGGCGGGCGACCCGGAATCGCCGCCGTTGGAGCCCCCGGCGCCAGGTGAGGTGGGGCTCATCGAGGCCAAGCCCAGCGCCTTCCAGAAGTTCATGACCGATGGCGGCGACGTACTGGTGCGCTTCAACGAGGCCCTGGGCCGGGTCACGCAGATGCTCAGCGACGAGAATGCGCAGAGCGTCACCCAGACGCTGGCGCACGTGGAGTCGATCGCGGCCCAGATCGATCAGGACAAGGCAGATCTGAGTAGCGCGCTTCGACGCGCCGACAAGGCTTTCGCCGACCTCAGTGACGCCTCTGCGGCCTTTCAGGATCTGGCACGTCAGAGCAGCGAGACGCTGGCGCGGACCGATCTGATGTTGCGCGAGGATCTGGCCCCGGCCGCGGATGATCTGCGCCTGACGCTGACGTCGCTGCGGGAACTCTCGGCCCGGGTCGAGGACCTGCTGGCGCGCAACAGCGCCCAGCTGGATCAGTTCGCGCAACAGGGCATGCCCGAGCTGACCGCCACGCTCGAGGAACTGAGGCAGCTGGCGGCGAGCATGAACCGCATCAGCACGCGCCTGGAAACCGCACCCACCGACTATCTGCTGCAGCGCGACCGCCCACGGGAGTACCGTCCTCAATGAACACGCTACGCGCCGCCCTGTTGTCCGGCCTTCTGCTCAGTCTGGGTGGATGCCTTTCGGGCGTGCTGCCCAAGGCCAGCGAGCAGGCCCAGTACACACTGCCGGATGCGCTGGCCCAGCGCGCCGAGCGGCAGTTACCACTGGCGCTGCTGGTGGATGTACCGCGTGCAATCGCGCCCCTGGATGGTGTCGATGTAGTGGTGATTCGTGGCGACGGCGAAGTGCAGATCATGACCGGCGCCCGCTGGACTGCGCCGCTGCCGATCCTGCTGCAGGATCTGCTGGTACGGACCATCGAAGCCGCGGAGCTGGTTCCGGCGGTGGCGCAATCGGCACAGACCCATCGATTGCCACTGCGTCTGAGCGGGGAATTGCGGGCCTTTGAACTGCACGACGACGGCGCCGGTCTGAGCGCCCGCGCGGCCCTCAATTTACGTCTGATCTGCAGTCGGAATGCCCAGGTGCTGGCCAGTTCCGGCCTGATCACGGTCGAGGCTGCCGACCTGCCTGCAGGCGTGGCCGGGGCCGTCGCCAGCCTGCGCGATCTGGCCCTGAAGCTGAGTCAGCAGACACTGCGATGGTTGCAGCAGGCAGACGTCAGCAGTTGCGGCGAAGCCTGAAGGCGGCACGCCGCGGTGGCGACTCGCTTGCATGCATTGATGTTGCTGGCAGCGCGCAGCGACAGTCGCGCCGCCTTGCTGGACGGACACTGGCAGACCGGCTGCCTGCATTGCCGCAGCCGCATCGGCATCACGGCCGCTGGCAAGCCCTGGCCCGGGACCACGCTGGAACACATTGTCCCCCGCTCCTGGTTCGGTCGCAGCCAGGCGGCGGCTCTGGTGCAGCGGGTCGAGTCCGCCGACGATCCGCGCAATCTGGCCCTGGCCTGTGCCCGCTGCAACCACCAGAAAGGGCGCGGACCGGATGCGCGCGGACCGGCCGATGCCAGGGCCTATGCCATCGTCGAACGCCTGCTGGCCACGCGGATGTCGCGTTGGCGTGGGCTGGACTAGTCCCCCACCACAATCCGGTTGCGCCCGCCCAGCTTGGCCTTGTACAGCGCGCCGTCGGCAGCGCGCAACAAGTCGGCCGCCGCGCGCATGTCGGGGCTTTGCTGGGCGATGCCGATACTCACCGTGATGCGTACGCTGCCGTCATCGATCGGCAGCGCGGTGGCCTGCAGCGTTGCGCGCAAACGCTCGGCCAATGCGCAGAATTCGGACATCGGCAGATGCGAGCTGAAGACCACGAACTCTTCGCCGCCCAGACGCCCGGACACGGTTTCCGGGTCGAGCTCGCGCTTGACCAGCGCCGCGAAACCGGCCAGCACACGGTCACCGGCGAGATGCCCGTGCTGGTCGTTGACCGGCTTGAAGTGATCCAGATCCAGAATCATCAGCCGCAGACTGCCGGGATCGTTGCGGCCACGATCAAAGGCGTGTTCCAGCATTTCACGTGACTGACGCCGATTGTAGAAGCCGGTCAGCGCATCGAATACGGCCTGATTGAGCAACTCCCGGTGATAGCTGGCCTCGGCACTGCCCTCGCCGAAGAACTTGAGCTCACAGTGCCCTACTCGCAGTCGGTCACCATCGCGCAAGCCCAGGCGCTGCACTTTCTGGCCATTGACGAAGACGCCGTTGGTCGATCCCAGATCCTCGACGACATAGCCATCGCCATCGCGGACTATCCAGCAATGGCGCCGGGACACGCTGGTGTTGCGGATCGTGAGTCCGGCATCGTCGGCACGCCCGATCAGCAGCGGCTGGTCGGCAATCCTGGCTTCGAGACCCAACTGAGCACCATTGACCACCACCAGGCAGGCCGGATCTCTGGGCGCCGGCCCGCCGGTGGGAACCACGACCCGCGTGGTGGTGTGATGCGATTTGCGGCGGACGCCCATGCCCTAGTCGTTCTCGTCTTCCAGGCCGTCTCCGAACACGCCGATCGGATCGGTGTCGCTGCTCTCGTTGTTGCCGAGCACCGGATCCGTCGAGTTGCCGGGCGGTGTCACGGTCGCCCGGTTGGTCACGATCTGCTCCGGGTTGGCCTGGGCCGTGACCGTCAGCAGGAAGGTCAGGCTGGAGCCCGAGGGCAGGTTGACCAGCGCATCGACAGTGCCTGTACCGCTGGCGGGACAAACCGCCCCGCCGGTGCCGGTGCAGGTCCAGGAGGCGTTGCTGAGCTGCGGCGGCAGGATGTCGGTCACGCGCGCACCCTGCACATTGTCCGGTCCGGCATTGCTGACCAGCAGTACATAGGTGGAGGGTTGACCAGCCGGCAGGATGCGCAAGCCATTGCGCTTGATGATGGAGAGATCTGCACCGTTGACGGTCACGGTGTGGGCCTCCGTGTCGGTGCTGGGAGCGAAGTTGGCATCACCCAGATAGCGCGCCTCCAAGGTGGCCGCACCCAGCGCCTTGGGCACGAAGCTGCAACTCAGCGTGGGCAGGGTAAGGCCACAACTGGCCGAACCATCAGTCACCAGGATCTGCCCCGTGGGCGTGCCTGCGCCCGGCGCCAGAGCAGCGACTTCCACCGTTACCGCTATCTCCTGGCCTACGGTCGACGGATCCGGCGTGTCGCTGCTGATCAGGATCTCGGTCGGCGCGCGGTTGACCACGTGGGTCACGATCGGCGAAACACTGGGACTCAGACTCCCGGCACCGGAATAGAAAGCCCGCACTGCGGTGGTGATGGCGCTGTTGGACACCAGCTGACACCCACCACCGGTCTTCAGCGAGTAGCTGCAACTGCTGCCATCACTAAGCTGACGGATCAACACCGAGCCTGCGACTACCGGCATGCCGCCCTGAGTGACCTCGGCGATGACCGTGTAGGGCTGGCCGACCACACTGGGTTCCGGATCGATGCTGACGATGAGCGTGCTGGTCGCGGCAGTGTAGGTGAAGTCGTCGGCGGTGGTGTTGGCACTGGCACCGGCCAGAGTCGTGGCGATGACATCGACTACACCGCTACCCGCCGGGCTGGTGGCGGTGCACTGCAGGGTGGATGAGCAGCTCACGGCCGTTGCCGGATTGGGTCCAAAGTTGAAGCTGGTGGCGCCCACCACGAAATCGCTGCCATCGATGGTGACCACCGTTCCCCCGCTCTCAGGTCCGCTGGCAGGCGAGACAGATGTGATCGTCGGCGGACAGCCAGCGTTACGCAGGGACACGATGTCGGCGAAGTCGACCGCCACCAGCAGATAGGGCTGACCACTGGCATCGAAGTCACCGACCAGCACGCTGCTGGGGAAAGTGCCCACGGGAACACTGATCGCCGTCCCGAAGCTCCCCGATCCGGTGCCCGGCAGCAGAGAGACATCGTTGGAACCGAAATTCGCGACCGCCAGATCGTCCAGGCCGTCGCCGTCGAAATCACCGATGTCGATGGATACCGGCTGGCTGCCGACGGGGTAGTTGGTCGCCACCGTGAAAGCGCCGCTGCTGCCAGCGATCAGCACTGACACCGTGTTGCTGCCGCGGTTGGCCACCGCCAGATCGGAGAAACCGTCGCCATCGAAATCGCCGACGGCGAGCGCAACGGGATTGGCGCCGACGGGTACCTCGGCCGGCACGCCGAAGGCCCCGGTGCCGGTACCCAGAAGCACGGCGGCGTCATCCATCAGTTGATTGCCGAGCGCGATATCGCTGCTGCCATCCTGATCGAAATCACTGATGCCGAGCGAAGTCGAGCGCAGCGACGGGTAGGTCGCGGGCGGGCCAAAGCCGCCGGCACCATCGCCGAGCAAGATGGCCAGACTGTCGGCATCCAGCAGGGCCACCGCCAGATCGGCCTTGCCGTCGCCGTTGAAATCACCGACCGCCACCGCGTGCGGCCCCAGTCCGGCAAGCACATTGCTGGCGGGCGCAAACCCACCACTGCCGTTGCCGATCAAGATCGACACCGTGGTCGCACCGTAGTTCGCCACCGCCAGATCATCGACGCCGTCATCGTTGAAATCACCCACGGCGACGCTGCGCGGGAAGGGAGCCACGGCGAAGCTGCTTGCAGCGCCGAATCCACCTGCTCCGTTGCCCAGCAGCACCGAAACCGTGCCTGAAATATCGTTGTTGACCACGGCCACGTCCTTGCTGCCATCACCATTGAAATCGCCGGCGGCCATGGCATAGGGGCTGATGCCTGCCGGGAAGCTGCCGACCGAGACCAGATTGGTGCAGAGCAACGGCGGCCCAGCGCGGTAGCTGAAGTCGTCGGCCCGGGTATTGACGCTGCGGCCCGCACTGGTGGTCGCGCGGACATCGACAATGCCGGTGCCGGCCGGCGCATTCACCGTGCACAGGCGGGTAGACACGCAGTTGACCGCCAACCCCGGATTGGCGCCGAAATCGAAACTGGTGGCACCGACGACAAAATTCGATCCGGTGATGGTCACGGTACTTCCGCCCGTCGCCGGACCTGCTGCCGGGCTGATCAGCGAGATCACCGGCGGCTGTGGCAATGCGTTGACGGTGTGACCTTCGCTGGCCGAACTGTCGGTGAAAGGGGCCGGCCCTGCAACATAGTTCGCCGTCAGGCTCAGCACGGTCGCGGCCGGTCCGGTCGTCGGCAACTGGCAGGTACCCGTGGCCACGCCACCGCCGGCGTTGCTCAATGTGGCCAGACACATGTTGCCGACCCCATCATCAACGGCGACATCGCCCACCGGCGCGAAGGGGTCCGTGCTGGTGATCTCCACGTCCACATCGTAGGGCGTACCGACGTCGGAGGGATCGGGGTTGTCGCCCACGATGGCCGCCGAGGTGGCATAGAAACTCGCCTCCGAAGTCTTGCCGAAGCCGTCAACCACAATACCCAGCACGACATCGTCCGGCGTCAGGATCACGCCGGGCGGGAAGTTCACGGTGGCGCTGCAGGGCGAGTTCGCCACGAAGCAGTTCATGCTGCCGAGGTACACGCCCGGCTCGTCCTCGATGGCCAGGTAAAGATCCACTTCGGCAGGGTAGTTGCCGCTGACGTCCGGGGTGTCGAGCAGCACATCGAAATCGGCCGAGTCACCCGTTCCTGCCAGCACGTAACCGGTGAAATAGGGGAAATTGAGCAAACCATTGGGGCCAAGGTCCGGATCGCCGGCGTCGTTTGCAGTGCGCCCATCGGCACCCAGGTCGATGGCAATTCCGGTGTTACCGAGAATCTCGTTGCGCTGGAAAGTGCCTCTGCCAGTGCCGCCAAAAGTTGCGCTGATGCCGTTGCCGCCATTGAAGGCGATGAGATTGCCTTCACCCGGCGTCGGGCCACCGATGTAGACGCGACCGTCGATCATCGATGCCAGATTGACGCCATGACCACCATTGCCCATCGGCGTCGCATCGGCTGCCGGGCCGATGAAATTGCCGGTGACGCGCGCACCATCGAAGCAGATGTCGCCAGTCGCGGAGCAATCGAAACGGATGCCGTCCTGGACGTTGCCGCTGATGACATTGCGGTCGTCCGGCTGATTGCCACCGATGAAGATGCCCTGCAGGCGGCTGGGCGTGGTCGCGATGATGCCTTGCAGGCCGTTCGGCCGCGGCAGCAGACCCGTGGGATCGGTACCGATCAGATTGCCACGGACCACGGCGGCAGCCAACAGGGGAATGTTGCTGATGGCAATGCCCTGCTGCTGATTGCCGCTGATGACGTTCATGCCGGCAGCGGTCGAATCACCGACAAGGGTGCTTCCGCCCTGGATCGACACACCGGTGCCCGGCGTGAGTGCCGGCGCAGTGCCATCGGCGCGCAAGCCGATGTAGTTGCCGATCAGGCGATAACTGGAGTCTCCTGGGCCCAGAGTGACCACATTGCCAAGGAAGCTGTGGATGGAAAGTCCTGCCAGGGTCACGATCGAACTCGGTGCATTGATCACGAGGCCACTGGCGGCACTGGTCAGATTGCCGTCTATTTCTATCTGCAGCACGGCATTGCTGCCCAACCCTGAACTCGGCAGGTTGGAGTTTGGCGCGGCACCAGTCTGGGTGTAGCCATCGATGATCACACTGTCCGTGATCTGCGGCAGCGGCGTGCTCGGTACGATGACACAGGCGCCACCGGCACCCACGCAGGAACCACCGGGTATGGCGAACTCGATGATGTCCGCACCCGGCGTGCTGTTGGCCTGATCGATGGCCTCGCGCAAGGTGCACTCGGTGACATCACAGGTCCCGGTACCGGGATCGGCGATGGAATTGACCGTCAGCGGCCCTGCCAACGGCGACAGGATGGCATCGTTGATCGTGTAGGTGATTTCGTATCCCGAATAGGGGATGGAAGCGGTGGCGAAGGTACCGGAAATCGCCAGATCCGAATTCAGGAAAGCGTAGGTTTGCGGCGGGATCGGCGTAAATCCGGCGTCGCTCAAGGTGACCGTGCCATCGATCGTGGCAGTGTTCGACACGAACAGGTAATCGGCATCAACGCCCTGATTCAGGCCGGCAATCTCAATGCCCAGATTGCCTGCCGCACCCTGGGTGTAGCTGCCGATGATCGACAGCACGCCCAATGGAGATCCGGGCTCTACGCTTCCCGCGGCATTGACGACGCTACCGGTCAGCGTACCATCACCCGCCAGAACGCCGCCGTTGATGGTGAGGGTGCTTACGTCCAGACCTGATCCGGACGCAATGGCGATCACGCCACCCGATTGCGCTACGTCGGTCAACAGCAGCTGTCCGGAATCTACCAGTACCGAGCCGCTGACGGTGGCTGGTGCGGTCGTCTCGAAAAACGACCCCGGACCCAGCTGGCGCAGAGTTCCCGAGACATCGAGTTCTGCGGTACAGGGAACGGCCGTACAGCCGAAGAACGCAGCGCCCATGGGGTCAATCATGGTCAGTGTCCCGACCGACGCCACGGACACACGTCCATAGTCGTTCGGCAGAACCGTGATCTCACCCTCGATCCAGTCGGCGCTGCCAAGTATCTGCAACTCTCGTTGACTGAGTCGCCATGGCACCACACCTGCAGGCGCACGGCTGTCGGCCATCGACGATCTGAGCATGAGCGGCACGCTATTGATGAACATGTTGGCGCCAGGCGCGATCGTGAACAGCTGGGGACTGGGTTCTGTACTGGCGATCGTACCGCCTGTCCAATCAAGGGAATTGTTCGCGACAAGATCGGCATTGCCAGTCACCCTGCCACCGTAAAGGCGCCAATCGGGGATGGCCACCGCAGAGGGCGCATTGATCGTCAGTAAGGCGAGATTGCCGATCTCGACTTCGGCCGGCGTGAACGGGATGTTGTCGATCAGGACCTGCGCCGACTGCTCGACGACAAATGCACCGGCGCCGCTCACGGAACTGCCCGAGGACAGATTGCGAACCGCCTGCGAGGTTCGGAAAATCTGGCGTGCGCCCGCCCCGATGAAATAGCTGCCGGTGTCACTGCCCCCGGAAAGAACGACGGTATCACCGGTGTTGGCGTTGACCACGCCAGCATTGTCGAAGGGAGCGGCGATACTGAATCGGCGCACCGAGTTGACACTGATGTCGCCCAGATTGATCAGTTTTGTACCTGCCGAGAGATCCCAGTTCAGATTGGTATCGAGTCCAGGCTGCAGCAGGATGGTGAGCAATCCATCGGCCTCATTGCTCAGCACCGCGCCCGCTTGCAGCGACAGAGCGTTCTCGCCCACCCAGTAGAGGTCTCCGTGGTTGTTGAACTGCCGATTGTTGAGCGTTCGAGGGAAACCCGGTCCCAACAGATAGGCGAGCGATCCGGTCGCGCCGGGCGCCAGTTCAAAGGTCTGACCTGGCGCTGTGCCCCGAATCAGACCGTGGTTCCATTCCAGCTGGCCGACGACCGAGATCGCGCTGCTGCCCTCCACGATCGAGCCCGTGTGGGCCAGATTCAGGTAGTCGAGTGCAGTCGGAGAGGCGCAGTTGAACGAGACTTCGGAATTCTCGACCCGGACATTGGCGGGGCTGCCGAGGCAAGCGTCAACCTGGTTGATGCTGGGCATGCCCCCGGTGTCGCCGAAGGCAATGATCCCGGCGCCACCGAGGCTGGCACTGGGACTGAAACTGCGACTGGCGCCGTTGAAGCGCAGCGTGCCGAGGTTGCTGACGTAGGTGCCGTCAAATGGACTGGGGGACGCTGCCGAGATGAAGAACTCGCCCTGATCGACGGTCACCAAGCCAGATCCGACATATTCCACGTTTTCGGCAATACCGGAGATACCGAAGCCTTGCTTGACGATGGCGCCGTCGTTGACGACTTGCGCCGTTCCGGTCCCGCTGCCGAAGATCTGTTCGGGCGCGGCGCTCGGTCGGGTGATCAGGCCGCCACTGGCATCGATGATGATCAAGCCAGCGTTGGCCAGTTCGATCAATCCGGTGGTCCAGGTGGTTGCCCCGCCGATACGCAGAGCGCGACCGTCGAGCACCTTCTGCGCACCGGACAACAGGCCGATAGAGGCCGAATCCAGAACCAGCTCTGATCCGCCCGGTCCGGCGGCAGTGCCGCCGGTCCAGACGAACTCGCTGCTCACCGTCAGGTTGTTGGGCCCGCCCAGGAGGCCACCCGTGAATTCCAGCGCGTCAACGACGACCGGTACATCCAGATTGACATTGCCGCTGGCAATCAGCGCCCGGTCCACGGCACCCGGCGTTCCGACCGGACCAGGTCCCGGGCCCACGCCAGACGAGCAGTTGCTCCAGTTCAAGGGGTCGGTCCAGTCATTGGTGGCGCCGCCCGTGATCCACTCGCAAACCACCAGCACGCCGGTGGAAAACCGCGTCCGTGTGGCGCCGAGATCCAGGGCAAATCCGGAATGTGGATTGGCGCCCAGACCAAGCGAGCCACTGAAGTTGGCATAGGCAAACAGCGTGAATACATCACTCAGGTTCGGGGTGTAGCCGATGTCCAACACATTGACGGTGCCATCCAGCAGCGCTGGACCGGAAACCGTCAGGCGGTCGTACTGTGCCGGCGGCAGCTTCTGGTGCGAGCTGCTGGCCTGCTGCGGCGGCGCCACCCCGCCGATTTCCATGCTGTAGGTGGTATTGGCCGTCGCACTGAAACTGCCGTTGATGGTCAGACCCCCCGGACCCACGCCGGGCGCGATGTCTACGCTGTCGACCTGGACATCGGCCCGTATCACGCCATCTCCCGTCAGCGTTCCTGCGGCCAGTACCAAAGGGCCGGCCCCGCGATTGGCGATGCCCGCGAGTTGCACCAGCAGCGAGGAACCCGCTTGCGCGCTGAAGTTCGCGTTCAGGTCGAGGACGCCAGTGCTGACGTCGATGAGCCCCTGATTGTCGAAGACCAGATCCGGCGCCAGGGCAACACTCGGGCCCAGATTGAAGCCATTGGAGAAGACGGAGATCGATCCGGTATTGATGAGGTTGCCGCAGATGGGTGGCGAGGTACATCCGATTCCGGCGCCCAGGTTGGGCGACGCCGCCAGTGTCATCGAGGCGTTGTTGAGAATCTGCGGACTCGCATCCAGCGACAGCAGGCTGTACTGGACGGCAAATATTCCGTCGTTGACCAGCGATCGAGAGCGTAGGGTCGGTGTGTCGGGAGGAAAGGTACCAGGGCCGCTCCCCGTCTCCAGCGAGCCGCCGCTGCCCACAGTGACGGTCTCGGCCAGACCCGTGCCTTCAATCACCCCATGCCAGCGCGTGAAACCGTCAAAGCTGATGGCAGCCGGGCCATGGAGCGTGCCGTTGGCGCCGATTTCCAGCGTCAGGAAGGAACGAGAGGCGCCGTTGACGCGCAATCGACCTTCCAGCAGCAGGTTGGTGCCGCCCTGTTCATCCAGGACCACGCTGGATTCGAAGATTCGCTCGCTGCCGGGCCGGGTCGCGAAAGCCAACGCGCACGGACCGGAATAGCGGAAAGTGCCGGTGTCAGTGCCTGGCGCGTCTATCGATGCACAACCGCCGAGCAATTCCACGAGGCCGTCGTTGTTGAGTGCCGTGAGCTGCGCATCGATCGCTATCGATCCCGCAAGATCGTTCAGCAGCAAGGTGCCCGATGCGCGATTGGCGAAGGTGCCGCAATCGAGGCTGACGCAAGCCAGCTGCAAGGGTTGCGAGCTGTTATTACGCAATTCGAAACTGCCCTGATTGTCGATGCTGGATTGATCCAGGCTGAACACGGCCAAAGAGGTGCCGGTGGCAGTGACCAGAAAGGTGCCCTGATTGAGCAGATTCCGCTGCGAAAGCGAAACCGTCGGACTCTGATCATTCAAACTGACCGTCGCCGCCGAACCCGGCGGCAGCTGCAGGAGCGCACCCGACGCCGGCACCGCCGAGATCGATCCGCCGGACCAGTCCAACTGGGTCGTGACTGTCAGATTGCCCGAGCCAGTCAGCTGTCCGGCCTGCAGGGACAATCCGGAGACGGTGTGTGGGCTCGCACCAAGATCGACGTCAGCAAAGGGCGTCGCCACGCTCAGGATCGCGTCATCGGCCGGTCCGGGCGTACCTGCGGGCGTGCCATTGCCGCCGGAGCATCCGTCCCAGTTGGCCGGGTCGTCCCAGAGTCCGGAAGAATTCAGATTCCAGGTGCAAGTCGCCTGCGCCAGCGCGGCTGGAGCCCAGATCATGGCCGCCAGGGCCAGCAAGCCCAGTTGCACCGTGAGCCGCAGACGGCCCAGGGATTGCCCCGCGGCCACCGCCGATCGATCCCCTAGCCGCATGAAGTGCCCCCTCTGGCGTGGTCGTCTTGAGTCGCATTGTCTCGCCTGAAGCGAGACTCTACCAGCGCTTAAACGCACAAAGGCCGGCACATAGGCCGGCCCTTGCGTCACTAGTTGTACCGCGGTGGGCTATCAGGTGCCAGGAGGCGGCGGCAAGCCTGCCTTGACCGGCGTAGCGCCGACATCAGCGATGCGCGGATTGTCGTGCAGCAATTCGATGACGTCGGCCAATACGGCGGCGCCCTCCGACAGCAGTACATCCTTCTTTTCGTCCTTGTCGGCTTCCGGATCCAGCAGATCCTGGGTACCGCGCTCACCGGGGTTCAGACCATCATCCAGCCTGGCCGCGAGCTTGGCATCGGCTTCGCCACGGGCCGCCGCACGTTCGGCAATGCGCTTCTCGTCGGCCTTGCGCTCGGCTTCGCGCTTGGCCAGGTTCAGCGAGATCGACTTGCGCGCGCGCGACTCGCGATACTGGGCGATGTCCTCGCGCAGGAAACCAAATTCGGGATCGTGCTCGATGCGGGCCTCATGACGCGTTTCCAGCAATGGCACCAAGCGTTCGAAGCTGCCCACCGGGGAATAGCGGGCGGCTGCAATCTTGGTCCACGGCAGGGCATTGTCATAGGTGGACTCGCCATAGTCGGAGGCATCCAGGGTCACCGGAAAGGCCAGATCCGGCACCACACCCTTGTGCTGGGTGGACCCGCCATCGATGCGGAAGAACTGCGCCATCGTCAACTTCAGCTGCCCCAGTTCGGCCGAGTCCTTGTTGGCGATGTAGTCCAGATCCACCAGCTGTTGCACGGTGCCCTTGCCGAAGGTCGGCTCACCGATGATCAGACCGCGGCCGTAATCCTGGATGGCGGCGGCAAAGATCTCCGAGGCCGAGGCTGAGGCGCGGTTGACCAGCACCGCCACAGGCCCCTTGTAGACCACACCGGAATCGGTGTCGGACTCGACCTGTACCCGGCCGCGACCATCCCGCACCTGCACCACCGGACCCTTGTCGATGAACAGACCGGTCAACTCGGTCGCTTCGGTCAGCGAACCACCGCCGTTGTTGCGCAGATCGATGAGGATGCCGTCGACCTTCTCGGCCTCGAGCTCACTCAGCAGCTGACGCACATCCCGGGTGGAACTGCGGTAATCGGAATCACCCCGCGCCCGGGCGGCAAAATCGAGATAGAAAGCCGGCAGTTCGATCACGCCGATGCGCCTGGGATTCTCGCCACCGGTCTCGATCACGCTCTTGTGGGCGGCCTGCTCTTCCAGCTTGACCTTGTCGCGGGTGATTTCCACGATGTTGGTCTGACCGCCGACACCAGATTCCGCCGCCAGAACTTCCAGCTTGACCACGGTGTCCTTGGGGCCGCGGATCAGATCGACCACGTCCTCGAGGCGCCAGCCGACCACGTCGGTCAACTGCTTGTCCTTGGCCTGACCGACCGCCACGATGCGGTCACCGACCTTGACCTTGCCGCCCATGGCGGCTGGTCCGCCTTCGACCACCGAGCGGATGACCACAAACTCACCGTCACGCTGCAGCACCGCGCCGATGCCTTCCAGCGACAGGCGCATCGAAATGGCGAAATTCTCACTGGCGCGGGGGCCGAGATAATTGGTATGCGGCTCGATCGCCATGGCATAGGCGTTGAGGAAGCTCTGGAACACATCCTGCCGATCCAGCTGCTCCACCCGGGTCATGTAGTCGCGATAGCGCTTGTCCAGGGTTTCGGCGATCTTGTCGTCCTTGCGCTCCGCCAGTTTCAGACGCAGCCAGTCGTTCTTGATGCGCTGACGCCAGTGCTCGTCGAGTTCGCCGCGATCCTTGGCCCATTCGGCGTCCTTGCGATCGTAGGCATAGTCCTCGTCGATGGTGAAATCGAAACCCTTCTTGAGCAGCCCGCGGGCGTATTCGGTACGTTCGTGCAGGCGCTTCAGATAGGTCTTGTAGATCTCGTAGACCGGCTCCAGCTGACGCTGCTCGATGGCCTCATCAAGCGAATCGGCATAGCGCTGGGTAAAGCCATCGATGTCGGATTTGAGAAAGAACACCTTCTCGCTGTCCAGCGACTCGATGTAGCGCTTGAGAATCTCATGCGACATCGCATCGTCCAGCGGTTTGCTGGCGTAGTGCAGGCGCGTCAGATACTTGGACACCCAATCGGCCGCCTCACCCTGCTCGGGCGTCGGCGTAAGATCCGTCAGGCTGACCATCTTCGGCTTGGCCATCAGCGGCAGCGCCAGGGACAAGCCCAAGGCGATGACCAGCACACTCCTCGCAAACTTCATCGCAAATCTCCAGTTGAGGGTGCCAACAGTGCTCCCGGCGCCAGTCGGGAGCAAGTGACGGAAGTCGCGGAATCGACTCCGTCTGTGAATTTTGTTGCTGTCTGGCGCGGCCTCAAGCAACCACGCCCGCGGCGTGCGCCTGCAGGTCGGCGTGGTAGGAGGAACGCACCAGCGGCCCGCTGGCCACGTGGCTGAATCCCAACTCCTCGCCGAACACGCGCAGGGCCTCGAATTCCTCCGGCGTCCAGTATCGGATCACCGGGTGATGGTGGGCGCTGGGCTGCAGATACTGGCCGATGGTCACCATCTCGACATCGTGGGCACGCAGATCGCGCAGCGCCTGATGCACTTCGTCCAGGGTTTCACCCAGACCCAGCATGATTCCGGACTTGGTCGGTACACTCGGGTGCTGGGCCTTGAAACGCTGCAGCAGCTTGAGCGACCAGTCGTAGTCAGCGCCGGGGCGGACTTCGCGATAGCGCTCGCGCACCGTCTCCAGATTGTGGTTGAAGACATCGGGCGGTCCCGCCAGGAAAACCTCCAACGCGCGCTCCATTCTGCCCTTGCCGCGAAAATCCGGCGTCAGTATCTCGACCACGATTTGCGGGCTGAGTTCCCGGACCGCAGTGATGCAGTCGACAAAATGCTGAGCGCCACCATCGCGCAGATCATCACGATCGACCGAGGTGATGACCACATAGCGCAGATTCATGTCGCGGATGGTGCGGGCCAGATTGGCCGGTTCATTGACGTCCGGTGGTTTCGGGCGGCCATGGCCGATATCGCAGAAGGCGCAGCGCCGGGTGCAGATATCCCCCAGGATCATGAAGGTCGCCGTGCCCTTGCTGAAACATTCGTGGATGTTCGGACACGAGGCCTCTTCGCACACGGTCACCAGCTGGTTGGCGCGCAGACTCGCCTTGAGCCGCTCGACGGCATTGCCTTGCGGCAGGCGCACACGAATCCAGCTGGGCTTGCGCAGCGCCGGCCGGTCCGGGTCAAAAGTGACCGGATTGCGAGCGATCTTGCTCTCGCCGAGTTGCTTTTCACCCACCACCAGGGCCGGAATGGTCTTGTCAGCTTGCAGTTGGGACATGAACTTCTCTGGGACGGGGACAGTGACTTCAGAATGAATCGTACACGCTGGGCGCCGGTCGAAAGTGATCAGGCCGGCGTGGGCTGCGGCAGATCCGTGGCAATTTGCGGCAGTGCGGCATGCCCAAAACTCGCACAGAATCGATGCAGATAACGTAATGCCAGCTCCGGCAGGGCCGGCGTGGGCTGAAAATCGGCGATCTGGGTGACTTCCAGACCCCGATAGCCACAGGGATTGATGCGGCCAAAGGGCTCCAGATCAAGGTCGGCATTGAGTGCTATGCCATGAAAGGTACAGCCGCGACGAACCCGAATGCCGATGGCCAGGATCTTGCGCCCGGCGACATACAGACCCGGCGCGCCGGCGCGGCGCTCCGCATCGATGTCGAATTCCGCCAGCAGATCGATGCCCACCTGTTCCAGTCGCTGCACCAGCTCGCGCACGCCCAGACCAAGTCGGCGCAGGTCCAGAAGTGGATAGGCCACCAGCTGACCTGGGCCGTGATAGGTCACCTGACCTCCGCGATCCACCGGAATCACCGGAATATCGCCGGGCGCGAGCACATGTTCGAGCTTGCCGGCCTGTCCCAGGGTGAACACTGGCTCATGGTCCATCAGCCAGATCTCATCCGGCGTGGCGCTGTCGCGCGCGTCGGTATAGGCCTGCATCGCCCGCCAGATGGGCTCATAGGGCTGGCGCCCGAGCCAGCGGGCCTGAATCGAAGGGGTGCTCATCGGCGAAGGATAGCGCGGGCGATGGCGCATTCGCGCCTGTGTGCCGTCGCTGTTTCCGGCACTGTATGTCACAAGACTGGCGATCGAGTGCCGGTGTGTCCAGTATTGGCAGTGGTCAACGAATCCAGGCGCAGGTGCATCCCATGATCGAAAGCGGTGATGGCTGGTTTGTAGCAGATCCTGAAGGTCGGGCCATTGGACCGTTGACCCGACCGCAGCTGCTGGAGATGCGCGAGCAGGGAAAAATCGGCGATCAGCATCTGGTGTGGACCCTGCGCCAGGCCGAGTGGGTGCCGCTGCGGCGGGCGCTGGGCATGGGCGGCAGCGCTGCAGATGCGCCACCCAAGCCGCCAACGTCGCGCCCCGGCGTTGCCAAGAGCAGCAACAAGCCTGCCGCCAAGACTGCGCGCGCCCGCGACAACCAGAAGCGCGACGGCAGCCAGGCCAACGAGGTCCCGGCGCATCGCAAGGGTCCGGCCTGGTCCGATCTGTCCACGCACAAGGCCGAGGCGATGGCCGCGACCGAAAGCCTGCTCAAGGCTGACCAGCGCAAGGCACTGACCGCGCAGAGCCAGGAACGGGCTGGTGAAGCACTGCGCCGCTTCTTCGCCCGGCAGATCGATCTGGCTCTGCTCGGCGGTATCAGCTGGGCGCTGGTCAGCATCATTGGCATTCGCACCGGCGTCTGGCTGTTGTCCACGCCAGAGCAGGAGATGCAGCAGTCGGTGATTGCCGCGCTGATCGTGCTGCTGGTGCTGGCCTTGCCGCTGGAAGCCCTGCTGCTGGGCTTGAGTGGCTATACCCCGGGCAAGTGGCTACTCGGCTTGCGCGTGGTCAACGGCCGTGGCGCGGCGCCGGGCATTTCCACCGCCCTGCAGCGCGCCACCCGCGTGGCGTTGGCCGGACAGGCCCTGCTGATTCCGCCCTTCGTGCTGTTCACCTATGCAGTTGCCTTCGGCAAGCTCTCCAACAGCGGTTTGACCTCCTGGGATCAAACGCTGGGACTGAAGGTGCAGCGCACGCCGCTCAGCAGCAATCAGTGGTGGCTGGCGCTCGGGGCATTGGTCTTCGCCTGGGTGATGGTCATGGACGGCGTATGGATGCGCATCGCCTACGAGTTGGCGGGCTATTAATGAGCCGGGCCTGTATCGGGACTCGGGACTCGGGACTCGGGACTCGGGACTCGGGACTTGGGACTTGGGACCAGCATGTCCCTGATCTGGCGTCATTGCGAGGAACGGAGTGACGAAGCAATCCAGTGCTTCTGGGGCAGTGTGTCGGGATTGCTTCGCTGCGCTCCCCATAAACCCATATCGCAGGTCCCTCAATGTTCAGAGTCTGACCGACAGCGACGTCGGAGCGATGACGTAGGCCGGGTCCGCGCGCCCGGCAGCCTGGGCTGCGCGCAGCGATGAAAAGCGCGCGGCGCCCGGCAGGCCATGCCGCGGCCGCCGGCGCGAACAGCCCTGGCGCACATCCCGATTCGCCGCGCGCCGGAGCCGCGCTACCTCACACTCTGGCTCGGGGCCCGTGCGCAATGTCGGGCAGACACAGGTGGCTCCCCATGAACCCATGTCGTGACGTGTTGATTTGTGGCCGCGGATGTAGGTTGGGCTAAGCGCAGCGTGCCCAACACCAGCGTCCAATGTTGGGCACGCTGCGCTTAGCCCAACCTACAGTTCAGGGCCCGTGCGCAGTGTCGGGCAAACACTCGGGACTCGGGGCACGGGGCACGGGAAAATCCGGCGTCATTGCGAGCGCAGCGAAGCAATCCAGAGACCGGGTCGCAAGATTCTGGATTGCTTCGTCACTCCGTTCCTCGCAATGACGCCAACTCAGGGACACGCTGATCCCGTGTCCCGTGTCCCGTCCGATCCGCAAGCCAGCGCACCCTGCCCCCTACCCCGCCGCCTCTCAGTCCGGCACCACCAGTCGCTCGCCCTGCAAGGTGATCGCGTCCCTGCCCGGATCGGCTCGGACCTGCCCCAGATGGGCCGGGGTCAACGGAGGTACGCCGCCATCGGCTGCAGCGCCGCGGCGCTGGCTGCGCACGACCTGGCTCGGCGCTGGCGGCGGACCGCCCTGCAGTCTGGCGTGGACCTGATCCAGGGCCTGATAGAAGTACGGCAACAAGGGCACATGGCGCTCGGCGTAGGCCGGCTGCATCAGGAAAGCGTCGAAATGCTGGGCGTGTTCGATCTCCCAGTAGGAGAGCTGGCTGGCGCCGTGACGCAGGGCGGATTCGACATAGGGCCTGGCCGTGGCCCCGACCGGAATCAGGCCGTCCTCGCGGCCATGAATGATGACCACGGGTCGATCGGGCAACACGCCCAGCGCCCGCAGCTCGCGCTCGCCGCCACGCAGGCGATCACCGATCGGTGTTGCCGAATCGTAGGCCTGGCGCAGGCAGCCGATGCCGGCCAGCGCCGGGTCGGCGGGATCTCCCTTGGGACCGATGATCTGCACACCGGCGCTGGGCGCGATGCCCGAGGAGCTTGCAAACCACTGCTCACGGTCGGCGGCAGTTGCCGGGCGCGGCTGGCCCTGGGCATCGACCATGGCGAAGCGATAGCCGCACAGCTGCTCATCGGCGCCGGCGCGGGCGTAGCTCTGGGCGTAGGTGACAGCCACCGCGCGCCAGATATCGGCGGCAATATTGGTGGCATTGTTGGCCAGTGCCGTCGGCGGAAACCCGAGCGCGCGCAAGCGTGCGTAGGCCGATCGGGCCTGGGCTGCGGTGTCGGCTCCCGCGACCCAGCCACTGCCCGCCAGGCTGGCGCAACGGGCCTCGAACTCGGCCTTGCGCAGTACCAGATAGGGCGCCAGCGGCGTGCCCGCCATCTCCGGCAGCAGCTGCGCGCAGGGCGCCAGCAGCGCCGCCTGGGTGGCGTAGTCGAGCAGGCTCGGCACGCCTTCGACGCTGATCTGCGGTGCGGCTGCGACCACCGCGTCGATGAGCCCGCTGTCATCCTGCTCGATCGCGTGCAGCACCGCGCCGGCGCCGTTGGAGATGCTGGCAGCAATGACCAGGGTGTTGCTGGCGCGGAAGCGGTGCCCGGGGAACTTGTCCTCCAGCAGCAGCAGGGCGAAACGCGCCGCCGACAGGGTCATGCGCCCCCAATGCGCTTCCGGATTGTCCTTGGAATGGGCGTGCTTGATGGCCACGCCACGGACTTCCGAGCTGAAGGGCGGCGCGGCGTCGGCATTGAAGCCGGCGTTCGGACCCGGCGCCACCGGCTCGCCGTCTATGGACAGGCCGATGGCCGCGTCCAGATCGTAGAAACCGGTACCGGCGCCCTTGTCGGTGTAGACCACGGCACAACCGTGCGACAGCGCCCAAGCGCCGGCCGTCGCCAGCGCGCCATAGACCCCGCGCGAGCCCGATACCGGCGCCACCACCAGACAGGGTCGCTGCGGATCAAAGCTGTCTGGAATCTGCAGCAGCACGCCATGCGGCTGCCACAGGCCGACTTCGCCGATCCAGGTGCTGATTTCGACGCCGGGCACCGCCTGGACATGACCATAGAGCTGACCATAGCCGCCAGCAGCCGACAGATCGGCAATACCGCGCCAGTTGCCGTAGTAGGCCAGGCGCCGGCGTCCGGCGGCATCGTTGCTGACTGCTGGCGGTTTGGCAGCGGCCAGCCCCGCCAGTCCCAGCCCGGCGCTGAGCAGATCGTCGCTGCGCAGCTCCTGGGCGCTGGGCGCCGATCGGGTCAATGTGGATTCTTGAGTCATGGTCGCGCAACCTCCGAGCGCGAGCAGTAGCAACATCAGGGTTTGGCGCATGAGTCCGGGGCTGAGCGAAGTTGCGCCGATCCTACGCTGCAGAGCCGCGCCGGACCATTGCCCGATCGGACATGCGCCAAACGGGCACCTTGCCGGCTCAGGCCCAGAGCCGCGACAACAGCGAGCGCAGTGCCAGCGGCTTGATCGGCTTGTGCAGCAGGTGAATCTCCTGCTCGGCCGCCAGCGTGCGCAGCTCCGGGCCATGATCGGCGCTGACCAGAACCGCCGGACAGGCGCCAAACTGGGCCCGCAGCCGTTGCCGCAAGGCCAGTCCGGTATCGCCACGGTCGAGGTGATAATCGAGGATCCACGCGTCGACCGAGCCCTGCGTCAGCACGGCGCTGGCCTGCTGCCCGTCGTTGGCGCTGAGCACCTCGATGCCCCAGGTTTGGAGCAGCGCCGCCAGTGCACGCACGCCCTCCGGCTCGTTGTCCACCAGCAGTACCCGACGCCCGCTGGCAATGGGCCGTGGCATTGCCGAGGCTGGCGCTGCAACCCGGGGCACTGGCGCGCAGAGCGGCACGCGTACGCCGATCAGGGTGCCGCGTCCGGGACGGCTCTGCAGCACCATCGGCAGCTCCAGCAAGCGGGTGATGCGCGCCGCGATCGCCAGACCCAATCCCAGCCCCTCCGGTGCCGCCTCGCGCGCCGCAGGCAGGCGCTGGAATTCGTCGAACACCCGTTCGCGATCGGCCTCGGCGATGCCGGGACCGGTGTCCCCGACCAGAAATTCGGCCTGCATGCCGCGTCGGCGCAGACCGATCAGTACCTGGCCACGCTGGGTGTAGCGCAGCGCGTTGGCGACGAAGTTCTGCAGTACCCGCCGCAACAGCTGCGGATCGCTGTGCAGCCACAGGCTGGAAGGCACCATGACCAGGCGCAATCCGCGCTCGTTGGCCATCAGCCCGAATTCGGTGCTCAGGGTGTCGAGCAGCTCCCGCGCCGGGAACGGCCGTGGCCGCGGCATCAGCCCGCCGGCGTCCAGCCGGGACAGATCCAGCAAACCAGCCAGCAGGGTTTCTGTGCTGCCGAGCGCGCTGGCAATGTTGTGCACGCTGCTCTGGTATTCGGGATGCTTGAGCTGCTGGGCCAGGGCGTGCGTGAACAGGTTTGCGGCATTCAGTGGCTGCAGCAGATCGTGGCTGATTGCGGCCAGAAAGCGGGTCTTGGCCTGATTGGCGCGCTCAGCCTCCTGGGTGGCGGCCAGCAATTCGCGGGTGCGCGAATCGACCCTGGCTTCCAGGGTCTCGTTGGCAGTCTTCAAATCCGATTCGGCCCGACGGAAGGCGCTGATGTCGGTATAGGTGCTGACGAAACCGCCGCCAGCGATGGGATTGCCGCGGATTTCGATAACGGTGCCATCGGGCCAGTCGCGCTCGAAGACATAGGCGGAACGCTGTCGCAGATAGTCCAGACGCCGCTGCACCAGTTCATCGAGACTGCCCTCACCCAGCAGACCGCGCTCGGCGTTGTAGCGGAACAGATCAGCCACCGGACGGCCCACCTGCAGAAATCCGGGCGGATAGCCCAGCAGTGCCTCGTAACGCTGATTCCAGGCCACCAGCCGCAGCTCGCCGTCGACCACGGCAATGCCCTGACTGAGGTTGGCCAGCGCGGTGTCGAGGATGGCGTGGCTGAAGGACACCGCTTCGCGGGCCTCGCCGACCACCTGGGTCATGGCCTGCAGCTCGCCGCGGGCGCCACGTCGGGCGGCGTCCAGCAGCAACCGGGCCGAAGCCGCTCCCACCAGCGCCGAGAGCTCCAGTTCGACCGCGCTCAGGGCCTGGTCATCGGCGGCGGTGACGGCCTCGTCGAGCGCCTCGGGCCCCATCAACTGGGTCACGCGCCCACCTTCGAGCAGACGTGCCGCCACTTCGCGCAGTTCGGCCCGGGTCAGCGGGCGGCCGCCATCGCCGCTACTGGCGCTCTCGGCCTCGCTGCGCGACACCCAGATCAGGGCCAGCACGTTGACCGACAGACTCCAGAACACGCCATGGGTCAGCGAATCCAGTCCACCCAGACCGAACAAGCCGTGCGGCGACAGGAATCCGATGCCACCGGGGCCGCTGGCCAGCCAGCCGGCCGCACCGACGCCGTGCGCCAGCGCCGGCAGCAGCAGCGTGTAGCCCCAGAGTGCAGAACCCGCCGCCAGCCCGGCCAGCACGCCACGGCGACTGGCGCCCGGCCAGTACAGGGCCGCCAGGACCGCCGGCGCCAACTGGGCGAGTGCGGCAAAGGCCACGGCACCGACATCGGCCAGCACCTCGCCGGCACCGATGAAGCGCGAATACAGATAGGCGCTCGCCATCACCGCGACGATCACCGCGCGCCGCTGCCAGAGCACGCGCAGACGCAGATCGCCACCGGAACCTGGCAACAGCAGCGGTGTCAGCCAATGGTTGCCGACCATGATGCCCAGGGTCAGCGTGGCCATGACCACCATGCCCGAGGCCGCGCTCATGCCGCCGAGAAAGGCCAGGATGGCCAGCGGCTCGGCACCCGATTGCAGAGGCAGGCCGAGCACGTATAGATCGCTGGGGATGGCGCTGCCGGCCAGCGACAGCTGCCCGGCCCAGGCCAGTGGCAGCAGAAACAGGCTGATCAGCAACAGATAGGCCGGAAACAGCCAGCGCGCGGAGCGCACATGCGCCGGATCCCGGCACTCGACCACCGCCAGATGGAACTGATGCGGCAGGGAGATCATGGCCAGCGCGCCGAGCAGCACCAGGGTCAGAAAATTGCCGCCCGGCGGGGTCGGTGCCGGCAACTGTCGTGCCGCTTCGGCCAGATCGCCGAAACCGCCATGGAGCACGAATACCGCGTAGCCACCCACGGCCAGCAGCGCCACCAGCTTGATGATCGATTCGAAAGCCATGGCCAGAACCACGCCATGGGCGCTGGCGCTGGTGCGGCGGGTGCCGAAGACCATCGCGAACAGCGCCATCAGCGCGGCAGCTGGAGCGGCGCTGTCGCCCCAGCCGCGCGGGATCTCGATGAACAGGGCACCGGCCAGCAGATCGAAACTCTGCGCCACCGCTTTCAGCTGCAGTGCGATGTAGGGCACCAGTCCGATCAGGGCGATGCCCGTCGCCAGCGCGGCGACACCGGTGCTCTTGCCGAAGCGCGAGGCCAGCAGATCGGCAATCGAGGTGCTGTTGCGGCGCCTGGCTTCATCCACCAGACGCTCCAGCATGGGCCAGGCCAGCAGGTACAGAAGGATGGTGCCGACGAAGGTCGGCGGCACCCACCAGCCATGGCGCATGGCCTGGGTCACGGTGCCGTAGAAGGTCCAGGAGGTGCAATAGACCGCCAGCGACAGGGCGTAGATCCAGGCCCAACGCCGCGCCAGAGCCTGTGGTCGGCGCTCGCCGTAGACTGCCGCGGCAAACAGCAGGCCCACCCACAAAGCGGCGCCGCAGACCAGCAGCGTGCCTGCCTGCACTCAGACCACCTCGATCTGCCGTGCCGGGTCGGTCAATTCCAATTGCCGCAGGAACACGCCGGCCTGGGTGCGGTTGCGGGCGCCGAGCTTCTCGAAGATGGCCTGCAGATGGGCCTTGACGGTGCGCTCCTGGATGCCCATGCGATCAGCGATCTGCTTGTTCAGCTTGCCCTGCGCCACCAGCTCCAGCACCCGGTACTGCTGCGGCGTCAGGCTGGCCAGCCGCCGTGCCAGATCCTGATCCTGCACGCTGGCAATCTGCGCCCGACCCTGCAAGGCCGGCGGCACCCAGGTCTCGCAGGCGAACACGGCATTCAGCGCCGCGCTGATCTCGCCCGGCGCGGCACTCTTGGGAATGAAGGCCTGGGCGCCAAAATCAATGGCCCGGCTGATCACGGCCGGATCATCGTTGGCCGAGATCATGGCCACCGCGACCGCCGGATGGCGGCAGCGGATCGAGGCCAACCCGGCCAGACCGTGACTGCCGGGCATGTGCAGATCCAGCAACACCAGATCGGTGTCCGTGTTGCCATCCAGCCAGTCGTGCACCGCATCCAGCGTCGCCACCTCGACCAGCTGCGCGCCCGGCACCAGTTCGCGCAGCGCCTGCGTCAAGGCCGCCCGGAACAGTGGGTGGTCATCGGCAATCAGGATGTGCGTCATGGCGGCGGTCTTTTCCACGGGTGGAGCTTACACGAGGGCGCGGAGCAATCGCCCCGCCCTCGCAGGTCCAGACTTGTCTGGACGTTTCTGCTAACTGCAGACGGCTGCCCATGAGCGTCCAGACAAGTCTGGACGCACCAGAGCAAACTGCCCGCCCTCGCGCCCTCGTCGACGTCAGAACTGATAGCTGGCCGTCAGCGACACCGTCCTCGGCGCGCCGTAGAAACCGGTCAGGATGCCGAGGGCACCGATGTTGTAGCCGGTGGTGCGGTACTCCTTGTCGGTCAGGTTGTTGCCCTCCAGCGCCAGCTTCCACTGGTCGTCGACCTGCCAGATCACGCCGGCGCTGAGCAGTCCATAGCCTTCCTGAGCGATGGCTTCGGACAGATCGGTGGTCGGATAGACCTTGCTCTGATAGCTGTAGCCCACGCGGCTGCGGATCTCGCCACCGGATTCCAGCGGGCGGATGTACTGCAGCGAGATGGCACCCGAGAACTCGGGGGCGTTGGTGAACTTCTGTGAGCCGGAAACATCGACGCCGGCGCTGATGAACTCGTCGTACTCGGCGTCCAGCCAGGCCAGATTGCCCTGCACCACCCAGTTGTCGCTGAGCTGACCGAACAGTTCCAGCTCGATGCCCTGTACGGTGCCGGCGCCGGCATTGGTGAAGTCACCAAAGAACGCGGGCGGGTTACTGTTGGGAATGGTGGTGAAGATGGACAGCTGGATGTCCTTGTAGTCGCTGTAGAAGTAGGCCGCATTCAGGAACCAGCTCTGGTCGGCAAAGGCCATCTTGGCGCCGAGTTCCCAGGTGGTGACCTGCTCGTCGTCGAAGGGTCGACCGGAGGCCGGCACCGCCGAGATATTGGCGCGGATATTGAAGCCACCGCTCTTGAAGCCGCGCGAGGCCAGACCGTAGATCAGGGTGTCTTCGCTGGCCTGGTAGTCGATTGAGACCTTGGGCGAGAAATTGGTGAACTTCACCGAATCGTTCAGATCCGAGACCGTGGCGATGGGTACCGTATAGGTGGCATTGCTGAAGGACTGGTTGAAGATGTCGACCTTCTTCTCTTCGCTGGTCCAGCGTCCGCCGAAGGTCAGCGCCCACTGGTCGTTGAAGCGCCAGGTGCCCTCGCCGTAGAAGGCGATCGAATCGGTATCGACCTGACCATTGGTGTTGCCGAAGACGGCATTGAAGAAGTTGTTGAGCACGGTGCCACCGGCTTCGCCCTGGAACCAGTAGAGACCAGCGACGCCGGACAACTGGCCGCCGGCATCGTAGTTGAACTGGAATTCCTGACTCTGCTGGTTGTCGCTGTAGAAGGCTTTGACGTCGGCGATGATGTTCGGCAACGTGTCGAAATCGATGTTGGTCTCGGTGTCGGACTTGCGATAGGCGCTGACCGACTTCATCGACCAGTCATCGTTGAGCTTGAAGTCCAGCGTCAGGCTGTAGCCCTCCATCGTCGTGTCGTTGATGTTGGGCATGCCGTTGCGCACGTCATAGCGATCATCCAGCGGCAACGCCGTCGGCGCGAAGCGGTTCGCCGCCAGCATGCGGGCACCGCGCACGGCGGAGGCATCGTCGATGCCGTCGGCGGTGAAGCGCATGGAGAAGCTGTCGCTGCCGACATAGCCCAGCGTGAAGCGGCCAGCCATGATCTCCTTGTCGCTGACATCCTGATTGGTGAACTTGTTCTCACCGAAGCCATCGCGACTGAGCGAGGCACCGGCAAAGCGCGCCACCCAGCCGGAATCGGACAGCGGCACGTTGACGCTGAACTTGCCGTCCTGCTGGTTGTAGCTGCCGGCGGTCAGACTGATGTTGCCGCCGAAATCCGGGCTGAGCGTACGCGAGACATATTTGATGGCACCGCCGATGGTGTTCTTGCCATACAGCGATCCCTGGGGACCACGCAGCACTTCAATGCGATCGACATCGAAGACATCCAGCAATGCACCCTGCGGGCGGGCAATGTAGACATCGTCCAGATAGATGCCGACGCCCGGATCCACACCCCACAAGGGATCGGACTGACCGACGCCGCGGATGTAGGCCGTGACCGTACTGGAGGAACCGCGCGCGGCGTAGATGGTCATGTTCGGCACCTGGGCGCCAAGATCCGACAGATCCTCGACATTGAAGTCCTCGAGCTTCTGGTCACTGAAGGCGGTGACTGCAATCGGCACTTCCTGCAGGGTCTCTTCACGCTTGCGGGCGGTCACGGTGATGGTCCCGAGCTTGGCAGCCTCGGATTTGTCAGCCTCAGCGCCAGCGGACTGTTCCTGGGCATGCAATGCCGTCGCGGGCAAGGCGGCCAGCGCCAGCGTGAGTGCGAATGCGAGACGATTGGGCTGCAGCGACATGAGCGTGTTCCTCCCCTTCAAGACGGCGATACGACAATGCGGCGAAGGCTAGGCCGCCCACCGGGCCCGGCCTAGTTGTCCATTGGTACAGGCTGGCTCATTGGTTGTCGGTTGCTGGTTGTCGGTTGTTGGTTTTGGTAGCCGGCTTGCGGTGGGAGCGGACTCTGTCCGCGATGCTTTGCTCACACCAATCCTTTCAACAGCACTGGATTGCTTCGTCGCTACGCTCCTCGCAATGACGCCGCTGCGAAGACGTCCCCGCGCCCCGCGCCCCGTGCCCCGTGCCCCGCGCCCCGCGCCCCGCGCCCCGAGACCCGAGACCCGAGACCCGACAACCGACAACCAACAACCAACAACCAACAACCAACAACCACAAGTCCGGCGTAACCTTTCCGCCGTCAGCCTCGTCCAAGTCCGCATGCACTCCGAATCCGACTCAGCGCTGGTGGAACGCTGTCGCCGTGGCGACATGCGCGCTTTCCAACGTCTGTTCGAAACCCATGCGCGCCCCTGCCATGCGGTGTGTGCGCGCCTGCTCGGCGATCCGGCACTGGCCGAGGACGCCTTGCAGGAGGCCTTTCTGAAGGTCCACCGGCGGCTGGATCAATTCGATGGTCGGGCCTCGTTCGGCACCTGGATGCATCGGATCGCCGTCAACACCGCGATCGAATTCCTGCGCCGACGGCATCCGGAAGAAATGCAGGGCGAAGTCTCGGCCGAGCTCGAAGATGATCAGGCCGACCCGCACAGCCAGGCCAGCCAGGCCGAACTGGCCGAAGGCATCGGCGCGGCACTGGCCCAGCTGACGGCACTGGAACGCAGTGTCTTCGTGCTGCGGCACCTGGAACAGCGCAGTCTGGCCGAGATCGCGCTGACGCTGTCGAGCAACGTCAACGCCTGCAAGCAAGCCATTTTCCGCGCAGTGCGCAAGATGCGCGACCATCTCGCCCATTTTGAAACGAGTCCATCATGATCAAACCCAGCGATGAAGAACTGCTGATGTTCCAGTTCGGGGAGGATCTCGGCCCCGAGCGCATGGCGGCGATCGCAGCTGCGATTGCCGAGGATCCGCCCACGGCGCGGCGCTACGCTGAACTGCGACGCTTGCTGGAGGCGTCCGGCCAGGCGCTGTCCGGCGCCGAGCCGGACGCGGATTTCGAGGCCAGGATCTGGCGCCAGCTGCGCCCGCGCGTGCAGGCGCAGATGCCCCGGCGCGAACGCGCTCCCTGGCTGAGCTGGCTGGTGCCGGCCATGGCCCTGGCCGCCAGCGTCGGCCTGGGACTGGTCATCGGCCTGAACTGGCGCGAGTCTGCTCCGGAGACGCCGAAAGTGCTGACCGCCAGCCTCAGTACGGACGGTGGCCAGCGGGTACTGGCGGCGCACCTGTCGCAGCATCTGAGCCAGACCGAGCGTCTGCTGCGCGTGGCCAAGAATGGCGATGACGTCGACCTCGGCGCTCTGGCCGGCAGTCTGATCGAGGGCAATCGGCTCTATGCCGCGGCTGCCGAGCGCGCCGGCAAGCCGGTACTGGCGCAATTCCTGATCGAACTGGAGCCGGTCCTGCTGGAACTCGCCAACGACGGCGGCGACGGTGCGCTCGGTGGCGCCAGTCTGGCACAGGAGCAGATTCGCAGCCGCGATCTGCTGTATCGGCTGCAGGCGCTGGAAGCATTGCAGGGCGCGGCGACACAACGACTTTGAACGGAAATCCATCCATGACCCGCCATCTGATCCGCTCGCTGCTGCTGTTTCTGGTCTGCACCGCCCCGGCGCTGGCCCTGTCCGGAGACGATCTGCCGACCGCGACACGCCAGGCAAGCACGCTCTATCGCGCCGGGCACGCGGCGCTGGACCGTCAGGACTGGCTGGCGGCGGTGCAGCAGTTCCGCAATCTGGAAGGCGAACTTGCGCGCAGCGGTGGCTCCGGCCGCGATGCCGCCTTGTACTGGCAGGCCTATGCGCTGGACCGCTCCGGCGATCGTGCCGGCGCGATCGGGCTGAGCCAGAAGCTGCTGTCGGAATTCCCCGACAGTCCCTGGGCCGACGATGCCGCCGAACTGATGGGCGCCGACAGTCTCGCTGACGAGAGCCGGATCATGGCCCTGGACGCACTGATGATCAGCAGTCCGGACAAGGCCGTTCCGATCCTGTCGCGGGTATTGGCGGGCGAGCACAGCGAGCGGATCAAGAAGCGTGCGCTGTTCATCATGGTGCAACTGGATCCGGCCGCCGCTGCGACCGCCATCGAAGACATTCTCAAGGGTGAAGGCTCGGCAGCACTCAAGCGCGAAGCGATCCAGACCCTGGCGCTGGCCGGCGACGCCAGTGCAGTGGGCCGTCTCGTTGCCTACTACCAGCGCGAGCGCGACGACGGCCTGAAGCGGGCGGTGATCGATGCTGGCCTGGTCAGTGGTCGCCCGAACCTGGTGCTGCAGCTGGCCCGCAGCGAGACCGATCCCGAGCTGCAGAGTCACGCCATTCGCGTCTTGGGCGCCATGGGTCAGTCGGCAAAGGTGGCAGAACTGCTGCCGTCCCTGACCGATCGCGACGCCCAGCGCAGCGCCATCGATGCGCTCGCCATCGCCGGCGACGTCGCCAGCCTGAAGGCCCTGGTCAGTGGCGCCCAGGCCCTGCCGCTGCGTCTGCATGCCGTCCGTGCATTGAGCATGGTGCCGCCAGCGCGCGGCGTGCCGGCCATGATCGAGCTGTACCGGGCAGCGCAGCCCGCGGAGATCCGCAGGGCACTGCTGCACGCGCTGAGCGCCAGCGGTGACAATGCCGCCCTGGAGGCCATTGGTCAGACCCTGGAGTAGCCTGGGGCAGCACGAGGACCGCGCTGGGCTGCTGGCCACAAGCGCAAATCCTGAGTCTCTGTTGTGTCATTGCGAGTCGCCTGTATCGGCCTGAAACTGCCCATGGGCCATGAACTCACCTGCTGCGCGTAGCCTGGTGTGCCGCGCAGCGGCTCACCGGGGCTTTTCGCGCCACCGCCCGGAGAGCGCTGCGCGCACTTCGGGCTACAAAAGCCGGCGCTTACCGGAATATCGAAATTCAATGCCTTACGATATGGGTTTGTGGAAGGTTAAGTGCCTTTGGTCGCGACCGCGGCGTGGCGCGACGGAGCAATCCAGTGCTTCTACGGCTGTGCCTCTGGATTGCTTCGCTGCGCTCGCAATGACGCCGGGGGTTCATCGCCCGTAGACAGTGTCGGGCCGATACACGCGGCTCGCAATGACATCACTTCCTGACCCTTGGAGTGTTTTGGATCGAAACAGGGGGCTCGCGGTGATGCTGGCGCGCTCTTTTCGCCCTCTTTCCCCTCCCCCCTCATCCCGCTTTGCCCGCTTTACCCGTGCCCCGTGCCCCGTGCTTCATGCCATCATCAGCGCAATGAGCGCCGATCTCGTCCCCAACATTCCGGGTTACCGTGTCCTCAGTCCCCTGGGACGGGGTGGCATGGCTTCGGTTTATCTGGCCATGCAGGAATCGGTCGAACGCGAAGTCGCGCTCAAGATCATGGCGCCGCAGCTGTCTGCCGACCCGACCTTCGGCGAGCGCTTCCTGCGCGAAGCCCGGATTGCGGCGAAATTGCACCACCGCCACGTGGTCAGCATCTTCGACGTCGGCGTCTACAACGGTTTTCACTACTGCACCATGGAGTATCTGCCGGGTGGCCCGGTCATGCGCCGTGGCGACAAGCCGCTGGCGCTGAAGCCGGCCCTGCGCTGCATCCGCGAGATTTCCATGGCGCTGCACTACGCCCAGGAAAAGGGCTTCATCCACCGCGACGTCAAGCCCGACAACATCCTGCTGCGTGAAGACGGCACCTGCGTGCTCGGCGACTTCGGCATTGCCCGGGCGGCCGATTCCGGCACGATCATGACCAAGACCGGCTCGGTGGTCGGTACGCCGCACTACATGAGCCCGGAACAGCTGCGCGGGCGGGCCATCGACGGCCGCGCCGATCTTTACAGCCTGGGCGTGGTGTTCTTCCAGCTGATTACCGGCAAGGTGCCTTTCGAGGCCAGCGATTCGCTCGCCGTCGGCATCATGCATATGACCGCGCCGATCCCGCAGCTGCCCTCCGAGTTCAAGATCCTGCAACCGGTACTCGACCGGATGCTGGCCAAGGAACCCGGCGATCGCTATCAGACCGGTGGCGAGATCGAAGCGGCGCTGGCAGCCATCGAGAAGCGTCTGGATTCAGGCGAAACCGAGCCGCCGGCCAACGACGAGAGCCGCACACAACCTGTGCGCGCCGCCCGCAGCTCTGGCTACGACACTCAGGGCGCGGTACGAACCGAACCCCAGATCGGGCGCATCGATGCGATGGATGATGGCGGCCTGCGCGCCACACCGCGCCCGCAGCCGCGTCAGCGCGCCGCCGCTGCACCCGCCCCACGGCGCGGCATCTGGTGGTTTCTGGTCGCGCTGGTATTGCTGGCAGGTCTGGCCTACTGGCAACGGCCACTGGTCACCACCTGGCTGGTGGAGGTCCTCAAGCCGACGGCGGACTCCGCCCCTGCAGGGAATTCAGCGCCAACAACGGATCCGCTCGTCAGCACCGCGCCGCTGCCTGAGCCCGGACCGACCGACAATCCGCTCGCCACCGACCCTGCACCACAGACACCCGATCCAGCGCCGCCCGCGTCGGCCGTGCGCGAGCTGGCAGAGGCCCGCAGTGCGGAAGCAGCCGGACGACTGGCCGGCGCCGATGGCGCGCTGGCCGCTTTTGTTGCGGCCCAGCAGATCGACCCGGACAATCCGGAAGCACGCAGTGCGATTGACCGCATCGGCAAGGCGCTGGCGGCGCAGGCGCGTACCTTGATCGTGGCCAATGACCTGAGCGCTGCCGCCGAACTGCAGCAGCAATTGGCGGCCGTCCCGGCACTCGTCGGCGCCGCTGGCGAGCTTGATCAGTCCATTGCCGCTGCCCGCAAGCAGCAGCAGCGGGGAGCGCAGATCCCTGCGCTGCTGGCCGAGGCGGAAGACCTGGCTGGCAAGAACCGGTGGGTCGAGCCGCGCAACAACAGCGCCGCCGACCGCTATCGCGCCGTGCTGGCCCTGGAGCCAGGCAATCGCGAGGCAACCGCCGGCCTTGATCGAGCTGCCCGGGCGGCCATCGCTCAGGCTGAACTGGCCATCGAAACCGGCCAGTTGGACAAGGCCGCCGATCTGGTGAAACGCATTCAGGCGCTGGCTCCCCGTAGCCGCGGCTTGACCGATCTGCGTGAGCGGCTGGAGGATGCGCAAGCCCGAGCCCGCGGTCCCAGTCCCGAACAATTGGCCAGGCATGACCAGTTCATTCGTGAAGGCCGGCAGGCATTGGCCAACGACCAATTGCTGAAGCCTCCGGGTGACTCCGCCTACGACAAGTTCCGCAATGCGATGAACGTGGATCCGCGCAGTGCCGATGCCAGAGCCGGCATGGACGCCATCGGCCAGAAGCTGCGCGAACGCATCGACCGGAATCTCGCGGCAGGGCGCGCCACCTACGCAGACGCCGATATTTCTGCCCTGAATGCCGTCGATCCGCGCTATTCCGGCATGGGCGAACTCAAGCGCCGGGTGGCCGAAACCTATGCCAGCAATGGCTTGCGCTCGCTGCAGAATGGTTCTGCCGAACAGGCCAGGGAAGACCTGAGGAATGCCGAGAAACTGGATGCCTCGGCGCCGGCCGTCACCCAGTTGCGTGCCGCACTCGAAGGCGGCTGAGCGCTGTTCCGACCCGCTCACGCCATTTGCTGACGTCGACGAGCCCGCCGCTCCGAATTTGAAAATTCCCTGAGCTTTCTCACCTAAATGGCCGTGCCCAAAGCGTTCTTTGCGCTTATCCACATGGGCTGTGGATAACTCTGTGGAGGAATTTCTGCATCCGCTGCGGCGGCGCCCCAACCGGGCGGGAGAAAGCCGCGATACCGAGCACGCAAGAAGCAGAATTCGCTTCATTAATCAGACACTTGAAGCGTTTTTGCCGAAGCACCGGCAGCTATGGACGTCACGATCAACCAGTAGCCGCGCGTTGTGCAAAACTTTTAGAGTCCCGACTCGGAAATGGATCACGCCGGATGAAAATGTCAAGCGCAAAATGGGTTGTTCCGCACAATTTTTTTGCACTTCAACTTAGCTCCGATTGCTCAACGCAGACTCACGAAGTTGCGCTAAGCCCCGGTCAGCAAAGACGAAACTCCGGATATCCACACAAGCTGTGGATAACTTTGTGGATGACCGCGTGGATAGAGCCCGGAAAGCCCGTCAGAACGGGCTCGCGCGCAGCTTGGCGAGTTCCTGTCCAGTTCCAACAAATGCATACGAAACAACAAGTTGAATTTTTTCAGTGTCGCCATGTTGACAATCCTGAAACAATTCCGTCCAGCCCTTCAAACCTGTGCAAAACCTTTTGCGCTGACGCCGCCGCGGCAGGTCTGTCAACCGAGCTTGCGCCCGCACGTTGAATGGGCTGACCCTGACAGACCCGTATCGACGATGATCGCGCTGCAAACCGCCCACGCCGAGACCATGCCCGAACGCGACGAAGCTGCCACTGCGCTGCGCCTGAAGCTTGATCGATTCCTGAAGACGATCGAACGTCGGGCCCTGCGCATGGCCGAATTCGCCAGCGGCAACCTGGATGACGCCTTGGAACTGGTGCAGGACAGCATGTTTGGATTCGTGAAACGTTACGCCGACAAGCCCGAATCGGAGTGGCCGCCCCTGTTCTGGCGAATCCTGGACAGTCGCATCCAGGATCACCACCGGCGGCAGACGGTACGGGGCCGTTGGCGCGTGTTCCTGCGCAGTGACCACGATGCCCAGGAAGATCCGCTGACTGCGGTAGCCGACACCGTCACCAGCAGTCCACTGGACCGCATGCAGGGAGATCAGGCAGCCTTGGCCATCAATGCCGCACTGCGCAGTCTGCCCGACCGGCAGCGCCAGGCCTTCCTGCTGCGGATCTGGGAAGGATTCGATGTGGCCGCTACAGCTGGCGTCATGGGTTGCTCGGAAGGCAGCGTCAAGACCCATCTGTTCCGAGCCATGGAGGCGCTCAGACGACGCCTGGAGGAGTACCGATGAAAGCGCACGATGAAGCGCTGATGGAAAAGATCAGCGCACAACTGGATCAGGATCTGCAAACCCTGGACGGGCATACCGCGTCACGCCTGAACCGTATCCGTCAGGCGGCGCTGGAACAGGCCCTGGTCCAGAAGCAGCGCCGATCCTGGCTGCGGCCACTGTATGCGCTGGCCAGTTGTGCCGCCGTGGCGCTGGCGCTCAGCCTGATGTGGCGAGTACCCGAAGCGCCGGTCGCACCGGTGCAGGCGGTGGACGACTTCGAGTTGCTGGCTGGCGCCGAAGACCTGGAGATGATCGAGAACCTGGAGTTCTACGCGTGGCTGGAACAGCAGTCCTTGGATGGTTGATGATGACAATCGCTGGCACCGCTGCCGAGCAGGCCGCCCCTGCAGAGCCCAGCGCCGATCTGCTGCTGTATCTGGGCGAATTCGAGGATGCCCGTGGCGAGTTCGTCGATCCGATGACGCTTGAGGACAGCGCCGCGCCCGACCCTGCCCGCCAAACCCAGTCAGAGACCGACGGCAACGATGGAAAAGACCATGGACGCTAGCCGCCTGTCGAACTGGCTTCGCCCGCTGCTGATGGCCGTCAGCCTGTGTCTGCTGAGCGGGCTGGCGCAGGCCGAGAGCGCTGTGGCCTGGAGCGATCTGGGTCAGGATGAACAGCGCATCCTGGCGCCGCACCAGGACAACTGGAGCCAGTTGGACGCGGTCACGCAGCAGCGATTGCTGCGCGGTGCCAAACGCTGGTTGACGCTCACTCCGGAGCAGCGGGTGGCCGCCGCGCAGCGGTTCAGCCAGTGGCAGGGCCTGCCGGACGAGCGCCGCGAACAGATTCGCAAACGCTACCAGGCCTTCAGGCAATTGCCGCCAGATCAGCAACTTGAGCTGAAAAGCGCGTTCGAGCGTTTTCGATATCTGCCACCTGAGCAGCGGGAGCAGCTGAAGCAGCGCTTCCAGAGCATGAGTCCGGAGGAGCGGCGCGGTTTCCTGACGGGCTTGAGGGCCACCCAGGGAGCCGACCGGGCGCGCAACAACTGGCTGCAGATAGCGCCCGAGGATCGGGCCGCCACCCGCGACATGCTGCAGGCGCTGACGCCGCCCGAGCGGCAGAAACTGCGAAGCCTGATGCAGGCGCGCGATGGCCAGGGTCGGCGCGAGCTGCATCGGCAAATGCTTGACATGAGTCCGGCTGAACGCCGCGAATTCCTGAGCCGTCAGAACTGAGCCGCAGCGGCGGCCGGCCGCCGTCCAGATGCTTGCTGAAGCTGAACACCGGGGACTGATTTGCCGTGCTAGTGCCCAATTGCCCGCAACTTGCGAGCAATTAGCTTGTTCGCTCTGCCTCGCACTTGTTAGATTTCGGAGTCTTGCCGTACCCCGTAAGCGCGCGCCCGACTGCCAGGGCCGGCGCGTCTCCGAAATCCAGTACACGGCTGCCCGCCCGGGTTGGCGATCCCGAGCGTCCCGTATCGATCAGGTCCCCCACATGTTTGGCTTCAAGCAGCTGCGCGGTTTGTTTTCCACCGACCTTTCCATCGACCTTGGCACTGCCAACACTCTGGTGTATGTGCGCGGTCAGGGCATCGTGCTCAATGAGCCCTCGGTGGTGTCGATTCGTCAGGATCGCGGCCCAGGAGGCCCCCGCTCGGTGGCAGCGGTCGGCGCCGAAGCCAAGCGCATGCTGGGGCGTACTCCCGGCAACATCATGACCGTGCGCCCGCTGAAGGACGGCGTCATCGCCGACTTCACCATGACCGAAGCGATGCTGCAGCATTTCATCCGCAAGGTGCATCCGAACCGGCTGTTCCGGCCGAGCCCGCGGGTGCTGGTCTGCGTGCCCTGTGGCTCAACCCAGGTCGAACGCCGTGCCATCCGCGACTCCGCCGAAGCGGCTGGCGCCCGCGATGTGTTCCTGATCGAGGAGCCCATGGCCGCTGCCATCGGCGCCGGCATCCCGATCCACGAGGCCCGCGGCGCCATGGTCATCGACATTGGCGGCGGCACCTCGGAAGTGGCGGTGATCTCGCTCAACGGCATCGTCTATTCCAATTCGGCGCGCATCGGCGGCGATCGTTTCGACGAAGCCATCATCAACTACGTGCGCCGCAATCACGGCACCCTGATCGGCGAGTCCACGGCCGAACGCATCAAGATCGAAGTCGGTTGCGCCTATCCCTCCAGCGAGGTGCGCGAACTGGAAGTGTCCGGCCGCAATCTGGCCGAGGGCGTGCCGCGCAACATCACGATCAACTCCAACGAAATGCTGGAAGCGCTGCATGAGCCGCTGTCCGGTATCTGCAGCGCGGTCAAGATCGCGCTCGAGCAAACCCCGCCGGAACTGTGTTCCGACGTGGCCGAGCGCGGCATCGTCCTGACCGGTGGTGGCGCGCTGCTGCGCGATATCGACAAGCTGATCGCCGAAGTGACCGGCCTGCACGTGCATATCGCCGATGACCCGCTCACTTGCGTCGCCCGCGGCGGCGGCCGGGCATTGGAACTGATCGACGAACACGGTCCGGATCTGTTCGCGAACGACTGAGCTTGGGAACTTGAACACCGGCACCCAGACCCAGGCACCGTTATTCGCGGGCGGCAGGCCGGGAACACTGAAGCTGGTCGTGTTGCTGGCCCTGGCCATCATGTTGATGCTGGCCGATCGCCAGCGCGGTTTCCTGGTGGCGGTGCGCGAACGCGCCCTGATCCTGACCACCCCGGTCTATCTGTTGGCAGCCCTGCCGGCGCGATCGCTGGACTGGCTGCGTCTTACCATCGGCGATCGCAACAGTCTGGCCGCCGAAAACCGGGCGCTGCGCGAGGCCTTGCTGATCACCCAGACCGAGCTCTACCAGCGTCGCGCCCAGAATGCCCAGCAAACACGTGCCATGGAGCTGTTGGGCGCAGCACGGCATCAGGCCGTGGCCGGCACGCTGGTACGCCTGATCGATCTGGACCTGGATCCCTTTCGCCACCGCTTTCTGCTCGACCAGGGCACCGCCGCAGAGCTGGAGCGAGGCGATGGCCTGATCGACGCGCTGGGTGTCGTCGGACAGATCAGCGCGGTCGGCGAGCACAGTGCCTACGCCATCCTCATCACCGATCCGAATCATGCACTGCCAGTGGAGGTGTCGCGCAACGGTGTCAAGTCCATCGCCTACGGCACCGGCGACGCGACCCGACTGGCCTTGCCCAATCTGCCGCTGAGCGTGGACCTGGTCCCCGGTGACCGCCTCTTGACCACGGCCGTTGGCGGCCGCTTTCCGGCGGGAATTCCGGTGGCAGAGGTGACCGAGGTCGAGCGGCCTACCGACGCTGCCTTTGCCATCGCCTACGCCCGACCGCTGTCGGCACTCGGCCGCAATCGCGAACTGCTGGCGGTCAAGCCGACCCCGATCGATGGCCCACCTGAACCGGATGGTCCCTGAGCATGCGCTCGGCACGCGGCAGTTACCGATTGTTCCTGCTTGCGGTGGCAGTAGCGCTGCTGCTGACGCTGTTGCCCATGCCGACCTGGCTGGCGGTCATGAAACCCATGAGCCTGGCGCTGGTGCTGGCCTATTTCGCGCTGGAGGCTCCGGAAGTCGCGGGGCTGGGACACGCCTTCGTGCTCGGCCTGGTGGCCGATGTGTTCTACGGCGGACTGCTCGGCGAGCACGCGCTGCGAATGGTGATCCTGGTCTATCTGACGCTGCGCTTCCGCCATCGATTGCGCTTCTTTCCGATCTGGCAACAGGCCGGCGCCATCTTTGCGCTGCTGCTGAACGATCGCGTGCTCGATCTGTGGATCCGCCTGATGAGCGGCTCGACCTGGCCGCCGGTCCTGTTCTGGCTGACACCGATCGTCGGCATGACCGCCTGGCCCTGGGTCTTCCTGCTGCTGGACGGCTTGCGCCTGCGCCGTCGTCAGGCCCAACGCGAACGGAGCGCCTAAGTGCCGGGAAAGCGCGGACGCACGCCGATCAAGGACCAGCAGTTCGAAACCGTGCTGTTTCAGCGGCGCGCGGTGCTCTCCTTCCTGGTGATCCTGGCCGTCATCGGCATCGTGCTGGCACGCTTTGCCGACCTGATGATCGTCCATCACAGCGAGTACGCGGCGCGCTCGGAACGCAATCGGGTGAAGCTGCAGCCGCTGCCCCCGGCGCGCGGTCTGATACTCGATCGCAACGGCAAGATTCTGGCCGACAACCGCCTGGCCTACCGGCTGGAACTGGTGCCGGAACGGGTCGCCAACATGAAGCGTACACTGGACGAATTGGCGCAGGTGATCGAGTTCGACGAGGAGGAGCGCGAGCGCTTTCTGGCGCTGGTCGCCGCCCGTCGCCGTTTCCAGAGCTTGCCGCTGCGATTGCGCCTGAGCGAGGACGAAGTGGCGCGCTTTGCGCTCGAGCGCTATCGCTTTCCCGGCGTCGACGTGGTGCCCTATCTGACCCGCTTCTATCCGCAGGGTGAGTTGTTTGCGCATGTGGTCGGCTATGTCGGCCGTATCGATCCTTCCGATCTGGGTGAGCTGGATGCCGAGCGCTATGCCGGCACCACCCATGTCGGCAAGACCGGCATCGAGCGCTACTACGAATCCCAGCTGCATGGCGAAGTCGGCTTCGAGCGAGTCGAAACCAACGCCGAGGGTCGGGTGCTGAGGGTACTGGAGCGCTCTCCGCCACGCGCTGGCGACAATGTCTACCTGTCGGTCGATGCCGATCTGCAGCAGGCTACCGCCGATGCCATGTCCGGTCATGGCGGTGCCGCGGTGGCTATCGATCCGCGCAACGGTGAAGTGCTGGCTTTTGTCAGCGTGCCGTCCTACGACGCCAATCTGTTCGTCAACGGTATCTCCAGGGCCGACTACAAGGCCCTGCTGGAAGCCCCCGGCCGACCCCTTTTCAACCGCGCGCTGCAGGGCGGCTACGAACCCGGCTCCACCCTGAAGCCGTTCATGGCCCTGGCAGGGCTCGAACTCGGCGTACGCGATGCCGGCTACACGATCTTCTCCACTGGCGTCTTCCAGATTCCCGGACAGGAGATCAAGTTCCGCGACTGGCGCCGCGGCGGTCATGGCCGGGTTGATCTGGTCGAATCGCTGGCGCAGTCGGTCAACACCTACTATTACCAGCTGGCGTTGGACCTCGGCATCGATCGCATGCATGACTATCTGTCGCGTTGGGGCTTCGGCGAGACCACCGGCATCGATCTCTATGGCGAGTCCGCCGGCATTCTGCCCTCACGCGAATGGAAACGGGCCCGCTTCAACCAGGCCTGGTATCCCGGCGAAACCGTCATTGCCGGTATCGGCCAGGGCTTCAATGTTGCCACGCTGCTGCAGCTGGCCAGCGCCATCGCCACGCTGGCCGACGGCGGTCAGCGCTACAAGCCGCATCTGGTGCATGCCCTGCGCAGCAGCTTCGACCAACCGCCGGTGCCGGTGGTACCGGAGAAGATCGGCGAGAATCTGGTCCGTGAACCTGCCAATCTGGCGCTGGTCAAACGTGGCCTGGAGGCGGTGCTGAACAGCCCCTCCGGTACCGCAAGAGCCGTTGCCGAGGGTGCCCCCTATCGAATGGCCGGCAAAACCGGCACTGCCCAGCGCGTGAGTCGCAACCGTGACACCGAGGTACAGGCGGTGCTGCGCGAGGGTCAGAAGAACCAGGCTCTGTTCGTCGCCTATGCCCCCGCAGAAGCGCCGCGCATTGCGGTCGCCGTGGTCGTGGAACAGGGCGGCTCGGGCTCGGCGTCCGCCGCGCCCGTGGCACGCAAGATCTTCGACGCCTGGCTGACCGGGCCGGCCGCGCCGGCCGCCCCGGAGTCGCTGCAATGAAACTCGAGGCTCTGATTGCCCACTGGTCGCGCCGGGTGCTGCAGTCGCTGCTGCCGACCCAGGTCGACGTGCCGCTGGTCGTCGCGCTGCTGCTGCTGGCTGGCACCAGTCTGGCTGTGGTCTGGAGCGCCGGCGCCCAGGATCCGGACATGGTGTTCAAGCAGGGCATGCGCTTTGTCCTCGGCTTCGCGCTGATGGCCGTGTGCATGCGCATTTCGCCCTCCACCTGGCGACGCTGGACGCCATGGTTCTATCTGGGTTGCATCGCCCTGCTGCTGGCGGTCATTGTCCTTGGCGAAGGCAAGGGCGCGCAACGCTGGCTGGATCTGGGCGTGCTCCGTTTCCAACCCTCGGAGCTGCTCAAGCTCAGCCTGCCGATGATGCTCGCGTGGTACTTCCATGACCGGGTGCTGCCACCGGGTCTGGGCGATCTGATCAAGGCCTTGCTGCTGATCGCTCTGCCAGCCGGCCTGATCGTGATTCAACCGGATCTCGGTACCGCGGTGCTGGTCGTGGGCAGCGGCGCCTTCGTGATCTTCCTTGCCGGTATCTCGTGGTGGTGGATCGGTGGCCTCGGCTTGATGGCCGCCGCCTCGTTGCCCATCGTCTGGCAATTCATGCACGACTATCAGAAGAACCGTGTCTACCAGTTTCTGAACCCGGACTCCGATCCGCTGGGCAGCGGCTGGCAGACCATCCAGTCCAAGATCGCCGTCGGTTCCGGTGGTTGGAGCGGCAAGGGCTGGACCCATGGCACCCAGTCCCAGCTGGAGTTTCTGCCCGAGCGCCATACCGATTTCGTGCTGGCCGTGTTCAGTGAGGAATTCGGCTGGGTGGGCGTGACCCTGCTGATGCTGGTGTACGCTTTCGTCATCGGCCGCTCGCTGTGGATTGCCGCCAATGCCCGCGACACCTACGGCCGCCTGCTCGGCGGCGCCATCGCCATGACCTTCTTCGTCTACATCCTCGTCAACAGCGCGATGATCACCGGAATGATGCCGGTCAAGGGCGTGCCGCTGCCGCTGATCAGCTATGGCGGCACCTCAGCCGTGTCCCTGCTGGTGGCCTTCGGCATCCTGCTGTCTATCAACGCCCATCGGCGGTGATGTTGGTTGTTGGTTGTTGGTTGTTGGTTGTTGGTTGTTGGTTGTTGGTTGTTGGTTGTTGGTTGTTGGTTGTTGGTTGCTGGTTGTTGTTGTTGGTTGTTGGTTGCTGGTTGTTGTTGTTGGTTGCTGGTTGCTGGTTGCTGGTTGCTGGTGGCTGGAGCGGGCTCACGCGGAGGCGCGGAGGTCGCGGAGAACAGCGGGCGCCGGCCCTTGTAGGTCCAGACTTGTCTGGACGCTCCTGGGGTTATGGCGAAAAGCGTCCAGACAAGGCTGGACCTACCGACGGCGGCACGGCTTGCCAATGCCCGCGCTGGCCCCTCAACCCGGCAGCCTGAAGAACTCCCGCGCCGTGGCCGTGGTGCTGGCCGCGAGCTGTTCGATCGACTCCCCTCGCGCATCAGCCACGGCCTGCAACACCTGCGGCAGATAGCGCGGCTCGTTGCGATGGGTCTTGGGCTTGGGCCGGATCGTGCGCGGCAGCAGATAGGGCGCGTCGGTCTCGATCATCAGTCGATTGGCCGGAATATCCTTCATCAGCGGAATCAGATGGGTACCGCGGCGCTCATCGCAGATCCAGCCGGTGATGCCGATATGGCAATCCAGATCCAGGCACTCGTAGAGCTCACGCTTGTCGGCGGTGAAGCAATGCACCACGCAGGCACCGAGCCGATCCCGCAGCTGGCGCAGGATGGCGATGAAATCGTCGTGGGCTTCACGCTGGTGCAGAAACAGCGGCTTGCCGCATTCCAGCGCCAGTTCCAGCTGCTGTTCGAAGGCGAACTGCTGGGTGGCGCGCGGTGACAGATCGCGGAAATAGTCGAGGCCGGTCTCGCCCACCGCCACGACATCGGCGTGCCGATGCAGGCCGCGCAGGGTCTCGTGGGTGTCCGCAGTGTAGTCGCCGGCATGGTGCGGGTGTACGCCGGCCGTGGCGTAGAGGAAGCGCGGCCATTGTTGTGCCAGAGCGTGGGCATCCAGGCTGGCCTGCTCACTCGCACCAGTCACGACAATCTGCGAGATGCCCACCGCACGGGCGTGGTCGAGCACGCTGGAGAGGTCATGCGCAAAGGACTCGTGACTCAGATTGGCTCCGATATCAATCAGTTGCACCGCGCCGTCCTGCCGATGTGGGGCGCCGAGTATAGGGCGTGCCGATGCCTGCCGACTTCTGGACAGCGTCATTGCGAGCCACCTTTTTCGGCCCGAAACTGCCCATGGACCATGAACGCTGGCAGACATGGAGCGGCTTTGAGGAGGGACGCGCGCCTGCGCGGCCGCTCTTGATCCTCACTCAGCGCAGAGCGGCGCCGCAGCGCGGCGCCCTCCACAACAGCGCCCCGAAAGCCCGGAGGCCGGCGCCGGAATGCGGTTCATGGAGAGCGTAGCGAAGCAATCCAGACACAGCGCCGCAGAAGCACTGGATTGCTTCGTCGCTGCGCTCCTCGCAATGACGCATCCACAACGTCGGCGAGAGCGAAGTCACCTGAACGCAGGTTCGCTGGGCGGCCCACGGCTTCGCCGCCACCTCCCTGACGCTGCCCCCGGACAGCCACGGTTCACGGCCGCGCCAAGGCTTTCGACTACCCGAATTTTCCACCTTCCCTGCCCTTTCTTCGTCTCTTGTGACAATTTCCGTCAGTTTTTGCTTGCATTTACCCCCCGTTCATTGGCACCATACTCACACGTATGGTGTTGGGGCGGACGCGCTGAGCGATCCGAGAGCACCAGACGAACACTTGAAGGTTCACTGCGGTCGCATCCGTGTCCGCGTTCACGTATCTGGGAGGGTAGTCGTGAAGCTCAATCGTCTGTCTGTTGCATGCTGTCTCGTTCTGGTTGCGCCGCTGGCGCAGGCTGAGGGTATCGTCGCCAAGCAGCTCGCTGGCCCGCCGTCCGAATTTGCCGCGATGCAGCCGGCCAACCCGGTGGATGCCGCCATTCACTCGAAGAGCGCGTTGCTGCCGATCGAAATGAGTTCGGACAAGGCCGGTGGCTACGCCGCCAGCGTGTCCCTGCCAGTGGAATCGGACAAGCTGCGCTTTCTGGTTTTCAGTGGCGACCAGCTGGGCTGGGACGTGGGCATGCGCTCGCCCTCGGGACGCTCGGAAAAGGCCGCTCGCAGTCTGGCCACGGATCAGCGCCTGGCCGAGTTCGGCATGGAAAACGCGGCCTACCCGGCCGACTACTATGCCTTTGACGGTATCGAGACCGGCGACTGGACGCTCAAGCTCAACGCCGCCAGTGGCGCTTCGCCGCGCGGCTTTGTGCTGATCGAAGGCGGCTCGGACACGCAGCTGGTGTCCTACCAGACCCACACCAAGCAGATCGTTGGGGAACGCATCGGCTTTGTGGCCAGCCTGTACGGGCAGGACGAGAGCGGTGAGGTGCTGTTCGCCAAGGCTGCAGGACGCGTCGGCTCCGCCGCGCTCCGAGTGACCAGCCCGAATGGTGAGGTCCAGACCTATGCCATGCACGACGATGGCAAGCACAACGACGCGCAGGCCAACGACGGCATCTATGGCGGTGACTTCCTGGCCGACAAGGCCGGTCAGTACCAGGCCCAGGTGGTGGTGCGCGGCTACAACCGTGTCGGCCGTCCGGTCGTGCGCACGGCCGAGCATCCGCTGCCGATCATCGCGCCGATGCTGCAACTGGCCGGCACCAAGGCCGCTGCCAGCAACGCCGACGGCATGCGCCTGAACCTGAACGTGCCGGTGGCGGGTGAGAAGCTCGATCGTCACTATCGCGGCTACGCCGAGGTCTGGGGTACCGATGAAGTCGGCGCTGCCACTCCGGTGGCCTGGGTCAGCGGCATGATCACGCCCAAGGATGGCGCGGTCAGTTTCGGTCTTGATACGCGCTGGATCGCGCTCGCCGGCGCCCGCGCCCCCTTCGAGTTGCGCAATCTGCGCCTGGAAGATCCGGACTACTACATCACGGTGGCTTCGGCCGAGCGCATGCCGATGAGCACGCCGGCACTGAGCATCAAGGCCAAGCCCGGCAGCATCAGCATCGATGAAGCCATGACCCAGGGTCCGCGTCCGGCCAACCTCAAGGCTGACAAGGGCACCGGCTCGCGCCTGCTGCTGGTCCATGGTTACTGCTCTGGTGGCGTCTGGCCGGCCTCGCAGTTCACCAATGACTCGACCTTCCTCGACGCCAACCAGAACCGCACGCACGACCAGTTCGCGCGTTTGATCCAGAGCTTTGGTTCGACCTGGAACTCCTTCGGTGTGGTCGCCCACAGCCAGGGCGGTCCGGCCTCGCTGCACCTGTACACCTACTACTGGAGCGGTCTCGACAATGCCTCGGGCAGTCGTTTGATCCAGTCGGTGGGCTCACCCTACCAGGGCACCAATCTGGCCGGCATCCTGGCCACGCTGGGCAACTGGTTTGGTGTCGGTTGTGGCTACAACAACGACCTGACCTACTCCGGCGCCAGCAACTGGCTGGCTGGCATTCCGTCCTGGGCCCGCGCCAAGGTCAATTACTACACGACCTCCTTCCGCTACACCAACTGGTGGAGCAATGATTACTGCCAGTTCGCCACCGATCTGGTCCTGAGCGATCCGGAAGACGGCACCACCGAGCAGGCCAAGGGCCAGCTGTCGGGCGCCATCAACCGCGGTCACACCACTGGCCAGTGCCACACCGCCAACATGCGCGATCCGGCGCAGTATCTGGATTCATCACGCAATGCGACGATGAACGCCAACGCCGCACGCTGAAGCCATCGCAGCACTGTCCAGGGGCGCCCCGATCGGGCGCCCCTTTTTTTTCTGTCTAAGTTTCGGTACTTCTCCCGAGCCGCTGCAGCGAAAAGCCGCACTCCCTGCCGAGCAAGCTCGGCACTACAACAGCCTCGCACACCGATTCTTTCGTAGAGCGGAGCTTGCTCCGCTGCCTTTGCTGGGCTTTCCCGCTTTGCTTTGAATCCCACCCAAGACCCGCACAGCCTGCCGAGCAAGCTCGGCACTACAACAGCCTCGCACACCGATGCGCTCGTAGAGCGGAGCTTGCTCCGCTGCCTTTGCTGGGCTTTCCCGCTTTGCTTTGAATCTCACCCGAGAGCCCGCGCCCCCTGCCGAGCAAGCTCGGCACTACCAAAGCCTCGCACACCGATGCTCTGGTAGAGCGGAGCTTGCTCCGCTGCTTTGGCAGGACTTCCGAGTTCGGGTCCTATTCCGCAGTGCGGCGCAGCGCCAGCGTGAGCAGGCGCGCATACAGGCGCTGGTGCAGATTGCGTGGCTGGTCGAAGCCCATGCGGGCCAGGCAGGTCTGCTCGGCGCCGGATGGCGAGGCAGCCAGGGCCGACAGCAACGTACCCAAACGACCCAGGGTCTGCTGCGTGTTGCTCTTGAGCCAGCGCAATGCCTTGACCAGTTTCTCCTCGGTGGCATCAAAGTCGGCACCGAATGGAAACAGCGGAAACAGCCCCTTGGCCCTCGCCGCCGAAAGCGCCTGGGCGATGTGCTCGGGGGTGTTGCGCCGGTAACGCTCGGGAATGCTCCAGGCCGTAGCCAGCTTGCCGGCACTGCGTGCGCGCGCCGCCAGTTCGTCCTGGAAGCGCGCATCGGCGATGCCGATCATGCGCTTGATGCACTCCTCGTCGCTCTGTCCGCGCAGATCGGCCACGCCGTACTCGGTGACCACCAGATCGCGCAAGTGCCTGGGAATGGTGGTGTAGCCGTAGTTCCAGAGGATGTTCGACTGCACCTCGCCGCCGCTCTCGCGGGTGGCCCGCAGCATCAGCACCGAGCGACCGGTGGGCACGGCATGGGCCATGGCCACGAAGTTGTACTGACCGCCGACACCACTGACCACCTGGCCGTTTTCCAGGGCATCGGAAACGGCCGCGCCCAGCACCGAGTGCATCATGCAGGTGTTGAAGAATCGGGCTTCGTGGCGCTGTGCCAGCTGCAGCGCTTCCTGGCCGCCGTATAGCTCATTGATGTGCGAGACCCGGGTCATGCAAAAACCCTCGAAATCCTCGCCCTCGAGGCCGCGGATCCAGTCGTACAGCGCGTGCGAGCCGAGAAAGAAGGCACCGTGCAGATAGCGCCCGTTGCTCAGACGCACACCGTCGATGACCGCGGCCACGGCCTCGCGCGCGGCGCCGGCCGGCAACAGGGCGTCAACCAGTGTTCCGTCCGGCAATCGCAGCTGATCGCGATCGGCCATGACGCTTCCGGCAGGCAACAGCCCGAAGCCGATCAGAGTACGCACCGAGTCTTCATCCAGCGGTCGTGGATAAACCCCTGATTCGACCAGCATGTCGATATCGTCGGCGCGCAACACATTGCCGATCTGGCGCCGATTGTGCAGATTCTGCAGCGGCAGATAGTCGTAGACGCGGCGTTTGAGAATGCCGGCCTGATGCAGCTCCATGAAGCCGTCCATGACCATTTCGCTGGCGCCGTAGAGTCCGGCCTGCAGCGGCTCCAGGCCGCCAACGGACTGCACCAGCAGGCGACTGCCGGCATCGAGCATGGGCTCCAGCGTGCTGCGGTAGCTGGCGTTGTCGCTGCAGCGCAGCTTCAGCCCGTAGACGATGGCATCCGAGAGTGCGCCGATACCGATCTGCAGGGTGCCACCATCCTTGACCAGGGCGCTGGCGTGCAGTCCGAGCATGTATTCAGCCGGCTCCACCGGCTGTCGCGGCAGCCCGAACAAGCGATGCGCCTCGTCCGGTGATTCCAGGATGGCATCGAAGAAGTCCTCGCCCACCTCGGCATCGTTGCCCACAAAGGGCAGCTCACGATGGACCACGCCGATGATGGTGATATTCCGCCCCTGCGCGCGCAGGCGGTCGCGCAGGTCCATGGTGGTGTCGGTGTTGCAGGACAGACTGTAGCGGGGCCCCTGCGGGGTATCGCGGCGGGCCACCAGTTGCAGCGCCAGATTGACGCCGGTGGCGGCGACATCGCGCGCCACATGGGTGTAGTTGACGCTGACATAGTTGCGCTGGGCGGCGGGGCGCCCCAGCATCGAACCGGACTGCAGGTAGAACTCGCGGATCTCGATATTGGCCGGCACGCGGTTGGCGCGCACATCCTTCAGATACTCCAGATCCGGGTAGTCATCGCCCCACCAGCGCCGGGCGAACGGCCCGAGAAAGCGCTTTTCCAGATCACCGGCGGGATTGGGGCGGGCCAGGGACAGGGCGGTCATCAGCGTCATCTGCACCGAGGAATCGGCCTTGGCCGCCAGATACAAGGCATTGATCAATCGATTGGGCTTGCCCAGACCCAGCGGCGCCGCGGCATTCCAGTGTTTGCCCAATTTTTCGCGGACGAATGCGACCGCATCCTCAACCCGGGTGAAACGCTTCGGTGCCGTCATCATTCACTCCTGATCCATGGCGCCGATCATAAAGGCCACCGCCGGGCCTCGCTTGAGGCAACTCAAGCGCAGGGCAGTCATGAACCCGCCTGGTGCTCGTAGCCCGGTGTGCTGCGTAGCGGCTCACCGGGGCACTTTCGCGTCACCGCCCGGAGAGCGCTGCGCGCACTTCGGGCTACACCAAGCCTTGCCGTTCCGGGAGTCGCGGCCGCCGGCGCGAATGGCCGGGAGGTACTCATCCAGGCCCACGCGCGCCGGAGCCGCGCTGCAGCCCGCCACGAAAGCGCTCAAAGCTGAGCCGCTATCCAGACCCCCGTGCACGATCCGGCCTCTTCCCCGCATACTTGGGCCATGCGACCGCAACCCCCTGCCCCACCGCAAAGCCGTGCCCCTGGCCTTGGCGATTACCTGAAAGCGGCCTTCACCTGGCGCTGGAATGTGCTTGCCCTGCTCGCCGGCGGCGCTTTCGCGGTACTCAGCCCGGTACCGGGCGCGATACTGCCGCTGCTGGCGGCGGGCGAGTTGCTGTATCTGACCGGTCTGGTGTCCATGCCCAAGTTCCGGCGCGCCATCGATGCCAGGATGCTCGGTCGCGACCCGCAATGGGAGCAGCGCGATGAAGACCCGCAATCGCTGCTGACGCGCATGCTGAGTGAACTGGCGCCGGGGCCTGCGACACGCTTCCGCGATCTGCGCGATCGTTGTCTGCGCCTGCGTCGCATCGCCCGCGGCGTGGCCGCCGGCGCCCCGGAAGCACCGGAAGCCGACGAACTGCGCGGTGGCGGTCTGGACAAACTGTTGTGGGTATTCCTGCGGCTGCTGTATGCCCAGCAGGGCTTGTGGCGATTCCTGGATCAGACCGATCGCAGCGCCCTGGAAGCGCAGCTGAAAGATCTGGAGCAACGTCGTTCGGCGCTGTCTGACACGGCCGACGAACGCCTTGCGCGCTCGCTGACCGATGCCATCGCCACCACCACGATGCGCCTCGACAATCTGAAGTCGGCCGAGGCCAACAACCAGTTCGTCGATCTGGAACTCGAACGCATCGAGGCCAAGATCCTGGCCCTGAGCGAAATGACGGTCAACAACCAGAACCCGGACTTCATCAGCACCCAGGTCGATGTCGTCGCCGACACCATGACCCACGCCGAACACGCCATCCGCGATCTCAACGCATTGACCGGCCTTTCGAGCAATATCGAGCAGGCGCCGAAGATGCTTCTGGAGTAGTAAAACGTCAAACGTAAAACGTCAATCAGAGCAGGCCTTGATTGACGTTTTACGTTTTACGTTTGACCCATAGAGCCATGCCCCTCCTCACCCTGAACAACATCGACTACTCGGTCGGTGGTCCGCTGCTGATCAAGGACGCCACGCTGGCCATCGACCCGGGCGAGCGCGTCTGCGTGGTCGGGCGCAATGGCGAGGGCAAGTCCACGCTGCTGAAGCTGATTGCCGGCGAGATTGCGCCCGATGATGGCCGTATCGCCCGCAGCGAAGGCCTGCGCATTGCCCGTATGCCGCAGGAAGTGCCGCGGGATCTGGCCGGCACGGTCTTCGACGTGATCGCGCTGGGCGGCGGAGACACCGGGCGGCTGCTGGCCGAATACCATCACGTCAGCCATGCGGCCGAGGTCGATACCGAGCGGCTGTCGGAACTGCACGAGGCCATCGACGCCGCACAGGGCTGGACCCTGGAAGCGCGGGCCACGCAGGCCGTGGAGCGTCTGGGTCTGCCGGAGGACACCGATTTTGCGGCGCTGTCGGGCGGCATGAAGCGCCGCGTGCTGCTGGCGCAAGCGCTGCTGCTGACACCCGACGTGCTGCTGCTGGATGAGCCCACCAACCATCTCGATATCGAAGCCATCGCCTGGCTGGAGAATTTCCTGCGCGAGTTCTCCGGGGCCATCATCTTTGTCACCCATGACCGTGCTTTTCTGCAGGCGCTGGCCACGCGCATCGTCGAGATCGATCGCGGCCGCATCACCAGCTGGCCCGGCGACTATCAGAACTATCTGCGTCGCAAGGAAGAGCGTGCCCATGCCGAAGCCATGGAGAACGCGCTGTTCGACAAGAAGCTGGCGCAGGAAGAGGTCTGGATCCGTCAGGGCATCAAGGCCCGCCGTACCCGCAACGAGGGCCGGGTCACGGCGCTGAAAGCCATGCGCCGCGAGCGCGCCGCCAGGCGCGAGCAGCAGGGCCTGGCCAAGCTCGAAGTGGCCGAAGCCAGCTCTTCGGGCAAGCGGGTGCTGCGCGCTGTGGCTGTCAGCTACGCCATCGGTGGTCGCACCCTGGTGCGCGATTTCTCGACCACGATCCTGCGCGGCGATCGCGTCGGCATCGTCGGCCCCAATGGTGTGGGCAAGACCACGCTGATCCGGCTGCTGCTCGGCGAACTGACGCCGGACCAGGGCGAGATCATCGTCGGCACGCAATTGCAGGTCGCGTATTTCGACCAGTACCGGGCCACTCTGCGCGAAGACTGGAACGCGCTCGACAATGTCGCTGAAGGCCAGGAATTCATCGACATCGGTGGCCGTCGCACCCATGTGCTGGGCTATCTGCAGGACTTCCTGTTCAGCCCCGAGCGTGCCCGCGCGCCGATCACGCGCCTGTCCGGCGGCGAGCGCAATCGTCTGTTGCTGGCACGGCTGTTCGCCCGGCCATCCAACCTGATGATCCTGGACGAACCAACCAACGATCTCGATATCGAAACCCTGGAGCTGCTGGAAGAGCAACTCGCAGCCTACTCCGGCACCGTGCTGCTGGTCAGTCACGACCGTGCCTTCCTCGATGCCGTGGTCACCAGCACCCTGGTGCTGGAGGGCGATGGCCGCATCGGCGACTTCGTCGGTGGCTACAGCGACTGGGAACAACAGCGCAGTCAGGGCGTCGAGCGCGCCCGCGAGGCTGCCGTGGAGAAAGCTGCCGCGGCAGTGGTCACGACCGCGCCGGCAGCGCCGACCAGCCCCAGACGCAAGCTCAGCTACAAGGAACAGCGCGAACTGGAACTGCTACCGGCACGGATCGAAGCGCTGGAAACCGAGATTGCCCAACGCACCGCAGCCATGGCCGAGCCCGGCTTCTTTCAGCGCGACGGCGCGGTCATCGTTGCCGACCAGCAGGCACTGGCCGAGCGCCAGCGCGATCTGGAGAGCGCTTATGGCCGCTGGCAGGAGCTGGAGGCGTAGCTCCGTCGACCCTGGACTTGGCGGCTGTCCACGACAAGAGCATTGGACGCAAAGGACGCGAAGGAAAAGCAGAAAGGACGCCAAGAAGAGCAATAAGGGATTGGATGGGCATGGTGTCTGAGACCTGTCCGGATGTGCCTCGTTGCGGCTCAACGGCGCTCTCACCGAAACCGCGGATGTCCCGTCGCGGCCGCCGACGCGATCTGCACTTTCGCATGACCAGAGATGGCGCGCGTCGGAGCCGCGCTACCGCAGGACGTAGCGCGTCCTGATCGACCTGTTTGTCCTTCGCGGCCTTTCTGCTTTTTCCTTTGCGACCTGCTTCGCGCGCGTCGGAGCCTCGCTACAGCAGGACGTGGCGCGTCCTGATCGACCTGCTAGTCGTTCGCAACCTTTCTGCTTTTCCTTCGCGTCCTTTGCGACCTGCTTCTGGAAGCAGCAGGCCAGGGGTGTAGGTTGGGCAAAGGCGGAGCCGTGCCCAACAGCGGCTTGCCTGATCGTTGGGCACGGCCTGCGGCCTTTGCCCAACCTACTCCAAGCAACGCAATTTCAGCTAGCGCCACTTCTCCACAGCCACCACGCCGCGCAGGGCCTCGACCTCGTTGTCGTGCTGGCGGGCCTGGAAGCGGGCGTCGGCGGCCTGTTGCAGCAGTGCCTGACGCTCCGGTGAGTCTTCGGCCTGATCGGCGGCGATGCGTTCGATGTCCTGGGCCTGCGACAGCAGCTGATCGCGTTGGCTCAAGTGCTGGCGCAGGCTGTCGCCGACGGCGTGGCCACGCTCCAGTTCCTTGGCGAAGTTGGCACTGCACACCTCTGTGTTGATCGGCGTGCCCTCCAACCCCAATTGGTAACCTCGTTGCGCCGAGCAATAGCGCCGCAGTCCATCCTCGCGCCCATCTTCGTAGCGCTGCACATCGGAGATGTCCAGCATGCAGTCGGGACGCGGCAGCGTGGCCGCGCGGCCGGCCAGGCCGTCTTCCTGCCCGACCAGGCCAGGATCCTTCTCGGGACAACCGCTGAGATCGGCAACACGGCAGGCGGGCAGCAACAGGCTGATCAGGAAGACAAGGGTCAACGGGCGCATGAGCAGGGCCAGACAGCGGTCGAGCTTGGATTCTTCCACAGCGTGGCGACCCGTGCCCCAGATTCACGCTTGGATTGCTAATCTTCGACCTCGACCGAATCAAGGGACCGTGGATCGATGACTACCCTGCGCTGGCGACTGGACGGACAGACGGCACTGATCACCGGCGCCAGCCGCGGCATCGGTCTGGCCTGCACCCGTGAACTGCTCGGCCTCGGCGCCGATGCGCTGCTGGTGGCGCGCGATCCCGATCATCTCGAGGCCATCCGCGCCGAACTCGAAGACGAATACCCGGATCGCGAGGTACGCGCCTTTGCCGCCGATCTGTCCGACCATGAGCAGCGACTGGAGGTCTACGACTGGATCGCCGACATCGGTGCCGATCTGCATCTGCTGATCAACAATGTCGGCGGCAATCAGCCGCGCCCGACGCTAGCTTATGGCGAAGACGAGGTCATGGCCCTGTTCGAGAACAATGTGCTCTCGGCCTTCGGCATGGCCAGGCTGGCGCATCCGCTGCTGGTACGCCACGCCGCCACCGCGATCGTCAACATCGGCTCGGTCTCCGGCCTCACCCACGTACGCACCGGCTCGCCTTATGGCATGACCAAGGCCGCGATAGCCCAACTCACCCGCAACCTGGCCTGCGAGTGGGCCCAGGACGGCATCCGCGTCAACTCGGTGGCGCCCTGGTACATCCGTACCCAACGCTCGGAAGTGGCACTCGCCGACCCGGACTACGCCGAGGAAGTGCTGGAACGCACTCCCATGGGCCGTATCGGCGAGCCCGAAGAAGTCGCCGCCGCCGTCGCCTTTCTGTGCCTGCCTGCGGCCAGCTACATTACCGGCGAATGCATCGCGGTGGATGGCGGGTTCTTGCGCTACGGGTTCTAGCGGCGGAGTGCGGGGCGCGGGGCGCGGGGCGCGGGGCGCGGGGCGCGGGGCGCGGCAGAATCGTATTTCGGCGGTGTCATTGCGAGGAGCGCAGCGACGAAGCAATCCAGATCTTCTGCGACTGCGTGTCTGGATTGCTTCGCTACGCTCGCAATGACGCCAACTTGCAGGCCTGCAGCGCCGGAAACAACGGCCCAACGAAAGCGTCATTGCGAGGAACGAAGTGACGAAGCAATCCAGATCTTCTGCGACTGCGTGTCTGGATTGCTTCGCTACGCTCGCAATGACGCCAACTTGCAGGCCTGCAGCGCCGGAAACAACCGCTCCAACGAAAGCGTCATTTCGAGGAACGAAGTGACGAAGCAATCCAGCGCTTCTGCGACTGCGTGCCTGGATTGCTTCGCTACGCTCGCAATGACGCCAACTTGCAGGCCTGCAGCGCCGGAAACAACCGCTCCAACGAAAGCGTCATTGGGAGGAACGAAGTGACGAAGCAATCCAGAGCTTCTGCGACTGCGTGTCTGGATTGCTTCCCCCGGATCAAGTCCGGGGTCCCAATGACGCCGATTGGGACGAGTAAAGTGGCACGGGCGGGTCCCGCGTTGAAGCGTGAGATGGCATGATTTCGAATCATGAAATCCCCCTGCGTCTACATCATGGCCAATCGGCGCAACGGCACCCTCTATGTGGGCGTAACGTCCAACTTGCTGCAGCGCGTGTATCAGCATCGCGAGAATCTGATGCCAGGGTTTTCGTCGCGATATGGCTGCAAGCTGCTGGTCTGGTTTGAGCAACACGAGACGATGGAGTTTGCGATTGCGCGCGAGAAGCAGATAAAGGGCGGGAGTCGCGGCAAGAAGCTGGCGCTGATTGAATCGCTCAATCGGGATTGGATCGATCTGTATCCGACGATCGTGTGAGCGTTGAGTCCCACACTTGCGTCATTGCGAGGAGCGCAGCGACGAAGCAATCCAGTGCTTCTGCGACTGCGTGGCTGGATTGCTTCCCCCGGATCAAGTCCGGGGTCGCACTGACGCCAGCTTGCAGGCCCGCAGCAGCGCCGGAGACAATCGCCCCGACGAACGCGTCATTGCGAGCGTAGCGAAGCAATCCAGGGTAGCGCCGCACGTCCCTGGATTGCTTCGCTGCGCTCGCAATGACGCCGGGGGTTCATGGCCCGTGGGTAGTTTCGGACCGAAACAGGTGGCTCACTATGACGCCAACTTGCAGCGCTGCAGCTGCGCGGAACGCGACCCGCCTCACGAAAGCGTCATTGCGAGGAACGAAGTGACGAGGCAATCCAGGGTAGCGCCGCACGCCCCTGGATTGCTTCGCTACGCTCGCAATGACGCCGGGGGCTCATGGCCCGTGGGTAGTTTCGGCCCGAAACAGGTGGCTCACTATGACGCCAACTTGCAGCGCTGCAGCTGCGCGGAAAGCGACCCGCCTCACGACAGCGTCATTGCGAGGAGCGCAGCGACGAAGCAATCCAGGGTAGCGCCGCACGCCCCTGGATTGCTTCGCTGCGCTCGCAATGACGCCGGGGGTTCATGGCCTGTTCGCAGTGCGTGCCGAAATAGGTGGCTCGTCATGAAGCCCGCGTATGACTACGCCACCACCACCCGCAGCGCCCGTCGCTCCAGCGCCTTTTCCACCAGCGAATAGACGCTCGGCACCACCACCAGGGTCAGCAGTGTGGAGCTGATCATGCCGCCGATGACGGCCACCGCCAGCGGGGCATTGACGTCGGCGCCGGCGCCTACACCGAGGGCCGCGGGCAGCAGGGCCAGGATCACGGTCAGGGAGGTCATCAGCACCGGGCGCAGGCGTTTGGGGCAGGCTTCGCGCAGGGCGGCATCGATGCTCTGGCCCTGTTCGCGCAACTGGTTGGCCAGATCGACCAGCAGGATCGAGTTCTTGGCCACCAGACCCATCAACAGCACCAGGCCGATCATCGAATAGATGTTGAGGGTGTGCCCGGTGATCCACAGCGCGAACAGGCCGCCGATGATGGCCAGCGGCTGGGCCACCATGACGATCAGCGGCTGCAGCACCGAATTGAACTGGCTGGCGAGCACGATGTAGACCAGCGCCACCGCCAGCACGAAGGAAAACTTGATGTAGCCCAGGGTCTTCTCGAATTCGCGCGCCTGCGCCATCAGCTTGATCTCGTAGCCCACCGGCAACACTTCGGCAGCCACCTCTCGAACCTTGTCCACCGCTTCGCTCAGGGTCACGCCGGTCGGCGTGGCAAAGAAATTCGCCGAGTACTTGAGGTCATAACGATTGATCGCCGCCGGCCCCAGGCTGGGCGTCAGTGTGGCCACGGTGTCCAGGCGCACCATGGCGCCGCTGCTGCTGCGCAGATAGATGCGGGTCAGATCCTGCGGCGATTCGATCTGGCCGGGCGCAGCCTTGATGCGGATGTCATAGCGCTCGCCGTCGCCGGGCTCGTCGGAGAACTTGGCCACGTCGAAGCCGCCCGCCAGCACGTTCAGGGCACTGGCGATGTCGACACTGGCCAGGCCCGCCGAGGCCGCACGGGTGCGATCGACGCTGAGGCGCAGTGTCGGCAGATCCAGATTCAGATCCAGATCGACCTTACCCAGCTCCGGCATCTCGGCGAGGCGCGCAAACAGGGCCTGACTGGCGGCCGCGACTTCACTCAGTTCCGGCCCGCTGACGTTGAACTGCAGGGGCTCGCCGCGACCATTGCCGCCACCCACGGTGGGCGGCGGCGAGGCGAAGGCCTTGATCCCGGGAATGGCGTTGAGCCGGGTCCGCAAATCGGCCAGGACTTCCGATTGCGAACGCTCGCGCTCACTGCGCGGCACCATGGTCACCGAGGCAATGCCGCGATTGACCTGTCCCAGATCACCCAGGCCAATCGCCGTGAACATGCGCAGCACTTCCGGCGTGGCCTTGAGCGCGGCCTCGACCTCACGCAGGGCCTCGTCGGTCTGGGTGATCGACGAGCCGAGCGGCGTGCGGAAGCTGACCACGAAGCGACCATCGTCGGGCTGCGGCGAGAACTCGCCGCCGATATGACCCAGGATCAGGCCTGAAGCCAGCACCACCGCCAGACCGATCCCGACCACCTTCCAGCGATGGGTCAACGCCCAGTCCACCAGCCTCTGGTACTGGCGATCCATGCCGTCAAAGAAAGCCATGACCGGCCCGCTCACCCGTCCATGGTGTTCACCGACCGTCAGGAAGCGCGAGCACAGCATCGGCGTCAGCGTCAGCGAGACCAGCAGCGACACGATCACACCGACCGTCACCACCACCGCAAATGATTCGAAAAAGCGCCCGATGATGCCGCCGAGGAAGATCACCGCGGCGAAAATGCTGACCAGCGTGAGGCTGGCCGCGGTGACGGCGAAGACGACTTCGTTGGAGCCGCGCACGGATGCCAGGATGCGGGCGGCGCGGGCATTGTCGATGCGGGACCCGGAACCCGGGACCCGGGACCCGGTAGAAGCCAGAGCCGCTTCGGTTGCGGGCCCTTTTTCCATGCGGGACCCGGTAGAAGCCAGAGCCGCTTCGGTTGCGGGCCCTTCTTCCATGCGGGACCCGGTAGAGCCCAGAACTGCTCCGACCACCGGCTCCTGATCTTCCCGGGTCCCCGGTCCCGGGTCCCGGGTCCCGGCTTCACCGGCTTCACCGACCTCCCTCGCCAGATCCCGATCAAACTCCAGATGTCGATGGATGTTCTCCAGCACCACGATGGCGTCGTCGACGACCACGCCGATCAGCAGCAGCAGGGCCAGCAGGGTCATGGTGTTGAAGGTGTAGCCGGCGAAATACATCACCGCGACGGCGCCGAGCAGCGACACCGGGATCGCCAGCGAGATGATCATGGTCGAGCGCATGCTCTGCAGGAACAGCCAGACCACCAGCGCCGCCAGCAGGGTGCCTTCGATCAGATGGTCCTGCAGCGAAGCGACAATGGCACGGATGGGCTGGGCGGAATCGACCACCACATTCAGGGTCATGCCGGCGGGCAGCTGCGGGCGGATATCGCGCTCGATGCGTTCCAGCACGTTGTCGACAATGGCCACGGTGTTGCCGTTGCTGACCTTGACGATGCCGATACCGATGGCCGGCTCGCCGTTGACCCGGGCGACGCCGCGGAAATCGGCCAGATCATCGTGGATCGTGGCGATGTCACGCAGACGCACGGGCAGCGGATCGGCGTAGCGCACCACCAGTTCGCCCAGCACTTCGGGCTGGTGATATTCCAGATCGAGCTGCAGCAGTTGTTCGGTGCGCTCGCCGACCACAAATCCGCCGGGCAGCGACAG
>JBFWOF010000013.1:0-116270 GCA_050250665.1 Lysobacterales bacterium | reverse complement strand
GTCCTGGAGCGCCTGCCGACGACGCTCAATCGCGACATTGAGAGCCTGCTGCCGATGAACTGGCGGGCGACAAGCGCCTAGCAAATCGGCAACCGCGGCGCATCAATGGGGGTGATCGGACGGTTACTTGCCCGACAACTGGCCGATCAGCCTGCCGTTCTTGTACGCGTACGATCCGCTGACGGAACTGCCTTGTACCTGCAGGGTGACCGGCCCGTCGGCGTCAGCCCAGATGCCGGCGAGGCCGTTAGCCTGATTGCTGGCGCCCTCGGGAATCTAGGTGATGGTGACCTGCACCGAATTCTCGAGCTGCTCCATGGACCCGTCGCCGTAGCGCACCGCGCTCGGGAACAGCCCCACCTCCAGGCCCGGTCTGGCGATGCCAGCACGGTATTCATTGACGATGGTCAGCGCTGCGCCATCGACCCAGCGTTCCGGTGTCGATTCCATCGACACGCGCTCCACGCCGGGAAACCTGGCCGCCCAGGCACCCTCATCACGGCCGTCCACCGGAACCAGGGAGCGGAAACGCACCGGCTCGCCAGCCCGATACCAGGGCGACAGCGTGGTGACCATGCGCAGCCTGCCCGCTCCGGGAATGGTGAACGCTCTGGTCACCGGCGGCGACGCTGGCTGCGTGTACGGTGGAATGCGGGTGAAGCTGGCGCGCAGATCGACCAAGTCCTCAGCGGCTGAGGCCGACGCCGGCATGAGCAGCAGCGTGGCGACCAGCGCGCATTGCAAACTTCGCTGCGCGCGTTTGAAGTTTCGGTCATTTCGGCATTCGGCGGGGATCATCCGGACGTTCCTCGAAGACTCTCTGAGCGCAAGCCTGATCCCGGCCAAACCTGGCGATATTGACCTTTCTCAAGGGCACCCTTGGCCGCTCATCATCTTGCGCGCTGTCCCATCATGACTGGCGTCAAGGCGTAGTTCCGGAACTTGCCTAGTCTGGTGCAGGATTTTCTCCGATGCAGGGGTGGGTCATGGCTGTCGTTCGCCGTTGGGTGGGTATCAGTTTGATCTTGCTGCTGGTCTTGGGCGCAAGCACAGCGGCGGCCCAGGGTTTCGTCTGGCCCAGCCCTGCCGCTCCCTGCAACAGCACCTTGCAGGCCTGCGTCGATGGCGTCATCGACAATGCCGTGATCTCGATCGACAGTGACGCACCGACGGCCATCCATCCCACCCCCGGCGCGGCTCTGGTGATCAGCCGCAATCTGACGCTGATGGCAGCCCCAGGGCGACAAGTGCTGTTCCCGCTCGGGGTTGGTATCGCCGTTCAGCAGACCAGCGCCAGCAGCGTGCAGCTGCGCGGCATCAGCCTGCGCGGCGGCGCCGAAGTCACCGTGCTCAGCAGCAATCCCAGCGGTACTGCGCAATTCACCGCCGAGCGCATGCGCTTCGAACATCTGGGGATCGCCGGTGCCGGCTTCGAAGTCACTCAGAGCGGCGCGGGTACGCTGCGCCTGCGGATCCGCGACAATGACTACCTGCGCACCGGCGGTGCCGGCATCTTTGCGGGACTGACCACGACCGCAGGACGCATCGAAGGTGAAGTCGCTTTCAACCGGATCGCCCTGCCGGATGGCTTCAGTGCGGCTTATGGCATTCTCGCTGCGGCCGGCGACAGCGGCCATTTCGATCTGACCATCGCTGCCAATCGGCTGCACGGCTCCTTTGTGCGTGGCGCCCTGTGCGCCGTCACTACTTCCAGTTTGCCCAGTCCGCCGGCGTCCACCATCCGTTTCGCCAGCAACATCGTGCGCCCGTCGCAGTCAGGTGCAGGCGTAGGCATCTGCGTATTTGCCGGCGAGGCTGCCATTGCTACCCAGATCAGCAACAACACCTTGATTGATCTCGGTCTCGCCATTCTGCTGACACCAAGACCGTTCTCACCGCCGACAGCGCCGCAGCCAATCAGCGGCTACTTCGCCAACAATCTGATCGCCTACAACAGCACCGGTGTCACCAGTACCGGTATTTCCGCCAGCGTCAGCAACCGCTACAACCTGTACTTCGGAAACGGCAGCATTGGCAGCGGCTTCACGCCCGGAACGGGCAGCCTGTTCAGCAATCCCAATCTGAGCTCACGCATCACGCCCTATCTGGTCGCCGGCTCGCCGGCCATCAACGCCGGCGATATGGCCTCCGTTCCCGCGGCGTCGGTGTGGCCCAGCCTCGATGCCGATGGTCTCAGGCGCAGCAAGGGTTCTACGGTCGATATCGGTGCCTACGAGTACGGCGACGGTTGGTTCGATGTGCTGGCCAGTCCTGCCAATCAGACCGGCAACACCGTGTTGATCGATCACCCGACCACCAACAATGCGCCCGCGGCCCGGGTCTTTGCGACACCGGATTTCAGCCTGGCCAACGTCACCAATACCCGGCCGCACGGCGTTTATTGGCAGGGCGGAGCCGTCAACCGCTGGCGCGTATTCAACGAAGACCTGGCGGTGATGCCGCTAGGCGCTGGCTACAACCTGTTTGCGCCAGCGGCACCGACGGTGGCGGCGGCACCCCCGGATCTGGGCTTGTTCTTGCACCGTCTGCCGACCTCCGGAGCAACCAATCCATCGACGCCGATCGATCACCCCAGCCTCAATGATCGGCCCGACCAGATCGCTCTGATCACCCAGAACTGGAACCCGCAGGACCCACCCGCCTCGAGCGGGGTCTACAACAACAGTATCGTCACCCTGCAGTATTTCGGGGATCAGCGTTGGCGCATCGCCAACGTCAGTGGCAACGCGCTACCGAATGGCGCCGCGTTCAATGTCTATGCGCAGCCACCGAGCCCCAATGCCTTTGTTCACGTGGCCAGATCGGGCAACCTGGTTGACACGTCGACACTGATCTCCCATCCCTTCATCGACGGCATTCCCTGCGCGCGCATCCAGGTGACGTCGATTTTTGGTGAGCGCGAGTTCGACGTCTACTTCAACGTGGCGCGCCAACGCTGGGCGATCTTCGGCAATGGGGGCATGAGCGAAGGCTCCCGGTTCAATGTGCTGTTCAGCCCACGCCAGGTCTATGAGTGCTCAGCGCCGCTGTTCGCCGACGGTTTCGAATCCTGAGGAGCGCTCTTCGCCTGAAGACGGTGCTGCGCAGAGAGCCGCGATAGCCGTCGCGTTCGCAATGGGAAGATCGACGCGGTGGAATCTCCCTTTCGCGACAGACGCGATTGGCGATGCTCGTGCCACTCAAATCGTGGCGGACTCGCAGATGGCAGGCGCGCATTTCGTCGTCGGCCTTGTCAAAGTCGGCCCAGGTTGCCGTGAGAGTCGTTCAGGCCAGTGCTGTCGCTCCCTCCCCGATGTTCGGGGAGGGCTGGGGAGGCGTTAGGCAAGAAACCCTGTGCAACGGTCATGGCACCAGCGACTTTCATGCACCGTCGCTTGATGGACTGTTGTGCCATAACATGGAGATTCCCAAGGGAGATACTCATGACTGCACGTGTCACCAGCCTCGTTCTCGTCCTGATCCTCGGCACCACACTGGCGGCTTGCCAGCAGCCGCAGACCGAGTCCAGCCCGACTCCGGAACCCGCACCGGCCACCACCGAGGTATCGGTGCCGCAGACCACAGATACCATTGCCGAGAAGGTCGCCGCCTATGCCGAGGTCACGCTCAGCGCCGACCTGTCGACCTTGAGCGAAGGCGACCGTCAGGCCATCGTCCATCTGTTGCAGGCCGGCGAGATCATGGACGCCCTGTTCTGGAAACAGGTCTGGAGTGACAAGGACGCGCTGCTGAAAGGAATCACCGATCCGGCAACGCGCCGTTTCGTCGAGATCAACTACGGCCCCTGGGATCGCCTCGACGGCGACAAGCCCTTTGTCCCGGGCATCGGCGAACGCCCGCCGGGCGCACAGTTCTATCCCGCCGACATGAGCAAGGAAGATTTCGCCGCTGCCGATCTGCCGGGCAAGGACAGCCTGTACACGCTGATCCGCCGCGATGACGCCGGCAAGCTGATCGTCGTTCCCTACCACGAGGCCTGGAAGACAGAACTTGAACAGGCCGCCGGACTGCTGCGGCAGGCAGCCGAGGTGGCATCGGATCCGGGCTTCGCCGCTTACCTGAAACTGCGTGCAGACGCGCTGCTCAGTGGTGACTATCAGCCCAGCGACATGGCCTGGATGGACATGAAGAGCAGCCCGATCGATGTGGTGATCGGGCCGATCGAGAGCTATCAGGATGCGCTGTTCGGCACCAAGGCCGCCTTCGAGGCCTTCGTGCTGGTCAAGGACATCGAATGGAGCGAGCGCCTTGCGCGTTTCGCCCAGCATCTGCCGGCCTTGCAGCGTGGCTTGCCGGTGGCGGAGGCCTACAAGGCCGAAATGCCGGGTACTGACGCCGATCTCAACGCCTATTTCGCCATCTACTACGGCGGTGATGCCAATTCCGGCGCAAAGACCATCGCCATCAACCTGCCGAACGACGAGGCGGTACAACTGGCCAAAGGCTCGCGCCGGTTGCAGCTGGAAAACACCATGCGTGCCAAGTTCGACAGCATCGTCGTGCCGATTGCCGATGTCCTGATCGATCCTGCCCAGCGCGAGCATGTGAAGTTCGATGCCTTCTTCGAGAACGTCATGTTCCACGAAGTGGCGCATGGTCTAGGCATCAAGAACACGCTCGACGGCAAGGGGACGGTTCGTGAGGCGCTGACCGACCTCGCCGGCAGCTATGAGGAAGGCAAGGCCGACATCCTCGGCCTGTACATGATCGGCAAACTCGGCGATATGGGTGAGCTCGACGCCGCCAGACTCAAGGACAACTATGTCACCTTCCTCGCCGGCATTTTCCGCTCGGTACGTTTCGGTGCCAGCAGCGCCCACGGCCAGGCCAATATGGTGGCTTTCAACTACCTGCAGCACGAAGGCGCTTTCGCGCGCGATCCGAGCAGCGGCCGCTACAGCGTCGATTTCGACAAGATGGCCACCGCCGTCAACAGTTTGTCGGCGAAGATCCTGTCCCTGCAGGGTGATGGCGACTACGACGGCGCCACCCGTTTCCAGAAGGAGTTCGGATCGGTGGGTTCGGCGCTGCAGGCCGACCTTGACCGTCTGCAGGAACAGAAAATTCCTGTGGATATCGTGCTCAAGCAGGGCCGCGAGGTACTGGGACTTTAAGAACTCTGCAGAAAGGACAACGACTGGCGCCTGGCGGTGACAGCCGACTATGCCGCGCGCGCGCCGCGCCGGCGATCGAGTGGTTCATCAGGTGATCGAGGGCCCTAATCACTTTGATGTGGTCGACCCGAATGGCCCGTTTCCGCAACGGGTTGCTGATGCGGTGTTCGAGTTTCTTTCCGGGCAGGAGTGAGTGCTGACCGGTATGGCCGACTGAGGCCCTGATCCAGGGGGGCGGCAGGCAGAAGCTGCGCGACTCCCGCTTCTTGCTGACGGTTCATTCCAGGATGTCCGGTGGTATCAGACCAAACGACCGAAGTCGGCGCCCGCCTGAGCAGCACTCAGGCGGGCATCAACTGCTACCAGCCGCGATAGCCGTAACCGTAGCCGCGGCGCGGATGATGGTAGCGAAGCTCGTAGCGTGTGGCGCGGTATTCGCGCGGAATGTGGGCGCGTCGGCACCCATGGGCGCGGACTCTGTCCGCGATCAGGCGTACTGCGAGATTGGTCGCGGATGAATCCGCTCCCACAGCGGTGGATGCGCCGCGTTACGAGGTTCCCGCCTGCCTTCGAAGGTGTGCTTGTTCGCGCATCAAACTAGGGCAGCAGCGCCTTCGCCGCCTCCACCCGCAGCGCCAGCGGGGCGCGCTCGTCGTTCATCACCTGCAGCAGGAACTGTCTGGGGCTGAGTTGTCCGGATGCGGTCTCTGCAGGATCGCCTGGCTGGCCAGCTTCGCTGCTGGACGCCGACGGCGCCTCTTCGGCAGGCGTACCGGGCGCCGGCGCCTGCAGCTGCTTCAGGGCGACGGCAAATGCAGTCGGCGAGATGCTGACCAATCGCCGGAGCACAGCCGCCTGACCATCGTCGCCGGGCGCAATGTCCATCCACGGCGTCTCGGCGAACATCGGTGCCAGATCCGGGCTCACGAATGCCGACCAATATCCGGTTCCCGGCTTGGGCCCGGGCACCAGATCGGCGTGCCGAGCCTGGCCCGGCTGCTCAGGGTCTGCGGCCGGCAGCAGGCGGAGGCGTTTGCTGGCGATGTCCGCCCAATAGCGCAGGCGCAGGCTCTCCAGAAACGCCTGGGCTTTCCCGACCGCTACCGGCTCGGCGAGAGAGAACCACAGCTGGAATCCGTCGGTGCCGGAAACAGCGATGGCCGGCGCTGGCAGCTCCAGATCTGACTGAACCCCGCGCCAGACCAGGTCCAGCGCTTCCCAGTCGGCCGGCCGCGCCAGTTCCATCACCATGGCCCGCACCATCCCGTCCTGATCGATCAGGGCGGATTCCGTCGTTCGGGCCTGACGCTCTGCGGCTTCCTTGGGCAGATAGAGTCGATGCAATTCGGTCTGCAGCTTGCTCATGATGCAATCAGGCACAGGAAGGTGGCGGTGACTCTACGTCAGTCTGCAGGCAGGCAACAGAATAGTCCCGGCGCTGGCGTGGACACCCGGGGACTTCTGCACCGATGAATTGCGTATCGTGTGATCCAGCACACCGGAGGGCGTCGTCAGTGAACTATCGAAGTGGTCTCTTGCTGATGGCCGCCATGGCCATTCATTCCTCCCTGATGGCGGCTACGCCAGTATCGGGCGATTCCGCGGACCTCCCCATCGTGCTGGTGATCGCCACCGGCGGCACCATCGCCGGTGTCCAGAACGTCGACGATGATCCCGACCACTATCGGGCAGGCAGCCTGAGCGCCGAGCAGATCGTCGAATCCGTGCCCGAACTCAAGCGCCATGCGCGTATCGAATCGCTGCAGTTCTCCAATGTCCCCAGTGCGCTGATCACGCCGCGGATGTGGATAGCGCTGTCGCGCCAGATCGAGACCGCTTTGAAGGAACGCGATGACCTCGCTGGCGTGGTGGTCACGCATGGCACCGACCGGCTGGAAGAAACCGCCTTCTTTCTTTATCTCACGGTGCGATCGGACAAACCGGTGGTGCTGGTCGGTGCCCAACAGCCGGCCACCGGCGTCAGTCCGGATGGGCCGCAGAATCTGCTGGACGCGGTGCGCACCGCGGCTTCGCCTGAAGCGGTGGGCAAGGGCGCGCTGGTGGTCATGGACAAGCGCATCCTGTCGGCGCGGGAAGTTCGCAAGCTCTATCAGCGTGTCGGCGGATTCAGCACCGGCGACATGGGCATGCTCGGCGTGGTCAGCCATGCCGGCGCCGAGTTCTTCTTCACCCCAGCCCGGCGCCATGGCAGCAGCAGCGAATTCGATCTGACTGATCTGAAGGCCCTCCCAACTGTCGACCTGGTCTACAGCTACCCCGGCGGCACGGGTCCTCGTTACGATGTGGCGCCGGCTGGCGTGGTGGTCAGCAATACCAACTTCAACTGCGAGGAGCAGATGGCATTCCTGAAGCTGGCGCGTGCCGGAACCATCGTCGTTTCGGCCTTTCCCAGCGGCGACAATGTTGCCCGCCGATGGCTGCCGGAAGCGCAGGTGCCCGAGCAGGAGAAGGAACATTGCGAGGGCATGGATCCGGGTGACTGGGAAGGTGCGTGGATACCGCCGATCTACGCCCCGCACCTGACCCCGCAGAAGGCGCGCATCCTGTTGATGCTGGCGCTCAGCCGAACTCGGGACGATCTCGAAATCCGGCAGATTTTCGAGCGCTATTGAACGGTTGCGCGTTCTCTGTACCCATATCGTAAGTCATTGAATTTCGGTATTCCGGCAAGAACCGGCTTTTGTAGCCCGAAGTGCGCGCAGCGCTCTGCGGGAAGTGACGCGAAAGCGCCCCGCTGAGCCGCTGCGCGGCACAACGGGCTACGCCGTGCGCTTTCCATGAACCGGTATCGTCAGAAAGTGCCCCGCTGAGCCGCTGCGCGGCACAACGGGCTACGCCGTGCGCTTTCCATGAACCGGTATCGTCAGAAAGCGCCCCGCTGAGCCGCTGCGCGGCACAACGGGCTACGCCGTGCGCTTTCCATGAACCGGTATCGTCAGTGCTTGAATACGCGAGGCTGGCGCGAGGCGGCTTTTGTAGCCCGAAGTGCGCGCAGCGCTCTCCGGGCGGTGACGCGAAAGTGCCCCGCTGAGCCGCTGCGCGGCACAACGGGCTACGCCATGCGCTTTCCATGAACCGGTATCGTCAGAAAGCGCCCCGCTGAGCCGCTGCGCGGCACAACGGGCTACCCACGACAGCATGCGCCGGTTCAAGGGCACCGACCGGGGGCTCACATCGCAGGTCTGCTCATCCTGCGCTGACCCGCAACGCCGTGCGTGCGTGGCGGGCATCCGGTCGCTCACTCGAAATTGGCGTAGTGCAGTTCGTCGGCAGGTATCTGCAGCAAGCGGTCGGCCAGGACTGAACGTCTGGAGGTTTCGTGGCCGTCGGGCCAGCGCACCTTGATCTCGTCGACTCGGGTGGCGCTGCCCAGGCCGAAGTGGGCTCGGGCAGGCTCCTGGCCGAGGAAGGAGATGCCCGCACTCATCAGACGATGCTGGGTCTGTCCGCCTGCCGTCACCGACACCCTCGCACCGATCGCGTGGGTGTTGCCAGCGTTTGCCCTGGGAACCACGACCAGATGGTGGTTGCTGGATGCGGTCGCGTTGTGCAGCAGGCGCAAGGGACCGGGTTGAGGGTGGATCTTGCAGGTCTGCAACAGATCGAGTTGGCCATCACCTTCGGCATCGATCGCAATCAGGCTGCTGCCCCAGAGCATGTCGTTGAAGCCGCTTTGGGTCGAGATATCGGTGTAGGTATCGCCGCCGTCGTTGCGGAACAGTCGGGACTGGTCGTGGACGTTGACGAAGCCGTTGGTCACCGCCAGATCCAAATCGCCATCGAGATCGGCGTCGAAGAAGGTGGCGCCCCAGCCCCAACCGGTATCGCCCACGCCGGCGCTGTCGCCGACATCGACGAAAAGCGGGTTGCCGATGGTCGAGTCGTTACGCAGCAGCATGTTGTGCTCACCGGGCTCACGGCCATAGACCTGGGTGACGTACATGTCGAAATCGCCATCGTTGTCGTAGTCACCGACGGCAACGCCCATGTCGTTCCAGTTGCGATTGACGCCGGCCACTTCGGCGCGCTCGACAAAGACGTTGTTGCCATGATTCATGAACAGAAAATTGTCGGTGAAATCGACCGCGACAAAGATGTCGAGCGCGCCGTCACCGTCCACATCGAACATCACCGGCTGCCATTGCGAGGTCAGCGGTCGGTCCACACCCGCACTGATGGTGATGTCGGTGTAGTGGCCGCTGCCGTTGTTGACGAACAGCTGTGAACGGCCGTTCCAGGTCGCCACGTACAGATCGAGATCGCCGTCACCATCAATATCACCCGCGGCCATGCCGCCGCGGTGGTGGCCGTCCTCCATCGTGCCCGAATCCTGCTCGAGTCCGGAGCCAATCGTGGCGTCGACGAAGACGCCGTTTTCCTGGCGGTACAGACGCATCATTGCGAAGCCCGGATCACACTGAGGATTTCCGGTGCCCTGAGAGTTGCCCTGGCAATCACCGGCCACGATCAGATCCAGATCACCGTCGCCATCCACGTCCAGCCACAGGGCGGTTCGACTGCGGAGCAGGGAGTCCAGCCCCAGTGCCGCTGCACGCTCGTCGAAAAAGCCGTTCCCCTGATTGACGTAGAGCTGATCCGGAATCAGTTTTTCGTTGGGGATGAACAGATCGACGTCGCCATCGCCGTCGAAGTCCGCGGCTGCTGCGCCCCCGCCCATGGGTTGCGCCATGGCATAGCTGCCAATGCCGCGCTGGGCGCCGATGTCCTGCAGCGTGATCGCGGCCCCGGCAGCAGTGCCGCCAGCCAGACCGAAGCAGGCCAGCGCCCAGACGCCAGTTTTTTCTGGCCATGACCAGTTCGAAGGTGCGGAAGTCCTGGTGTTCATTCCCTGGCCCTCGTGTAGAGCGGTGACCTGATGTACGTCAACGCGCAGATCGCGAATCTGCTTTGCGCTCAGCCTAGCACACGAGTTGAAACTGATGCCCAGGCTCAGCAGAGCCAGCCCGAGGTCCATTCCGGGCGTGGGGCGTGCATTCCAGACGTGGTGTCGACAGAAACGGGCGGACACATCGGCTCGTGAGCGGGAATCGACTCGGCGTCCGAGGTGCGCCAAAGTCTGGTGCCGCCAGTGGCAGCTCCTCGCCTGGAGGGCCGTTATCCGGCCCGTGGGAAGCGGGCGGCGATCCGCACGACCGTCAGATCGTGGCTCGCCGCCGGCGGTTCAGATTCGGCCCATCAGCACCAGAACCAGCACGATGACCAGCACCAGTCCCAGGCCGCCGCTGGGCCCGTAGCCCCACGATCGGCTGTGGCCCCAATTGGGAAGGGCACCCAGCAGCATCAGTACAACGATGATCAACAACAGCATGCCTAGCGACATTTTGCTCTCCGCGTGTGCAAGGGATCGGGACAAGGACCAGGCACGGCCTGGCTCTTGCGCACGAGCAATCTGCGCCCTGAGCTGCGCTCAGGTCGGTGCGCTGTCCCACCGAGCATCAGCTGGAAGAGGCCGTGTGACCGATGCCGGTCGTGCCAGAGGCGAAGCGATCGACCTGTGCGCGGATAGCCCTGAAGTGCATCGAGCGTGCGCCGTCGCACCGACGGCGGGAAGCGCTTCCTGCAGATTGCGGGCACGCTACACACTCACAGGAGTTGCACCATGAAGATGAAGATGATGCCGGCGGCACTGATCGCCATGCTGTTCCTTGGTGCTTGCCAGGAAACGCCGCAGGACACCGCCAAGGATGTGGTGGCAGCAAAGCAGGACGCCGCCAAGGACACCAGCGACGCGCGCGAGAGCAAGGATCAGATCGTGGCCCAGGCCAATGAGGATGTCGCGGCCGCACGCGAGGACTACGCAGACAAGGAATCTTCGGCTTTCGGCAAGCTCACGGACGCCGAGGCCGAGGCGATGGCAAAAACCGCCAGAGCGGACTTTGAACTGGCTACCACCCAGGCCAATGGCCGTGCCGAAGTGGCCAGGCAGGCCTGCGGCGCCATGAAGGGTGTCGACAAGGACGCCTGCCTGAGTCAGGCCGAAGCCGAACTGGCCGCGCAGCTGGCTGACGCCACGGCCACCCGCGACATGGCTCTGGTGGCCGCAGAACACCACGAGTAAGGCACGATCCGCGCAGGCAAGCCCGTCACCCAGGGGTGACGGGCACGTCCCCAGGGCTTCAACTCGAATCATCACCCCTGTTGCCGTCTCGGCGAGATCACCATCGGATCGGAAGCATCCCGTGCGCTGCCTTGGGCTGCGTTCACGTGTTGCTGTGCCTTCTTTTCCACACGGCGGTAGGATCCAGGCATCCATCCAGACTTGGGAATGATGGCTGCGATGAATACCGACAAGACCAGCGCTGATCTGCTGATCACTGATCTGTTCGCACCGAAGCCGGGTCATTGGGGTTTGCGCGGCGATCCCATGCTCTGGGAGGAACTGGCAGAACGCTTTGCCTACCTGCCGCTTCCGGCCAGCGCTGAGGATCTGCGTGCGCTGCTCGCGGAAGGCTACGTACGATTGACCGGGCAGGCGCTGGAGCTGGACGCTCAGGTACGGATCGATCGCTACGGGACGGCTGGCATGTCCGGCGGACTGGTGTCTCCGAAATTCTGGAGAACCGAGGCGATACCGTTGCTGTTGCAGCGCTACGCAGCTTGCGTGGACGAAGGGACAGGCGGCACTCGGCTGCCATGAACACGGCGGGCTAGAACTGCTGGCCGATCTCCAGAAACAGGGTACCGTCGCCACTTTCGCGCACGCCATAGCCGAACAGCATCGGGCCGATCCAGGAATCGAAACCCAGATAGAGGCCCGCGTTGACCACGCTCCGATCCAGCTGCAGCTGCGAGCGCTGGTCCCAGGCATTGGTGAATTCGACAGTGCCGCCGAAGTAGGCGCTGCGCCCCAGCACATCGGCCAGCTCGTACAGGTAGCCGCCGATCAGCACGGCGTAGTTCTGGCCACTGAGCTCATTGCGGCGATAGCCGATGCCGCGACCGCGGCCACCCAGACGATAGATGCTCTGCAGCGGCGCGGTGCCCGAGGTGGTGCTGTGCAGGCGCAAACCGTATTGCAGGGCATGCTTGCCGAATCCGTGGGCGCCGATGACATCAAGATCGGCCTGGACGAAGTTGCTGTCGGCGCCCAAGGCCTTGCGCGAGCCCAGCATGCCGATGCGGGCGAAATAGCCCTGGCGCGGGAAATACAGGTTGTCGAGACGGTCCAGGGTCAGTGCCGCGCTGACATCGCCAATCTGGTAGCTGACTTCAGGCAGCGCCGGATCGCCGGTGGCAACCAGGGTTTCACCCAGACCGCGCCTGATGCCGATGTTCAGGGCCCCGAGGCTGCCGAACTCGCGCACCCAGGCAGCACGGGTGGTCAACTGGCGTACTTCATAAGTGGCGGTATTGTTGCCGTCGCCGTCGTAGGTCTGGATGTCGGCGGTCTCGTAGAAGCCTCGAAACAGCAGCGCGTTGCGACTGAGCGGATCGAGCGGACGGTTGTACTCCAGCCCCAGCGTCGGTTCGCTGCCGATCTGCGCGAACACCCGCGCTTCCGCGCCCAGCGGCGAGATCGGCGCCAGCAACAGCGAGGCCCGGAAATTGGCGCTGAAATCGCTGCCGAAGTCGGAACTCAGGGCCAGGCCGATCTGCACATAGTTGGGACCATGGGATTTGGGTACTGCGGTCACGACCACACCGGTCTGACCGTGCTCGCTGACCACCTGATAGCTCACCGATGCGAAAGTGCCGATGCCGTAGACCACCCGCAGCTGGTTCTCCAGCGAGACCATGTCCAGTGGCTGTCCGATCTCCACGTCGATGCGCGACAGGATCACCTCGTTGGCGTAAGGCGTGCGGTTGTCGAGGCGGATGAAGTGGATCACCGGCCTCAGGTCTCGGGCAAGCATGCGCTCCCGGGCTGGCGGGGCCGAGCTCAGCTCGGCGAGCCTCTCACCCAGCGCAAGGCCGGCATCCAGCCCGATCTGTATGGCCAGTTCGCCCTGGTCGAAGTCCGCCGATCCCAGCTCAGTGCCCAACGCCGGGGTGATCAGCAGATCGCGCTCGCCCATGCTGGCGATGGCGACGCGGGTGTTGCCCACCGTCATCAGGCTGGTCAGTTGATTGATGACGGTCAGCAGATTGGCACTGCTGTCCAGACGATCCAGCGGCATGCCGACATTGACGGCAATGACCACTTCGGCACCCATTGCCCGCACCACCTCCACCGGCAATTGGTCGGCGAGGCCACCATCGACCAGAATCCGGTCGTCAATCTCTACCGGATCGAGTACCGCCGGCAGCGACATGCTGGCGCGCAGCGCGGTGGCCAGGCTGCCGTGGTCCAGCACCACCGGCAGACCGGTGTTGAGGTCGGTAGCGACCGCCCGAAACGGTATCGGCAGCTGATCGAAGTGACTGACCCCATTGGCGGCCACGGTGGATTTTTCCAGGAAGGCCTGAATGCGCTGTCCGGCGACCACGCCGGTGGCGATCTTCAGACCGCTGCGATCCAGCCCCACACCGATGCTGTTCAGCGACAGCCGGTCTTCTTCCTTGCGACGGATCGAGCGCTCCGGGCGTTCCAGCGAGTCGTTGAACATGGTGCCCCAGTCCAGCGACAGCACGATTTCTTCCATCTCGTCGACCGGCATACCCAGCGCGTAGAAGCCGCCCACCAGCGCACCCATGCTGGTGCCGGCGATGCAATCGACGTGTACACCAGCGCGTTCCAGCGCCTTGATCACGCCGATATGGGCAATACCGCGGGCGCCGCCGCCACTGAGGACCAGACCGATTCGCGGCCGGGAATCGCCCTCGGCGCGAAATCCGCAGTGATCGATCGAGTCCGCGGGCTGATCTGCTGCCAGCGCCGTTGTCGATAGACACAGCGCCAGAACGGCGCTCGTGAGGGGCCGCATCTGCCGTCACTCCTGTTACTGCCGTCAAGGCAACCGAGCATGCATTCTGGCAGTTATGGACCGATGAAAGCCGGCGACGGGTCTGAAACATGCGGAATCCGGTGACGTCGCGATATGCGGCACTAGCCCAGATCAGCACCCCGATAACTCAGCTCCGCGCCTATCGGGTGCCGGACATTGCGCCTGTCATCAAACTGGTCGAGAAAGCGATCGAGATCATCGTCATCGCCAGAGCGAGGGCGATCCACTGCAGCCCGATTTCGGTCGCCAGAATGGAAAGCTGGCCCAACTGGTCGCCGATCGTCGTCAGGGTTGACGGGTCGCGCAAGGCGCCGAACCCATGGCCAAGGGCGGCGATCAGGGCGACGACCATCGCCACTAATCCAGGAAGCGCCCGCAGCCAGGGAAATTGCAGTTTTTTCTCGAACGCTGCCTCGCGCTCTACCGCTTTCATGACCGCGCCCAGGAAGTCCGGCGAGGGAGAAATGTGTTCCTCGGAAGCGAGGATTCGATCGATGTCCGTAGCTTTCATAGTCGATTCGCCAGTTTGGATTCCAGCAAGGCGCGTCCACGCGAGAGTCTTGCCTTGACCGTACCCTCCGGGAGCGCAAGCGTCCTGGCGGTCTCGGCAAGATTCTGCTCGTGGAAGTAGAAGAGCAACAGTGGCTCGCGATAGCTCAGTGGAAGCGAGCGCAAGGCCTTGTGGACGAGCGTGCGCCGATCGGCGTCATTGACGGCGTCCTCGGTCGATCGAGTGGCCTCATCATGCTCGTCTTCAGCGACAAATTTCGGGGTGTAACGGCGCATTTCATCGCGATAGACATTGGTCGCCAGAGCGAACAGCCAGGTCGAAAAGGCCGCGTCACGACGCCATGAGGCCAGCCCGCGAAATGCGCGCAGGAATGCCTCCTGCGCCAGATCTTCGGCCTTCGCCTGATCGCGGCAATAGCGGTAGGCCAGGTTGACCAGCGGGCCCTGCCAACGCCTGACGATATCGGCAAAGGCGCTGGTGTCCCCGGCGAGGACACGGTCGATTGCGGTTTTTTCTTCCTCAGTCATGCTCATTCTTCACTGTGCACGACGGGTCAGACGGGTGCGCTCGGGTTCGGGTTGCATTTTCTTGGCCGCGGTCGCGCAGAAAAAATGCAACCGCCGCGATGGATGCCTCGTCTGACCGATCGAAGTCCCGACAATTTCCCCCGAGGAGTGAACGCATGAATTCGGCATTCTGGTTGATGATCGCCGTCGTTGGTACCGCACTGCTGGGATTTGCCCCTTTGATGATGTGGCTGGCTAGCCGTCAAAAGGAAAGCGAGGCTCGCTATCACCTTGAAATGGCGAGGAGAATCGCTGAGGCGGCCGATCCCCAGCCGGTTCTCGACTACGTTCGGAAGATCGAGCAGAAGGAAGCAGCCCGCGCGCGGCTGACCGCCCGTGTGGCCGGTCTGATTACAGCCGCGGTCGGTCTGGCGCTGATGATCTTCCTGTCTCAGCTGCAGACGCAGGCACCGGTGTATCTGGTCGGTCTGATTCCCTTGCTGATCGGCGGCGCTCTGCTGCTTGCTTCGCAGTTCATGATGAAGCAGGGCGAGTAACAGCGGATCAGCGGAAGCGAGCTGGCGCCGCAATTTTCGGCGTCGCCCGCCCGATTCCGGTCAGGCACTCCCGCGCACTATTCCCGAGACCTGCGGCTACAGGTGCGGCCCGCCAGCCGGCTCCTGCTTGCGCCGCCAGAAGCGCGCCATCAGCGGCTTGACGCTGATGCCGTGCAGCAGGATCGACAGGGTGACGACGATCAGGGTGATCTGGATCAGCTCCAGCGCCAGCGCCTGCGGCAGGCCATGCTGGATGGCGTACATCAGGTAGTAGAGCGAACCGATGCCGCGTACGCCGAACCATCCAGTCATGCCGCGCACGCGCCAGGAACTGCCGCTTCCGATCAGCCCGGCGTAGACGCTGACCGGGCGCGCGATCAGGAACAGGAACAGGGCAAAACCGACGGCACGCCAGCTCCAGGAATCAACAAACAGGGTGCCGCCGATGAGGATCACCAGCAGCACCTCGGAAAGTCTGCCCAGATGTTCCTTGAAGACCAGCGAGCCTTCGCTGACGGTCTCCAGTGCCGGCATCTCGACATCCAGGGCCGGGTTCGGCGCGCTTGCGCTGGCTGCTTCCGCCGGGACGGCCAGCAGCGCCTTTCGGGCCAGTCGCGACTCGGTCTGGCGCAGCGCCACCGCGGAGAAGAACACCGCCAGAAAGCCCCAGGCGCTGATCATCAGCGACACGCCGTAGACCGCCGCCATCAGCCCGAGTCCCAGAAAATCATCCATCAACTCATGCCTGGACGGACCCCGACGCAGTTTCCAGCCCAGATGAGCCAGCGCGCCACCGGCGAGCACGCCGACCCCGATCCCCGCGACCGTGGCCCACAGCACATCGCGCAGCAGCCAGATGGAACCGAACTCGCCCAGGCCGTGCAGACCCAGCAGGCCCATCCCCAGCATCACGAAGGGAAAGGCGCTGCCATCGTTCATGCCGGCCTCGCAGGTCAGTGTGAAGCGCAACTGATCGTTGTCGGTCGTATGGCGAAGCTGCACATCGCTGGCCAGCACCGGATCGGTGGGCGCGACGATGGCGCCCAGCAATATGCCGGCACCCAGCGGCAGTCCCAGCGCATACCAGACGAAAGCGGCGACCATGGCCACGGTCAGGCTCATCGACACCGTGGCCAGCAGGATCGGCGTGCGCCAACGCTCCAGCCTGAAGGGCGCCGGCATCTTGATGCCGGCCGAAAACAGCGAGATCAACACCGCCACCTCGGTCAGGATTTCCAGCAACGCCGACTGCTTCAGCGGATTGAAATGGAACAGATTCAGCGCGCTCGGACCCAACAGCACCCCGACCGCGAGATAGATGATCGGCGAGGTGACCGCCGAACGCTTCAGCGGTGACACCGTCAAGCCGATCAACAGCAGCAAGCCACCGACCAGCAGGAACCACTGCGCGCTGCTCACGACTGGCGCCGGAGTGTTGGCTCGAACAGGGTGCTGGGCGCCAGCGCGTTCAGCGACTCAAGGCATGGCGCTGCGAGGCGTGTCGCAACTTCTGGCGTCATTTGCACATTCATCCGAACTCGAGTCAGCAGCTAGCCTAACACTCGTGTGGGTATGACCCTCTTTGGCAGGCTGCCACTGTTCGCCATGCCAGCCGTCGGCGATCATGCGCAGATCACGGCTTGCTGCCTGCAGCACCGAGCTGGCCCTGGGACCCAGTTTTGCGGTTGACAGTCCGGTTCGGAGAATCTATCCCGATTCGTGCGCCGACCAGAAAGTGCCAGGACAACGGCCGGCTGCGCGGCAGAATGGTCGAATCAACGCTGCTCGATCCCCGATCCGTCGCAGCTGCCCGCACCCGTCTTCACGTTGGATGCGGTTCGCTGCCCCCACCGGCATCCCAACTTTGAGCCTGCCTGGGCCTCATGCGCGGCGCAGGATCTCGCGCAGGTCCTCTGGCGTTTGCCAGTGTTCCTGGCAGGTGAACCTTGGGATGGTCCAGCGGGTGCTGGCGCTGGTGACGTATTGACCGCCGCAGCAGAATGCGGCGCGGATCAGTGATTGTCCGGGTAGGTATTCCGACACCAAATAGTCGCTGAACTGGCCGTAGGGGTAGGCGAACAAGGCTTGTGCCATCGGGCCCAGGCGTTCGCGAAGCAGGCGTTGCGCATCGCCGATCTCTCTTTCGGCGTCGTCGAAGTCATGCACGGTGTCAAAGCGGCCACGCTCGGCATGTTTGGCAACTACGCTGTCCAGCGTCGGGTGCAAATGATCCCAGCTGTGGTTGGCGATCGCCAGGATGCCCTCTCGCGCGGCTTCTTCCCACCAGACATCGCGCCACTGTCCGCGCCCCGCGATGCAGGTGCGGTCCAGCTGCGTGCGCGCCTGCGCAGAGGCAATCACAAACGCCGTTGCCGTGGCCGGCCCTTCCGGATATCCCAGCGCCTGGCCAGATTCGCGCAACACTCGCGCCATGCTCTTCAGGTGGCCATATCCGGGATGGCTGAAATCCAGGTAGTCGTGGTCGGTACCGTCATCGAGGCTGATGCCAAGCACGCGTTGGGCTGCCAGATCGGCGACCGCGCCGTCGATCACGGCTTCGGCGATGGTGGCCAAGGGCACCACCCGAAATCCCAGCTCGCGTATCGATGCCAGGTCCTGTTCCAGGGCGACGTGGTCGTTGCTGTGGTAGTCCCAGCCGGGCGCGTGCAGGGCGTGATAGGTGAGGATGGGGATGGACGTTGGGGCAGCCACAGATGACCAGCTTGCATTGAACAAGATGGAACAATAGCGTGCTTGCTCTGGGCGAGGAACGAATCGGCTGCGACAGGTGTCCAAGCGCCATGGCCGGTCACTGTCGCGCACGCCTCTGGAGGTGCACTTCAGGTCGCTCACCGGCATGCTACGACCCTGTGCCAGGTACCCCGCAGACATGTTGATACTGGATTCAAGAAATGCGCTTGCCCGATGGTGGGCGATCGTCCTCCTTCTCTCGGCCCTGATGACTGCTACCGTCAGGGCAGAGCAGGCGCCGGAGGCGACCTGGCTCGCCGGCGCCGAGGCTGGTACTGCCGCTCCGAAACAGCTTCAGTTGGTGCAGTTCTGGGCCAGCTGGTGTCACAGCTGTTCTGGCGTCACGACGGATCTGAGCAAGATCGTCGCGGACTATCCGCAGACCCGCTATCTGGCCATCAGTACCGACGAAGTGGCGGCGAACGCGGCCGGTGCTGCAGAACGCATGAGCGGATATGCGCAGGGTCGGGCCGCCGTCATGCACGACAGCGGCGGTGAGTGGGCGCAGCGCTATCAGGTGGTGACGGTGCCTACGGTGCTGGTACTGGATGCGCAGGGCAGGGAACTGGCGCGCTTCATGGGGCACCTCAATGCGACGGATCTTTCCGGTGTGGCGGCGGCCTTGGAGCAAGCTGGCGTGGATGCGCAGGGGGATCAGGGATGAAACGATGCATCGCGCTCTGCGCAATGATGGTGCTGCCCTTGATGCCAGTAGCCGCGAAAAGTGTCAGCTACTACGGTGACGTTCGACCGATCATCGAGCAGAAGTGCCTGGTTTGCCATTCTGAAGCCGGCGTGGCTTTCAGCTTCGAGGACCCGGAAAAGGCCTACGATTTTCGTGCGGCAATCGCCCTGGCAGTCGCGGCGCGGCGCATGCCGCCGTGGATGGCCGAGCCTGGTCACCAGCAGTATCTGAACGACTACTCCCTCGACGACCAGCAGTTGGCGCTGATCGCCCGCTGGGCCGAAGACGACTATCCAAAAGGCAAGGCGCGGCGACGGCAGTCGGCGGCGGCTGGACCTACCGCCTTCAAGGCCGACATGCTCTTGCCACTGGTGGGCACCAAAGCCTATCTGCCAGACCAGTCGCGACATGATGACTACCGCTGCTTTGTGGCGCAGTGGCCGTTGAGCCAGCCAGCCTTTGTGACCGGTATCGGCGCCCATCCGGGCAATGCGCGCATTTCGCATCACGCCATCATCTACATTGCCGAGCCGCAGTATCTGGACATCTACCGCGAGTTTGTCGAGGCCGAGGGTGGCCAGGGATATCAGTGTTTTGGTGGTCCGTTGCCCGATCGTCTGGGCATTCCAGAACATCGACAGGCGCTGGAAGCAAAGCACCCGGAGGCGGTGGCGGGGCTGGCGGCCGGCCAATTCTGGCTGGCGCACTGGGCGCCTGGCATGGAGGGCTACGATCTGCCGCCCGACACCGGGATCATGGTCAAACCGGGCTCGGTGGTTATTGTGCAGATGCATTACTTCACCGGATTCGCGCCGAACGAGTCCGATGCGGGAACCAGCCTGGCCTTCAAGACGGCGGACACTGTCCGAAAGCCTGCGGTGAACTGGCCCTTGAGTCGCGGCGAATGGTTGCAGGCACGCAGCAATCAAAGCCTGGTCGTGCCGCCGCAGAGTCGCGCCTCGGTAGGGACATCCGCGTCCATGATCGGGCTGGACCAGTACATTGCGACGACGTCGGATCGTGATGTCGGGGACTTCCCCTCGCTGGAAGTTCACTCGGCCAATGTGCATATGCACATCATCGGTGCCGCCGGCGAAGTGCGCCTGCTGCGGGCTGATCAGGCGCCGGAAGTTCTGTTGAAGATTCCTCGATATGAATTCGGCTGGCAGCGCGACTTCTTCCTGGCGCAGCCCAAGCAGGTGGCTCGCGCCGATCTGGAATCCACCCAACTCGAAGTGCACTGCGAGTTTGCCAATCCCGGCAAGGAGCCGGTCTATGGCGGCTATAGTTCGGAAGAAGAGATGTGCTACAACTTTTCCTTGCTGGCCCTGTCGCCGGATCAGCCGAAGAAGCCCGCAGGATCCAAGAAAGACGCCCCATGAGTGAGAAGACCTTGAGCGATTTGCCTTTTCTGATTTTCGAGGAGGTGCGTGACGGCGCGCCCTATGCCGGCGAGCTGTTCCAGCGCAAATTCCATTCGCCGATTCCCGATTATCCGTACCACTTCATCGCCTTGTATCGCGCTACCAGTGGCAGTCTGCATGTGGCCAGCTATGGCCATGTCATGCTGATCAATGGCATGGGTATGGGAGGTGGCTCCTGCACCGATGAGCGCGTTCTGCGCCTGATGAGTTCAGCGGAGCGTGATGCCATACGCGCAGCCGGCGGTTTGCACTGTCTGCTCATCCGGTACATTTTTCAGGTCTTCGCCAAACGGGCTCCGATCCTGTTCGCCTATTGCGGTGACAAGCGGGCAGAGTTGGTGGACCTGCGGGCGGGTTTCGAGCGCACCGAGCATCCCTTCCTGTTCCGCCGCGTGCTCGCGCCGATGGAACCGGCAGACGTGGAGGCGTCGACCGAGCGCGCCTTTGCGTTTGGCCCCTTCTGATAGCAGCGAACCAGCCCGCTGCTGCAAGCGCCGCGGTCGGCCACTCCACCTCGAGCCAGAACGGTGTTTACTTGGATTCAGTGTCGCGGGCCAACACGGGCGAGTATTTCCCACTGCTGGATGCGCTGCGCGTTTTCGCGGCGATCAGCGTGCTGGTCCTGCACCTGCACACGGTCGTCGGTTTGCCAGTTCCGGATACCTATCCGCTGATCTGGTTCAGATTTGGTCTGTATGGCGTCGAGATCTTTTTTGCCATCAGCGGGGCTGTGATTCTGCAGGCCTTGCTCGCTGAGCGTCAGCGTGGTCTTCAGGGACACCGGCGGCGATTCATGTGGCGGCGCTGGTGGCGAATTGCCCCCTTGCTGATCGTCACCGGCGCTTTCGATATCTGGTGCAACAAGCCAGGATTTTTCGCGCGCCCGGACGCCTGGGAAATGATCGCCGCGCATCTGGCCTTCGTGCACAACTGCTTCATGTTCTCCAGCGGCGGCATCAACGGCCCCAGCTGGACCCTGGGTCTGGAGATGCAGTTCTACCTGCTGGCGGCATTGTGCGGGGTGGTTCTGCTGGGGCGCAGGTATGCCTTCATCTTCGTAGTCTCGCTGGCTGCGATCGGATTGATCTGGCGAGCCTTCTTCTTCTGGTTCTTCGATGCCGGTCCGGCAGGCGCATCGCCTGCACCTGCGCATTTCACCAGTCAGTTGCCAGGTACGCTGGATGGCTTCGCCGGCGGCATGCTGGCTATTCTGGGCTATTGGCGATGGGGTAGCGCCGCACCGCGGCGATCGCGCCGAATCTGGGCCATGGGCCTCGGCCTGGTGGGACTCATCGGCTGGATTCTGGTCATCGAAACGGCCAGCGCGAATGCCGTTATCTACTGGCAGACACCGGTGACGGTGGTCTACCTGCGGGCGCTGATCGCGCTGTCCAGCGCAGCCTGGGTCGCCGCAACCCTGTTGGCCGGGCAGGACTTCAGCGGTGCGCGCTGGCTGCGCGAGGCCGGAAAGCTGACCTACGGCATCTATCTGTGGCACATGCCGGTTCTGGTGCTGGTACTCAGAGTGGCCCCGGATTCGGGCCCGCTGGTTCAATCGGCCATGATCGTTGGCCTGACTTTCGCGCTTGCGGTGATCGGCTGGAGATTTGTCGAAAAGCCGGCCATCGCATTGGGTCGTCGACTCAATCAACCTTTCAAAGAGGAAGAGCCCCATGCCCCATGCCCTCGTTCGTGAGGTCAGCGCCAGTCTGGCTGGTTGCCAGCTGTCTTTCGTCGACCGCGCACCCATCGATGTGGACCTGGCGCGACGGCAGCATCGGGCTTATCAGGACGCCCTGGCCGAGGCCGGCTGCACGCTGGTGTCGGTGCCGGCGGAAGAGCAGATGCCGGATGCCGTGTTTGTCGAGGATACGGTGCTGGTGCTGGACGAACTGGCGGTCATGACCCGGCCGGGTGCAGCGTCCAGACGCAGTGAATCGGCCTCGGTGGCCGAGGTCATCGGCCGCTACCGGCCGCTGCTGTGGATCGATGAGCCGGGCACACTCGATGGTGGCGACATTCTTCGCATCGGTCGTGACATCTACGTCGGCGCGTCCGCGCGCTCCAATGACACGGCGGTGGCGCAGTTGCGCAAGGCGGTGCTGGGCTACGGTTATCGGGTGCATCAGGTGGCGATCCAGGGCTGTCTGCATCTGAAATCGGCCGTGACCCAGATCAACGACGACACCCTGCTGGTGCAACCGCAATGGCTGGTTGATGCCCAGGTCTTTGCCGGCTATCGCCGTATCGAGGTCGATCCCGCCGAGGAGCATGCGGCCAATGCGCTGCGCATCGGCCGGTCGGTGGTCTACCCCAGCTGTTTCCCGCGCACCCAGGCCCGGATCGAATCCGTCGGCGTTCAGGTGCGCGCGGTCGATGTGTCGGAATTGCAGAAGGCCGAGGGCGCGGTGACCTGTTGCAGCGTGCTGTTCAATGCGTAGATTTGGCCCGAACAGCAGCGGAGCAAGCACCGCCGCACAGGAGCGGCGGTGCGCGAGGTCTTGTTGCATCACGGCATCGGTGTACGAGGCTCTGGTAGTGCCGAGCTTGCTCGGCAGGGTGTGCCGCATTTCAAGGCGGCGGGAAGAGCCAGAACACAAGCCCGGCAGAAGCAGCGGAGCAAGCTCCGCTCTACGAGAGCAGCGGTGCGCGAGGTCTTGTTCCATCAAGGCGGCGGTGTGCGAGGCTCTGGTAGTGCCGAGCTTGCTCGGCAAGGTGTGCCGCATTTCAAGGCGGCGGGAAGAGCCAGAACACAAGCCCGGCAGAAGCAGCGGAGCAAGCTCCGCTCTACGAGAGCAGTGGTGTGCGAGGTCTTGTTCCATCAAGGCGGCGGTGTGCGAGGCTCTGGTAGTGCCGAGCTTGCTCGGCAAGGTGTGCCGCATTTCAAGGCGGTGGGAAGAGCCAGAATACAAGCCCGGCAGAAGCAGCGGAGCAAGCTCCGCTCTACGAGAGCGGAGTTGTGCGAGGCTCTGGTAGTGCCGAGCTCGCTCGGCAGGGTGTGCGGCTCTTGTCGCAACAAGCGCAAACAATGATCCGTGCGAGTTGACGCGAAACTGACGATTGATCGATAAGCATGGCGGTTTTGCGTCTGGCCAGATCCGGGCGCGTGTCCCGCCCGGAGAATGCTCATGTTCCAGCGCACCGCGCTCGCTGTCGCTTTGTCCCTGGTGGCCGGAAGCCTGGCTGCCCAGATTTCGACCACTCCCCAGCAGGGTCTGGCCGAGCACACGCCCAGACACACCAGCATCGTCGACGCTCGCATCGTTATCGCGCCGGGCAAGGTGATCGAAAACGGCAGCGTTGAAGTCCGCGACGGGCTGATTGTCGATGTCCGCGCTGGTCGGCGTGAGGCCCCTGGGGCCGTGATCCTGGAGGCGCACGGCAAGACCGTGTTCCCGGCTTTCATTGATGTGCATGGCAGCTACGGTTTCGATGGCAAGGCGCGTTGCCCAACATCGGAGGCTGCCCGTGGTGGACCCGGATCCGGGCGTGGCGGCCGCGGCGGCTTCGGCGGCGGTGGCTCAGCCAGTGCGCCGATCGCGCCGGCCGCGCGTCACTGGAATGATCGGGTATGCCCGGAGCGCGATGTCAGTCGCAATCTGGCGCTGGACGCAGACAGCGCCAAGGTGCTGCGCCATCTGGGTTTTGCCGCCTCGGTGGCTGCGCCGGGCAGCGGCGTCTTGCGTGGTCAGAGTGCGCTGCTGAGCCTGCGCGATCAGCCGACGCCGCAACAGAACCTGTTGGCGCGACGAGTGGCGCAGTACGCCGCCTTCGAAGCCGATTTCAGTTTCGGCGGGGTCTATCCTGGCTCGAAAATGGGCGCCATCGCGCTGATTCGCCAGGCTTTCCTGGATGCCGGCTGGCAGCGCGATCTGCTCGCCTGGCAGCAGAAGAATGGGGGTGAACGCGCCGAGGCCAATTCGGCGCTGGACGCCCTGTTGCCGGTGCTGGATGGCCAGCAGGCCATGGTCTTCGACGCCGATGACGAACTGGATGTGGTGCGGGCTGCACGCATTGCTGCCGAGTTTGGTTTGCAACGGGCCTGGGTGCTCGGGACCGGCAACGAATACCGGGTGCTCGATCAACTACCCGATGGCATCGGCATGTTGCTGCCGCTGAATTTCCCCAAGGCGCCGGCGGTGAGCGATGCCGAGGCCGCCCTGGAGCTCAGTCTGGCGGAACTGGAGCAGTGGCGTTACGCGCCCTACAACCCGGCCAAGGTGGCGGCCAGCGGTCACCCCTACGCGCTGACGCTGGCCGGCCTGGACAAGCCTGATGCCGAGTTCTGGCCGGCACTGCGCAAGGCGGTCAAGTACGGTCTGAGTGCAGACCAGGCGTTGGCCGCGCTGACCATCCATCCTGCCCGTTTCCTCGGCGCGCAGGGCAAACTTGGTGAGATCAAGGCCGGGCAGCCAGCCAATCTGCTGATTGCCGACGCCACCTTGTTCAGCGCCGATGACGCTCAGATCTTCGAAGTCTGGGCTGATGGCGCCCGCGATCAGATCAAGGCATTGGACGCGCCCGAGATTGCCGGCCTGTGGGCGGTCAACTGGATGGGCGCATCAGGACCGGCTGAGTGGATCATCGAAGGCAAGCCGGATGCTTTGAAGATCAAGTCGGGTGAGCACGAGGCCAGCGCGAAGCTGAACAAGGGACGCTTGCTGATCACAGCCCCCGGCGAGTGGTTTGGCGCCGAGCAAAAAGCCACTCTGGAGGCGGCACTGTCTGCCGGCAAGCTGGATGGCCGCTGGCTGAGCGAGGACGGGCGCGTGCGTAACTGGAGTGCGATGCGCACCGGTGCAGCGCCGGAGCCGACGGAGAAGCAGGAAGATTCCGACAAGGACGCCGGGCGTGGCGGTCCCGGCCTGGCAGACAACAACGAGGCGGTACCGGCCTTTCCGACTCAGGCTCGCTACCCGGCAGGAGATTTCGGTCGGGTCGGGCTGCCGCCACAGATCGATGCGCTGGTGATTCGCGACGCCACGGTGTGGATGACAGGTGGATCCGAGCCGCTGACCGAGACCGATGTGCTGGTCGAGCGGGGTCGCATCAGCGACGTGGGCCCGGATCTTCCGGCGCCCCGCGGCGCGATCGAAGTCGACGGCCGCGGTCTGCATCTGACGCCGGGCCTGATCGACGCCCATTCGCATATTGCCGGCAGCGGCAACATCAATGAGCCCAGCCACGCGATCACCTCGGAAGTGCGGCTGGGCGACATCGTCGATCCCACCGATATCAATATCTACCGCGAACTCGCCGGTGGCACCACCACCTCGCACGTGCTGCATGGTTCAGCCAATCCCATCGGCGGGCAGTCGCAGCTGGTCAAGCACCGCTGGGGCGCAGGGGCGGAGGACCTCAAGTTTGCTGGCGCCACACCAACGATCAAGTTTGCGCTGGGCGAGAACGTCAAGCAGTCGAACTGGGGGCCGGTGGCAGTGCCGCGCTATCCGCAAACCCGAATGGGCGTGGAGCAGCTGCTCAAGGATGCCTTCGTGCAGGCGCGCGCCTACGAGACTGCGCGGGCCAGCAAGAAGGGCCCGCCGCAGCGGCGCGATCTGCGCATGGAGGCGCTGGTCGAGATCCTCAACCATCAGCGTCTGGTGCACATCCATTCCTACCGGCAGGACGAAATCCTGATGTTCGCGCGGCTGTCGGCCGAGCTTGGCATCAAGGTGGCGGCTTTCCAGCATGTGCTGGAGGGCTACAAGGTGGCCGAAGTGCTGGCCGAAGTGGGCGCGGGGGCGTCGACGTTTTCGGATTGGTGGAGTTTCAAGATGGAAGCCGTTGACGCCATTCCCTACAACGCCGCCATCATGATGGGGCAGGGCGTGCTGACCTCGCTCAATTCCGACAGCAATGATCTCGGCCGGCGCCTCAATACCGAGGCTGGCAAGGCCGGGCGCTATGGCGGCTTGAGCGATACCGAAGCGCTGGCGCTGGTCACCCGCAATCCGGCGCAACAACTGCGCGTGGGTGATCGCGTGGGCAGCATCAAGGCGGGCATGGACGCCGATCTGGTGCTGTGGAGTCATCACCCGCTGTCCTCCTATGCGCGTCCCAGGAAGGTCTGGATCGATGGCCGCGAGTACTTCGATCAGGCCGCCGATCAGGCCGAGCAGCAGCGCATTGTCGCTGCCCGTGCCGAACTGGTGCAGGCGGCCTTGGCCGAAGCGCCGAAGGGAGGAGCTCCAGGCGGCCCCGGCGGGCCCGGCAAGCCGCGGCTGTTGATCGATCCGACCCGTTACGCGGTGCTCAATTCCAGACTGGCTGCCCTGCGCGGCGCTTACCACAACGGCGAAGCCGTCCACTATTGCCAGGGAGAGCACTGAGATGGGTATCGATTCGTACAGGATGGTAGCTGGCCTGGTCTCGCTGCTGTGCCTCGCTACAGCAGCTCCCGCAGCCACGCTCTACACCGGCGCGACCATCCATCCGGTGTCCTCGGCGGCCATCGAGAACGGCCAGATGCTGGTCGATGGCGGCAAGATCATTGCCGTGGGCGCCGATCTGTCGGCGCAGACCGCTGATGCCGAGCGTGTCGATCTCAGCGGACGCTGGGTGGTTCCGGCCTTCATCGCTGCCAATTCGGTCATGGGTCTGACCGAAATCGAAACCGTGCGCGGCTCGGTGGATGTCGCCGAAACCGGCGCCATCAATCCGAATGCGCGGGCGCAGGTGGCCATCAATCCGGATTCGGATCTGCTGCCCGTAGCCCGCGCCAACGGCGTGCTCTATGTGCACGTGGTGCCGCAGGCCGGGCAGGGCGGCATCGTCGCCGGGCAGTCGGCGCTGATCCAGCTGGATGGCTGGACCTGGGAACAGATGACAGTGCGGGCGCCGATTGGTCTGCACCTGATGTGGCCGTCGACGCGCTTGCCGCCCTGGCTGCCGGCACCAATGCGTGGCGAAGCCATCAAGGGCGCCGCGCGCAGTAGAGAACTGATCGATCAGGCCTTTGATGACGCCGCAGCCTATCGCGCGGCGAAGGCAGCCGGCACCGTTGCCGCTCCGGACGCACGCTGGGAAGCCATGGTGCCGGTGCTGGAGGGCAAGACCCGCCTGTATATCCACGCCCTGGATCTGCAGCAGATCCGAGAGGCGCTGGATTTCACGCGTCAACGCGGGCTGGAATTCGTGCTGGTCGGTGGCCAGGACGCCTGGCGCATCGCCGACGAGCTGAAGGCGCGGGCAGTGCCGGTGATCCTGCACACGCCCTGGGAGTTGCCGCTGCGGCGGCATGAGGGATTCGACACCAGCTACGCCAATGCCGCCAGGCTGGCAGCGGCGGGTATCGAAGTGGCCATTGCCTCGGACGCCAGCGGCTTTGCCGCAACCATGGAACGCAATCTGCCTTATGCCGCGGGTCAGGCGGTCGCCTTTGGCCTGCCTTGGGAGCAGGGCCTGCGCGCGATCACCCTGGCGCCCGCACAGATCCTTGGTGTTGCCGATCGCCTGGGTTCACTGGAAGCCGGCAAGGACGCCAGCTTCGTGGTCAGCGACGGCGATCCGCTGGATGTGCGCAGCAGCATCGTCGCTGCCTACCTCAACGGCGAGCCGGTGGACCTCAGTTCCAAGCACACGCGATTGCGCGACAAGTACCAGCGCAAGTTTGAGGAGCTGGGGCGCTAAGGTGGTGTCCGGCCTCGGGAGCCGTCATTCCCGCGAGAGCGTGAGTCCAGCGTGTTCCAGTAACGGCGCAAGCCTGGATTCCCGCGTACGGGAGCATGACGAGGTGTTCGGGACGCGCAACGTCTCCCAGGCAGAAGGCCGAGGGCTCGGAGAGCTGCGGGATGGCCCCCGAATCCGGTGTCCGGGCTGATCCCATACGCGGCATTTCAGGAGACTGAGCGAGTGCGAACCTGGCTGGGGGCATGGCCGTATCGAAGCTTGAAGGCCCGGGTGAAGCTCGACAGGCTGTCGAATCCGCTGGCATAGGCGATTTCCGACACACTGTCGCTCCCTCGTTCCAGCAGCGCGTGACCATGGCCGAGGCGCGCCTCGCGCAGATAATCGCTGGGGCTCATGCCGATCAGTTCCTTGCAGCGACGGAACAGGCTGCTTCGGTCTGCGTGCATGCATCTGGCCAGTTCCTCGATGCCGAATCCGGATTCGTGCAGATTGGCGGCGATGTGGGCATCCAGTCGCTGGCGCCAGCGCGCATCCGGTGTTTCGGTGGGCTCCGCCGGCAAGCGCGGCGCAGCCGCCGCCAGTTGCAGCTGCAGCCGCCTGGCGTGTCCAACGATGGCTTCGCAGCGCGCCAGCAGTTCGCTGGAATCGAAGGGCTTTGCCAGATAGTCATTGGCACCGGCGCGCAATCCGGCGACGGCGTGCTCGCTGCCGGTTCTGGCGGTGAGCAGCAGGATGCCGATGGCCTGAGTGTCTTCGTGGGCGCGGATCCGACGGCTCAGCTCTACGCCATCGCAGCCGGGCATCATCACGTCGCTGACGATCAGATCGGGTAGCTCGTCGCGTGCGAGCTGCCAGGCCTCGTTGCCTTCGGCGGCTTCGATCACATCGAAGCGGTGCGCCAGCAGTTCGCGCACGCGAGCTCGCAGGTCGTCGTGATCATCGACGATCAGCACGGTCTCCCGGCCCCGTCGTTGAGGCAGCACGTCATCCGCATCGATAGCGACTGCAGGCGCTTCGATCGCCTCCGCTGGGCGCTCGCCGGAAGGGGAGGGTGCTGTCGGGCCAAGTCGGGGCAGGCGCAGGATGAAGCGGCTGCCGATGCCGAGCTGGCTCTGCACCTCGACCTGGCCGCCGTGAACCAGGGCGATCTCGCGTACCAGCGACAAGCCGATGCCGTAGCCGCTGGCGCGATCGCTCTCGTCGGCCTGGAAGAAGCGGTCGAACACATGCGGCAAAGCCTCGGGCGAGATGCCTCGTCCGCGGTCGACCACGAGCACCAGCCAATGAGCCTCGTCCGAACTGAGCTGCAGTTCAATGTCGGAACCGCGAGGCGAGTGCTTGGCGGCATTGGTCAGCAGATTGATCACGCAGCGTTCGATCTGTGCCGGATCGATATCAGCCATGGCTGCAGCCGGCGGCAGCTCGAGGCGCAGATTCTGGCCATAGCGCTCCAGCAGTGGCGCACTGTCGTCCGCCAGTCGCTGCAGCAGCACGGCCAAATCGTGGGGGGCCTTCCGCAGCGGCAACTGACCCTGTTCCAGGCGGTTGACGTCAAGCAGCTCAACGATCAGGTCCAGCACCCGATGGGCGTTGCGCTGAGCCAGCTGCAGATGGCTGCGCACGCTCTCGGTGAGCCTGCCGCGGGTGTTCCGCAAGAGGTCGTCCAGCGGTCCGAGCACCAGTGTGAGTGGCGTGCGGAAATCATGGCCTACGTTGACGAAGAATCGGGTCTTGAGCTTGTCGACTTCGGCCAGTCGCTCGGCCTGTTCGGCGAGCTGGTGGTTGCTGGCCCTGAGCTCTGCCGTGCGGGCGGCGACCAGAGACTCCAGTTCGGATTGTCGTGCGAGCATCTGCACCTGACGCCGACGTGCGCCCCAGCGCGTGGCCAGCCACAGGGCGAAAATGGCGAAGGCTGCGTATCCCGTCTGCGCAAGGCGCGTGCGGAACCAGGGTGGCGGGACCTGCAGCGCGATCGGCGGCATGCGGACCTCGCGTTGCAGAGCGTCGCGCGCCTCGACCTCGAAACGGAAATCACCGTCAGGCAGATTGGTGTAGATACGGGCTTGTTGCCCGGAGGGCATCCAGTCGCTCCAGTCCTCGAAGCCGAAGAGCCGGGAGCGGTAAGCCGTGGCGGCGCCTCGACGCAGCACTGGCAGAGCGTAATCGAGGCGCAGATCGCGCACGGCCGGGGAGAGGTGGGTCAAGCCGTTCAGCGGCAGTGCCTGTCTTGCCCGGGTATCGAAGACCTGAGTCAGCAGCGGCCGGGGTGGCGGTGGCGTTGCCTGATGCGCCGAGAGATCGATGCGCAACAGTCCGTTGGCCCGAACCGCCCAGACGATGTCGTTTTCGCGAACGAAGCTGAAGATCGTCGGAAACGGATCGACGGCATGCAGCAGGTCACGATCGATGCGCCAACCATCACCCTCGCGCCAGAACAGATCGTTGAGTATCGCTCCGCCGCGCACCCACAGGTTTCCCTGCTGGTCTTCGTAGGCACTGAACAGTCGATCCTGCTGCAGCTCAGCCGGCAGTCCGGCTGGCACCACGAATTGATCGCTGACCGGGTCATGCACGCGCAATCCCTGCAGGGTGGTGAACCACGGGCGTCGGGGTCCGGAGAAAATCCGGACGGTCCCCGCCGGCAGACCTTGATCCGCTCCGTAGCGCTGCGACGACGAGGGCTCGGACAACTCGACGCGGAAGACGCCATCGACCCGGTCCGCTACCCACAGCGTATCGGCATCCTCTTCGGCGATGCGCACGATGAAGCTCTTCAGAGCACCCAGTTCGCGGACTTCCACCCGACCGTCGCCGGCCACATCGATCTGCAACAGTCCGAGCGCGTAGCCGGCATAGGCCCGACCCGCGGTGAAGTGCGAGGGTTCCAGCACGCCAATCTGATTCCAGATCAGCGGCAGCTGCTCGCTGCGCCAGTCGGAACCGTGTCGACGGACGACATGCAGTCCGCCGTTGCTGACCAGCAGCCTGTCGTCGTCGAGCGCAGCGATGCCGAAAAGATTCAGCAATTCGGGCATTGGCGTCTCGAACTCGCCGCCGGTCGCGGTTTCACGCATCCGGAACAGGCCGCTGCGCGAGGCCACCCACAGCGCGCCCTGCCAGCGCGCGACCTGGACCGCCGAGGGCAGGCCCCGGCGCTCATCGAACACGGTCAGTGCGCTGTTCGCGCCGACGCGCGCCAGCGTTCGTTCCTGGGCCAGCCACAGATCGCCATTGCGATCCACATGCAGGCCATGGGTCTTGCGTTGGCCTGGAACCCCGGCACGCTCGTCCCAGTGGTCAATCAGCTGACCCTGCGCATCGAGCACAAAGACACCGTCCAGCAGCCCTGCCACCGCCACGCGGCCGTTGGACAGGGTCGCGATGGTCGTGAACGGGCGCGTGTCGTAGTGCCCGAAGCGGGTGTTCAGCGCCTCGGACCAGGGCATCAGCGCGCCCTGTCGGTAACGCAGGATCTGACCGTTGTTGGCCAGCACCAGCGCGCCATCGCGGGTGTCCACGCTGGCCACGGCAATGGCTCCGGCGGTCAGCACTTCGCGGCCTGTCACCGGCTGCAGTGCAAGACCTGCAGCCAGCTTCTCCAGAATCGGCGGCTGGCCATGCAGCACCAGAATGTCGCCGTCTGCCTGGAAGGTCTCGACCAGTTGCTGCATCGGCCGGCACGTCGCGGCCTGCTGCGGGTCGTCGGGCAGAAAGGCCAGCCGTGATGCCCCGGCATAGATGACGCCAGCGCGGGATTCATCGCGGTGCAGGCTGAGCGTTTCGGCTGCAACATCCCGACACTCCGGCGCCAATCGCGACAGCGTGCTGTTCCATTGCAGTTTGCCGCTGGCGTCGTCCGCCCACCAGCCGATGTCGCCATTGAAACTGCTGTGGATACGGCCGTCGATGCCTACGACCAGATGTTCCATGCCGCCCTTGGCTTCCGGGTGCAGGTGCAACTGCCAGCGCGAGCCGTCGTAGCGGAACAGGCCGCGCATATTGGCCACCAGCAGCCGTCCATCGGCCTGTTCGGCGATGTGGGTGCTCACCGCCGCGCCCTCCATCGATTGCACGTCGAAGACTTCCGCCGGCAAGGCACCGCGTTCGCTGGCGACGGCAGCGGTGCTCCAGCACAGGACAAACCCAGCTCGCACCCATCGGTTCATGCCGCCTCCCGTTCGCGTCTGCGTGCCAACAATATCGCTTCGCACGCGCGCCGTTGAGGCAGCGCTGATACCGATGAACGAGATGCGCCCGACTCGGTGTCATCAGTGCCCGATGCCCCCTCGGGATTGCCCGACGGCGCTGCTGCTCGGGTGCCATCGCGGTGCTGGCCGATCACGGTGATTCCGGCGCATCGGGCCGTGGATGGACGTGCCTGGTGCCCGTGTCCGGATCATGAGTCGTACTCAGACAGAACTCGATGATCTGTCGCAGCCGCCGCGCCGTGGTCGGCATCCCCGCGCACCACAACCCGGGAACGATCTGGACCAGCGCCTGGCGACGGCTGATTCCGGCCAGCCAGAGGGTGGCGCCCGCGGGCGGTGAGTCGGGTGGGCGGTCGACTACCCGCAGGTCGGCCGCCACCCGCTCCGTGCCCGTCCATCGTGATACCCGCGCCTCGGGCCAGCAGCGGCGGAGCTCGGCGAGCAGGTAATCGCCGAGCTCGGTGTTCACTTCGAGCGCGATCCGGGGTCGCCGCAAGGCGATCCTGAGCAGCCGCGTCGCTGTGGTCCGAGGACGCTCCACTGGATTCACTCGAAGCCGTCTGCATGCAGAAGATCGGTCTGCGGGGCCACCAGGCAGTTCGAGAACTCGCTGGTGGATCCGTCGGGAGCAGTGGCTGTTGCGGTGATGAATCCGGCCTCCGGGCTGGCGCTCAGCGAGAGATTGAAGGTCTCGGAGCTGCTGGAAAAACCGAACAGCTGCGAACCCAGGAAGGTCTCGCCCTCGCGGCCGACCCCCGGGGCATCGTTGCATTGGGTGCTGCGATAGAAAGCCAGTCGGTAATTGACCGTGTTGACGATGCCCGCGGGCACGTCCAGCGTGCCTTGAATCGTGATTGACTGACCTACCACAGCCCCGGACATCAGCACCGGAGTATTCTGGCCATCGTTGGCGCCGCTGTCGGCGTCATCCGGATCATTGGCAGTGATGCCGTCGGGACTGACGCCATCCGCCAGGTCGATGGCGGTGGCGCCGCTGTGCAGCGCGAAGGTGTTGCCGTAGAGGCGATTGAAATCGGCGTTCGCACCGGATACGAATATCGCCACGTTGGAGCCAAATAAGGCATTGGCCAGAGGGCCCTCGCCACCTACCACCACGTTGGCGGCGTCGACGATGTCGATGTCACGCAAGTTCGGGTGGTTCAATCCCTCACCATCGCGGCCGAAGAGGTTGTTCTGAATCACGCTCGCCGACGAGGCTGCACCGACAACGCGGACTGCGGCGCCGGTGCTTCGGGCAATCAGATTGCGATCCGCCGGGGTGGGACCGCCGACGGTCAGGACGCTGCCGTTGGCCTGGATGGCATTGGTCACGGCGGACGACGCCCCCGCGGCACGCAATCCGAACTGGCAGCCACGCACGCGCAGGCTGCCGCCCAAGGCGCAACTGCTGCTGTCATTGATGCGGGTCGCGATCATCGGCCCGGTGCCGGCAATGAATGCGATGCCGCTGATCTCCACGGCCTCGGCGGTGCAGATGCGCAAGCCGAAGGGCAGCGAGACCGCTTGCAGTTCGATCCGCAGGACGGCATCGAAACCGTTGCTCGCGGCGTTCGGTGTAGACCCGGCCTGGGTGTAGCCATCGATGGTCAGGCCGCCGCTGATCACCGGAAGCATGGCCACGGGCTGGATGATCTGTGGTCCGCTGCCGCCTCCGATCTGGAAACGGATGCGATCCGGACCAGGCAGGCTGTTGGCCAGCAGGATCGCCTCGCGCAGTGTGCACAGATTGGCGTCACCGACGAGGTCGCAGCCGCCATCCACGGTCAGGGAATCCAGGTTGCTGTCGACCGCAATGCCGATCGGCGGGTCAGTGGCCTGCAGACAGGCCGACATCTCGCTGCTGCCTTCGGTGTGTGTTGCGGTGGCCGTGATGAAAGGCTGGGCGACCAGGTCGACATCGGTGTCGATCAACACATCAAAGCTCTCGCCGACGCTGGCGCTGCCGAGCAGGGCCTCGCCGTCACCATGGCCGCTGGGATGGCAACTGGTGCTGGCGTAGAAGTTCAGGGACAAGCTGCCGGCAGATGGCACGCCTGGAACATCGACCGTGCCGATGACACGCACGCCGTTGACGTTGCGCTCGGCCAGGGTCAGCACCGGAAAGTTGAGCAGCCCGTTGGGACCGCTGTCGCCATCGCCGGGATCGTTCGGCGTGACGCCGTCGGCCCCCAGGTCCAGGGCCAACACACCGCTGTCGGCGTAGATGTTGTTCCCGGCTCGTACTTTCTGCGCCGACCCGGTCACGGCCAGGGCGCGCCCATTGAAGCGGAAGCGATTCGGCGCATCGGCCGAGCCGATCACCACACCGTTGCTGCTGCTGGTGACGAGGATGGCGGTGCCGATCGCCCGATTCTGGGCGCCACTACGATCGCTGCCGAACAGATTGCCGAGCACCTCCCGCGCACTATTGCTCCCCTGCGCATCCATGTCGATGCCCACGGTGCCGCCAGCAAACACGTTGCGGTCCTCGGCGGGGATTCCGCCGATCAACAGTGGTGCGCCACCCAGGCCGCTGAACACGATGCTGCGCTGATTGTTGCCCGCAGTCGTGCCATCGGCACGCAGTCCGAAGAAGTTGCCAGCCACGCTACCACCACTGGTGATGCTGCAGCCGGAACGCTGAAACCCGACGGCCTCTTCGAAACCCGTGAAAGCCAGGCCGCGGACAACAAAGCCGGGTGTGCACACATCCAGGCCTACCAATGCGCCGGCGCTGCCATTCAGCCGGATACGCAGTAGCGCATTGCTGAAGTCCGGATCGGTGTTCTCTACCGAACCCGGCTGCGAATAGCCGTCGATCAGCATGGGACTGGTGATGCGCGGCAGTGGTGTCGATGGCGCGATCACGATCTCGCTGCTGCCGCTGAGTGGCGGAATGGCGAAATTGATGAACTGTTGACCATTGGGGATGGTGGCATTGCCGGCCAGGATGGCTTCGCGCAGTGAGCAATGGATGGCGTTGCAGGTACCATCGTTGACGTCGTCATTGCTGTTGACCACCAGTGGCGGCGGATCCAGCGGGAAACAGGTCGAGAATTCGCTGGTTCCGACGGCATTCGCCGAACGCACCGTGGCCGTGATCACGGTGCCTGGCGGCAAGGGATCGCTGGTCGGAATTCCTCCCGCTGCGCTCAGGCGCTCATTGGATTGCCTCAGCGATCCAGTGACCGCGCCGATGAAGCGCTCGCCCTCGCCGTTGCCACTGGCATCGCAACTGGCAGAGGCAAAGACCTCGGCGGTGTAGACGATCGGTGTGGTGTGTCCGACGTCCACATCAGCGGCAAAGTTCAGCGTGCCCGCGCCGCGACCGGCGCCGACGATCGCCGGAAAGTTCTGCAGCTGATTGGGCCCATTGTCCAGATCGTCGGGATCGTTCGGCGTGACGCCCAGTGCGCCCAGATCAATACCCAATGCATCGTTGTCGAAGATCAGGTTCTCCGAGATGCGGCTGTTGACGCCGCCATTGACATGGATCCCGGTGGTATTGAAACGGATGCTGTTCTGGGCGATGAAGGCATTGTTGTAGCTGTCGCTGACGCGGATACCGATGCCATTACCGAAGTCCTGAGAGCCCGTGCGATCGGTGCCGATCAGATTGTTCCGGATCTCGCTGTTGCCAGAGAAGCTCCCGCGCAGTTCGATACCGAACACGCCATTGGCCGACACCAGATTGCGGTCGGCCAATGCGGTGCTGCCGATGCTGACCTGCGAGCTGGCCACGCGGATGCCGGCACCGGTGTTGCCGGCGGCCGCGCTGCCACCGCCCGTGGTGCCGATGAAGTTGCCATGCAGTTGCACGTTGCTGACGCTGCTGGCACAGGGGGTGTCGCCGACGATGATGCCGTGGGTCACAAATCGGGTCACCGCAATCCCGCGCACGGTGGTATTGCCGGCGCAGATGGCCAGGCCGTGGCTGGCCGAGTTGAGGGCGCCGTCGATACGGATACGCAAGGTGGCATTGCTGGCCGTCACACTGTCGTTGGCCCGCGAGCCGCCCTGCGAATAGCCGTTGATGGTCAGCGGCTGGGTGATGGCGGGCAGGTTGCTGCCCGGCTGGATCAGAATGTCACCGCGCGGCGGGACCGTGACGATGGCGAAATTGATGGTGTCCGCGGCCGAGGTTGCGTTGGCTGCAGTGATCGCCTGCCGCAGCGTACAGACGCTGCCGCAGGTGCTGCCGCTGGTGTCGGCGCTGCTGGTCACCACAAAGGTGGCCGCAGGCGCAGCTCGGATTCCGAGCAGCAAGGCGAGCCCGATGACGGTCATGAGGGAGCGGAAGGTGCGCCAGCCGGTCACGGCAGTTCTCCAGAGAGGTGGGTGCACTCACTCTGGCGAACTCGCCGACGACCGGTTTGACTTCAGGTTGCTGCAGCTTGACATCGGGTTGCACGATTTCAAGCTGCTGATTTACAAGAACAAGTATTCGCCCGAAGCGAGCTGTGGCCGCGCCAGGGGATCGTCCGCTCCGGGAGGACAGGGCTTCTACCGCCGGCCCGCTGCTCGAACGGTCGCCCTGGCGGGGCGGATGCAGGCAATCGGGCGGATTACTGCTTCAGCCGATATCCGGTGCGGAAGATCCACCAGACAATCACCAGGCACAGCGCAAAGAAGCCGCAGGTGGCGGCCAGACTGACGCCCACGGCGACATCGGCGCTGCCATAGAAACTCCAGCGGAAACCGCTGACCAGATAGACGATGGGGTTGAACAGGGCCACGGTCTTCCAGGCGCCGGGGAGCATGTCGATGGAATAGAAGGCGCCGCCGAGAAAGGTCAGCGGGGTCACGATCAGCATCGGAATCACCTGCAGCTGTTCCCAGTTCTGCGCCCAGATCCCGGTGATGAAGCCGAACAGGCAGAAGGTGGTGGCGGTCAGCACCAGAAAAGACATCATCCACAGCGGGTGAGCCACGTCGATCGGCACGAACAGATGCGCGGTGGCGAAGATCACCAGTCCCAGAATCACCGATTTGGTGGCCGCGGCGCCGACATAGCCGAGCACGATCTCGAAGGGCGAGACCGGCGCCGACAGCAGTTCGTAGATCGTGCCGGTCCAGCGTGGGAAATGGATGCCGAAGGAGGCGTTGTTGATGCTCTCGGTCAACACCGACAGCATGATCAGGCCGGGGACGATGAAGGCGCCGTAGCTGACGCCATCGACCTCGCCCATGCGCGAGCCGATGGCGGCCCCGAAGACCACGAAATACAGCGACGTGGTGATCACCGGCGTCAGCAGACTCTGGCCCAGCGTGCGCATGAAGCGCGAGATCTCGAAATGGTAGATCGCCCAGACGCCACGGGCGTTGAAGGCAGGTACGCGTGCTGGAGTGCTCATGCCGACACCCCGTCGCGCTCGCTGGTCAGGCTGACGAAGATGTCTTCCAGCGAGCTCTGTTCGGTGTTCAGATCACGGAAGCTGATGCCGAGTTCGGCCATGCGTCTGAGCAGGCGCGGAATGCCAGTGTGTTCGTCGTGGATGTCGAAGCGGTATTCCAGTTCGAAGCCATCGCCCCTGAGCGTCAGATTCCATTCCGCCAGTTCCGGCGGGATCGCGCTCAAGGCTTCGGGCAGATGCAGGGTCAGGGTCTTGCTGCCGAGCTTGCGCATCAGCTGCGACTTGTCCTCGACCAGAATCAGCTCGCCCTTGCTGATCACGCCGATGCGATCGGCCATTTCCTCGGCTTCCTCGATGTAATGCGTGGTCAGGATGATGGTGACACCCTGTTCGCGCAGGCCGCGCACCAGCGCCCACATGTCACGACGCAGCTCGACATCGACACCGGCGGTCGGTTCATCCAGGAACAGCACGCTGGGTTCGTGCGCCAGCGCCTTGGCGATCATGACCCGGCGTTTCATGCCGCCGGACAGCGTCTGGATGCGCGCCTTGCGCTTGTCCCACAGCGACAGATCACGCAACACTTTTTCGACGTAGTCCGGCCGCGGCGGCAGCCCGAACAGGCCGCGCGTGAAACTGACCGTGGCCAGCGGTGTCTCGAACATGTCGGTGGCCAGTTCCTGCGGCACCAGGCCGATGCGCACCCGCGCCTCGCGGTAGTCGCGGGCGTGGTCGTAGCCGTCGACGGTGACACTGCCGGTGCTGGCGGTGACGATGCCGCAGACAATGCTGATCAAGGTGGTCTTGCCGGCGCCATTGGGCCCGAGCAAGGCAAAGATCTCGCCCTTGTGCACATCAAGATTGATCGGCCTCAGCGCCTGAACGCCGGAGGTGTAGGTCTTGCTGAGGTCGGAAATGCGCAGGATCGGATTCATCCGACCAGACTAGAGCTTTCGGGCGGCTCGGGAAACCAGCAGCCCGGCCAAGCGCAGCGCACCCGGGGACCGCGCCTTGCGACCACCATGTCTGCTTGCCCCAGGTGCGCTGCACTTGGCCGGGCTACAAGTTGCTTGAGAGCAGCAAGGATCGGCCTTTGGGTAGGAGCGACCTTGCGTCGCGACCAGCAGCCACGGGTTCGCGGCACTGATGAATGATGCCCAAGGTCGTGGGACCAGAAGCGCCAACGCGGAGAACGCAGAGGGCCGCAGAGGATGCAGAGAAAATGCTCTCCTGATCTGTTTGGCCTGTCTCCGTGTTCTCTGCGTAACTCAGCGTTCTCCGCGTTCAGCTACTGGCGACAATTCGCCAAGGGCCCACACCAGGGCGGCCGGATACTGACGGTCGCGCCGCGAGGGCGCTCCTACACGAGCATGACGGTCGCGCCGCGAGGGCGCTCCTACACCAGATCGCTGCGCAGCGCCGCCACCACGGCGCGTTCGAAGGCGCCGGGATCGCCGTGGCGCCAGGCGCCGAGTTCTTCTGCTCCCCAGCGGTGGCGGATACGGCCCTCATGCAGCAGCACGGCATCGGTCAGCAGCGTGGGTGCGATTTCCAGGCCGTGGGTGGCCAGCAGCACGCCGCAGCGCCGGCGCTCGCAACGGTCGATCAGTTCCAGCTTCAGCTCGTGGCTGGAGATCGGATCGAGTCCGTTCATGACCTCGTCCAGGATCAGCAGCGGCGGATCGCCGGTCAGCGCCATCAGGATCGCGAATTTCTGCCGCGTGCCCAGCGAATAGCTTTCGATGCGGCGGTCGATCCAGGGTATGGCGCCGAGGCGCTCGGCCAGTTCCAGCAGGTCTGCCGGCGGCTCGGGCAAGCCCCGCGCGGCAGCCACCACCGACAGCGACTGGCGACCGGTCAGCGACAGCGGCAAGCGTGCGGGATCGGGGGCATAGCCAAAGCCCGCTTTCGCCTTGAGGGCATCGGTGGCCAGGTCGATGCCGGTGATCCGAACCTGACCGGAACCGGGCATCAGCAAGCCGGTGATGGCACGGATCAGGCTGGTCTTTCCCGAGCCGTTCGGTCCCACCAGGCCCATCAGCTGGCCGCGCCGGATGGCGAGATCGACGCCGCGCAGCACGGGCTGATTGCCATAGGCGAGGGTCAGTCCGGTAACCTCCAGAAGGATGTCGGTGTTCATGCATTTCCCCTGCGCCAGGCGCTGATCGCGCATCCCAGCAACACGATCGGTGCCGCTGGCGGCAAGACCTGCAGGCAGGCCACCACGAGTACGGCATGCAACATCAGCAGCAGCGGGTAGCGCCGCGGCTGCAGTCGCGTGGCAAATCCGCAAAGCACGGCATCGGCCACGGCCGCGATGAGGCTGATGCCCACGAGCAGCGTCATCAGCAGCGGCGCGCCGATGGCATGCAGGCAGGCGCAGACGACAGCAGCGGCTATCGCCGTGCGCTTCAGCAGTGGCGGCAGATAGGCCGCGAACAGACGCCGCGGTGTGAGTGCCTCGGCGGCCAGCCACTGGGCGTCGATCAGATAGCGCGCGCGCCAGTGCGAGACCAGGTCGATCAGCAGCGACAGGGTGCTCAGCAGCACCAGCAGCGCCAGCAGGGCGATCACGGGGATGGATGGCGGAAACAGCAGAAAACTGCCGCCGATCCACGGTGCCGTTTTCGGCAGTCGCGCTGCCGCCGGTTCCAGTGCCGCGCCGAGCAGTGGCAGACCTGACACCGAGTCGGGCACCGGCAGGGACTGGCGTGTTGCCGCAGCGGGCGCGGACCGGGGGCCAGCGGTTCCAATTGGAATCCATGCCCCGGCCAGTGCGCCAGCGGAAATCCCCAATGCCAATGCGAGGCACAGCTGCGAACCGTGATCGGGACTGCGCCAACTGGCCCACAGCAACAGCATCATCGCCGCCAGTCCGAGAATCAGCAGGCGCGGTGCGCGTTGGCGGGCTCGGGCGTGGCGGCGCTCGGCTTCGGTCACAGGCAGGGTGCTGAGCCAGTCGCCCTGATGCCGCTCGAGCAACCGCGCGTGCAACTGGCGCGCCTGCATCAGAAATCCGATACAGGCCAGCGTGCCCAGCATTGCGGCAGGCCAGGCCTGCGCCCAGGGTGCCTGGTCGCTCAGCAAGGGCTTCCACCAGCCGTCCATCAGCCACAGGCCGAAAGCCACGAAGGCCAGAATCGCCAGAATCTGGAACAGCAGCTCATCCAGCCGCGCCCGCCATGCGGCAATCAGGTTCAACCGCTCGAAACGGGCGGCGAGCAGATCAGGGTTGGCGTGGTGGGCAGTCATTCGTCGCTTAGGCAGGGCAGGGGGCGCAGAGTTCCGGCGGCAGTGGCGAGAGCCCAGCACCGGCGTCATTGCGAGCCACCGGTCCCGCCGCGAAACTGCCCACGGGCCATGAGCCGTAGGTTGGGCTAAGCGCAGCGTGCCCAACAATGGACGCCGGTGTTGGGCACGCTGCGCTTAGCCCAACCTACGTCAACGACCACAAGTCAACACGTTAGGCCACGGGTTCATGGAGAGCACAGCGAGGCAATCCAGAACCACGCCAGCAAGTTCCTGGATTGCTTCGTCACTCCGTTCCTCGCAATGACGCCGGCCTTTCGCTTCCCCGTGCCCCGTGCCCCCGCTTTACGCCGCCGATGCCAGCAGCAGCCGCAGCGGTTCAGGGCGGTGGAAGGCATAGCCCTGCACGGCGTCGACGCCCAGTTGTTGCAGGATCGGGCTCAGGCGCGAATTCTCCACCGATTCCGCCACCGTGCGCTTGCCCAGCACCCGCGCGATCTCGACGATGGACTTGACGATGGCCAGTGACAGCTCATTGCTGTCGACATCGCGGACAAAGCTGCCGTCGATCTTGAACACGTCGACATCAAGATCACGCAGATAGGCGAAGGAGCAGAATCCGGTGCCGAAATCATCGAGTGCGAAGCGCACGCCCATGGACTTGAACTGGGCGATCAGTTGGCGGGCACGATCGAGGTCGCGCACTGCGCTGGTCTCGGTGATTTCCAGGCAGATCTGCGCCGGATCGACGTTGCTGCCCTTGAGGCGCCGGCTGAGGAATGCGGCAAAATCGGCATCAGCCAAGGTCGACGCCGACAGATTGATATTGAGGTGCATACGGCTGGCTCTGGGATCAGACTCCAGCCAGCGCAGACTGCGATCGATGACGTGGCGGTCGATGCGCGCCAGCATCCCGAAGCGCTCTGCGGCAGGAATGAATCGACCCGGCAGCAGCGGTTCGTTGTGGCCGTCGCGCAGCCGCAACAATATCTCGAAGGTCTCGAAATCCTGGGATTCAAAGGACAGGATGCGCTGGCCGTAGAGTTCGAACAGATCGTTTTCGAAAGCGGCGTTGATGCGCACCACCCAGCCCATGCTTTCGGTGCGCTCGAGTACGGCGGCGTTGTCGGGCGACTGCAGCTGAGTCTGGTTACCGCCCAGTTCCTTGGCGGCATAGCAGGCGGTATCGGCCTGCGCCAGCAACTCTGCCACGCTGGCGCGGCGGCTGGGAAAGGGCACCAGGCCGATGCTGGCGGTCAGGGCGAAGACGTGATCTTCCCAGGCGAAGCGAAACTCGGAAATGGCCAGGCGCAGCTTCTCGGTATCGGCCGATGCGCGCTCCAGGCGCGCGTCTTCCCAGATCACGCCGAATTCGTCAGCGCCCAGGCGCGCCAGAAACACATCGTCATCAAGCTTGGCGCGCATCACGCTGGCCAACTGGCGAATGGCCTGATCCCCTGCAGCGTGGCTGGCGAGGTCATTGACCAGCTTGAACTGGTCGAGGTCGACGTAGGCGATGGCGCCACCGCGACCGATTTCCGGCCGTTCGGACAGCGCCCGTGCCAGCGTCTCCTCGAAGGCGGTCCGACTGCGCAATCCGGTGAGCCGGTCGGTGCGTGCACGCTGGAGCATGTCGAAGGCACTGGTACGCATGCGGAAGTTGGCCACCGACACCAGCTGCGGAACGATCGCGATCACGCTCAGCAAGGACAGCAGGATGAAGGTTTCGAGCAGACTCTCGGGCGCACGGAATCCGCCGACATTGAGTCCGATCAGCGTGACCACGACAAAGGCAAAGCCCATCGTGGCGGCCGCCGTGAAGATCGGCTCGAAACGCAGCGCGCTCCACAGCAGCAGGGTCAGCGGCAGTGAGCTCAGGCCCAGCGCATAGGCCGGACTGGCAGCGCTGGCCTGCGTCACCAGAGCCATGCCCGAAATGCTGGCCGCAAACCAGATCAGCTTTTCGCTGCGGCCGGCGAAGTCCAGCGCCACTTCAGTCCAGCTGCCGCGCTCCAGCGAACGCAGCACCATCAGGGTCAGCGGGGTCACGGCGACGATGCCGAACACATCGCCGGCGGTCCATTTGCCCAGGGCCGGTCCGAAATCCTCTGGTGCAATCATGCCGGCCAGCAGCATGCCGCAAACACCAATGGCCGCGCTCAGAAGGGCAGCCAGAACACCGCCGGCCAGCATCAGAAAGCCGTTGGTGACCCTGAGTGTGATCAGTTCCGGCCCAGCCAGGCGTCGGACCAGGTAGACCGCGGTGAGGGTGGCCACGGTATTGCTGGCCAGTGAAAAGGGAAAGAACAGCCACGGTACCGGCGAGATCAGCAGATGGGTGAGTGCGATGCCGCAAGGAATGATCGGCCACCAGCGTGGACCATGAAACAGCAAGACCGCGTATGCCAGACCGGCCGATGGCCAGATCAGGGTGACATCGGTGGGCAGGGAAACGAACACCACCGAGAATTCCGCCGCCACCACGTAGAGCGTGACGTAGATGAGGAAACGCAGGACGTTGGCGCGCTGGGTCAGCATCGGCCAGAAGTGTACTTGGTCGCTGCGGTTTTTTTCACCCTGAGCGCGTCGATTGGCGATTGGCTGCAGAGTAGGGCCGTGCAGCGATCTTGTCGCTGCCTCATCCAGGACCCAGCCTGGTGTGGTGCGTAACACCACACTAGCGAAGCGGATTGTCCTGAAGCATCCACATGCGTGCGCTGCGTGGCGGCAGATTGACGCGGAAGTCAGGACGATCGATGCGCAGCAGTTGGCCGCTCAGCAGATCACGGTAATCCCGCTGCCCCAGGAGTTTTTCGGCAGAAAGGTCCAGATCGACGTCAATGGCGTTGCCGCACTTGTTGATGCCGACCACGCCGATGACCCCGCGGCGAAACAACAGGAAGCAGGATCCAGCTGCCAGCATGCGCATATCGCTGCCGGCGCTGCGATTGTGGAAGTCGATCATTGCCGCGAGATCGGCACGCTGGTACGCGTCGATCCAGCGGCCGTCACCGCTCTCGTTGTGATCGCTATAGACCATCGGTATTCCGCCGGCGCGTCCCAGCAAATAGGCGTAGGCCAGCGTCTCATCGACGGGGTCCAGCAGCAGGCCGCGAAAGCCCGCGTTGTTGGGCATGTCATGGGTCAGCGTGAAGGTGATCGCACGACCATCGGGTAGCGCCTGACCGTCGCGCACAGGATCAGCCAGAATGGCCAGATCACCGCCGAAACCGAAGCCCTGGCGCAAGCCGGCATGCAGCGGGAAGTCATAGGCGCTGTGCCCGGTCTGGGCCAGCCAGGGCGCCAGAAAGCGCTCGTATTCGATGTTGCCGACGCCACCGCCGGTGATCAGTTCGCCGAAGATCAGCATGCCGTCGGTAATGTCCGGGGTGAAGATCCGGGCCAGCTGCTTGAGCGTCATGTGCTTGGCGGCATCGATGCGAAAGCCGCTGACACCCAGAGTCTTCAGTGCCCGCAGGTAGCTGCGTTGACCTGCCACGGCAGTATTGCCGTCGCCGAGGTCAGGCAGTCCAGGATCGCCGCCACCGCCGCACAGGCGCCAGTTCTGCACCTGGAAGACATTGTTGTAATCCTGGATGCAGCGCGCTTCGTGGAAGTCGTTGCCCGAATACAGATTGACAGCCAGATCACCGAACAGACGCTGGCGCTCGAAATAGGCCGGACTGGATGCATAGACCGCCAGCACCCGCGATCCGGGATAGTTCAGATCCGGTCTTTGCCCGGCCTCGTTGGCCATGTGGTTGATGACGATGTCGGCATACAGGCGCAGGCCGACCGCCGCCAGCTGCTCGGACATGGCGCGGAAGTCCTCGGTATTGCCGAGCGGATTGTCGATCAGCCGAAAATCCTGTGGCTGATAGCGCGCCCACCAGGCGTTGCCCTCGGACCTTAGCGGCGGTGACACCAGCACGCTGGCATAGCCCTGAGCCTTGATCAGCGAAGCCTGAGCGGCGACGTCGGCATAGCGCCAGTTGAAGGCATGCAGCATGACTTCGGCGCTGCTGGCGCGAGCGCCGAGCAGCGCGACCAGCAACAGCAGCAGTCGGATCAGGGGCGTGTTCATGGCCGGGTGCAGTGTCCTGGACAACTGCACGAGAGTGTAAAAGCCTGAGCGCGCCGTGCCGGCGCGTGCAAACGTATGCACTGCGGGCTGGGGCTTGTTGTGTCCCGTCGCGACTGGCCGTGCGGCTTTTCTGGAGGGCGCCGCGCTGCGGCGCCGCTCTTGCCGTTGCCGAAGCTCAGGAGCCGCCGCGCTGGCGCGCGGCCCTCCGCGGAGCCGGTGCAGGCCGGGCGGGCGATCGCGGACAGAGTCCGCTCCCACAGGCAAAGCTGCGCAACCGCCAAAACTCCGGCCCGGCTGGCTACCCATGGATGTGAGTGTTTCCCGTGCCCCGTGCCCCGTTTCCGCGCCCCGCCATCCGCCGCATCCGGCTAGGATGCGTCTTCCCACCGCTCAAGGCCCAGTCCATGTCCGCTCTGCGCAGCCTGCGCCTCAAACCTGAAGCCGAACGTCGTTTGCGTCTGGGACATTCCTGGGTCTACGCCAATGAGTTCGAGGGCAAGCTGGGGGCGCTGGGTCTGCAGGCTGGGCAACGGGTCGAACTGATCACGGCCAAGGGCCGCAGTCTGGGTACGGCCTACGTCAATCCCAATGTGCTGATTGCCGGTCGATTGCTGCACGCGCCCTCCGACGGCTTTGAAGTGCGTGCCTGGCTGCGCCGGCGTATTCAGGGCGCGCTGGCCTTGCGTCAGCGCCTGGGCGTCCCTCAGGCCGGCCGGCTGATCTTCGGTGAGAGTGATGGCCTGCCGGGTCTGGTGGTCGATCGCTATGGGCCGCTGCTGTCGGCGCAGCTGGGTACGGCGGGCATGGCCGTCCTTGCGGACGAGATCGCCGATGAGCTGCGTCGGATCGAAGGCGTCGAGGCGCTGGTGTGGCGCAACGATGCGGCCGGACGTGAGCTGGAAGGCCTGCCGCGCGAAGTTGGCGTAGCTTTTGGTGAGGTTGTCGAGCCGGTCTGGATCGAAGAGAACGGCGCGCGCTTCGGCATTTCACCCATCTCCGGACAGAAGACCGGCTGGTTCTTCGACCAGCGCGACAATCGCGCGGCGCTGATGCCCTTCGTGAACGGCGCGCGCGTGCTCGATCTGTTCAGTTATGGCGGCGGTTGGGGCGTGTGCAGTGCCGCTCACGGCGCCCTTTCGGCGTTGTGCGTCGACAGTTCCGGCGCCGCGCTGGAAGCGGTGCAGCGCAATGCCGAGGCCAGTGGCGTCGGCGATCGGGTGTCGGTGCTGGACGCGGATGCCTTCGATGCCTGCAGGCAGTTGCGGGATGCCGGCGAACGCTTCGATGTCGTGGTGGTGGATCCACCGGCCTTCATCAAGCGCAAGAAGGATGCCGAGGCCGGCACGCTGGCCTACCGGCGCATCAACGAAGCCGCGCTGAAGCTGGTCAACGACGGTGGCCTGATCGTCAGCTGCTCCTGTTCGCATCACTTCAGCGCCGATGCCCTGCTCGATGCCCTGAACCGTGCCGCCTGTGCACTCGGCGTGCGTCTGCGCGTACTCAGGCGCCTGGCGCAATCGGCCGATCACCCGATCCACCCGGGCATGCCCGAAACCGAATATCTGAAGGGATTCCTGGCGGAAGTGCGGCGGCCATGAGCGCGCGCTGCAGTCTTGGAGTAGAGAGCGGGACGCCAAGGACGCGAAGGAAAAGCAGAAAGAAGAGCAAGCAAGGAGACGATGGTGGGGACTGCGCGCCGACGGAGGCCTTGCCTTGCAGTACCCCCCTGAGGGTCTTGCTGTCCTCTGCGTCCTTTCTGCTTTTCCATCGCGTCCTTTGCGTCCTGCTTCTGCACCCGATCTGGCGATGCGATTGGATTCTTGCGATCAGCCTCGCGGTATTCGGGGGGGCGTGCGATGCGCGTGCGATCCTGCTGCATCGCCTATGATTCGGCGCTGATCCCGTCCCGCTGCTGACCTCCCAGATGCCCTTCATTCACGATATTGATCCGGTTGCCTTGCAGCTCGGTCCGCTGGCGATACGCTGGTACGGGCTGATGTATCTGGCTGCCGGTGTGGCTGCCTTCCTGCTGGCGCGCCGGCGCGCGGCCGAGAGCTGGCGCGGCTTCAAGCCGGAGCAGGTCGAGGACATCATCTTCTACGGCATGCTCGGCGTGATCATCGGCGGCCGCCTGGGTTCGGTGGTGTTCTACCATTTCGACGAATTTCTGGCCGATCCGCTGATGCTGGTGCGGGTGTGGGAAGGCGGCATGAGCTTTCACGGCGGCCTGCTCGGCGTGCTGGTGGCGCTCGGCTGGTACGCACGCAAGCACGGTCACGCGATCTTCGGCCTATACGATTTCATCGCGCCGATGGTTCCCATCGGTCTGGGTCTGGGCCGGGTGGGCAACTTCATTGGCGGTGAGCTGTGGGGACACAAGACCGATCTCCCGTGGGGAATGATCTTTCCGCATGCGCTGCCGGGTGGGCCGTACACGGTTGAGCAGATCCAGTCGCTGCTCGCACAGGGGCAGTTGCTGGGCGAGGCACGGCATCCCTCCCAGCTCTATCAGGCCTTCTGGGAAGGCGTGGTTCTGTTCACCATCGTCTGGTGGTTCTCGCGCAAGCCACGGCCACTGATGGCCACCTCCGGCGTGTTCCTGATCGTCTATGGCATCGGCCGCATCGCCGTGGAATTCGTGCGCGAGCCCGATGCCAACATCGGCTATCTGGCCTGGGGCTGGCTGACCATGGGCCAGCTGCTGTCCACCCCGATGGTGCTGCTGGGCGTGGGTTTGCTGCTGTGGCCGAAAATCAGCGGTCGGGCAGGAAAAGGGGAAATGGAAAATGGAAAAGGGTAGTAGCGGAGCAGCAGCCGGCGTCTGCGCGGACTTCTCGCTTGCCTCTGATGTGTCGGCGCGACGCCGCCTGCGGGTCACAAACCCTGGCGTCATTGCGAGCGCAGCGAAGCAATCCAGGCGCATGCTGCAAAGCACTGGATTGCTTCGTCGCTACGCTCCTCGCAATGACGCATCAACAATTGACGTGTTGATTTCCTGGAGAGCGCACCAAAGCACGCAAGGCTCGCCGCCGGGCCGCCGCCCCCATGCGTCCCGCGCTTTTCCCTTTTCCTTTTTCCTTCTCCCCTTTTTCCGCTCTCGATGAACCAATACCACCAACTCCTCCGCCACATTCTTGACCACGGCACGGTCAAGACCGACCGCACCGGCACCGGTACGCGTTCGGTTTTCGGCTATCAGATGCGCTTTGATCTGGCTGACGGATTTCCGCTGGTCACCACCAAGAAACTGCACCTGAAATCGATCATCCACGAACTGCTGTGGTTCATCGCTGGCGATACCAATGTCGGCTATCTGCAGCAACACGGTGTGAGTATCTGGGACGAATGGGCCGATGCCAGCGGCGATCTGGGACCGGTCTACGGCAAGCAGTGGCGCTCGTGGGCGGCGCCGGGTGGACAGTCCATCGATCAGCTGGGACAGGTGATCAACCAGATCCGCAGCAACCCGGATTCACGTCGATTGCTGGTCAGCGCCTGGAATCCGGCCGATCTGCCAGCGATGGCCCTGGCGCCCTGTCACGCGCTGTTCCAGTTTTATGTGGCGGACGGGCGCCTGTCCTGCCAGCTCTACCAGCGCAGCGCCGATGTGTTTCTGGGCGTGCCCTTCAATATCGCTTCCTATTCCCTGCTGACGGCGATGGTGGCGCAGGTCTGTGATCTGACCCCGGGTGACTTCGTGCATACGCTGGGCGACGCGCATCTGTATCTCAATCATCTGCAGCAAGCAGAACTGCAATTGACCCGCGAGCCCTACGCCTTGCCGCAACTGAAATTGAATCCGGCACGGCGCCAGCTGGAGGATTTCAGCTTCGACGACATCGCGATCATCGGCTACCAGTCGCACCCGGCCATCAAGGCGCCGATCGCGGTGTAGGAGCGACCTTGTGTCGCGACCGACTTCGAGGTACGGGTTGCAGAGAGCATTGGTCCGCAAAGGACAGAAAAGCTCTACTGACGCTATTCGAAACCACTCGAGAACACCGGCCAGCGGGCAAAGCCGGCGCTGTACCAGATGGCGTTCAGCAGGATCTGGAAGTTGTTGCCGGGGGTCAGTGCGTTGGGCTGGTATTCGCCGGGCTGGTAGACAATGACCACGCCCTGCCAGGTCGGCTGCCGCAGCTGGTAGCCGAGCAGATGCTGGGTACCATTCTGGTTGTAGTTGCTGGCGAACAGCGGCTGGAAGAATCCGCCGACCGGCAGGCGGGCCATGGTGGGATAGCGTTCGTCCGGGCTGTTGTTGAAGGCCGGATAGTTGCCGGCGGCGATGCCATTCGCTGGATCGGCGTAGCTCAGCACATCGGGATAGCTGATGGCGTGATGGCTGACGAAGTGCTCACCACCGACGTTGATGACGTTCTGTCCCTCGGTGGTGTTCCAGAACACCGCGCCGCTGGCCTGCGCGCCCAGCAGTGTTTGCATGGACTCCTTGCCGGGCAGCAGATAGATGCCATGGTGGAAGGAAACCACGCCGCCGCCCTGCTGCAGGAATTGCTGCACCGCCGCCACGAAGGCTTCCTGGCGCGCCACGACGTTGTTGCCGTCGTCAGGGATGCGATGCGAGAAATAGATCAGCACATCGTAGGCCAGCGGGTCATTGGCGGCTCGCAGCAAACGACTGGTGGCCTGTTCGATGCTGTTGGTGGGCAGTTCCAGCAAAGCCTCTGGGCTGCTGTCGATGTTGAGCGCTGCCGTCGCCGCCAGCGCCGCCGAGATTTCGCCGGGCTGGGTCAGCTGGGCCGGCGTCAGGCCGTGCGGATTGACTTCATCGCTGAGGATCAGGACGCGCAGTGGCGGATGCGACGGCAGGGTCTGCGCCGCGGCCGACAGGCAGCTCAGGCTGAGCGCAGCCACCGTGATGGCCGACAGGCGTGTGAACTGCTTTTGCAGGTCCAGACTGGTCTGGACGCTTGTAGCCCATCGACGAAGGAGCGTCCAGACAGGTCTGGACCTGGCAGAGCTCGCATCCGGCGGTTGCCGGGCATCTGGCCATGATGGGTTCAAGGCGAGCCTCCATTGCCTCCAGGAGCGCCGGGGAGCCGCTGCGCGGTGCCCTCGGCCTACCGCTGGTAGAACGCTGAAGATCGACTTCGGGGGACAGCCTGCAGCAGGTCCGGCGCTCAGGCCCGGCCGCTGAACTCGCCGGTTTCGGTGTTCACCTTCACCCGCGTGCCGTTCTCGATGTACTCCGGTACGTGGATTTCGAGGCCGGTCGAGAGCTTGGCCGGCTTGGCCCGGCCGGTGGCGCTGGCGCCCTTGACGTAGGGGGCGGTGTCGACCACTTCCAGCTCCACCGACGGCGGCAACTTCAGCCCCACCGGCTCGCCGTCGATCAGCAGCAGTTGCACGCCTTCCAGCGCGCCATCGGCCGAATACAGCGGCAAATCACCGACCATCGCCGGCGACAGCGTGTACTGGGTGTAGTCCTCGTTGTCCATGAAGACGTAATTGTCGCCGTCCATGTACGAGAAGGTGCTGTCGCGACGCAGCAACTCGGCCTCGGTCATCTCGTCATCGGCGCGCAGGCTGACGTCGGTCTTGATGTCGGTACCCACCTGGTACATGACAAAACGGAAAGTCGTGTTGCCGCCACGCCCGGTCGGCGCACTGCGTTCCACATCACGAATCGACCAGTATTTGCCCTGGTATTCAACAACGGTGCCGCGTTTGATGTCGGTGGCTTTCATGGGGTTTGGGTGCGTGGAGTCTTTGTCAGTGGAAAAGGTCAGGCGTTCGAATTTCGGCGCAGTGGCGGACAAGTCAAACGTAAAACGTGAAACGTCAATTTGCCGCGCGGCATCTTGAGGCCATTAGGGGATCCTCTGAACAGGTCGTCATTCCCGCGTAAGCGGGAATCCACGCATGCGCAAGTACCTGAAAGCTCTGGATTCCCGCTTACGCGGGAATGACGGTTCCCGCCGGCGCGGGAATGACGACTTGTTCAGAGCTTCCAAGGTAGTTCACAACGCAGTGCATGGTGGTTAGCCCTCGACGTGATCGGCTGCAGCATGAGTTGGGCAGCCGCACCAAGGCAAGTTGACGTTTTACATTTTACGTTTGACCATTCTCCCGCTACTTCGGCTGCATCCTCACCGCCCCGTCCAGCCTCAGCGTCGTGCCGTTCATGTAGCGGTTCTGCAGGATGAAGCACACCGCGTCGGCGAATTCGGCGGGGTCACCCAGGCGCGAGGGGAAGGGGACCATGGCTTCGAGGCTGGCCTTGACTTCGTCGGGCATGCCGCCGGCCATCGGGGTCATGAAGATGCCTGGGGCGATGGTCATGACTCGGATACCGAAACGCGCCAGTTCGCGGGCCATCGGCAGGGTCATGCCGACGATGCCGCCCTTGCTGGCGGAATAGGCTGCCTGGCCGATCTGGCCCTCGAAGGCGGCGACCGAGGCGGTGTTGATGATCACGCCGCGCTCGCCATCGTCGCCAGCGGCGTTGCTCTGCATGATCTGGGCGCCGGCCTTGGCGACATTGAAGCTGCCGACCAGATTGACGCGGATGGTGCTTTCGAACTGCGCCAGCGGCATCGGACCCTGCTTGCCCAGCACCCGACCGGCGCCAAGCACGCCGGCGCAGTTGATCACCGTGTTGATGCCGCCGATGACGATCGAGGCAGCTTTGAGGCTGCCACTGACACCGTCCTCGTTGGTGACATCGGTGCGGAAATAGCGGGCGCGCGCACCCAGCGCCTCGACGGCGGCCGCACCCTTGTCGTCCTGCACATCCAGCAGCGCGACACTGGCGCCCTCCTGGATCAGGCGTTCGGCCACGGCATAACCCAGTCCCGAAGCACCGCCGGTGATGGCGGCCTTGACCTGATCGAGTTTCATGAGCTGCTCCGGCAGTGGCTGAGGCCGCGGAGGATAGCGGGGAAGGGAGCTTGGGGAGAAGCCAAGGTGCTTCACCTGTGGGAGCGGATTCATCCGCGACCGCCGCCCCGAGTGTGGCAAGGCTCCTGTGGGAGCGGATTCATCCGCGATCGCCGTTCCGAGAGCGGCAAAGCATCGCGGACAGAGTCCGCTCCCACAGCAAGCCAACAACCAACAACCAACAACCAACAACCAACAACCAACAACCAACAACCAACAACCAACAACCAACAACCAACAACCAACAACCAACAACCAACAACTAGCTCTTCCGCAGCCGCTGGCGCTCGCGACTGAAACGGCTCATACGGGCGAAGAACCTGCGATAGGGCGTGGCCGAGGTGAAATGCCGCCAGGCGGTATGTTCGGCAAAGAAGCGTTGCATGGTGTCGGGGTGCTGTGGATAGCGCATCCAGTCGTTGACCGGCTGTTCCAGTCGCCGCAGGAACAGATTGGGGCCGATCGCTGGTGATTCGGGCAGCACCTCGAAGCCACTGCGCCAGGCCAGCATGGCCAGGGTTTCACGGGTGAATCCGTGCACGTGGCCGAAATGCCAGCGTGCGCTGGGGGTGCGCAGTGGGTCGGAAATGTCCGGTACGTGGATATGGAACAGGCCATCGCTGGTCAGCAACTGGTGTACCAGCGCGAAGGCCTGTTGTGGCGCCGGCAGATGCTCGAACACGTGCGAACTGGTCACCAGATCAAAGCGGCCCGGTGTCAGCGGCGCCTGCTCGAGCGTGGTGGCATGGATATCGGCCTGATAGTGCTCGCGAGCGAAAGCGGAGTAGCCCTGATGTGGTTCGACGCCGGTGGCAGTCCAGCCGGCGGCATCGGCGGCGGCCACGAAGGCACCGGTGCCCGAGCCGATGTCGAGTACCCGATCGCCCTTGCGCAACAGCGGCGCCAGCAATGCCACCCGTTCGCGCGCGCCGCGCTCGTCGCGCAACAGGGATTTGGCCCGGGGCCTGGAGTCGCCGTGATAGTGCTGGCGATACTCGTCGCGATAATAGCGCTCGATCTCTTCCTCGGTCGGCATCGGATCGAGAAAAACCAGTCCGCAGCCGCGACAGAGCACGTTGCGCAAGGGCATCAGATAGCGATCGCGGGTGCCGACGACCGTGCGCTCCAGGCCGCCACAGAGGGCGCAGGGTCGGGATTCGCCGGTGAATCGGTAGGGGCTGAGGCGCTGCAGCCAGGACAAGTGTGCATTTCCCAGATTTCGGACGGTCATCGTAGCGCGCGTTCAAGGGTGCCCGGAAGGGGCGACGGTGTACGCGCACTGAATTGTTCATGGCGGCAGGAGGCCCAAGACCGGTAGACTACGGCCCCGGTTTGTACTTACCGGATTCCCCGATGACTCCCTTGATTTTCGTCACCGGCGGTGTCGTGTCCTCCCTGGGCAAAGGCATCGCTTCGGCTTCTTTGGCAGCCATTCTGGAAACGCGCGGTCTGCGCGTGACGATGATGAAGCTGGATCCTTACATCAATGTGGATCCGGGCACGATGAGCCCGTTCCAGCACGGTGAGGTCTATGTCACCGACGACGGTGCCGAGACCGACCTCGATCTCGGCCACTACGAGCGTTTCGTGCGCACCCGCATGACTCGCAAGAACAATGTCACCACCGGTCGAATCTACGAGAACGTGATCCGCAAGGAGCGCCGCGGTGATTATCTGGGCGCGACGGTGCAGGTGATCCCGCACATCACCGACGAGATCAAGCGCTGTATCGATGAGGCCACCAAGGGCTTCGATGTGGCTCTGGTCGAGGTTGGCGGCACCGTCGGCGACATCGAGTCGCTGCCCTTTCTGGAAGCGATTCGCCAGATCCGCATCGAGCGCGGGCCGGATTACGCGCTGTTCATCCATCTGACGCTGGTGCCTTTCATCAAGGCCGCTGGCGAGATCAAGACCAAGCCCACCCAGCATTCGGTCAAGGAACTGCGCTCGATCGGCATCCAGCCTGACATCCTGCTGTGCCGCTCCGAACAGCCCCTGCCGGAGTCCGAACGCCGCAAGATCGCGCTGTTCACCAACGTGCCAGTGAATGCAGTGATTTCGGCCATCGATGTGGACATCATCCACAAGCTGCCGATGTGGTTCCACGAGCAGGGGCTGGATCAGATCGTGGTCGACCGGCTGCGGATGAAGGCCGGTCCGGCCAATCTGGCCGAGTGGGAGGCGGTGGTCGAGGCCTGCGAGCACCCGCAGGACGAGGTCAACATCGTCATTGCCGGCAAATATGTCGAACACTCCGATGCCTACAAGTCCTTGTCCGAGGCACTGCGGCACGGCGGTCTGCGTCAGCACACCAAGGTCAATCTGCGCTGGGTGGAATCAGAGCAGGTCGAAAAGATCGGCCCGGCCATCTTTGACGGCGCCGACGCCATCCTGGTCCCCGGCGGATTTGGCGAGCGCGGATTCGAAGGCAAGGTCATGGCCGCCAGGCATGCGCGCACCCATCAGATTCCCTATTTCGGCATCTGCTACGGCATGCAGGCGGCGGTGGTCGATTTCGCCCGCTCGATTGCCGGTCTGGAAGGCGCCAACAGCACCGAGAATTCCCGCGATTGCGTGCATCCGGTGATCGCGCTGATCACCGAATGGCGCACCAGCACCGGTGAAGTCGAGCGTCGCACCGCCACCTCCGATCTCGGCGGCACCATGCGTCTGGGCGCACAGGAATGCCGCTTGAAGCCCGGTACGCTGGCGCGTGAGGCCTATGGCAGCGAGATCATTCGCGAGCGCCACCGCCATCGCTATGAATTCAACAACTTCTATCGGCAGCAACTTGAGCAACTGGGTTTGGTGATCTCCGGTCGATCGATCGACGACCTGCTGGTCGAGATCGTCGAATTGCCCGATCACCCCTGGTATCTGGCCTGCCAGTTCCACCCGGAGTTCACCTCCACGCCGCGTGACGGTCATCCGCTGTTCGAAGGCTTCGTGCGCGCGGCCCGCGCCTATCGGGCGGCGCAGAAGGCGGGCGCCGGGGAGGCGGTCGGAGTGTAGAGCTGGTTGTTGGTTGTTGGTTGCTGGTTGTTGGTCAAGAGCAGGTTCACGCGGAGGCGCGGAGGGCGCGGAGAAGAGCGCTTGGTGCGTTTTGGGTCCAGACAAGTCTGCACCTGCCGGGGGCCCTCCCTTGGCGCGAGCCGGGCTGTGTCTGCCCGACAGTGCGCACAGGTCTGAACCCCGGCGTAGTAGGTCATGTTGTCCGCGTCAGCGGACTACGTGACATCGAGTTGCGTCACGTAGCTCGCTACGCGAGCAACGTGACGTACAAAAAGAAATCAACAACTTGCGATATGCATTCATGGAGAGCCGCATGTGTCGGCGCTACACTGCGCACTGGCCATGAACCCGCTTGGTGCGCGTAGCCCGATGTGCCGCGCAGCGGCTCACCGGGGCTCTTTCGCGTCACCGCCCGGAGAGCGCTGCGCGCACTTCGGGCTACAAGAGCTGGCTCTTGCGGCTCCGCTGCGCAGCAATTTCGGCTTGCAGACATGCCCGCGCCCCTTGCCTTTTGACGCCAGCGACGCCACAACCCGTGTAATCTGACGCGCGGAACACGCGCTTTCCTTTTTCCATTTTCCTTTTTCCATTTTCCTGCACTCAAATGAATCTCTGTGGTTTCAACATCGGCCTTGACCAACCCTTTTTCCTGATCGCGGGTCCCTGCGTGATCGAGTCCATGCAGTTGCAGCTGGACACCGCGGGCCAGCTCAAGGAGATCACTACGCGCCTGGGCATCCCTTTCATCTTCAAATCCAGCTTCGACAAGGCCAATCGATCCTCGGGGACAAGCTTTCGTGGCCCGGGGATGGCCGAGGGGCTGAAGGTGCTGGCCGAGGTCAAGCGTCAGATCGGGGTGCCGGTACTGACCGATGTGCACGAGTACACGCCGATGGACGAGGTCGCCAGCGTGGTCGATGTGCTGCAGACGCCGGCTTTTCTGTGCAGGCAGACCGACTTCATCCAGAAGGTCGCGGCCGCCGGCAAGCCGGTGAACATCAAGAAGGGTCAGTTCCTCGCACCCTGGGATATGCAGCATGTGGTGCGCAAGGCGCGCGATGCCGGCAACGAGCAGATCATGGTCTGTGAGCGTGGCGCCAGTTTCGGCTACAACAATCTGGTGTCCGACATGCGCTCGCTGGTGGTCATGCGCGACACCGGTGCGCCGGTGGTTTTCGATGCCACGCACTCGGTGCAGCTGCCGGGTGGGCAGGGCGCCACCTCTGGTGGTCAGCGTGAGTTCGTGCCGGCGCTGGCGCGCGCCGCGGTGGCGGTCGGCGTTTCCGGCGTGTTCATGGAAACCCATCCGGATCCGGAGAAGGCCCTGTCGGATGGCCCCAATGCCTGGCCGCTGCCGCGCATGGCGGCCTTGCTGGAAACGCTGAAGATGCTGGATCAGGCGGTCAAATCGCGCCCCTTCGACGAGGCAGGGTTATAGTCCCGCCAGGGCAGGCTGGTCAGGAGCAAGCAGGATTGCCGTCCCCATCCGCACGTCAGGGCGACCGAGCCAGCATGGCGATGCTGCTGGTCCTGGCGCTGTTCCTGGTGCTGGCACTGTTTGCCGCCTACAGCATCTGGAACGGTGATCAGGATCGCCAGATCCTCCATCCGCTACCGCAGCCGCCCGTCGACATGGCGGATCTGCCAGCTATCAGCCTGGTGGCCATTCTCAACCAATCGAAGCTCGATCATCTGTCACTGGAGTCGGATGTCCACATCCTGCGCCAGCGTCCGCTCTATCAGCGCCTGCCCGATGACAGCCTGCCGCATCCTTCGGAGGGTTTCGAGCTGCGTCTGGATTGGACCGAGGCCATGGTCTACGCCGAGCCCTCGCAAGCCGGTGACTACCGCTTCATCGTGTTCTGTGTGCCGGACCGCAAGTGTTATTCGGAGATCTACACCGGTGCGCCGCGGGTGTTCCGCCCGGTGGCCTTCCTGCGCTTTGGGGCCGAGGATGCCGAAGCGGCGCGCAAGCAGCTGGAAGCGCTGCGCCTGCTGATTCTGCGTGAAGGTGGACGACCGATAGTCGACGCCGAGCTGACGCTGTCGCAGCGCCTGCGCGAGTTGCCGCAGGATTCGAAGGACCCTTAGCACACGGCGCCGGGGAGCCGCTGCGCGGCACCCTCGGCCTACGGGTTTTTCGTCTCGGTGTGCTGTTGCACCCATTCGGCAATGGCCTTGACCACGGCCGCATCCACGTGGCCAGCCTGCTCGTAGTCGGCCGGGCCAGGCACTGGTCCTGCTGGCATGAACAGGTGGCTGAGTCCAGCGAAACTCTGGCTGCGGAAGAGTGGATCGGCCTTGAAGGCATGGGTCCAGCGTCGATAGTCATCGTCCATCGTCACCTGATAATCGCGCTCGCCCTGCAGCAGCAGGATCGGCAGTTTCAGCTCCCTGGCGGCATCGATGGCCTGATAGTCCTGCAGATCCAGCCAGTAGGCGGCCGGCGCGCCCATCAGCAGTGCCGGCTCGTCTCGGTCCGCGGCGGTCAGGGCATCGATCTGGTCCAGCGTAGCTTGCATCTGCGCGATTCCCGCGGCTTCCTCGGCGCTGACGCTGCCATCCAGTTGGGCGATGTAGTTCATCTGCTGGGGAATGATCTCGGTCAGACCGCGAGCGGGGGCCGCCAGCAGGATCATCCCCGCCACCGGCTGAGTCGCGGCAATGCGCGGTGCCAGCATGGCGCCGAGGCTGTGGCCGAGCACGTACACTGGGCGATCGGCCAGTTCCGCTTGTGCCGCCAGCAGGGCCAACGCTGCCGCAGCGTCGTCGACCACTTCCTCTCTGACCGTGAAGGACTTGCCGGCGAAGCTGCCGGGGTCGACCTGGCTGCGCTTGTCGTAGCGCAATACCGCAATCCGCTGCTCGGCCAGGCCGTGCGCCAGATCACGGAAGGGCTTGTTCGGGCCGATGGTCTCGTCGCGATCATGCGCGCCCGATCCGTGCACCAGGACCACCCCGGCGATTGGCGGCTCGCCCTTGGGCAGGGTCAGTAGCCCGGGGAGCTTGATATCGCCCGAGCTCACGGTCACTGCGCGCTCGGTCCAGCGCTCCGACTGCTCTACGGCTGCGGCGGCCGGCGCGGTACCGGGGCGTATCCACAGGCCGCTGAGCTGGCCTTCCTGATTGCAGCTGACCGACAGATCCAGCCAGGCTTTAGCGTGTTGCAGCGGCAGGACGACGTTGGTTCCCTGCTCTCCAGAACTCACCCGGGCCGGGCCCGTGCCCAGGCGCTCGCCGACCTGTTTGGGCAGGGTCTGCCAGATTTCGCCCAGTTTCTCCGCGCTCAGGGCATCGCGCATCTTCGGGTTGAAATCGGCGCGTGCCTGTTCGAACTCGCCTGCATCCAGCGCGGCAAGCACAGCCTGGGCGCGTTCCGGGCAGCGATCGTCGGCGGCGCCGACCGACGATGAGCTCAGCAACAGGGCGCAGCCGCCTACCGCGCCGATCACAGCGAAAGAGGTATTCATACGATGCTCCCTGGATGGGTCGGCGTTGCCGACCCTGATGGATCAGCTTGATTTGGGGTCTGGATCGACAGCGGGCGACTTCAGTCGCCCGCTGCGACGCAGGGCATCTCGCAGCACATACTCGATCTGAGCGTTCAGGCTACGCAACTCGTCATCTGCCCAGCGCTGCGCCGCCTCGAGAATCTCGGCATTGATGCGCAGCGGATAGGCTTTACGTTCGGCCATCATCGATCAGCCGTAGAGGCTGCCCGCATTGACCACGGGTTGGGCGTCATTGTCGCTGCACAGCACCACCAGCAGATTGCTGACCATCGAGGCCTTGCGCTCTTCGTCCAGATCGATGACGCCGCGCTTGCTCAGCTGCTCCAGAGCCATCTCGACCATGCTGACGGCGCCCTCGACGATGCGGGTGCGCGCCGCGATGACGGCATCCGCCTGCTGCCGGCGCAACATGGCATTGGCAATCTCCGGTGCGTAGGCCAGATGACTGATACGCGCCTCGACCACCTTGACGCCAGCCTGAGCCAGACGCTCCTGAATCTCGTCCAGCAGATTCTCGGAGACTTCCTTGGAATGGCTGCGCAGCGCGATCTTGCTGTCGTCATGCGCGTCGTAGGGGTAGCTGGTTGCCATCTGCCGCAGTGCCGACTCGGACTGCACGTGCACGAAGTTCTCGAAGTCATCGACCAGGAACAGGGCTTCGGCCGAATCCACCACCTGCCAGACCACCACGGCTGCGATCTCGATCGGTGAGCCTTCGAGCTCGTTGACCTTGAGCTTGCCCGATTCGAAGTTGCGCACCCGCAGCGACACTGCACGCTTGGAGTAGAAGGGATTGGCCCAGCGCAGACCCTCATCGCGCACCGTGCCGACATAGCGCCCGAAGAGCTGCAGCACCACCGCATTGTTGGGTTGCACCATGAACAGGCCGAACAACAGGAAGAACTCGACGAATCCCAGCAGTGCCAGCGTTACGGCCACGACAAAGGACTTCGCCGCGAGTGCGCTGATGAAGCCGGCGACGGTGGCGATCAGGGCGGCCAGCAGAATCAGCAGCATCGGGATGCCGGCCCAGGTCGATTTGCGGATTTCTTTGGTCATGAGTGTATCTCCGGGTTGGTGTGCAAAAGATATCACTATGATATCAGTCTGCAATAGGCCGGATGGCATGGGAGTTGATGCGGGGTCATTGCGAGCCGCGTGGTCCGTCCCGAAACTGCCGACGGACCGTGATCTCCGGCGTCATTGCGACCCCGGACTTGATCCGGGGGAAGCAATCCAGGGGCGTGCGGCGCTACCCTGGATTGCTTCGTCGCTGCGCTCCTCGCAATGACGCATCAACATTTACGATATGGGTTCCGGGAGAGCCACCTGTATCGGCCCGATGCTTCCCACGGGCCATGAACTGTAGGTTGCCTCAAGGCCGAGGGTGCCGCGCAGCGGCTCCCCGGCGCTTGTCGCATCACTGTCGAGCAAAGCGGGATCGCGATGAGAACCAAGACCGCTTGTTCACGCGGAGGCGCGGAGGCCGCGGAGAAAGGCCAGGGGCACTCGATGGCGAATGCACATCTCCGCGTTCTCCGCGCCTCCGCGTGAGACATTCGGCTGGAACCTGTGGATCGCCGCCCTCCGCGAGCTCACGCGCCCCCGGATTCTTCTCTCGCCGCAGTGATCAGCCGGCGAAGCCGCCTGCGGCCAGAAAGGCCAGTTCTTCCGGAGTGCTGACACGGCCGAGCATGGGGTTGCGGTGCGGAAAGCGTCCGAAGCGCTCGATGATGTCGCAGTGCTCTCGGGCGTAGGGCAGGGCTGATCCACCCAGAAGCTCGAACAGCGCGACACAGCGGCGCTGCAGGTCGATGTCTTCGGCATGCATCAGAGTCATGTAGCAGAAGGGACGCAGTTCCGCCTCGACCTGCTGATCGATGCCGGCGTCGATGGCGGCCAGTGCGAAATGTCGCGCCAGGGGGTCAGTGGCGAAGGCGTGGGCGTTGCCGCGATAGACATTTCGAGGCAGCTGATCGAGCAGAATCTGCAAGGCCAGTGCGCCCTCGGGGTTGTCGTTCCAGCGATCGAGCTGGCGCTCGGCGGCCTGTAGATGGGCCGAGTGAAAGCGCGCGGTCAGGGCGCGATCGAAATTGTTGTCCTTCTTGAACCACCGCGAAGGCCCGGCTTCGCGCCAGAACAGAACGATGGCCGCGGCGGTGGGCCCGGCGGTGTTGGCGGTGTATTTGCTCATCGGTGATCCGGATCAGGGGCGGGAATGCAGAGGCGGCATCTTAGCCCCTGCGCGACCGTGGCGAGTCGCGGTCGCGGCTGATGGGGCGTTTGGTCGTGCATCGATAACGGGGCACGGGGCGCGGGGCAGGGGGCCAGCCTCACGGCATGGTCAGGCTGTGCGTCGTGATTGTTGCTGTAAGCGCGGCAGGGGCGTAGGCCGGGTCCTCCGTCCGTATCGCCCGCCCGAGCCCCAGAGCACATACGCGAGGCGCCCGGCGCTTTACCGTACACGGAGCCGCGGCCGCCGGCGCGTATGTCCTCCCGGCACTCGCCCAGATCCACGCGCGCCGGAGCCGCGCTACGACCAGTCTGTAAGCCCGATGGGGCCCCGGGTAGCAGTCGTAGGCCGGGTCCTGGCGTCCGTATCGCCCGCCCGAGCCCCAGAGCACATACGCGAGGCGCCCGGCGCTTTACCGTACACGGAGCCGCGGCCGCCGGCGCGTATGTCCGCCCGGCACTCGCCCAGATCCACGCGCGCCGGAGCCGCGCTACGGCGAGGTGCCTTCGCCTGGGTGCCCATGTGATACCGAACTACTCGCCGATATCCTCGTTCCACAATTCCGGCTTGTCGCGCATGAAGCCGCGCATCAATTCCACGCAGCGGGGATCGTCCACCACCGTGAGCTGCACGCCGCGACTGGCAAGATGGGCTTCCTCGCCCATGAAACTGCGGTTCTCGCCGATGATCACCCGCGGAATGCCGTAGAGCAGGATCGCGCCCGAACACATCGGACAGGGCGAGAGCGTGGTGTAGAGGGTGCATTCGCGGTAGATCTTGGCCGGCAGTCGGCCGGCGTTTTCCAATGCATCCATTTCGCCGTGGAGCACGGTGCTGCCCTTCTGCACCCGGCGGTTGTGGCCGCGACCGATGATCCGGCCCTCGTGCACGATCACCGATCCGATCGGTATGCCGCCCTCGGCCAGGCCGGCTTCGGCTTCGTCGATGGCGGCCTGCAGAAAGGGATCCATGCGCTGCTCCTGCTCAGGACTGACGCGAACGCGTGGCAACGGCGGCACCGATGCCGAGCATCGCCAGCGCCAGCAGCAGCAGGCTGAGACCGCCCGGTCCAGGCACGCCGGTGGCGCGGGTGCCGGCCGACAACACGCTGATCTGGGACTGGGCCACGGTGATTTCGATCGGTCCGCCGCTGGTGGTTTCAGTCCAGCCCTTGGTGACTGCCAGGGCGCGCCAGGCGCGGCGATAGAGCAGGCGGGCTTCGACGGTGATCTCGGTGCCCACCGGCAGATCGGCCGGGATGGCGAAGGCGTAGTTGCTGAGGTCGGTGGCGCCGGACGGAATGATGGTGTTCTCGGCCACTCGCTCGGCGTCGATGAACAGCACCGGACGCACCACCGGGCCCTGATCGTTGATCCGGCCTTCGAGCACCTTGGCAAAGCCCTTGCCGGGCTGGCCAGCGAGATCGCCCGGCTGCACGCCCGGAACACTGTCGTCGGCATACCAGGGCACCACGGGTCCGCCGGTCTGGGTCAGCGGCTGGCCATTGGCGCGTACGTCCAGCACCAGCAAGGCATTGCGCACCGACACGCCGGCCGGGAAGCTGTGGCCGGCGCCGCGATTCTCGACTTCGGCATTGATCAGCAACTGGCCCGCACTTTCACTTGCGCTGGTGCGCAGCAGAATGGCCTGCGACAGCGTGGTCGGGGTGGAACCCACGAAGTCATGGCGGTGGCGCTGGTTGGCGGGCCGGTCAAAACCGGCGGTGATGGCGATCGGTCCGGCATTGGCCTCGTTCGGCATATGGCAGTCCTGACAACTGCGGAAATTCGGGCCGGCCACCGCGTAGGGGGAGGACAGCCATTCCAGATAGGTGTTCTGGCCCGGGGCGCCGTTGTCCGGGCGCACATACTGGTGGCAGCCGGCGCAGATCAGCGATTGTCCGAACTGGGTCTGCAGGCTGTTGCGCATGGTGCCGGATTCCACGTCCGGCAGGTTGCCGTAGACGTACAGTCCGGTGACGTAATCCGGATCGTCCGGGAAGCGGTAGATCACCTTGCCGTTGACATGGGCGATGCCATTGATGAACGCGTCGTCCACATGCGACTGCTGATGGCAGCCCAGGCAGCTGACGCCGTCCATACCCGGTCCGGTCGAAATCGCGTCATAGGCCAGCTGGCCGGGTGTGAACACATCTTCCATCGGTGCATGGCAGGAGGCGCAGAAACCGGATTCACCGGGATCGTGCAGATCCTTGAACACATAGCCGGCACTGCCACCGGGCGTGCCGGTGCCCGCGTACAGATCCAGCACCCAGGTATTGCGCGCGGCGCCGGCATGCCTGGAAGTAGACCATTGCGCGTGCTGTTCGGTGTGGCAGGCGGCGCAGACGCTGGCGTTGAGCGGCACATAGCTGGCGTTGCTGGCGGCGGGAATGCGCGGCAGGCGCACTTCGACGTTGGTCAGACCGTCCACCGCAAACGCGACATTGGTGACGTAATTGACCGGTGCATTGTGCTGATAGGCCACGGCAGCGCCGATGTTGACCGGACCGGCCGGCGAGACATTGAGCGTGAACTCGCCATTGGCATTGCTGATCGTGGTCGGTGCCTCGGTGGCCTGCACCCGCACCAGTGCGCCGGCGATCGGCAGACCGGTCGAATCATCGACGACTCGACCGCTGATAGCAGCTGGGCTTTGCCCCGAAACGGCAATGAGCAATAGGGCGACGATGGCAGCGCTGTGCCTACTTCGAATCATCCTGGAAACCTCAGTTGGACGGGGCAGAGTGGACGTTTCTGGCGGTGCATGGCTGCGTTGTAACAGGATCATGCCTGAGCTATCCGGGTCCGTTTGCCTAGCCGCGGATGTTAGCAAGAGCGGGCACGAAGGTCGCGCCCAGGGCGCGTGACCTGCGATGCTCTCTCGTGCCCCGTGCCCCGTGCCCCGTACCTCCCTCGGCCTCAGGACGCCACGAGCTTCAGGAAATCCGGGCTGACCGCCAGACGGATGGCATCGAGGCGCACGCGCGCCTGCGGCAGCGCCGCGCGCAAGGCCGTGAGCTGCATCGCCAGGGCTTCGATTTCGGCATCGCGGACGCTGGGATTGACCCGCTTCAGCGCCGTCAGGCGTTCGAACTCGCCGCCGAGTTCGCGCTCCAGCGTCTCGGTGGCGGCGGCGATCAGACCCTGGGCCTCGGCCGTGGCGCGCTCCTCGGCGGCCTTTTTCATCGGCGGCACCAGGGCGCTGAGGATGGGCCGGAACTTGGCCAGATCGACCGGCTTGTCGTCGGAGCGGGTCATCGCCTGCGGTGCCGGCGCGTAGTCGCGCGGGATCAGCTTAGAATCGACCGTGACCGTGATCGGCTGCGGCGGCAGATAGCGCTCGACATCGAGGCTGCGATCGGCGACACATTCGAGCAGGAACACGCCGGTGATCCAGGCCGAGCGCGGTGGCAGGCTGGGATCGACCAGGAAGGCGGCGTTGCCGGTTTCGCTGCTGATCAGCAGTTCGATGGTGGCGCTGACCAGCGGATGATCCATGCGCAGCAGCGGCAGATCCTCGCGCGAGAGCGCCGTGTCGCGGTCAAAAGTCACCGTCATCGGCCCCTCGGCCGGCCACGGGAAGTCTTCGCTGGACAGGTATTCGGGGTCGAGGCGGTGATTGCGACCACCCATCTCCTCGGTTTCGATGCCGTACTGCTCGAACAGTCGCAGCACGAAATCGTCCTCGTCGCGGCGGGTGTCGCCGGCGGCCAGTGCCATGCGCAGCAGGGCGCCGCGATCGCCGAAGCGGGTCGCCAGTTCCAGCAGTCGGTCGCGGCCCTCGGCAATGGTGCGACTCAGCGTCTCGTGGGCGCTGCGGGTTTCGGCGATCAGCTGACTCAGCGGCGCGCCGGCGGTGTCTTCGCCATCGGCATGGGCCAGCGCCAGTTCGATCACGCGCGCGCCGAAGCGCTGATAAAGCTCACGGCCATCGGCCGGACTGGTGCGCAGCGCGTCCAGCGCTTCGGCATACCAGCGCGCCAGGGCTTCCTGGGCGGTACCCGGCAGCACCGCGTGGTGCAACTCGACATCGGCGGTCTGGCCGATGCGGTCGAGGCGACCGATGCGCTGCTCCAGCAGGTCCGGATCGGCCGGGATATCCCACAGCACCAGATGATGGGCGAACTGGAAATTGCGGCCTTCGGAACCGATTTCCGAACACAGCAGTACTCGGGCGCCGTCTTCCTGGGCAAAGTAGGCAGCGTTGCGATCGCGCTGAGCCAGGCTCAGGCCTTCGTGGAAGCGGGCGACGCGGGCGCCACTCTTGAGCCGTAGTGCGGCTTCCAGCAGTTCGACCTTGGCCCGGGTGCGGCAGATCAGCAGCAGTTTGGCCGGCGCCAGGCTCTCGATCAGCTCGGTCAGCCATTGCAGTCGTGGATCGCGGGTCAGCGCCAATACCGCCGGCGGCACGGCATCGGCGGCATCGCCGTCAGCGGCGGGCTGCAGGGTCAACGGCACCGGCGGCGCGCGCAGGCCGACATCGGTTTCGAATTCCTCGCGCAGGCTGGCCAGGTATTCCTCCTGATCCTCGTGCGGCAGGTGCAGGGTGTGCAGATGGGCCACGCGGTTGGGAAAGCCGCCGACGCTGGCGCGGCGATTGCGATACATCACCCGGCCGGTACCGTGACGGTCGATCAGTGCGCCGAGCAGGCGCTGCCGGGTCTTGCCATCGGCATCGGCCTTGACCATGTCCAGCAGCGCGTCCTCGTCGCTGAGCACGCTGCGCAGGCTCTTCAGCGTCTTGGCATCGAGCTTGTCGTCACTGAGCAGGGCCTCGCCGAGTTTGGAGATGGCGTGGTAGCTCTGGGCTTCCTTCCCGAAATGCGCCAGATCGTTGTAGCGCGCAGGATCGAGCAGCCGCAGCCGCGCAAAATGCCCGCTGCGCCCCAGTTGTTCCGGTGTGGCGGTCAACAGCACCACGCTCGGACATTGCAGCGCCAGCTGTTCCGCCAGAGCATATTCGGGCGAGGTTTCTTCCGGCGACCAGGCCAGATGATGGGCCTCGTCGACCACCATCAGATCCCAGCCGGCTTCGACGATCTGGCGGGCGCGCTTGCTGCTGCCGGTCAGGAAGCCGAGATCGGTGAGGATGAACTGGTCATCCTGGAAGGGGTTTTTGCTGTCGTCGGACTGCTCGATGGAATCGGCGCGCTCGGCATCGAAGATCGAAAAGCGCAGATTGAAGCGCCGCAACAGTTCCACAAACCACTGATACATCAGCGCTTCGGGCACCAGCACCAGCACCCGCTGGGCGCGGCCGCTGGCGATCATCTTCGACAGGATCAGGCCGGCTTCGATGGTCTTGCCCAGACCCACCTCATCGGCCAGCAGCACCCGCGGTTGCGGTTGCGCCAACGCCGCTTCGACCACGGCCAGCTGATGCGGCAGCAGGGAGATGCGGGCACTGTTGATGCCCCAGCTCGGCGCCGAGCGCGCCTGCGCGCGGCGCGCCAGGGCTTCACAGCGAATGGCGAAGCGCACGCTGGTGTCGGTGCGGCCGGCGGTCAGGCGCTCATCGGCGGCGCTGGCGGCCTGCACATCATCCAGCTGCGGCTCGGAAATCCATGAGCCCTGGCAGCAGTAGAACATCAGCCCGTCGCGGTCCTGGGTGTCCTCCACATCCAGCATCTCGCCTTCGACACTGATCTGGTCGCCGACGCGGAATTCGGCCCGCGACAGCGGCGCCGAGGTCAGGGCATAGCGACGCAGCATGCCGGCCTTGGTGAACAACAGCTCGAGCGCGCGGTTGTCGACCTTCTTGATGGTGCCCAACCCGAGTTCGGGTTCGGCAGTGGAATACCAGCGTTGGCCGGGGACTAAGCGAAAGGTCATGGTCTGACTAGCGATATCCGGATGGGCAGGGGGCGTTGCGTTTCAGCGGAACGGGCCTGCGTGATGGGATGACAGCTCGGCCCGGCGCTGAACTTGCGGGGAGCCGACATATGGGCGACGGAGGATCATCAGCGGCAACGGCAGTGTTTGAGTGCTTTGCCCTTGCGTGCAGCGGGCCGGGCAATTGCGCACGGAGTGGCCATTATCCCCCTCATTGCGAGCCGCGTGTATCGGCCCGACACTGTCTACGGGCCATGAACCCCCGGCGTCATTGCGACCCCGGACTTGATCCGGGGGAAGCAATCCAGAGGCACAGCGTCGAAAGCACTGGATTGCTTCGTCGCTGCGCTCCTCGCGATGACGCATCAATAACCTGGGACATGGCTTCATGGAGAGCCTGTAGCATCCGCGCCGGCATCGTCGACCCGATCCACGCGCACGATGATGCCGAACGCCGGATGATCGATGTAGTGCAGTTCGCCGTAATTGACAATACGTTTGCTGTTCAGACGGAAGCGTTGCTCTCCGTTGGCGCGGCCGGCCTTGCGCGACTCCACCCGCAGCAAGGCATCGACATGCACCTCGACCCCGCGCCCGAAGCGCAGCCTGAGATCGCCATCCAGTTCCGGATTGGTGGTAGCCAGAGCGCCACGTTCGGGATCGCTGCTGCTCACCTCGGCGCGGCCACGCAAGCGCACCGGACGGGTGCTGCCGGCATCCTGCTGCCAACCCACATGCAACAGCGCCCGGGTACGTGCGTTCCGGGCCAGCGCGTCATAGGCCCCGCCGAGCTTGAGCGCCTCACGCGGCAGCACCGAATACACCGCCCCACCTTCGCCCAGCAGCATGCCGCTGTAGTCCGGATCGGCATCGGCCGGACTCAGCGCCGAGCCGCTGTCGGGGTTGTTGTAGGCGAAAACCAGCACTTCGATCTGGATGCGACCGGATTGCGCGGACGCGGTCGTGGCGAAGGCCAGCATCAGCGCCGCGAGCAGCCAGAAGAAGGGATGGAAAGAGCGTGACTGGGGGCCGGGGGCCGGGGCGCGCCTGCGATCCGTTGCGCCTGCCTGGGAGACCCCAGTCAAAGCGTGAGCGGCGGGTCCAGCGCTGCCAGCAAGCCTCGGACTCTCGCCCCAGCTCCCAGCCCCCAGCCCCGCACCTGATCCCGCTTCACCCATCCGAAACTCGCTCATCCCTGTCCTCCCAGCATGCCGATCAGCTCATGCGCGATCTTGAGTCGTTCTGCGCCCGTATCCATCGCTCGCTTCAACTTTAGCTTGTCCTGACCTTCAAAGGCATAGCGCTTGGGTTCGCGCTGCACCAGACGGATCAGGTTGGTGGGATCGACCCGAGTCTTGGCGGCAAACAGCACGCGTCCGCCGTTGGGGCCGAGTTCCAGCTTGCGGATGCCCAGGGCCTGGGCGCGCTGCTTGAGCTTGGTGATGATGAACAGATGTCGTGCCGGCTCCGGCAGCATGCCGAAGCGGTCGATCATTTCCACCTGCAATTCGTCGAGATCGGCCTGGTCACGGGCGCTGCTGATGCGCTTGTACAGCACCAGTCGCGCATGCACATCGGGCAGATAGTCGTCCGGAATCAGCGCCGAGATGCCCAGCTGGATCTCGACGCCGCGATCGATGGCGGCGTCCGGATCATCCGGAATCCGGCCTTCCTTGACCGCGCGGACGGCGCGTTCCAGCATTTCCGTGTACAGGGTGAAGCCCACTGCCTCGATCTCGCCTGATTGGCCTTCACCCAGCAGTTCGCCGGCGCCGCGGATCTCGAGGTCGTGGGTGGACAGCGTGAAGCCGGCGCCCAGCTCTTCCAGCGAGGCGATCGCATCCAGACGCTTCTGGGCATCGGCGGTGATCGACTTCTTGTGCGGCACCACCAGATAGGCAAAGGCGCGGTGATGCGAGCGCCCGACCCGGCCGCGCAGCTGGTGCAGCTGGGACAGGCCGAAACGGTCGGCGCGATTGATGATGATGGTGTTGGCGGTGGGTACGTCGATGCCACTCTCGATGATCGTGGTGCACACCAGCACATTGAAACGCTGGCGGTAGAAATCGAGCATGGCCTGTTCCAGCTCGCGCTCGGGCATCTGCCCGTGGGCGACACGGATGCGCGCCTGCGGGACCAGCGCTTCGACTTCGCGCGCGGTCTTCTCGATGCTCTCGACTTCGTTGTGCAGGAAATACACCTGGCCGCCGCGACCGAGTTCGCGCTCGAAAGCCTCGCGCAGCAGCTGCGGATCCCATTGGGCAATGAAGGTCTTCACCGCCAGCCGATGCTGCGGCGGCGTGGCGATGATGCTGAGATCGCGCAGTCCGGTCAGCGCCATGTTCAGCGTGCGCGGAATCGGTGTGGCGGTCAGGGTCAGCAGATCGACCTCGGCCCGAAGCTTCTTCAGCTGTTCCTTCTGACGCACGCCGAAGCGCTGTTCCTCGTCGACGATGACCAGTCCCAGCTGCTTGAAGTGCACATCGTCCTGGATCAGGCGGTGGGTGCCGACCATGACGTCGACCTTGCCCTCGGCCAGTTCACTCAGGGCCAGCTTGATTTCCTTGGCGCTCTTGAAGCGCGACAGCACTTCCACCCGGATCGGCCAGTCGGCAAAGCGATCGGCGAAATTGCGATAGTGCTGCTCGGCGAGCAGCGTGGTCGGCACCAGCACGGCCACCTGGCGACCGGCCTGCGCGGCGACAAAGGCCGCGCGCAGCGCCACTTCGGTCTTGCCAAAGCCGACGTCGCCGCAGACCACCCGATCCATCGGCTGCGGCTTGACCAGATCGGCCAGCACCGCCTCGATGGCGGCCGCCTGATCCGGGGTCTCCTCGAAGGGAAAGCCGGCCGCGAACTGCTCGTACAGGCCGCGTTCGATGACCATGGCTTCGCCCTTGCGGGCGCGGCGCTTGGCGTAGAGTTCCAGCAATTCGGCGGCGACATCGCGCACCTTTTCGGCGGCGCGCTTCTTGGCCTTGTCCCAAGCATCGCTGCCCAGCGAATGCAGCGGCGCGTGTTCGGGCGCGCCGCCGGTGTAGCGACTGATCAGATCCAGACCCGAGACCGGCACATAGAGCTTGTCGCCGCCGGCGTATTCGATGGTGACGAATTCACCCGGCAGTCCGCCCACATCGAGCGTGATCAGCCCGACGTAGCGACCCACACCGTGGTCGTGGTGCACCACCGGCGCACCCTCGGTGAGTTCGCTCAGATCGCGGATGATCGATTCCGGATCGCGTTCGGACTTGCGGCGGCGACGTTCCTGGCGCGCCCGTTCGCCGTACAACTGGCGTTCGGTCAGGACCGTCAGTGCCGGATCGCTGAGGGCAAAACCGTCGGACAGGCTGGCGACCGCGATCGCCCAGCGGCTGTCGCCGGCGCGGAAGGCTTCCCAGCTATCCAGCGTCTGCGGCCGCAGATCACTGGCCGACAGCAGGTCGATCAATGCTTCACGGCGGCCGGGCGAGTCGGCGGCCAGCAACACCCGGCCGCTGTAGGCCTGCAGGAAGGCCTTGAGTTCAGTGGCCGGCTCCTCGCCCTTGCGCAACACCGGCAGGCTGGGCGCCGGCTGCGAGCCGGTATCGGCGGCATCCTCGAAGCCACCGATCAGCACGCGCTCGCGCTGGTTCAGGCGTTCGCGCAACTCATCGGGCGGCAGATAGAGTTCGCCCGGCGGCAGAATCGGCCGTTCCAGATCGTGCCGACGTTGCTGGTAGCGCTCGTTGGTGGCGGCGAAGAACTGATCGGCGGCGGCCAGTGCGCTGTCTTCCAGCACCAGCAGGCTGTCCTTGGGCAGATAGTCGAACAGGGTCGCGGTCTGTTCGAAGAACAGCGGCAGGTAGTACTCGATGCCCGAAGGCGCGCTGCCGTTCTTCAGATCCTGATACAGCGCCGAGCGCCGCACATCGAGGTCGAAGCGCTCGCGGATGGCCTCGCGCACGCGCTTCTGGTCGGGTTCGTCGAAGGGGAATTCGCGTGCAGGCAGCAGCTGGATGCGATCGACGGCACCGGCCGAGCGCTGGGTTTCCGGATCGAAGGCGCGCAGCGTGTCGATCTCGTCATCGAGCAGTTCGATGCGATAGGGCACGGCCGAGCCCGCCGGATACAGATCGAGCAGGCTGCCGCGGATGGCGAAATCGCCGGGTTCGATGACCTGGCCGACCCGACGGTAGCCGGCCTGTTCCAGGCGCGCGGCCTCGCGCTCCAGATCCAGTCGATCACCCTGTTTCAGCATCAGCACGCGATCGCCGATGTAGCGCGTCGGCGGCAACCGCTGCATCAGCGTCGAAATCGGCACCACCAGCACGCCGCGGGTGACGCTGGGCAATCGATACAGCGTGGCAATGCGCTGGGAGACGATGTCGGGGTGCGGCGCGAACAGATCGTAGGGCAGGGTTTCCCAATCCGGGAAATGCAATACCGGTACGCCCGGCTCGATCAGCGCCGCCAGATCGGCCTCCAGCGCGTGGGCGCTGGCGGAATCGCGGGTGGCGGCCACGATCACCCGTCCGGAAACGCGTGCGCTTTCGGTCAGGGCCAGCGCGTGGGCGGCGCCGTGCAGCGGGCGCCAGCGTTTCCACAGCGTCGGCGCGCGCGGCAGGGGCAGGGACAGCAGGTTCGACATCGACTACAGCGGCAAAGGCATCAGGGCGCGCGAGGATAGCAGGGGCGGGGCAGGGGATATGGGGAAAGGGGCACGGGGAAAGGCGACGTGCCCTTGGCTTCTGTAGGTCCAGACTTGTCGGGACGCTCCTGGCGATGTGCTGAAGAAGCGTCCAGACAAGTCCGAACCCACATTAGCCGGCGTCATTGCGACCCCGGACTTGATCCGGGGGAAGCAATCCAGATGAAGGGAGGCAGGTCGCCGGATTGCTTCGTCACTCTGTTCCTCGCAATGACGCCCGCTCTGATTCTGCGGCAGATGCCCGGCCGCGACAGCCCCGTGCCCCTAGCAGGCTGTTGAAAATCAGCCTGCTAGCCCGGCCAGGGATGGCCGGGACGACGAAGCAAGCGCGTAAGCGATTGATTTGTCGTGAGGCGGTACGGACCTGCGCCGGACCGCCGACTTGAAAAACTCCCCGGAAGGGAGTCTTTCAACAAGCTGCTAGTCCAGGAAATCGCCCAGCGGTGCCGGCCGGCCCACGAAGAAGCCCTGGGCATAGTCGAAACCGATTTCGCGCACCTGCTCCAGGGTTTCGGCATCTTCTACGTGCTCGGCCACCGTACGCTTGCCCAGCAGATGGGCGATTTCATTGATCGAGCGGGCCATGGCCCGATCCTCAACCGAATGGGCGATGTCCTTGATGAAAGCGCCGTCGACCTTGACCACATCAAAGGGCAGGCGCCGCAGATACTGGTAGGAGGACCAGCCCGAGCCGAAATCGTCCAGAACCATCGACAGCCCGCTGTCGGCCAGACGCTGCATGCCGACGGTGGCCTCGGCCAGCTGCGCGATTGCCGCGGTCTCGGTCAGTTCGATGCAAAGTTGTGACATCGGCATCGGCTGCTGTTGCAAGGTTTCCAGAATCTCGTCGATGAACTCGGGGTCGACGATATTGCGAGCCGACACATTGAAGGCAATGCGGAAGGCATGCTGGCTCTTGGCATCGCGCAGGCTGCGGGTGAGTTCCTGCAACACAAAACGGTCCAGCGTCATGATCTGGCCATAGCGCTCGGCGGCAATGATGAAATCACCGGGCAGCGCCACACCGTCGTCGGTGCGCATGCGCAGCAGGATCTCCAGATAGTCCGGATCGGCCTGGGCGCGGGCGCTGAGCGATACCGCGCGCTGGCCGTAGAGCATCAGCGACTGGGTCTTCAGTGAGCTCTCGACCCGGCCCACCCAATCCAGGCTTTCGCGCATCTGGCTGAGCAGCGTGTCATCGGCTTGATGGGTGTACAGGCGGCCGCGACCCGAGTCCTTGGCCGCCCGGCAGGCCCGCTCGGCGTCCGCGAGCAGGCGATCGGGCGAGGTGCAGCTGTCCTCGGCAACGACCAGACCCATGCTGACAGTCATGCGGATGCTGCTGCCTTCCAGGCTAAGGTCGAGTGCATTCAGCTGGTCCAGCAGCGCCTGTGCGTTGCGCCGCGATGCCGTTGGCCCCACACCCTCGAGAACCACAGCAAACTCGTCGCCGGCGATACGGGCACAGTAGCTGTGTCCGGAGGGCACGCGATCGGAATAGCGTTGCAGGGTATCGGCGACCGCCCGCAGCGCCAGGTCGCCGGCCGCCATGCCGTGCGACTGATTGATCACACGCAGATGGTCCACGCCCAGCCAGAGGATGGTCAGCGGCGGCCGCTCGGGTGCCGTGGTCCATGCAATCAGGCGGCGGTCCAGTTCCTTGCGGTTGAGCAGGCCGGTCAGCGAATCATGGATCGCCTGTTCGGCCAGCTGGTTGTGCATGTCTTCCATCATGCTGCGCCAGGCGCGCTCGATGACGCTGGCATCGCCCTGATCCACCACCCGGGCGCGGCCGGCGCGCAGCACGGTGGCCAGTTCTTCCCGGCGCAGATCGTCGGCACGGTGTCCCAACTGATTGACGAAAACGAAGCGGCTGCGGTCCGGGGCCATCCACGCCAGCTTCAGCAGCCGGGCATTGTGCTGGTCTGCTCCGAAGGCCAGCCAATCGCCGGATTGCAGACCAGCCAGTTGCTTGTGAACCGGACTCGGCTCCGAATCTTCTCCAGGCGGTCGGCTGGTCTCCGTCAGATGATCCATGGCCGGACTGTGATAGGGCACCCATTGGGTGCTCTTGCCCCGCAGCGAATCGGCCAGCGCCGCCATCTGCCCGGACAGTGCCGAGGCATCAGCGCCATCGGCCAGATGCGACTCCCGCAGCCAGGCAATATGCGGTTCGGCATCGGCAACCGGCGCGCCTTCGGCCGCCAGTCGCAAAGCGTGGTCCAGGCCTTCGATGCGTTTCTTCAGCGATTGCCATTCCTGACTCTCGGTGCCTTCGCGCAGCAGGGTCAGCAACATCGTGGCCGCGAGTCGTTGTCCGATCAGACCAGCCAGCGCTTCGGGAATCTCGCGACCGCCAAAACGCACCGCCAGTTCGCGCTGAACCTGCCGCCTGGCCTCTACCAGGCGTTGTTGGCCGACACAGGAGTCGACAACGCGCTCTTCAATGGCATGTCCAGCCTTACGGTGCCGTCGCAGCAGGGCTTCCAGTTGCTCGCAAGCGCCCTTGAGCTGCTCCGGGGTGAGCCGTTCGGATTGCTGCAGCTGGCCGACCAGTTCCGAGATGCTCTCGCCAATCTGGCGGATGGCCGGATCATTGCGTTCGGTACAGAGCACGCTGCCGAATTCCAGCAGTGCAAACAGCTCGCGCAAGGCCTCGCCGGATTCGGCCAGGCCATCAGGATGCAGCTGGGTGGCGAGAATTGGCGCCAACAGCGGGCGGCACCAATTGCGAAAGGTCTGCGGTAACAGCGGGTCACGCTCGATCGCCTGCTGCAGTCGTGCCATCAGGTCGACCGCCTCCAGCTGACGATCTTCGGCGCGGGCATCCGGGTGCCCGCAGAGCAGTGCAGCCTGTTCCTGAAGTTGAACGCTGAAATCGATCGCGTTGGCTCCCGACATGCCCCTGGCAATCATTTCGCGCAGGGCGTCGAGCAATGCGGTGTCGGACAGCACTGGTGCCCGTGGCAGATCCGGATTCGGTGCCGCAGCGGGCTGCCCCAGCGACCAGATCGCGCGCGCCGTCGAGATGGCGCTGGCCGGCGTCGGTGCCGGCATGGCCGGGCGCAGCCGTGGCTGCGCGTGCATTGCCGCGCGCGTGGCCGGCGCCGGGCCAGAGCGTGGGCTGCTTGCGGCCGTGTTGGGCTGTGGATCGGTACGACGGAAGCTGCCGCCATCTGCACCTGCGGCTGCAGCTGCCGTGGGCCCGGCCGCTGCCGCGGCCTCTGGTGCCTCGACCCCGGCTCGCTCCAGTTGCAGCTCTAGCGTCTGGTAGAAACTGCCGAGATCGAGTACTTCCGGGTGGCCGGCAAGGCGCAGCAGAAACTGCTGCATGCCCGGTTCCAGTCCGCCTTCGCGGGCCGCCGTAGTGAGGGCGTCGAGGAGTGACTCCACGCCCAGCGCATCCGCATCCAGATGATTCGATCCAGTGGTCAAGGTCACCAACAGTCGCCGCAGATCATGCCAGGCCTTCTGCGTGACCCGTTCCAGCTTTCGTGCCGATTCGCTGCGTTTGAGGAAAGTCTGGGTCGAGTCGTCGTCCAGCAGTTGCAGCGAGGCGATGCTGCGGTCACGCGCCGGCAGCCCTGCCGACCCGGTCTCCCAAGGGCCCAGCAAGAGCTCCAGGAAGCGATTGGCGACGGCGCTGCGCGCGGCGTGCAGCTGCTCAAGCGCCATGCGCGCAGGGATGCCGGCAATCTCGACCATGGTGCCCAACGCAATCTGATCGAGGCCGGTCTCGGCCTGCACCAGCAATCGACGGATTCGAGGGCCGAGTCCCTGGCGAATCTGCTCGCGGACAAGCTCCAGGTGTCGCCCGAGCTTCTCATTGGCTACCGGCGCGGCATGGCTTCGGGTTGCCGCGGCCTGCTCGGTCTGTTTGATCAGGGCCTGAATCGTGGGTACCGCGGCAACAGAATCGTCTTCCAGGTGCAGGCGGGTACCTTGCTCATCGCTGTCGCGCACCTTGCCGTGGACCTCCAGCGCCAGCTGACCCTGGGCATTGGTCCAGCGCAACAGCAGAGCCACACCGGCCTCGAACACAGGGGCTGGAAGGCCCCGTCGTTGCATGTACAAGCCGTGTCCGCCAGCACCCTTCACCGTCCAGTCGGCATGCTGCTCAGGTCCGCAATGGACCGTGAGCCGCAGTTCTCCGGGGGGCGTCCAGATCGGGGCAGCGGCTGATGATGGGTCTTGTAGGGTCAAAACGCTTCTCGGGCTGGGTCTGGGCACTCAGGTTCTGACTTCTACCGGCAGCATCAGAGCCCCGGAGAAGGTACAAGGCAGCGACGATACTGCGGATTGCGCGTACACAGTACACCTCAGGGCTGCGGCCCGGGTTCAGATGATGCCAATTTCAGCGTCGAGCTACGACTATTCGACACGGGGCTGCATTCAGTTTCAGATGCTCGGATCTTCGATGACCGAACGGCGTCAACAGCCTGCGGCGCGGTTTGGACCGGGAGCAGCGCTAGCTTGCTCGAAAATTGACCGAACCCGACTTCCGGGCAGCCTTATCATGGAGGGTCAGCTCGCCATGGTTTGCGGGCGATCCTCTCTTGCTGCGAACGGAATCTCATGAACATCGCCTATCGCCAGAAACTACCCGGAACCGAACTGCAGTACTTCGATGCCCGCGCGGCAGTGGACGCGATCAAGGCCGGTGCCTATGCCAGTCTGCCCTACACCAGCCGCGTTCTGGCCGAGAATCTGGTGCGCCGCTGCGAACCGGCCATGCTCACGGAGGCGCTGACGCAGCTGATCGAGAACCGGCGCGACCTCGATTTCCCGTGGTTTCCGGCCCGGGTGATCCTGCAGGACATCCTCGGAGCCACGGCGCTGGTCGACATGGCCGGATTGCGCGACGCCATCGCCGAAAACGGCGGCGACCCGAATCAGATCAATCCGGTCGTGCCCTCGCAGCTGGTGGTCGACCACTCGCTCGCCGTCGAACATGCCGGCTTCGACCCCGAAGCCTTTGCCAAGAACCGCGCCATCGAAGAGCGCCGCAACGCCGACCGCTTCCACTTCATCCAGTGGGCCAAACAGGCCTTCAGCAATGTCGAAGTGGTGCCGCAGGGCAATGGCATCCTGCATCAGATCAATCTGGAGCGGATGTCGCCGGTGGTTCAGGTCAGCGAGGGCTTTGCCTTTCCTGACACGCTGGTCGGTACCGACAGCCACACACCGATGATCGACGCACTCGGTGTGATCGGCGTCGGCGTCGGCGGCCTGGAGGCCGAAAGCGTGATGCTGGGTCGAGCCGTGTGGATGCGCCTGCCGGAGATCGTCGGCGTGGAACTGCTCGGTCGTCCGGGTCCGGGTATCACCGCGACCGACGTGGTGCTGGCCCTGACCGAGTTCCTGCGCAGCCAGAAGGTGGTCAGTACCTACATCGAGTTCTTCGGTGAGGGGCTGAAGCATCTGACGCTGGGCGATCGCGCCACCATTTCCAACATGACGCCTGAATTCGGCGCCAGCGCAGCGCTGTTCCCGATCGACGAGCGCACCATCGATTACCTCAAGCTCACCGATCGCGAACACACGGTGGTCGAGACCTATGCCAAAGCCGCCGGGCTGTGGGCCGATGAGTTGGCCCAGGCGCAGTATCCGCGTCGTCTGAGCTTCGATCTGTCCAGCGTTGCCCGCACCATCGCCGGCCCGGCCAATCCGCATCAGAAGATCCTGACCTCGTCCCTGAGCGAGCGTGGCCTGGCCAAGGAAAATCAGAGCCGCCCGGGACAGATGCCCGATGGCGCCGTGATCATCGCCGCCATCACCAGCTGCACCAACACCTCCAATCCGCGCAACATGATCGCCGCCGGGCTGATCGCCAGGAATGCGGCCAGGCGCGGCCTGACCCGCAAGCCCTGGGTCAAGTCTTCCCTGGCACCGGGCTCCAAGGTGGTCGAACTGTACCTGCGCGAAGCGGGGCTGCTGGATGATCTGGAGAAGCTCGGCTTCGGCGTGGTCGCCTTTGCCTGCACCTCCTGCAACGGCATGTCGGGTGCGCTCGATCCGGTGATCGAGCAGGAAGTGCTGGAGCGCAAGCTGTACACCACGGCCGTGCTCAGCGGCAATCGCAATTTCGAAGGGCGCATCCACCCGCATGCGCGCGAGGCCTATCTGGCCTCGCCGCCGCTGGTGGTTGCCTATGCCATCGCCGGCAGCATCCGCGTCGACATCGAACGCGACGCCCTGGGCATCGACGATCAGGGCGAGCCGATCATGCTCAAGGACATCTGGCCGGACGATGCCGAGATCGACGCGCTGGTGGCGGCGCACGTCAAGCCTTCACAGTTCGACGCCGTCTACCGACCCATGTTCGCCGCCAGCGCCGTGCGCGGTCCCAAGGCCCAGCCGCGCTACGACTGGCGCCCGATGAGTACCTACATCCGTCGCCCGCCCTACTGGGATGCCGATTTCCAGATGCAGCGCACACTGCAGGGCATGCGCCCGCTGGCGCTGCTGGGCGACAACATCACCACCGATCACCTGTCGCCGTCGAACGCCATTCTCCCGACCAGCGCCGCCGGCGAATACCTGACCAAGATGGGCCTGACCCAGGAAGACTTCAATTCCTACGCCACCCATCGCGGCGACCATCTGACCGCGCAGCGCGCCACCTTCGCCAATCCGCGCCTGAAGAACGAAATGGTGCGCGATGCCGAGGGCAAGGTGCGCGAGGGCTCCCTGGCGCGACTGGAACCCGAAGGCGAAGTGATGCGCATGTGGGAGGTGATCCAGACCTATCTGGAACGCAAGCAGCCACTGATCATCGTCGGCGGCGCCGACTACGGCCAGGGTTCTTCCCGCGACTGGGCCGCCAAGGGCGTGCGCCTGGCTGGCGTCGAGGCCATCGTGGCCGAGAGCTTTGAGCGCATCCACCGCACCAACCTCGTTGGCATGGGCGTGCTGCCGCTGCAGTTCCAGCCCGGCACCACCCGTTTGACGCTGGCGCTGGACGGCACCGAAACCTACGACGTCCGCGGCGAACGCACCCCTGGCGCCACGTTGACACTGATTGTCCATCGCCGCAGCGGTGACATCGTCGAAGTGCCGGTGATCTGCCGCCTGGACACTGCCGAGGAAGTCTCGATCTACGAGGCCGGCGGCGTGCTGCAGCGCTTCGCCCAGGACTTTCTGGCCAGCGCCGCCTGAGGCCAGGCACGGAGCGCCGACTGGAAGTCGGCGCTGCTGCTTTGCGCCCTTTCCATACCAGAAGCCCGGTTCGATGTTTGACCTGGCGCTCATCCGAAGTTCACCGATCCGGAACCCGGCCTTGACTGAGCCCATGCCAGTCTTGCGCAAAGCCAACGCACGGGATTTCCACCATGGTCAGCCTCGCCATCTTTCACTCGACACTGCCGCAATATCTGAAGGCCACCGCGCACGAGGGCGATCAGCGAAACATGCAGATCGTGCTGGCGACGGATCAGCACTCGGCTCTGGTGTCGGCAGCCGGCAAGGTTCAGGTCAACGCCTTGGTCGCTGATCTGGAACTGCTCGGCGATGCACCGGAGCGCTCGATCCAGGAACTTGAAAAAGCGCTGAAGCCGGAACTCACGGTGATCGTCTACGCCTTCGCCAAGTGGGACGTGATCGAGCGTCTGCGTGGTCCGCACCGACAGCTGATGCGTGCGCCGGTCAGCGCCCGGGCACTGCGCTCGAACATGCTGGGTTTGATCGTCAAGCATCTGACCCAGGCGCCGGCGGCCGGTGCGGTCGTGGCGCCGCCGGAAAGCGGGTTGCTGCGGATCGAGCAGCAGGCGCCGATGCGCCGCTTCGATGACATGCAATTGGCGTCCTTGCAGGACATCGTCAGCGCGGTGGACTGCGAATGTCCCAACCAGGTCGCCGATCTGGTGCTGGCGCTGAACGCCTTCGAGACCTACTCGGCGCAATGCCAGAACAAGAACGAGAAGGACGCCAAGATGCACAGGCTGCTGGCTCGTGTCACCGGTCATGCCCGGGCGGTCATGGAATATGGTCTGAAGGAGCTGTGTGCCTTCGAGGGCATTGATCCGGCGGAACTGGCCAAGGGTGGTCGGCAGCGCGCGGTCGGTTGACCGGGTTCGCCGACCTGCAGTCGGCGCTGTTGCCCGGGATCGCCGACTTGCAGTCAGCGCTGGGTGCCCGATCGACCCGAGGCCCAAGCTCGCCCCCGCGATTGATCCATAACCCACGCCCGGGGCATTTCCGTGACCAATCCTGAACGAGTCGACCGAAGCGCTTGCGGCGAGAGCGTGCTTTGCGCAGGCTTGCGCTCCATCTCGACCCGTTCAGGCCTGATCCGCTCATGTCAGCTCCAGCGCAGATCCGCATCCCCGCCACCTACATGCGCGGCGGTACCAGCAAGGGTGTGTTCTTCCGCCTCGAAGACCTGCCCGCAGCCGCCCAGGTGCCGGGCCCGGCGCGGGATGCGCTGTTGTTGCGGGTCATCGGCAGCCCGGATCCCTATGGCAAGCACACCGATGGCATGGGCGGCGCCACCTCCAGCACCAGCAAGTGCGTGATCATCAGCCGCTCGTCGGAGCCCGGACATGATGTCGATTATCTCTACGGCCAGGTCTCCATCGATCAGCCCTTTGTCGACTGGTCGGGTAATTGCGGCAATCTCAGTTCAGCCGCCGGTCCTTTTGCCATTGCCGCAGGACTGGTGGACCCGGCGCGCATTCCCGACAACGGCATCGCCGTGCTTCGCATCTGGCAGGCCAATATCCGCAAGACCATCATTGCCCATGTGCCGATCAGCAACGGTCAGGTGCAGGAGACCGGGGATTTCGAGCTGGACGGTGTGACATTTCCGGCCGCCGAGATCGTGCTCGAGTTCATGGATCCAGCCGATGACGGGGACGGTGGCGCGCTGTTTCCCAGCGGACATCTGATCGACACGCTCGAGGTGCCCGGCGTCGGCAGCTTTCAGGCCACGATGATCACCGCCGGCATTCCGACCATCTTCCTGCGCGCTGCCGACCTCGGCCTCAAAGGCACCGAATTGCAGGGCGAGATCAATGGCGACCCAGCCTTGCTTGCACGCCTGGAAACCATCCGTGCCCACGGAGCACTGAAGATGGGATTGATCCAGGATCTGGCCGAGGCCCAGACCCGCCAGCACACGCCGAAGATCGCTTTCGTGGCGCCGCCGGCCGAATATCAGGCGTCCAGCGGCAAGACCATTGCCGCGGCCGATACCGATGTGCTGGTGCGGGCGCTGTCGATGGGCAAGCTGCATCACGCCATGATGGCCACCTGCGCGGTGGCGATTGCCGTAGCCGCCTCGGTGCCCGGAACGCTGGTCAATCTGGCCGCCGGCGGCGGCGAGCGTGAGGCCGTGCGCTTCGGTCATCCATCTGGCACCCTGCGCGTAGGCGCCCAGGCAAGACGGGTCGATGGACAATGGACCGTGACCAAGGCGGTGATGAGCCGCAGCGCACGAATCCTGATGGAAGGCTGGGTGCGCGTGCCAGTCCAGTAAGCGTCGCCCGTAATGTAGGTCACGTTGAGCGCGCAGCGATCTACGTGACATGACCGCCCAAGTGCTGGCCTTCTTGTTGGGCACGCTGCGCTTGGCCTAACGGTCATGGCTGCGGGTCACTCGGTATCCAGCACTCGCCTGAGCGACTTTCACGGCAACCTACCGTAGCAAATCGGGGTAAGGAGATTCGCGATGATCAGTTCGACGACCCGCTTCATGTTCGGCATTGCGCTGCTGACGCTGGGCACTCAAGTCCTGGCCGATGAACCCGCGAAGATGCTCAGCGCCCAGCTACCGGACGGCTGTACCGTCGAAGTGGACGTCCGCAGCATGGACACCCCGGCCTGCTGGCGCCTGCTCTGCGCCGACGCCGAGCCTCAGGTCCTGGGATGCGATGTCACCGAGTTGCATCAGGTTGCCGAGATCAAGGCCTCGCCGGGCGGTCGCTGGCTGGCGCTGATCTCGGTGGGTGAGGGCCATCCCGTCCTGGAAATCGCCGATCTGCGCGAATGGCGCAAACTCGGTCGTTACCAGTCGCCCTGCAGCATCAACCCCTATCCCGGCACCATCAGCATGGGCGAGTGGCAGTCCGGCATGCTGCGCATCGAGAGTGATCTCGATCTGACCGTCACCCAGGACGACCGCAGCCCCGACGACCTCGGCGAAACCCGTCGCTATGGACTGTGGCCGCTGGGGTGTGAGCTGGTTGATTGACGGCCAGCAATGGGATCAAGAAAGCAGAAAAGCAGGGCGGAACCCACTTAGCCCTACGGCGATTGAATGCGTGAGAAATAGTTCTTGCGCGAGACTGGCTGACCGTCGGGGCCGAAATAGGCCACGGTCTCGACCATCGATTGGCCATCGGCGGTCACGGCGTAGATACGGGTCGAGGCCGGTGAGCCGTCCTTGGCCAGTTGCATCACCAGCACGTCCGGTGTCGGCATGGTGGTGGCGGACACATCCGCCTCGAAATTTGACTTGACCGGCGTTGGTGTCCCGTCCAGCGGCGTGAGACCCTCGGCCAACAGCATCTCACCCCTCGGGTCGATCACCTCCACCCTGGTCATCAGATGACCGGATTCCTTCTCGGCAAAGCTGATCGTCACACGCTGGGGTCTGGCCTCCGGAGGCATCGGCAGGCGCGTCGTATCCACCGCCCAGCTGCCCAGCAGCGGCGTGCTCTGTCTGGACTCGGCAAAGCTGACGCCGTGGAAACAGAGGGCAGCGAGAAAGATCGTGTGAATTGGCTTCATCGAAACTCCTGAGCAGGTCAGAAAGGCAGGTGCCAAGACTGGCTCAGCGCGCTGAGCCGCCGCAAGCCGGTGCGAGCTGCAAGCTCCATGCGGGTCAGCGTAGCTCAACGAATGTACAGCTCCCCGCGAGATACCCTGCGACCCGCTGCGGTTCGCGGCCGTGGAGGGCGCCGCGCTGCGGCGCCGCTGTGCCTGATCCGGACATCAACAGCGGCCGCGCAGGCGCGCGTCCCTCCTCAACGCCGATTTAACCAGTTCACGCGGAGCCGCGAAGATGGCGAAGGTGTGCAAAATTCAGCCACCACTTGTGTGCAATTTACGATCGCCGCCGACACCTGCACACGCATTGCACTTCTCCGCGTTCTCCGCGCCTCCGCGTGAGATATCCGGCGACCCGCTGCGGCTCGCGGCTGTGGAGGGCGCCGCGCTGCGGCGCCGCTTTACCTGGTCCGGACATCAACAGCGGCCGCCCAGGCGCGCGTCCCTCCTCAAAGCCGCTCAGTTCACGCGGAGGCGTGGAGGCGGCGGAGTAGGGCTAAGACCCCGGCAACACGCATTGCACTTCTCCGCGTTCTCCGCGCCTCCGCATGGAAGATCCCGCGATCGGCTGCGGCTCGCAGCCGTGGAGGGCGCCGCGTTGCGGCGCCGCTTTGCCGGGTCCGGACATCAACAGCGGCCGCGCAGGCGCGCGTCCCTCCACAAAGCCGCTCCGATCCGTTCACGCGGAGGCGCGGAGGCCGCGGAGTAGGGCTAAGACCCCGGCAACACGCATTGCACTTCTCCGCGTACTCCGCGCCTCCGCGTGGAAGATCCCGCAATCGGCTGCGGCTCGCAGCCGTGGAGGGCGCCGCGCTGCGGCGCCGCTGTGTCTGGTCCGGACATCAACAGCGGCCGCGCAGGCGCGCGTCCCTCCTCAGAGCCGCTCAGTTCACGCGGAGGCGTGGAGGCGGCGGAGGGCTGCTGTGGCGGATGGATTCATCGGAGTCCTCGTTGATTCAATCAAGACCGGGGCTGGAGGCGAACGGGCTGCGTGGAGGTCAGGAGTGGCAGCTGGTATTCAATACTAGGGTCAGTCAGGCGCGGGCAGGCGCTGGTCCAGCCAGTCTCGGACCACGCTCATCGCCGCCGGGGCGAAGGTTTCTTCAATGGCTGCGTATTCCTCGACGCCACCGCTGCTGCAGGTCTGGAACAGGTGGTTCAGACCACTCAGCTCGATCGTCTGGAAATCGGGATGCTGGCGACGGGACAGCCATGCGTTCATGGCACTCAGGCTGCTTTGGCTGGGCACTTGGGTGTCGAGGCTGCCGCCGATGGCGAGGAAGGGGCACCGGATGCGGGTCAGCGCGTCGGCAGGATCCAGCGTCAGCGCCGAACGGAACCAGGGCAGGTTGAAGCGGGCGATCCAGTCCGCTTGCCGCTGGACAGTGGCCGTGCGCGGGGCACCGGTGCGCTGCGCCTGGGCTTCGATCTGCGCGGCGGTGATGGGCTCATCGAGCGCCAGGGACTGCAACTGCTGGTAGAGCGCCAGGGTGAAGGCGCGATGTCGGGTGATGGCGTCTGCGGGCATGCCGGCGGCGGCCAGGGCCTGGCACTCGCGCTCGGCGAAGACCGGGCCCAGCGGCTGCGCCGGGCCGGCCATCGAGACCATGAAATTGACTTCGACGCGCTGCGCCGCCAGGCGCATGGCGGTGAGGGCGCCCATGCTGTGGCCGATCAGGCCCAATGGTAGCTCCGCCAGATCAGCTCGGGCGCGGAGGTAGTCCAGCGCGATGGCCATATCGGCCAGTTCGTCGTCCAGGGTCAGCGTGGCACGGTCGCCGCTGGAGGCGCCGACGCCGCGATCGTCGAGTCGCAACACGCCATAGCCTGCGCGGCTGAGAAAATCCGCCAGCACCCAGAAGGGCTTGTGCTCGAACACGGTCTGATCGCGATCCATGGCGCCGCTGCCGGTGATCAGCAGGATCAGCGCGCGGATGGCGCCTGCTACTGGCAAGGTCAGGGTGCCGGCCAGCGCGCATTGCGCTGCCGGATGTTCGATCGTCACTGTCTCGATTCGATAGGGGAAGGGTGGCTGCGGCGTCTGCGGCCGACGGGCGCTGGCGTAGCGCTCGTTGCCTGGCTGCAGGGTCAATGGATGTTGCTGGGTACCCTGATGAAAATAGCCCTCGATGCGCTGGCGATCCTGGCTCCAGTGGCCGAGGTAGTCACCGAAGGATCGCGTGGAAAAGCGCAGCTGGCCGTCGTGAAAGTCGAGTTCTCGGATCGGTAATCCGGATTGGTGATGTCGTGGATAGTCAAGGGTACCGGTCAGACTGCCGTCGGCGAGCTGCAGGTGCAGAACGATGGGGATCTGGCTCTGACCGTGCACGATGGCGCCGCTCCAGTCACCGAGCGGGGCAGTGCAATCCTCGACCTTGGGATCAGATTGGGGTGGGGCGGAAGTCGACGCTGGCATGGATCATTATTCGGGCGCGGGAGGTGGGAAAACACTATCAGCCGGCGCCCCACTCCGGGCTTCGGCACTGTTTTCGCGCTCAGCGGCCGTCGTATCATCTTCTCAAGCATGGCGAGAAATGGGCGCGCTCCCGCGCGTCAGTTCCAGCACCGCCCGCAGGCCCGGATGGGCGTATTCCAGCAGCAATCTGCCGCGATGCAGGCGGGAGGCGTGCCGTCCGCAACCGCTGCCGCCGGCCCCGCTCAATCAGGGCAACTGGACTTCCAACCGTTGCGATGGTCAGATGCGGATCTCGGCCGCAAGCCGCCAGCTCAAGGCAAGATCATGCAGAAGGCGGGGTATCTGGGCTATGTCCACAGCTTTCGCGGTTTCGCCATTCTCAATGTCGTCGCCATCCATGCGCTGGCGCTGGCGGTGCTCATTCCGCGCAACTGGAAGGGAGACCCCGCTTCCCCGATCTCCATTCTCAGCGAGACCCTGTTTCACGACAGCACCATCTACTTCGCCCTGATTTCCGGGTTGCTGTTCTCCTCGGTGCTGCGCGCCCGTGGCTACGCCAGTTTCTATCGCAGCAAGGCCATGTATGTGCTGCTGCCTTATGTGTTCTGCACCCTGGTGTTTTCCTTGATGCGCTTCAATGAAGCCGGCACCGGCGTCCTGGCGTGGCCCGCTGACTGGTCTGACTATCTGGATTCGATCTGGCCGAATCTGTTGTTCGGCAAGGCGCAGTTCACCTACTGGTATCTGCCGGTGCTGCTGATCCTGTTCGCGTTTACGCCCTTGCTGGGTCTGCTGGCGCAGGCGAAATCCTGGGCCGCCGTGCCGATCTGGTTGCTGATGCTGGCGCCACTGGTTTTCTCGCGCCCCGACTTCGGCGATGGCTCGGACCAGATCGTGGCGGGGACGGTGATCTATTTTCTCGGCGCCTACGCAGTCGGCGTGTACGTCGGCAACCACCTGGAAGCATTGCTGGATCGCATCGCTCCCTTTCGCAATCCGATGATCGCCGCAGCGGTGCTCAGTTCCGCGCTGCTGATCGGCCTGCAGTACGCGCAGATCGACCGGTTTGGCAGCTACTCGCTGCAGGAGACGATCTACTACGTGCAGAAACTCAGTCTTGCCGGTCTGGTGCTGCTGTGGCTCAGAGGGCTGGAAAACCGACAGCCGCGCTGGCTCGGCTATTTCGCCAACGAGGCCTTTTCCATCTATTTCCTGCATATCTTCTTCATGCTGCTGCTGGCCGAGCTGGCTTGGACCCTCCTGCACGATCCACGTTTTCTGCCATGGAGCGTGTATCTGAGCGGACTGGCATTCTTCGTCTTCGCGCTGGCCATGAGCATGCTGACGGTGTGGCTGATGCGCCGGCTGCTGGGCAGGCACTCGCGGTTGTTGATCGGGAGCTAGGGTGGGGTTCGCCCGGCCTGCTGTCGTATCCCGCAGGTTCAAGGTTGTCGCGCAGTTTTCGGTGAAGCCCGTGGCTTGCCCTGAACCTTTGTCGCAAGTGGTTGATGCGTCTTTGCGAGGAGCGCAGCGACGAAGCAATCCACGGTATCGCCGCACGCCCCTGGATTGCTTCCCCCGGATCAAGTCCGGGGTCGCAATGACGCCGGGGGTTCGAGGTCCATGGCTTGCATCGGGCCGATACAGGGTCTCTCCATGAACCCATGTCCTAAGGTGTTGATTTGTGCTCGATGATGTAGGTTGGGCTAAGCGCAGCGTGCCCAACAATGGACGCCGGTGTTGTGCGCCGGTGTTGGGCACGCTGCGCTTTGCCCAACCTACAGTTCATGGCCCGTAGGCAGCGTCAGTCCAACACCGGACGCTCGCTATGGCCGCAACCGGCCGCGTTCGATGCGCTGATTGCGCTGCAGATAGCTGGCGACGGCAGGGTCTGGAGGTGGCGGTGCAGTTCCGCCGAGCTCGCGCTGCAGCGCCTGTTCCAGCAAGCTCAGCCAGGCTTCGCGTGGCACCGCGCCATCGGGTTCGTGACCGGCGCGTTTCTCGATGTAGAGATCCACATCCTTGCCCAGTTCCAGCAAGCGCGCTGCGTAGTGGGTGACGCTGCGGATGGCCACGCGCTGGTCCTGGCCGCCGGCAAACAGCACCACCGGTCGCGCCAGTTTGTGCGCCTGGGCCAGCGGTGATCCGGCACTGAGCCTGGCCATGGCTGCGGCGTCGTCGAGATTCAGATCCAGAGCCCGCAAGGTCTGCTCGAAGGGCACCGTTGATTCCAGTTCCAGTACCCGATGTTCCACCGCCCAGCGCAGGGTCCAGGCGAAATCGCTGGGAGGTACGGCGGCAATCGCCAGCCGGAACAGCTCGGGTTCATGGGTGACGCCGAGCAGCGCCGAGTAGCCGCCAAAGGAAGCGCCCAGGATCGCCACCCGCTGAGGGTCGCCGACGCCCTGCGCCAACAGCCAGCGCGTGCCCTCGACGATGTCGAGCTGTACCCGGCCATGGCCGAAATCGCCCTTGGCGGCCAGCAGATAGTCGCGACCCAGGCCGGTGGAGCCGCGAAAATTCGGCTCGAAAACGGCATAGCCGCGATTGGCCAGAAATTGCGTGGCTGCTGAATAGTCGGGGCCAGTCAGTGTCCACGGTCCGCCATGCACCTTGACCACCAGCGGCAGCCGCGCGGCATCCCGGCCGGGTGGCACCGAGACAAATCCGTGCAGCGTCATGCCGTCACTCGCCAACCAGCGGACCGGAATCTTGCGAGCTGCCGTCTCCTCCGGCACGCTCAGACTGGCTTGCTGAAGCTCGTCCAGAATCGGGCGGGCGGCATTTTCGGCGGGTGAGCGCAGGAACCAGCGCGTGAGCTGTGACTGACTGTGGCTGACGCCGATCAGTGCCGGCGCCGTCGGGTCCGTGCCGACCGAGATCTGCAGACGGGCGTCGGGATATTCGCGGCTGATCGGCTGCAACCAGCGCTCCGTGTCCGCACCCAGCGCATGGCTGTGCAGGCTCGTGCTGCCGTAGTGGGCCACCAACGGTTTGAAGCTCTGCGGGTGCACCGTCAGCTCGCGCAGATCGGCCTCGCCGCGCGGATCGCGGTGCAGCGTCTGGAGGCTGCCGTCGGGCTGGACGCGTTGCAGCGAGGCCAGATCGGTGTCGATATTGCCGATGATCCAGAGCGCATCGTCGGCGTCGGCACTGATCAGCGTGCAGCGCCGCATCTCGGTGCAGCGGGCGAGCTCGCGGCGGGCGCCAGCGGCGCCCAGTTGCAGGATGGCGAAGGCATCACCGTCGAATTGCTTGATGTAACGCAGCCGACCTTGCGGATTGAAAGCCAGGTCCACCAATGGCAGGGGGTTCTCCAGCAGTAAGGTGCGCTGGCCCTGTCGATCTACTCGCCACAACCGGGATGTCGATGGTTGCGCCGTGTCGGCGGGTGGCTCCGACTCAATCAGCAGCATGGCTGCCGGGTGCCCGGGGTCGGCGCCGAAGACCTGTTGCTCACTATCCGGCTTCAAGGTGGCGATCAATGTGGAGGCTTCGGATCCTGCAACGGACAGGGCCAACAGTCGCGTTGGCGACTGTGCGAATACCCAGCGGCTATCTCTGGACCAGTACAGCCGGCTGGCATCGCTCTGCGTCAACAGTGCCCGTGCCGGTGCGCCTTCGCTGTCCATCACCCAGACGCTGGCGCGCTCTGCGCCCTGCTGCAGCCAGGCAATCTGCAAACCATCGGGCGATTGCAGTACTTGTCGGAGTGTCGGCTCCTCAAGGAAAGCGCTGCGGTCCAATAGCGGTGCCTGAGGTCGGGCTTGCTCAACCGCCAATGCGCTGGCCAGTTCAATCGCGTTGTCGAACGCAGGCGGATTGCCCTGGCCGCTGGCTGCGAGGGCAGGCTCTTGGGCCAAGTAGAGCAAGCACAGTCCGCCGACCAGGCTGCGCACCGCCCACCCCTGTGGGAGCGGATTCATCCGCGACAGGCGCTCGGACCAGACCAGAGCATCGCGGGCAGAGCCCGCTCCCACAGTTGAGGCATCCACCTGTGGGAGCGGATTCATCCGCGACAGGCGCTTAGGCAGAGTCAGAGCATCGCGGGCAGAGCCCGCTCCCACAGTCGAGGCATCCACCTGTGGGAGCGGATTCATCCGCGACCGGTGCTCGGACAAGACCAGAGCGTCGCGGGCAGAGCCCGCTCCCACAGTTGAGGCATCCACCTGTGGGAGCGGATTCATCCGCGACTGGTGCTCGGACAAGACCAGAGCGTCGCGGGCAGAGCCCGCTCCCACAGTTGAGGCATCCACCTGTGGGAGCGGATTCATCCGCGACCGTTGCTCGGACCAGACCAGAGCATCGCGGGCAGAGCCCGCTCCCACAGTCGAGGCCGGTTTGGTTCCCGGCTCCGACCTGCCGCTGCCGCTCACGACAGGCTTCCGCTGACCGCAGCGGATTCGACCGGGCGGCGACGCCGCGCGGGGTGATCGATCTGGCGCTCGGCATCGGGATAGAGCAGGCGCTGACTCAGCAAACCGGGCAGGCTGAGCAGCGCACAGGTTGCCACCCAGGCCCAGCGCCAGCCCGCGCTCAGGCCCTGACGACGGCCCAGCCACAGCGACCCCGCCGCCGACAGCGCCATCAGCACCAGGGCCAGTGTGACCATGGCACCGGGTGTTTCCGTTTCGCTGCGCAAGGAGAGTGGTTCGGGGCGGCTCAAGGCGTTGACCGCCGCCTGTCGCAAGGCGCTCAGGGCTGGTGACAGCCACCAGGCGTAGTAGCGCAAGGCCAGCGGGAAGTCGGGGGTGAGCGCGCGCTCGGCGACGGTTTGCGAGCGACCCTGCGCGTCGGTGCGGGTCAGGATCTGATAAGCCGTTCCCGGGCCATCGGTGCTGCCGCGACCATAGACCTCGGAGATCAGATAGCCATCCAGCAGTTCGATCAGGTCCAGCCGCGTGAGTGAGCCGATGGCGTCGTGCAGGACCACCCGCAGGCGCGGGGTGAGTGGCTGCTGCGTCCGTGCAAATTCGCGGGCATCGAAGAAGTACAGGGCCTGATCACTGAGCAGTGCCAGAGCTTCCCCGACCGGCACCAGTGCGCCAGCCACCGACTCGCCCGCAGGCAACTGGATGCGCCGGTTGACCTGGCGGGTCTCGCTGTCGTAGCGATAAAGCGCCTCACGCGTCAGCAGCAGACCATCGCCAATGGCCAGCGGCACCTCGGTGAAGGCCGAATTCTCAGGTCCCACGCCCAAGCTGCCAAGCTCGTGACGATCGGCCAGCGAGACGCCCTGCAGACGCATGCTGTCCTGACTGAAAGTCCACATTTCGCGCCGGTCGCTGTCGACGAGCACGGTCGGACTGAGATTGGTCAGATCCTGCCGCAGCGGATAGGCGCTGGCGTCCGCCGCCACCGCAAAGGTGTCGGCCAGTCGAATCTGCTGCCGCCACAGCGAGCTCTCAGGAAGCTTGCTGTCGATCAGGGCGGCATCGAGCAGATCGGCGCCGTCGGCGCGGGTGGCCTCGACGTAGCCGCCGGCGGGCGGCGTGCCGTTGAGCGGGTGGGTGCCGACCACGATCCACGCCAGCTGATATCCCAGTGCGGCAAATACCAGCAGCACATACAGACCCAGTTGCAGCGGCAACCCCACCAGCAGGGTGCCGCCTGCGCTGGCCGGCGGGCGCGTCAGGTCCGGCTTGAAGGCATCGAGCACCGCCAGCAGCAGCCAGGCCAGCACCAGCATCTGCAACAGCAGGGCATATAAGCCGCTGGCGGCGCTGCTGAACAGCAGCAGGGGCAGCATCAGCATGGCCGCCGAATAGCGCTTGGGCGCCAGCATGGTGTAGGCCGCCGCCAGATAGCAGCAGAGCACGATCAGCCAGATCGCCAGCGGCAACAGGTAATGGCGGCTGTCGACCACGCGCGCGGTCAGCAGATCCTGTCCCAGCAGCGCCAGCCACAGAGGCAGGGCGATGGCAATCGCTGCCAGGGTGACGCTGGCCAGAATCAGGCCCAGGCCTATGCGGCGCTGGTGCACCGGCCGGTGCAGCAACTGCAACCACAGATTGGGGCGCCGGTAGCTGCCCATCTGGTACAGACCAAAGAGCAGGCCGAGCAGGCCGTAGGCGGTACCGATCAGCTGATAGAACACGTCCCGCTGCTGCAGCGGATCGATCATGCGCAGACAGAAGGCCAGCGCCGCCAGATGCAGTAGCGTCAGGATCAGCCCGGATCGGCGGAAACGGCGCAACTCGGCGAGGAAGATCTCACGCATGGGTGGACTCCGGGTGGGCGTTCGGTGCGGCATGGTTCTGGCTCAGCATGGCGTTGACCGCACGGTCCAGACTGACCGGCATGCTGTGTACCGATCGCGCGCCTTCCGCCTTGAGAAAGTCGGAAAAGGTCTGGTCCTGATCCAGCACCAGATAGTGCTGCAGACCATCGATGCGCTGCTCGTGCAGCAGGCCCGGAATGCGCTGGGCCGGTGGTCCGCGAAACGGGATGTCAGCCACCCAAAGACTCACGCGGGCGCAGAACTCTTCGGGTGGCGACATACTTTTCAGCCGGCCTCGTTCCAGGATGATCAGGTTGTCGGCGACGCGTTCGACTTCATCCATCTGATGCGAGCAGTAGATGACGGTGCAGTCCTCGCTGGCGTTGCTGTAGAGCAGCGATTCCAGAAAGGCGCGCTTGGCCACGACGTCCAGTCCCAGTGTGGGCTCGTCCAGGATCAGCAGCTCGGGCGATTGCGCCAGCGACAGCGCCAGATTGAGTCCGGCGCGCTCGCCGCGCGAGAGCTGGCTGACGCTTTGATCCGGCAGCACCTGATAGTGGCCGATCACTGCCTGATAGGCGTGCTCGTTCCAGCGGGCATAGTGGCGTCGCTGCATGGCGGTGACCGCGGCCACGCTGAGCCAGCCGGGCAGGGTGTGCTCCTCGTTGACGAAGCCGATACGGCCGCGCAGTTGCGGCGTCAGCGCGCGGCAGTCATGCCCGAGGATGCGGGCGCTGCCCGAGGTCGCTGACTGGAATCCCAGCAGCACCCGGAACAGCGTTGATTTCCCGGCGCCGTTGGCGCCGACGATGGCGTGCACACGCCCACGGGGAATGCTGAGATTGAGATGATCCAGCGCCAGCTTGCCGCCGTAGCGCTGGGTCAGCTCTTGGGTTTCTATCACCGGATGCGTGTCACTGGACATGGAATACGGCCCTTCCTGGTATGGGCTGAGCCGCAGCTCAGGCGATCTTTCGCGGGATCAGTTCGCGCAACTCGGCGTCGAGCCGCCGGCCTATGTCTTCGGCGCTGAAATCCAGCGCGATGACCTCATGCACGAAGCGTTGCACGGCCTCGTCCAGCCGGCGCTCGCGCTCGCCCTGGCTCAGACGCTGACGCGGCGCGGCCACGAACAGGCCCAGCCCCTGGCGCGCATCCAGCCAGCCTTCGCTGCTGAGTTCGCTGTAGGCCTTGGCCACGGTGTTCGGATTGACCATGAGTTGCTGCGCCAGGCCGCGCACGCTGGGCAGCTGATCACCGGGCGCCAGCTCGGCCGTGGCGATCTTCATGCGGATGGCATCGACGATCTGTTTGCCGATGGGGCGCGGATCGCCAGTGGCGATCTGGATCATCAGGGCTTGTGGTCGCGACATGAGGGTCACTCAACTGTACTAGTACGAATGGTACAGCTGCCCCGGCCAGAGCGGCAATAGGCCGAAGGTTGGCGTGAAAGTCGTTCAGGCGAGTGCTGTCGCTCCCTCCCCGATGTTCGGGGAGGGCTGGGGAGGGGTTAGGCAAGAAGCCCTATGCAACGGTCATGGCACCAGCGATCTCATGATTGCGAGTGGCCCGCAGCCATGACCGTTGGGAAAGGTCGTCCGCGCCGCCGACTTTGATGCCTGTGGGAGTCCCGGTCGCCCCTGGCGGTGCGCTCATTCGCGCAGCAAACCGAGGACGTAGGTCACGTTGACCCGAAGGGTCTACGTGACAGCTGCGTCAGTCACGTAGGCCGCTACGCGGCCAAGATGGCACCTACATTAAAATCAGAGACTTGCGGTATGTTTGGTGGGAGCCGCTTCAGCCGCGATGTGCACTGCCAGTATCCATAGCCGTCGCGGGCAGAGCCCGCTCCCACAAGTGGCCGGAAGCTCGCGGGCAGAGCCCGCTCCCACAAGTGGCCGGAAGCTCGCCGGCAGGGCTGCCTCGCTCAGCCATGCGAACTGCACACTTGGAACAGATTGCCCCCATGCGCCAGACCGGTCGGAGCATTCCTTTATGCTTGTGGCATGGGCCATACGCATTTCGAGAATCCATTTCGTTCCGTCGGTTGCGCGGAGTGTCGCAACACGACGGCGCTTGGCTTTGCCTTCACGATGGCATTTCAGCCGATCGTCGATCTGCGCGAACGTCGCTTGTTCGCCTATGAGGCGCTGGTGCGCGGGCCCGGTGAGGAATCGGCTGCCAGCATCCTGGCGCAGGTCACCGATCAGAATCGCTATCGCTTTGACCAGTCCTGCCGCATCCGTGCGATCGAACTGGCCTCCCGCCTGGGGCTGCAGCAGATTCCTGACTGCAAGCTCAGCATCAATTTCCTGCCGAATGCGGTGTACCAGCCGGAAACCTGCATCCGCGCCACGCTGGAAGCGGCGCAGCAGTTCGATTTTCCCCTGGATCGATTGATGTTCGAGGTCACCGAGGTCGAGCAGATCGAGGATCCATCGCATCTGAAACGCATCTTCGACGCCTACAGCAAGCGTGGTTTCACCACTGCCATCGACGATTTCGGCGCCGGCTATTCAGGCCTCAATCTGCTGGCCAGTTTTCAGCCGCAGATCATCAAGCTCGACATGGCACTGACGCGCAGCATCCACGCCGACCCGGTTCGCCAGGCGATCGTCGCCGGGATCATTCAGGTGGCCGTGCGCCTGGGTATCGAGGTGATCGCCGAGGGCATCGAGAGCACCGATGAGTGCGACATCCTGGTGGAACTCGGGGTGCGCTACATGCAGGGCTATCTGTTTGCCCGACCGGGTTTCGAGTGTCTGGTGGAGCCGAATTTGGCTTGATCCGCCTGCTGCCCGCCTCGAAGCAGTCGGCTTCGGGGCGGGCAAAGCAGGTGCGTGGCCACTGGGTCGCGCACCCTCCTTCGGGGCAGCGTCTTCGCATCGATGGCCCGAGCAATCAGAGTCAATCCTCAAAGCCTACGGCAAACAGCAGATCGTTCAACTCCAGCAACTGGAAACTGACACTGTTGCTGGCGGACCAGCCACCGGCCGCGGCGGCGTCTTCAACAAACACCCGCAGGTACAGCGTCTGGCCCTGCAGATTGGCATCGTTGGGCAGCGGCAGATTGACCGAGCCGCTGCCGTTGCCGGAGAGCGTGAAATCGAGCTGCACCAGCGCAGCAGCATTGGCGTTGGCCGGATTGCTGAGCGCCAGCAGCGCACGCGCATTGGCTGAAGCTCGCCCCTGGTCCAGCGCGATGGTGAACTCGCTGCTGCCGGCGACCGGCGGTTCCACCGCGGTCAGGCGCGGGATCAGTCCGCCCAGTCCGGCACTGCCGCTGCCAGCCGGTTGCGGCGCCAGCGGCGATTCGCTGAACAGCATCGGGTGTTCGAAGGGGCCGGTCTCATCGCGAGCACGCACGTCGGTGAGCGGTCGGCCGAGGAAGGTGACGATGGCGGCACGCTGCTGAGGCGAGAGCCCCAGCGGGACGATGCGCGGATCCTTGTTGGGTGCATTGAAATCACCGCCACGGTTGTAGAAATCGACCACTTCCGCGAGCGTACGGAAACGTCCGTCGGCCATGTATGGCGCCGACAGTTGCAGATTGCGCAGCGGCGGCGTGCGCATGCGGCCGCGGTCGGCGTTGTTGCCAGTCACCGCAAAACGGCCAGCGTCGGCATTCTGCGGGCGCACGCCGATGTAGTGGAACTGGTTGTCACTGAGCAAGGGTCCACCATGACAGCGGCCGCAACCGGCCTGCTGGAAGGCCTGCAATCCATTCAGCTCGGCTTGCGTCAGCGCCGGCGTGCCTGCCGCCTGCAGATCGTGCGGAGTCTGATTGGCCACCAGGGAGCGCTCGTAGCTGGCGATGGCCAGGGCGATGCGCGCCGGCGTGACTTCGCTGCTGCCGAAGACCTCGTTGAACAGGGCGGGATAGTCGCGCCCGGCAATCCAGCTCTGCAAGGCGGCTGGTACGCTGGGTGAGAAGCGCAAGGGCCTGGCGCTTGCGATGCGTGCGGCTACGTCCGTGAGCGAGCGCCCGGCGTGAGCCATTTCGACACTGTTGACCACCGGTCCGAGCGCCTGATTCTCGAGCGCGCCGCCATTGGCGATCAGCGTGGTCTGGGTGTCCGGATCAAGGAAAGTGCCGCCTGCGCGGCCGTCCCAGAACAGCGTGGTCGGGTAGGCGGAATTGAGCGCCGATTGCGATTGCCGCGAGCCCACCTGGGGCGCCATGCCGAACAGCGTGTTCAGTTGATAGACGCCGTTGCTGCCGTGGCTGGCCACGCCGATGGACCCGACGATGTCATCGGCGGTGCCGAACAGCTGATCGGCACCCGGATGCACGCTGTCCGGATTGGGCGTCAGCGTGCGCGGCTCATTGCCGCCTGCCCGCGGCATGTGGCAGGTGCCGCAGGCTACGCTGTCCGTCGTCGACAACTGTTCGTCCCAGAACAGCACCTGTCCGAGCGCGATTTTCTCCGGTGTCTGGGCATTGCCGGCTGGAATCGGTGGCGGCCCCAGTGGCGGCAAGGGCGGTGGCGGACCGCCCTGGGCCTGCGCCGCGCCGGGCAGCAGAACTGCAAGGCAGCATGAGCTTGCAAGGACGAAATTCAGAAGCGTGCGCATGGTCCGGTTCCAGGTTCGTTAGCTGGTGCCAGATTAAGACCGGAATGTGCAGCAAGAATGGAGGAGAGCGCTCGGTGGCAACAAATGACAAATTGATGTGGCGGCTCGCGATCCTGCACCGCCGATCTCCGGCGACAAACGCATGCTGCGCTTGTCCTGACTTCATCAATCGTGACACACTGTTTCCGCAGGCAAGACAGGATGGCGTAGCCTGAGGCGCCATCACCCTGTGCAGTTCAACGGGTTGACATTAGTCAACCCTTGCCAGGGACGGCTCTTCCCACAATGACGCTGGCGCGCGTCCTGGATCGGAATCTGGATGCAGACCCGGATGGCTCAAGATGGCCCGGATGATCTCCGGAAACAGATCCCTGTCATAACGGGGATCTGCAAATTGCTGGTGCGGTAGGGCACATGCAGACCCGCAGGGCGTTCAAATCCTACGATGAAGCTGATGCCCGTGAAGGCTTGCAGGGCCTGCTCAGGCTCTGGCAGGTTTTGGTCAATCGCTGGGTGGTGCTGCTGCTGACCTTCATTGTGGCGGTGGCCGTGGGCTTGATTTCGATCCTGCTGGCCGAACCCACCTACCGATCGAGTGCGATGCTGCAGCTGCAGCGGCAAGCGACCCGAACCGTGGACGTGCCTGGCGTGGCACCTGTAGACGAGCCCAATGACGGCGAGTTCTACGAGACTCAGCTGCAACTGCTTCGCAGCCGGGCCGTCACCGAAAGAGTCGCGGCAAGACTGGGTGCTGACGGCAAGACAGCGGCACTCATCGATGCTCCGTCCTGGCGGCAATCACTGTCACAGGCCATCTTCGGACGCGTCGTGAGTGAAGATCAGACGGAATCCGGCGATGCTCGCAAGGCCCGACTATTCGAGCTCCTGCAATCGGGGCTGGTGATCGAGCCGGTGGTTGATTCGCTTTCCAGCGAAATTCTGCAGTGGCATCGGATGGAGGGGATCAAGCAGGAGGGCCTGGTGATCTATCCCTGGGCGCGTTCACTCCTGGTCAGGCTTCACTTCGACAGTCCTGATGCCGAGCTGTCGGCCAGAGTGATCGAAGCCGTAGCTGCCGAACTGGTCGAATCGAACACTCAGCGGCGGAACGATGCCAACGCCTTTGCGCTGGAATTCCTCGAAGATCGTCTGGAGCAGATGCGCATCGCCCTGGAGGACTCCGAGCGTGTTCTGGCGGAGCGCATGCCAGGTGATCGTGGCGCGCGCATCGGGAGTTCGCCGACGCTGATGAGCGGCGATCTCGCCGCACTTTCGGGCTCGCTGAACGCTGCGACGCGAGAGCGTATCGACGCGGAAGTCCGATTTCGCCAGTCTCAGGGCGAGAGCATCTATGCGCACCCGGAACTGCTGCAGAACAAGAGCATCGCCGCACTCCGTCTGGCGCGTAGTCAATTGGAAGCGGAGTATCAGACCAAGCTCCTGACCTACATGCCGGATTTTCCGGTCATGCTGCAGCTGAGAAGCCGGATCGAACAACTCGGCAGGGAACTGGCTGCACGCTCACGGGAGTTCAGGTCCGAGCTGTCTGCGGGCTTGCGTGACGCCCGTGACAAGGAAGCAAGGCTCCGGTCGCTGGTGGATACCCTGGCCGCCGACACACTGGCTTCGCAGGTAAGGGCATCTGACCTGTCCGGGCTGGAGCGCGAAGTGGCCGCCAATCAGAATCTTTACAACGCGCTGCTGCAGCGCTATCGCGAAATCGGGGCAACAGCCAACATCGATTCGCGAAACGTCAGCCTGATTGATGGCGCTCTGGTGCCAGAGCGGCCAATCAAGCCCGATGCCGATCGGATCATGAGAGTTGCCGTGCTGACAGGATTGCTCCTGGGCGCGATGCTGGCGTTCATCATCGAATCACTGGACCGCACCATCAAGAGCCCCGAGGACGTTGAAAGGCATCTGGGGCTGGCACTGCTCGGAGCCATCCCAGATCTGGCCCGGACCTCACGCGTGCAGGCTTTCCGAAATCCGCGTTCAGGCTTTTCCGAAGCCTATCGCTCCGCGCGTACAGCGCTGGAGTTCTCCACTGGAGAGGGAGCGCCACGCTGTCTGCTGATCACCAGTCCCGCTGCCGCGGAGGGCAAGTCGACCACCGCGCTGACGCTGGCCCGTGACTTCGCTCAACTGGGGCGGCGGGTCTTGCTGATCGACGCTGATCTGCGCAACCCCTCGCTGCACAGGCTGCTGGGAGCCAGCAATGCGGTGGGACTCAGCAACTATCTGAGCGGCAATGCGAGCCTTAGCGCCACGATCCGACCGACCCGGATGCGGCGGTTGTTGTTCATTCCCTCGGGTCAGTTGACACCGAATCCGGCCGAGCTGCTCGCCGGATCGAAGATGGCCTCGCTGTTGGGTCTGGCTGGCGAGAAATTCGATCAGGTCATCATCGACGGGCCACCGGTAATGGGTCTGGCCGACGCTCCGATTCTGTCCAGCATCGCCACCGGAACGGTGTTGGTCATTGCCGCGGACACAGGCAGGATCGAAACGGTCAATGCGGCGATCAGACGTCTGCAAAGCGTACGCGCCCGGATTACCGGTGCCATCATGACCAAAGTACGGGCATCGACCATGATTGCGACTGAAGAGCCTGTGCCGCCTGGGGCCCATGTCCGCTCTGCGGCCTATCCCCAAAGAACCTGAAATTCGTGATCAGGGGATACGTGAGCAGACCTTGTACGGGATTGGAGCCCGGTTTGCGCCGAGCTCCGCGACGACATCACGGCCGAGTGCATCAAAATCTGGCGGCAGCTCTAGTACACCGGCGCATCAAACACGCGCCATTGCCACAGCAGATAGCCACTGAGCGCCAGGGTCAGGGCAAAGGCGGTGAAATTGAGTCGCCGCCACCAGCTCCAGCCGGTTGCCTTCCAGGCCGGTATCAGGGCCAGCAGCATGGCGGCGCCGGCGCCAGCAACAGCCCAGCCGGCGTAGTGGACATGCCACATGCTCTCGCTCGGATAGTTGCCGGCCATCGTGGCCAGGTCGAAATCGGCCAGATCAGCCACCATCAATGCCACCGCAACCGCAAATCCGAGCATGCACAGGGCAGACAGCAGGTTGATGGTGGCGGCGAATCCGGCGGCCATTCCCTGACCATGGGCGGCACCACGGCCGAGGCGCCACCAGAAGCCAAGCAGGCTGGTCAATGCCAGCAGCAGGCTGGCACCAGCGGCGATGAACAGTGTTCTGGGGGCGCCGAGCACGCCGACCTTTTCCAGTGTGTGCATACCCGAACTGTCGGCCAGCGCCACCACCCGTCCGCCTTCGCGGACAAAGGCAATGCGACCGGCATCGGCTGATTCGAAAACATCACGCTCCTGGCCGACACGGCGGTATTGGGTGGACTTGTCGCCGGTCTGCAGCAGCAGGACATCGGCGGAGCGGGCGCTGACGCTGGCGCCACCATCCAGGGCCATGATCGCGGCAAAGCTGCTGAACACGCGCCGATTCTGCAGATAGCTGCCGCCGACCTCGGCCAGCGTGCCGACATCGCCGGGCTCCACCGCCAGAGCCGGTTTGAAATCTCCGCCGCCGTTGACCAGATCGATGATCAACTCGGGCAGTTGGGTGATGGGCGTACGCGTGTAGGTGCCGTTCTGCGACAGGAATACGCCCAGTTTCAGCTCGGGCACCAGCACCATCTGGGTCAGGAAAGCGGCAGTGCCGCCGCCGTGTCCGAGCAGGCGCAGACCGTGGTAGGGCCGGTCCTGGAATCCGTGCGCCACGTCGGCTGCGGCGGCGCGATCGTCATAACCGCGGGTCCACATGGCAGCATGGGTTTCGGCGCTCATCAGACGAGCGCCCTCGAGCTCGCCACCGTTCAGATGAAAACGCATCCAGCGGGCCATATCGGTGGCGGTCGAGGCGATGCCGCCTGCCGGCCAATAGGCGCCGAGCTGCATGTAGCCCTGCAGGTCCAACCCACCCGAATCGCGTTTGTAGCCGGTGGCCAGCGCCTGCCGCTGGATGGCGTTGAGCTTGCCGGGTGCAGTCCAGGTGGTGGCCTGCATGCCGAGCGGATCGAGAATCTCACCCTGCAGGAATTCGCCATAGGATTTGCCGCTGACATCCTCGACCACCTGGGCCGCCAGCGCCGCGCCCCAGTTCGAATACGAGGTACGCAATCCGGGCTGATAGACGCGCTTGGGCTGCTGCTCGCTCAGCAGTTCTGCCAGGCTGCGGGGATCATCGTCGGCCACCGCAAACAGACGCATGCTGTCTTCGAAACCGGCGCGATGGTGCATCAGCTGGCGCATGGTCACCGGCACACCAAAAGCCTCAGCCACGCGCACCTTCTTCAGATAACTGTTGACGTCGGCATCCAGATCAAGCTGGCCGCGTTCCACCAGCATCATCACCGCCGTCCAGATGAAGGTCTTGGACACCGAACCAATGCGGAACAGGCTCTGGTCCGCCACCACGGGCCGGGAACCCGTCAGCCCGGATTGACCGAAGCCCTGCGCCAGCCACAGCGCATCATCCTTGACCACGGCCAGCGTCAGCGCCGCCAGGTTGTGCTCCCGGCGCAGACTGTTGACCACACCCTTGACGTAGCTCTGCAGCTCGGCGCGCTCACCGCTGCTCAACAGCTCTATCGAAGTACCGTCAACACCGGGCATCGAATCCGTCAGCGGCGCAATGTTGGCGCCGGCGGTGGCTGCGGCGACGTCGGCGTCGGTGCCGGTCGATTCGGTATCTGGAGCGGACGGCGTGTCGACATCGGCCTCCGGCATCAACGCAGGACTGGCCTGCGGTACCGTCGCAACGGCTTCACTGGCTGGAGCTTCGGCAGGGGCGGGCACCGCTGCGGCCGTCTCCGATGCCGGTTCCAGCGCTTCCTCGGTGGTCTGTGCCATCGCCGGCAGGGCCAGGAAGGCCGACCACAACAGCAGCTGCAGGAATTTGTTCATGGCACGCATTGCGACCGCTCCGAGGGATCCGATCACCGTACGTTACACCAGAGCGCGAGCCGATGCTGGAGAGCCCCTGTTTGCGCAAGGCGTGGGTCGAGGGCGCTGCGCAGCGGCTCCCCGGCGCTTTGCAGTGCTCTCGCGATGGGCTCAGACCCAGCCGGTCAGATAGTAGGCCGCGATGATCACGAAGACCGCGAGCGTCTTGATGATGGTGATCGCAAAGATGTCCTTGTAGGACTGCCGATGGCTGAGGCCGGTCACCGCCAGCAGCGTGATCACCGCACCATTGTGCGGCAGCGTATCCATGCCGCCCGAAGCCATGGCCGCCACCCGGTGGAAGACCTCCAGCGGAATTCCGGCAGCCTGGGCATTGGCAATGAAAGTGTCGGACATCGCCGCCAGGGCGATGCTCATGCCGCCCGATGCCGATCCGGTAATGCCGGCCAGTGAGGTCACGGTGATGGCTTCGTTGACCAGCGGATTGGGGATGGCGCCGAGCGCGTTGGCCACCACCAGGAAGCCCGGCAGCGCTGCGATCACGGCGCCAAAGCCGTATTCCGAGGCGGTGTTCATCGCCGCCAGCATGGCCCCGCCGACGGCCTGTTTGGAGCCTTCGGCGAAGCTGCTGAACACCGATTTCCAGGCAAACACCAGCACCGTGGCGATCCCGATCAGCAATGCGCCCTGCACCGCCCAGATTGCCGCCACCTTCGACACTTCCTGCACCACCGGGGCGGCATTGCCCATCACCGATGGCAGGAACTCGTGGGTGCTGCCGTAGGTGCCGGGAATCCACATCGTGAACATCTTGTTGCTGACGCCCACCAGCACCAGCGGCAGGATGGCGATCAGCGGATGCGCCAGGCGACCACCGCTGAAGTTCACCGGTTCATTGAGCAGATTGTCGCCATAGCCTTCGCCGGCCGCCGCTGCGACCCGTCGCCGCCATTCCAGGTAGCTCATGCCACAGATCAGGATGAAGATGGCGCCGATCACACCCAGCCACGGCGCCGCCCAGGTATTGGTGCCGAAGAAGGAGGTCGGAATGATGTTCTGGATCTGCGGCGTGCCCGGCAGCGCGTCCATGGTGAAGGTGAAGGCGCCGAGCGCGATGGTGCCCGGAATCAGGCGCTTGGGAATGTCGCTCTGGCGGAACAGTTCGGCGGCAAAGGGGTAGACCGCAAACACCACCACGAACAGCGACACGCCGCCGTAGGTTAGGATGGCGCAGACCATCACGATCGACAGCATCGCCCGCTGCGCACCCACCACTCGAATGGTGGCGGCGACAATGGACTTGCTGAATCCCGAGACTTCGATCAGCTTGCCGAACACCGCGCCGAGCAGGAACACCGGGAAGTACAGCTTCAGAAAGCCGACCATCTTGTCCATGAACAGGCCGGTGAACATCGGCGCCACCAGCGAGGGGTCAGTCAGCAGCACCGCGCCAAGCGCCGCCACCGGCGCGAACAGGATGACGCTGTAGCCGCGATAGGCCACCACCATCAGGAAGGTCAACGCAGCAAGGACGATCAGCAAGGACATGGATGCGGTTTGCCCGGATTCTCAGCCCCAAGTCTGTTTCATCCGGGCCCCTGACCGACAGCGTACAAAAGGGCAGGGTGCCTGAGTAGGAGCGACCTCGCGTCGCGACCGCCGTGCTTGGGGTGCCGGAGTAGGAGCGACCTCGCGTCGCGACCGCCGTGCTCGGGTTGGCGGCGAGAACTGGGATCCGTCGAGAGTTGATGTCCAAGGAAGGACGCGAAAATCACGAAGGAAAAGCAGAAAGGACACGAAGAAAAGCTGATCCGGAGTTGGTCTTGCTCTACTTGGCGTTCTTTCTGCTTTTCCTTCGCGTCCTTCGCGTCCCGCTTCTGGCCGCGGTCGCGCCGCAAGGGCGCTCCTACGCGGGGCCTGTTTCAGGCTATCGTCCATGCACAGCGCCTGGAACGAGGGGAATACACCCATGCCGCATCGTGACGTCAGTTGGCGTGATCGATGGCGCTATCGCTTCGAGAACACTCTGTCCCGGGGTGCCCCGGCCATCATTGCCTGGCTGGCGCTGGTGTCGGTGGTCATCGTGGTGCTGGCGGCCATCACCATTGCCATCACCGGAATGGGCACCGATCCGGCAGATGCCGACAATTCCAGGCTCGGCTTCCTCGAAGGCGGCTGGCAGAGCCTGATGCATGCCATCGATGCCGGCAATCTCGCCGCCGATGCCGGCTGGGGTCTGCGCTCGCTGATGCTGATCGTCACCATCGGCGGCATCTTCATCGTCAGCAGCCTGATCGGCACCATCACGGCGGGGCTGGACGCCCGATTGACCGAGCTGCGCAAGGGTCGCTCGCGGGTCATCGAGGACAATTTCACGCTTATCCTGGGTTGGTCCACCAAGATCTATTCCATCATTGGCGAACTGATCATCGCCAACGCCAACCAGAAGCAGCCACGCATCGTGATTCTGGCCGACCGCGACAAGGTCGAGATGGATGACGACATCCGCGCCAAGTTCCCGAGCACCGCCAACACCAAGGTGATCTGTCGCAGCGGCGATCCGCTGGATCTGGACGACCTGGCCGTGGTGACCCCCAATTCGGCGCGCGCGGTGGTCATTCTCGCGCCGGAGAGCGACAGCCCCGACATCCATGTCATCAAGTCGGTGCTGGCGCTCACCAACAATCCGCATCGGCGCGCAGAGCCCTACCACATCGTTGCCGAGATCCGGGATGAAGCCAACCTGGAAGCTGCAGAACTGGTGGGCGGCGCCGAAGCCATCTACGTGCGCGGTGATGACCTGATCGCCCGCGTCACCGCGCAGACCTGCCGCCAGTCCGGCCTCAGCGTGGTCTACACCGAGCTGCTGGATTTCGACGGCGCCGAGATCTACATCAAGCCCGAGCCGGCATTGGCCGGCAAGAGCTATCGCCAGATCATCGACGCCTATGTCGATTCTGCCGTCATCGGCATCATGCGCGCCGATGGCCAGGCCCTGGTGAATCCGCCGATGGACACCCGATTCGCCGCGGGCGACAGCGTCATTGCCGTCAGCGAAGACGACGACACTCTGGTGCTGGCCAGTGCCGACACTCAGCCGCGGCCGGATCTGGGCGCGCTGGTCTCAGTTCCCGAGCGCACGGCGCCGCCCGAACGCACGCTGATCCTGGGCTGGAATCCCAAGGGTGAAGCGATCATTCGCGAGCTCGACAACTATGTGTCCGCGGGCTCGGAAGTCGTGGTCATGTGCCAGAGCGAGGGCGTCCGCGACCGCTTGCTCCAACTGTCCCGGAGCATGCAGCGCCAACGCTTGCGCTTCGCCGATGGCGATATCAGTAATCGCGCCAAGTTGGATGCACTGAAGGTGCACACCTACAACCACATCATCCTGCTCAGTTACAGCGATCTGCCGGTGCAGCAGGCCGATGCGAAGACTCTGATCACACTGCTGCATCTGCGCAATATCGCCGAGCAACTGGACGTGGATCTCAACATCGTCAGCGAGATGATGGACCTGCGCAACCGCACGCTCGCCCAGGTGGCCAAGGCCGATGACTTCATCGTCAGTGACAAGCTGGTCAGTCTGATGCTGTCGCAACTGGCCGAGAACAAGGCGCTGGACCAGGTGCTGCAGATCCTGTTCAGCGCTGAAGGCTCGGAAATCTATATCCGGCCCATGCGCGACTACATCAGCACCGAACACATGGTCGATTTCTACACCCTCACCGAAGCTGCCGCCCGCCGCGGCGAAACCGCCATCGGCTACCGCCAGATGGCCTTCGCCCACGACGCTGATCGCGGCTACGGGGTCAAGCTCAACCCGACCAAGACCGAGAAGATCCGTTTTGCCGCCAATGACATGATCGTGGTGCTGGCCGAGGATTAATCCCGAGCCGCGCTCGGCAAGTCGGGCCGATCGGCTGGCTGGTGGCAAAAGCAGGACGCAAAGATCGCGAAGGAAAAGCGGAAAGCTCGCAAAGAGAGCCGAAGCAGTACCGATCAGTTTTCTTCGTGCCCTTTCTGCTTTTCCTTCGCGTCCTTCGTGCCCCGCTCCTGGCCGCGGATGCCTCGCGGCCGCCCCCCAAGGGCGACATCATCACGCCGACAGTGCTAATTTCCGTGCCGGAATTTCTGACCTGGCAGATTCGGATGAGCAAGATATCGGATTCAGTGGTGGTGACGGCTCTGATTCTCGGGCTGACTTTCGACGGCGCCGGCGTGAGCGCGGCGGAAAGCAAACGCGTCAGCGAGGGCCGTATGGTGGTGTTCACGGCGCCTGCCGGGAAGACCGTGACTGGTCCGGTTTACAAGCAGCCACCGCCGGTGCCGGAAAACACCAAGTACGAGCGCGAATATGAGGAGCGCGAGGGACAGCTGGGTGAGCCCTGGATCGAATCGGGTGATACGGTGCGCATCTCTCCCGTTCCGCCCACCTCGACCACCGATCGCGGCGCCGGATCCGCCTTCACGCTGCTGCGCAACAGCGAATACCGCCCCAGTGGCGGCAGTGTCTCCAATGTTGCCGAGCCCAGCGTCGGCAGTCAGGGCGCCGGCATCTTCGAAACCTACAACTGGTTCGCGACGATTTCCACCGACAACGGGCAGACGCGCAACTATGTCAGTCCGTACACGCTGTTTCCGAGCTCGCCGGCGCCATTTACCGCATCCTTCTGTTGCGACCAGCGTGTCATCCAGGTCGCTGATCGGGATCTGATCTTCTGGTTTCTCCAGTACAGCAAGACAGGTAGTACCTCAGGCGACTCCGGCGGTGTGCGCGTGGCCATGGCCAACGGTCAGGCCGGGTTGGCCAGCAACACCTGGACGCATTTCGGATTCACGCCCGACCAGCTCGGACTCAGCGGCGTCTGGTTCGACTTCCCGCACCTGCAGGCCAGTGCCAACTATCTCTATTTCACCACCAACATCTTCACCACCGCCAGCAATGCCTACACGGGCGCGGCGATCTTCAGGATTCCGCTGACCCAGTTGCAGAACAACCAGCCGCTGACGGTCAGCACCTACCTCAGCAACAGCTTCGGCAGCATCATGGCCGTGCATGGAGCCGCCGCAGACGGTAATCGACCCGGGCGCACGACCATGTACTTTGCGTCCATATCCGGCAGCAACTCCCTGACCCTCCTGAAGTGGCCGGAAGCCGACGCGCAGCCGACCATCACCAATGTCAGCGGACTGTCGACCACCCAGGGTGGCACCTATACCTGCACCGGGCCCGACGGCACCAATCCCTGCGGGCGCGCCAACACCCGCGGCCAGGGCGGCTGGATCACCGACAGCGAACTCGGCGTCGCCTGGACTTCCGCCCAGATTCCGCCGAATCGCCCCTTCCCGTTCACCCGCATCGCCATCTTCAATCCGGACACGCTGGCATTGGTTTCCGAGCCGGATATCTGGAGCACGACCAACGCCTTCCTCTATCCGATCTTCTCGGTCAACCAGCAGGGAGCACTCGGTGGCGTGATCGACAACCTGGGCGGTGACACCCATCCGCGCGTGCGCGCCATCATCCGCGACGATCTGTCGCCGCCCGTGGCCAACAACGGCTGGGAGACCTTCCCGGTCGCAACCGGAGATGCCGGCGCTGTCGCACGCTGGGGCGACTACAACGGCGTCACCCCGCACGAGCGCTATCCGAATACCTGGCTCGGCATCGGCCGCGTGCAGGTGGGTGGCACCGCGAATGGCAATGCCCAGGTTCGCAGCTTCTGGTTCGCACGCGAGCGCGACGCCCGGCCGACCATCAGCGTGGAATTCGCCGGCGCTGGCAGCGGCACCGTCACCAGTACCCCCACCGGCATCAACTGCAGCAGCAACTGCTCGGCCCAGTTCGACCTCGGCACCCAGCTGGAACTCACCGCCACCGGCACCGGCGGCGCCAGTTTCACCGGCTGGACCGGCGCCTGCAGCGGAACGGCGACCTGCATCATCGACGTCGACAGCGCCGCAACCGCCATCGCCACCTTCAGCGGCGGTAGTGCCATCTTCAACGACGGCTTCGAATCGATTCCTCCCATTTCTTCGAGTTCACCCCATTGACAAGCGATTAGTCCCCCTCTAATCTGCACGGCTCGCGCAGATGTGCTTGCATCTGCTCGACATGCCGAGGTGGCGGAATTGGTAGACGCACTAGTTTCAGGTACTAGCGGGGCGACCCGTGAAGGTTCGAGTCCTTTCCTCGGCACCAATTGAACATCCGGACGGCTCCGATGCCATCCGACGAAACACCAAAAACCCCGCTCCGGCGGGGTTTTTGCGTTCTATGGCATCGAATAGCGTCCGATTGCATCCGGCCCCAGTTGGGGGCACACTTGGGGGCACATTCCCAGGCGGGGGCATATCGGGACCTAAGCCATGGCCAAGGCATCCAACAAGCTATCGGCAGTAGCACTGCGCAACCCCGCAGTCGGGCGGCATTGGGACGGCGGCGGGCTTTACCTGGAAGTGACTGCGGAGGGCGGCCGTTACTGGCGTTGGAAGTACAGGCACGGCGGGAAGGAAAAGCGCTTGGGCTTTGGCGTGTTCCCCGACGTGTCGCTATCCGATGCTCGCAAGCGCCGCGACGCAGCGCGCGAGCTGCTGCAAGCGGGAACGGACCCGAGCGAGCAACGTAAGTCTGACAAGGCCGACGAGCTGCGCGCATCGCGCGGCACTTTTGGCGCGGTATGTGCGGACTGGCTGGCGTTCAAGGGCAAGACTTGGGCGCCCGAGAGCCTGCGCAAAGCGGATTACGTGGCGCGCACCTATTTGCTGCCCAAGCTCAAGACTAAGAAAGTCGCCACGCTGGCCAGCAAGGACGTTGGCGCGGTGCTCAAGGGCATAGCCGAGCATGCGCCCGACCTGGCGCGCAAGGCCCGGCAGTATTCCCAAGGCGTGATCCGGCACGCGATCCGCGAAGGGCTGCGCGATGAAGGGCGGTTACTGATCCTGGATGACGTCTTTGCAGCGACAAAGGGCGGGCACATTCCGGCGGAAACGATGCCTGAGGAAATCGCAGCGCTACTCAAAGCCGTGCGCGCTTATCCGTCCGAGGTCACGCGCGCGGCGCTGCTGATGTGCGCCTACACGGCGCAGCGGCCGGGCATGGTCGCTGCGATGCGCTGGGATGAATTGGCCTTGGACGCTGCCGAGTGGCGTATCCCTGGGGAACGCATGAAAACCCGGCACGCTCACATTGTGCCCCTGCCGCGGCAAGCGCTGGCGCTGTTGAAGGCGATGCAGGCTTACACGGCGGGGCGTGACTATGTGTTTCCACCATTGGCGAGGCAAAGCACGCCGCACCTACACCGGGATGCCTTGAGCAACGCACTGCGCCGCATGGGCTTTGCTGGAAGGCATGCAACGCACGGCTTCCGCGGAATGCTGCGCACAGCCGGGCGGGAGCGCCTGGGGATAGATTCGGACGTGTTGGAGGCTCAATTGGCGCACGCCAAACGCGGCAACGTCGCCAAGGCATACGATCGGACCACGTTCGGTGACGCGCGCGTGACGGCAATGCAGCGTTGGGCGGACTGGCTGGATAAGCTGGCGGTGCCTGCGACCGTGACACCGATTCAAAAAACCGCGGCTTCGGCCGCATGAAGCGGCGCCCCGCGGTGCTGTAACACCGCGGGGCGCCTACCACACCCGCCGACCATTGAAGGAGAACGGCGACCATGGCAACTGAGAACGATAGCAGCAACCCCGAATCACCCAACGGCGATATGGTGTTGGCTTACGGTGACAATGGACTTGAACTAACCCCACGCGATGAGGTTATAGAATTAGGCGAGGTGCCGCTTGGGCAACAGAATTTGGTGGTGCCCGCGACGGTGCGTTGGCTTTCCACAATTCGGGCGGGCGGGGTTCCGGTCCGTCTTCGCAAGATTCAGCGACCGTCCAAGAGTCGTCCCTATGCGGTTGTGGAGTTTGACTGCACACCGTTCGCACGGTTTATGAACGACGACGGTTCTCCGTTTCTGGGGGACTGGTCCTCTTGCTGCGTGCGCCATCTGCAGGACGCACGTCACGAGATATTTTCCGGGCTCGCAGATCGCGAGCGGGCGCGGATTGCGCGGGCGGTGTCAGCGGGTGCTGTCGGCGGTGCGGTATGAATGGCGAAGGTGGAAGCGCTGTTGATGCGCTTCGGAGCGATCGCACCATGAGTGTTCTCCCGTTCACCCGCTGGCATCGTCACATGGAAGGCCCCGAGCTGGCGTTGGTCGTGGATGATCCGGCCGGCGGAAACCCGTTGGCATGGCATACCCTGGATGTGCGCGCATTGCCCCATCGTCCGGACTTGCTGGCGCGGCTTGGTGCCGTTGCACAGTCTCGCTTGCTCGCAGATGCGGCGCGCGCCGAACTGGAATACGCAAGCGCGCCGCGAATCCCGGAAGAGGTAGACGGGCCGCAGGGTGAATACGCCAGCATTCCGGTTGTTGATGTGCGAAGGCGCCGGCCTGTCGTGGGTGCGCCCGCTGAGTGACTAATACAACGGCGCCCCGCGGTGCTCGAACACCGCGGGGCGCCTACCGCGACCGCCAACTGATAGGAGTGGGCGACCATGGCAAGGAAGGACGATACAAGGCGCGAGCTTTTTTCGCAGTTTAGGGGGGCGCGTCGTGCTGATAAGTTTCGCTGAGCTCTGGCCAGAGGGAACGGCGCCGGCATTCGTCGCGGCGCTGTGGATGCGTCCATGTGAAATGGCCATTGCGAAAGCGAAACCGGCTCGGATGGCATGGAGTCGTGTAGACGGACGTACTCTTTCCGAAGCGCTAACGGCGGCACTGGATGAGTTGGAAGTACTCCGTCCAAAGTGGGAAAGGCATCCAGTAGAAGCTTACTACGTTGGGCCTTCCGGCTACGATTCTGCCGAATATTGCACGCGCCTGGAACGTGTGAGCGCGGCAATTCTGGAAGGCTGGAAGGTTGCAACCGACAAAGACGAGTGGATGGAAATCGCCAGCACTCGGGGCGGGTCTTGCCACTTCGATGATTCCGGGGGCTTTGTAATCCCTGACTGGGCTTCGGTTACGGAGTCCATGACATATCGCGCCGTGATAGCGCTTCGCGAGGCGGCACGCTATGAGGCTGCTGGGGGCACTAATCGGGCATGGCAAGCCGTCGCTGTGGTCGCTTTCTCGGTGGGCGCGGCGGTGGCATCTGCGTCGGCTACGGTAGCCGACATTGATGCAATTGTGCATGCCGAGATCAAGGCTGCGTTTGCCGAAACTGGCCGGAAGGGCGGAATTGCGAAGCACGCCAAAAGCAAAAAGGAGGAAGCAAAAGCACTATGGGTTGCGATGCGCAACAAAGAGCCAAAGCCGAACAACCACCTAGTTGCGCTAGCGATTGAAGAGGCAAAACACGCGGCCTACTCAACCGCGTTGAAGTGGATCACGGAATGGCGTAAAGCCAAGCCGTCGGCCTTGACGTAAAGCGACGATAGGCCTAGCAGCGCGAAGCTAGGCCTATCGGTGCGAACTTAGGCCTAGCCGCGTAGCCGAAGCGGTTGTTAGTACACAGTATTTGTCTCCGCCGGGCAGTCTCGCCCGTGTCTGGAGAGTATTGTGGACATTGGACAATCTGCCGCGAGTGCGGCCAAGCCAAAACCGAAACGCGCCTCCCGGCGTGTTGACCCTGCCCAGCGTAGCGCCACACGCCACAAATTAGCCGCAGATCGCGCCGCGGCTCTGCTGGCGGGCGATGGTCTGCTACGTTTGCCCGAAGTGCTCGCCGTCTTCCCTGTGAGCGCTTCCACCTGGTGGGAAGGCGTGCGCGTCGGGCGCTACCCAAAGTCGATCAAGGTCGGGCCGCGCTGCACCTGTTGGCGCGCCGCGGATGTGCGGGAGCTGATCGCCAATGCTGGCACCGGCCAACTGCCATGATCGACGCGCGCATACGCCATTGGCGCGCCGACCCCGTGCCTACATCCCGCGTTGGCGTGCGCTTCTATGCGCACGGCGACGAGGCAGATCACGCGCCCGCCACGTTCTATTGTCGGCGCTGCGACATGTTCCACCGCGGCCATCACTTCCCCTTGTGCGCGGCGCCGCGCTGCATTGGCGATGTGTTCCTGGCGACCCCTGACGAGCCAGCGGAAAACGCATGGCAACTCGCCCGATCGCTCTACGCGCTTCAAGCGACGCGCCGGGAAGGTGGGCGGGTACTTCGTCCAGATGATTGCGCGTCGATTCTGACCAGCGACGAGAAAGCGCGCGCCGCGGCCTACGTGGCGTACTGGCTCGCAAACCCCTCCAAGAGGTGGCGCCGCGATGCCGAATGATCGCGGCAAGAGGCAGCGCCATAGCTTCGCCACGATCGCGGCGGCGGCGCTGTCGTCGGTGGATTCGGTGTTGGCACGCTGGCTGCCACAAGGCAAGCGCGAGGGTCACGAATGGAAGGCCCGCAATCCGACCCGCAACGATAGCCGCTCCGGTTCGTTCTCGATCAACTGCAATAACGGGAAGTGGGCGGACTTCGCCAGCGACGCGCGCGGCGGCGATCTGGTGGCGTTGGTGGCGTATCTGGATGGATGCACTCAGGGCGCCGCGGCGGACAAGCTCGCGGAGTTCCTGGGGCTGCGCAGTGGCGAAGCTCCGGCGGACCCGATGCGCGCCGAGCCAGCGCCAGCAAAGGGGGGCGCCGCCCCCGTTTCTCCCGTGCCTGATGACGCACCCGCGGCCCCGGCCGCGCATCCGAAGCATGGCAAGCCGTCCGCGGTGTGGGTCTATCGCGATCGCGACGGGCGTGAGCTGGCGCGCGTCTGCCGCTTTGATACCGGCAAGGGTAAGGAAGTATTGCCCCTGACCTGTTGGCGCGATCCGGGCGGGCTGCGTTGGCACTGGCGTGCATTGCCGGAACCGCGGCCCCTGTACGGGCTCGATCGGTTAGGCGATCGGCCGGGCGCGTTCGTCCTGGTGACGGAAGGCGAGAAGGACGCGGACGCGGCGGCATTGTTGCTGCCGGGGTTCGCAGTCGTCACCAGCTCGAACGGCGCGCGATCTGCGGGCAAGTCTGATTGGGCGCCTCTGCGTGGCCGGCGTGTCCTGGTGTGGCCGGATGCTGACGGCCCGGGCGCGGCCTATGCGGCCGACGTGGTGCGCCTCGCAACTGCCGCGGGCGCGCAATCGGTGGCGATCGTGAAACCGGAAGCCATAGCCGAGCATCGCCCTGCGGCGCTGCGCGACGAGCCATTGCCCGAGGGCTGGGGCGCGGCGGATGCGCTGGCCGAAGGGATCGACGGGGAAGCGCTGGCGCGTGTGTTGGAGTTCACGCAGGCCAGCAAGCCAGCCGGGGGCGCGCGGCGCACCCGTGAGCCGGCGCGCGCCGCAAGCGGGCGTGGTGCGCCCCGTTCCGGCTTTGTCGAGATCAAGCAAGGCGACTCGCGCGGCTTGCGGCCCGGGATCTACTGGCAACCCGTCGGCACCGCAGGCGGTAGCGGCGAGCTGGTGGAAGGTGAGCCGCAGTTCATCTGTGCGCCGCTCAAGGTGGAGGCATTGACCCGTGACGCCACCGGCAACGAATGGGGGCGGCTGCTGTCCTTCGCTGACCCTGACGGGACCACGCACACCTGGGCAATGCCGGCGAGCATGACCGCACGCGGCGGCGACGAGTTGCGCGAGGAACTGTTACGGCAAGGGCTGGAAATCACACCCGATCCGAACCGGCGGCGGCGCCTGGTGGAGTATATCTTGAGCGCTGCACCGGGCCGCCTTGCCCGGTGCGTCGCGCGCACTGGCTGGCATGGCGGCGCCTTCGTGCTGCCTGATCGAACCATCGGCGACACTGGCGAGGAAGCAATCATCTTGCAGGCGGGGGCCAGCGAGGGCGCCAAGCTGTGCAGCGCTGGCACCCTGGGGGAATGGCGGCGCCATGTGTCCGCACCGTGCGCCGGCAACAGTCGCTTTGTGCTGGCCCTTTCGATGGGCTTTGCGGCCGTGTGCCTGGGCATCTGCGGCGCCGAAGGTGGCGGGCTGCACATGAAAGGCGGCTCGTCTGCGGGCAAGTCAACGGCGCTGGTGGTGGCTGCGTCCGTGTTCGGGGCGGCGCCGCCCGATGGCTACGTACGCCAATGGAAGGCGACCGATAACAGCCTGGAAAGCGTGGCCGCGCTGCACTCTGACTTGTTGCTCTGCCTGGATGAGATAGGCCAGTTAGAGCCGCGTTCCGCGGCCGGCGTTGCATACCTGTTGAGCAACGGCGCTGGTAAGAGCCGCTCGCGGCGCGATGGCTCGCTACGGGCGCCTGCAACCTGGCGTGTTCTGTTCCTGAGCAATGGCGAGATTGGGCTTGCGGACTTGATGGCCGAAGCCGGCGGGCGCCAGCGGGCAGGTATGGAGGTTCGCGTTATCGACCTTCCCGCCGATGCCGGCGCGGGACTGGGCGTGTTTGACCTGGTGCCAGATGGAATGCTTCCGGGTGCGTTTGCGGATGCGCTGCGCGCTGCTGCGTCGCGCTACCACGGGACCGCACTTCCGGCGTTCGTGGAAGCGTTGACCAAAAACCTTGATCGCGCCCGCGGCTTCCTTCGGGAATACGTGCCTAGCTTGGCTGCAGAGCTATCCGGGACCGATGCGTCTGGACAAGTGCGGCGCGTGGCGCAGCGGTTCGCGTTGATCGCAGCGGGCGGGCGCTTGGCGTCAGAGTACGGCATCACCGGGTGGGGCGAGAGTGAGGCATATGACGCTGTGCGCCGCTGCTTTGCGGACTGGCTGGCCAACCGCGGGAGCAAGGGCGAAAGCGAGCCGGCGGCGATGCTGGCTCAGGTTAGGCACTTCCTGGAGCAGAACGGAGAAGCGCGCTTTTCTGGGTATGACCGCGGCGAGGATGACCGGGCGCCGCGAACCTTGATGCGCTGCGGGTGGCGTAAGAAGGTCGAAGGCGGCGGGCAAGAGTATCTGATCTTTCCTGAGTCCTTCCGACATGAAGTCTGCGCAGGGTTCGACGCGCGCGAAGTTGCGCGGCTCTTGGTGAAGTGCGGTGCACTGATGCCACAAGGCGATAGCGCGACGCGCAAGGAACGGCTACCCGATGGTGCGTTGATGCGGGTCTATCGCGTGCTGCCGGCGATATGGGACGCGGTGCCGTGAAGGTAGCCCATTGCGTCGGATCGTCCGGCCGCATCCGCTGGCGTCCGGATGGCGTGCGAATTGTCCCAGTAGCTGCCCGAAACTGGGACAAACTGGGACAGCTTAAGCCATTGATTATAAAGGCTGTCCCAGTTGTCCCAGTTGTCCCAGTTCGGAAAGGTGAAAGTGTAAGTGATGTGTGGTTAGAAATAGTCATCGGCGGCGGCCGACGGGCCGCAGGAAATTCATCCGCGCGGCATGTTTATGCCATGAATATGCATATCGACTTGGGTCCTCCCCACAAGTTTTCTTGTGCGGGTGGGCAAGGCCCCGCGAAAATGGTAGTCAGATCATACACATATCGGTCAATTGAGTTGATTTTGGGCGCAAGTTTTGTTGTGTTTTGCATAAAAATGCGGGGTGCGTGAATGAATAAAGTGACGGATGTGGCCGGCCTTCCCCATGAATGCACAAAGGCGGAATTTGCGCGCCTGCTTGGTGTTGGCGCTGCGAACGTGAGCCGATGGGCTGCGGCTGGCAGGTTGGACGTAAACAAGCATGGAAGGGTGTCGGTGGTCGCAAGCCTGACCAAGCTGCTAGCCACTGCCGACCCTTCGCGAGGTGGGCTGCGCGGTAATGCCGGTGTGTCAGGAAGCGGATCGGTGGATACCATCCGGCGATTGTTGGCAGAAGATTCAGCGCAGCGAGACCCTGGCCGTCAGGTCAGCAGCCTAAGGGCGCAGGTTGGCGAGCTGACTCGGCGGCTCGCGGCTGAGGTCGCGTTCAGGAAGGAGCGGCACTTGTCCACTGATGACCTGGCCGCAAGGCTGTGCGCCTTCGCTGAACAAATTGACGCGGCATGGGAACAGCTTGCGGATTGTCGTGAGGCGGGCGGTGACGAGTTTGAGCGCCTTTGGGATCGGATAGAGGGGCGTGTGTTCTATGGGTGGTCGGATGCTGAGGCGGACGAGCACATACGGCAGACCTACGAAGGCGAGCCATAGAGTCCCAGTGTCCCAGTGCTTCACACAGATGCATAGCTTCGCGCGCTTCCCTGCCGGTCCTGGCTCGGCTTCCGTGTCGCTTGCCATCCGCAACCCTCCTACACTTTCACCTTTCCGAGCTGGGACAACTGGGACAACTGGGACAGCCTTTCTAATCAATAGCTTAGGCTGTCCCAGTTTGTCCCAGTTTTAGGCAACTACTGGGACAAGCCCGCCCCACGTCTGGACATGTACGGACGGCTTCGGACGATTCGCCCGCTTTGCGGTCTGGCCAGCGCTCCGCCCTGGTGCCCCTCGATCCCGTGCGGCCGTGCTCGCCAGCTCGGGCCGCCGGCACCGCTCGGTCGCCACGGCGCGCGCCGGCTTGCGGTCTGGCCATCGCTCCGCCCTGGTGCTGCCTCTTGATTCCGCAAGCGCGCGGCCACTGCCGGAGTGTCAATTTCCGCGCGTGTTGTTTCCCCTGCCGTCGGACTTTCCGGCCGAATGTGCCCCGCTGCGCGGTGCGAATGTGTTGTGGCCTGGCCAGCGCTCCGCCCTGGTGCCCTTCGATCCCGTGCCGCGGCCTTGCGCGCCAGCTCGGGCACGCCGGCACCGCTCGATCGCCACGGCGCGCGCCGGCTTGCGGTCTGGCCATCGCTCCGCCCTGGTGCTGCCTCTTGATTCCGCAAGCGCGCGGCCACTGCCGGAGTGTCAATTTCCGCGCGTGTTGTTTCCCCTGCCGTCGGACTTTCCGGCCGAATGTGCCCCGCTGCGCGGTGCGAATGTGTTGTGGCCTGGCCAGCGCTCCGCCCTGGTGCCCTTCGATCCCGTGCCGCGGCCGTGCGCGCCAGCTCGGGCACGCCGGCACCGCTCGATCGCCACGGCGCGCGCCGGGTTGAGGCCTGGCCAGCGCGCCGCCCTGGTGCCCCTTGGGCTGGCGCTTGCGCCTGGGCTCGCCAGCTCTGGCGCCCGGCTCGGCTGTGCGCTGGCTCCGGTTAGGGTGTGCTGCCGGCGGTTTCCTGAAGTGCGCGGTAGATGGTGGCGCGCCCGACTTGGAACTTGCTCTGAAGCTGACCAACGGAGAAGCTCTCTTCCGTATGCAGGCGGCGGATGGTTGCTTTTTGGTCATCCGTGAGCACTGCCTTGCGTCCAAACTGGACGCCTTTTTGCTTCGCGAGCGAGATACCGTCAAGCTGACGCTCTGCGCGGATGTCCGCCTCGAACTGCGCGAAAGCACCCAGTAGGCCGAACATCAAGCGCCCCTCGGATGTTGACGTATCAATGGATTGATCCAGCACGCGCAGCGCAACGCCTTTCTTCTCCAGACTGTCGGCGATCTTGGCCAGATCCAGAACGGAACGGGCCATCCGGTCCAGCCGAGAAATAACCAAGGTGTCACCTTCACGGACGTATGCCAAGCATGCTTGCAACTGCGGGCGGTTCTCGGAGACGCGGCCCGACTTCTTCTCGGCGAAGATTCGCGCGCATCCTGCATTCGTCAGCTTTTCCATCTGCACGTCAAGCGACTGACCAACCGACGAGACGCGGGCGTATCCGACTTGCTGGCTCATTTCCGTGTCTCCTATATCCTTAGATGTTGTGAGACAGCATAGTGGAACGACTTTTGAGACGCAATGGGTCGCGTCTCTCTGTGTATACATTTCGGACAAGCGGTACGCTTTGGGCTTTGCCGGACGCAACCGGACAAAGCGGGGGCTGTTGTGATTGTGTCGCCAGTGGTGTCACGAGCCACGGCGCGCGCCGCCTTGCGGTCTGGCCAGCGCTTCGCCCTGGTGATGCCCCTCGGGCTCGGGGCTTCGCCAGCTCGGGCACGCCGGCACCGATGCCGCTCGATCGCCACGGCGCGCGCCGCCTTGCGGTCTGGCCAGCGCTTCGCCCTGGTGATGCCCCTCGGGCTCGGGGCTTCGCCAGCTCGGGCACGCCGGCACCGATGCCGCTCGATCGCCACGGCGCGCGCCGGGTTGCGGTCTGGCCAGCGTTCCGCCCTGGTGGTGCCCCTCAATCATTCAAGCGTGTTGGGGCCGCGATCGCCACGGCGCGCGCCGCCTTGAGGTCTGGCCAGCACTCCGCCCGTGTGCGGTCTGGCCAGCGT